>CAZOVB010000029.1:0-48304 GCA_964583095.1 uncultured Planctomycetaceae bacterium
CACCCCCGGAAACTACACCAGAGCAAATGAACCTTGATTATCTTGGACAGCAGTGTCCCAACCGCATCGATCAACTCCGCCGACAACGCGACGCGAGACTGCGACCCGTCCTGCGTCCAAAGGAGTTCGAGGGCTTCGAGCTCGACCACGCCATCCGCATCGCAAAGCAGTTCACAGACAAGCTTGGATGACCACGAAGAAGCAGACATTCCGTCATGTCTTCCGGTGTCCGTCTGTCTAAGACCTACCCCAATCGACGGCAGTGCCATTCATGGCTGTCCCTATTTGTTTGGTTCATCCGTGAATACCGGGGAAGGCCTGTCGGATCTTGAGGAAGAAGTACTCGTCGTCCCGGTAGCCATAGGCCATTCGCTTGAGTACCTTGATTTTGTTGTTGATGCCTTCGAGCAGGCTGGTGTGCAGTCGCCAGCGGCAGTGGGCCAGAATGCCAGGCAGGTACTCCTTCAGCTTCCGAGCGAACTTCTTCAGCGGCTCGATTCGGCTGCGGATCGCACGGCGGTACCACTGCTTCCAGAACTTCAGCGCGTAGCCCTTGTGCCAGTAGTCCCACAGGTGCTTCAGGTCGTCTTTGAGCACGTACACCGTGGCGAGCTTCCGATTGGCCGCCAGTAGTTCCGAGAGCCGGACGCGGTCCCGCTCCTTCGTGATGTTCTCCGCGTTGCGAAGCAGCAGCCACCGCGAGCCCTTGATGACCTTGCGGGCCTTCTTGTCGTCCCGCAGCCGGTTGGCCTCGTCCACCCGGACCCGGTCGACCACCTCCCGGCCGTACTTGGCCACCACGTGGAACAGGTCGTAGACGATCTCGGCATTCTTGCATTGGGCCCGCACTTCTTCTTCATACGCGCTGTTCATGTCCATCGCCACCGCACGCAGACGATTGCACTCCTCTTCGCCCAGCAGCTCGAAGAACGGGCGGATGTCTTCCCGGCTGCGTCCGCGTCCGACCCAGAGCACCTCCTTGCGGTCGGGCTCGACAACCACCGTGGCGTAGCGATGGCCCTTCTGGATGGCGAACTCGTTCATCGCGATCTTCTCCACGCCCGCCAGCTCCGGCGGCCCGAGGGCCTCGGTCAGGTAGGCCTTGTCGATCCGGCGGACCGTCTTGCGATTGAGCCCGTAGTGCTCAGCCACGTGCTTGACCGGCAGGACCTTGCAGAGCCGCGCGACGCTCTCGGCCAGCCGGCGGGTACCCCGCTGATACCGTCCCAGCCACGAGAGCTCTTGGAGCCTCGGGCCGCAACGGGGACAGAGCACCCGGCGACGATGCACAAACAGGTGCGTCTGGGCGTCGAGGATCGGCAGATCGCGGATCCAGCGCTGGGTGGTCTCGTGGACCTGTCTGACGGCCTGGCCGCGACCGCTGCAGACCATCGGATGATCGGGCTCTGGCAGCAGCTCGATCCACGCCTGCGCCGTCGGTCCCTTCACGCCCGCCTCAAACCGTCCAACAGTTCCGATTCGATACCCTTCCCATTAACCCAACAAAACGCTAAGCTGTTCCTTCGACAACGGCGGTCTCCTTGCCTATCTTGAAGTTCTTGACAAACCTCAAAATAAGCAAAGCCGCCGTTGTCGTTAAGTCATTCCCCGGAATCGGGACAAGAACCAAAAAAAACTTGCGTTCGAAAGCGATTTCGGATAAGTATAACTGAAAGTGAGGGTGATTGTTTTTTGGCGAAAACGGCATTTCCAATGTGTGTTCGCCGGGGTCAGCGCTGGAGTACTTCCGCACGGAAGAAGCTCAACTATTCATTCAGGAGGATATGGAGCGCGCAAGATGAACCGCGACCGAACACAGAAAGCAAAGAATTCCGGCCTTTCCCTTCCCCCCATGCTGGAGCCGCTGGAGCAGCGACGGCTGCTGTCCGCGACGCACTACGTGGTGGACTCCCTGCTGGATATTGTCAGCGGCGCCGACGAAGTGGTCACGCTCCGCGAAGCCCTGGAGGCGGCCAACACCAACACGGCGGTGACCGATGACGTCCAGGCCGGCAGCGCGACCGAGGCGGATCTGATCAGCTTCGATCGGGCAGCGCTGCAGGCCGAGGCCGGAGCGGGCAACAGCCTCGTAATCACCCTGGCAGGGACGGAACTGGCCATAACCGATGATGTTACGATTCAAGGTCCCGACGGGATGCTTGGGATTGATGCGGCCGGCCTTAGCCGGGTCTTCCGGGTGGATTCAGGCGTGACGGCAAGGCTTGCGGACCTGGAGATTACCGGAGGCCAGACGGCAGGAAACGGCGGGGGCATCTCGAATTCCGGCACGCTGAGCCTGGAAGGGGTGAAGGTCGGGGGAAACAGCGCCGTTGCAGTCGGTGGGGGGATCTACAACCGCGGGGACTTGACGATCGGAACCGGCCAGGTCAGCGGCAATGAAAGTTTGTCTTTGGGGGGCGGGATCTACAATTCCGAGCTGGCCGGGGCGCGGCTGTCGGATCTGACCCTCTCGGGCAATACCGCCAATTATGGCGGAGGCCTGTTCATCAACGGCTATTTCGGCGAACTGAGCACGGTGGATCTGATCCGCGTTGCGATCTCGGGCAACAGTGTCCAACTGGAAGGCGGAGGGATCTACAACGCATCCAATCTGCGGATGGTCTCGACGGAGGTCCTGGGCAATCGCTCCGGCAGGCATGGCGCGGGCATCTACTTCACCGGTGAGTTCGGAGGCTCGGTCTCGGCGGCCAACACCGCCATCGTGGGAAATTTCGCCCACGGGGTCAATTCTCGCGGCGGCGGGCTGTATTCAACGTATCTGGGCCAGATGGCGCTGGAGAACTCGACGATTGTCGCCAACCGGGCCACCGTCGAGGGCGGAGGGATCTTCAACCAGAACAGCAGCGTTCTGCTGGAGAACAGTATTGTCACGCTTAACAGCGCCGGGAGCGTGGACGAAATCGACGGTCTGGTTACCACCAGTGCGAGCCTGATCGGGACCGACGCTGGATTCATTCGGAACCCGTCCGACGGAGGCGACGGCTGGGGAGACGATCCGGCGACGTCGGGCGTTGACGAGTCGGCCAACGACGATTACGGGGATCTTCAACTCGCCCCGGGCAGTGCAGCCATCGACGCCGGGAACAGCGCGCTGCTCCCGGCCGACGTATTGGATGTGGACTCCGATACGAATACCACGGAAGTTCTGCCGCTGGATCTGGCCGGCGGCGTCCGCGTCTCGGGCTCGGCGGTCGACCTCGGCGCCTACGAGAGGCCGGCTGCCCAGGTGGTGGGGCGCCACGTGTTCTACAACAATTCCGCAGGCGATGGTTTTGACGCCTCGCCCGGTGCTTCGGATGATCAGGCGATTGACGAGACAATCGAAGCTCTGCTTCCGGGGCAGGTGGGCAGCGGAGCCAACGTGACAGCCACGGATCTTGGCCTTAACGGCCTGATGGTCGACCTGTCGGGGATCCCGGACGCTGCCGAACTGAGCGATGCGGATTTCCTGGTTCACTTTGCAACCGACGCTGCGGCTCCTGTCTGGGTTGCGCAGAATCCGGAGGTGACGCTGCGGGAGGGCGACGGCATCGGCGGCAGCGACCGCATTACGCTGATCCTCCCCGATGGGTCGTTGACCGGAGGCTGGGTTCGCGTGACGGTGCCGGCGACGGCGCGGACGACGCTGGCCCAGCAGGACGTGTTCTACTTCGGGAATCTGCCCGGGGACTTCAATAGCGACATGGTCGTCGACGACGTCGATGCCGGGCAGATCCTGAGCCACTACCGCTTGACCCAGGTCGACATCGAAGACGGCGACATTACCGCCGATGGCCAGGTCGGGCTTGCAGACGTGCGGTCGCTGGGTGAGACGTTCGGAGATTCGCTTTCAGCGTTGACGCCTCCGCAAGAAGGGCTTCCCACGGCTCCGCCGATGCCCGAGACGCTCAGGGGTACAGAGACCACAGAGACGACCCTTGCACCGCAGCAGGAGATCCTGGCAACGGATCTTTCGCTTACCGCCGCGGATGCCGAGAGCCCCGCTGTGGCCGAATCGGCTTCCGATTCGACCGGCCGAGGCGGCTCGTCCCTTTGGGGCAGCGGAGTATCGCTTCTTGATGAAGCATCGGCTTGGGAGACCCTGCCGGCGGCGCCTGAGGCCGTGGAGGCCCCGAGTGCTCCGGCCGTGATGAACTGGTCCGATCAGGGCTTGGAGGATGCTTCCCTGACGGACCTGATGGCCGAACTCGATCCTTCGCCGGCACTGGACCTGGATGCCTGAGTATCCGGCTGAGGCGAGGAAGGTGACGCAGTCCGACAGACTTGAGGCTCCGGGGCCGGACTTCAGCCCTGGATGTCTTCGTCGATGGTCGGCGTTTCGGGTTCCGGCTCCTGCTCTTCGGGCGGGTTGGGGTTGAGCAGGATTTCGATATCGGTGAAGTTCTGGTCCTGCCGACACAGGATGCGTTTCTGTCGCGTCAGTTCCAGCAGGGCCAGGAAGATGCCGACGATTTCGGTTCGCGTCCCGGCCCCTTCAAACAGACGTGAAAAGCTCGTAGCCCCCTGGTTCTGCACAATTTCCAGGATATTCTCGGCGTGCGTGGCGATCGGCGTATCGTCGTAGATCACCTCGTGGGTAGGCTTGTCCTGGCCCACTTCGGTCAGCAGTCGGCTGAACGCGTCGAAGAGGTCCCAGATCTGGACATCCTCCAGGTCGGTCTGCTTCTCGGCTTGGAAGTCCGGACGGACCGGCACCCGGGGATGGCGTTTCTCCTGCTGCTCAGCGATCTCGCTCAATTCCCCGGCGGCGTCTTTGAAGGCCTTGTACTCCAGGAGCCGGCGAACCAGTTCGGCCCGGGGGTCGATGCCTTCGTCTTCCTCGTCTTCCTCGATCTGCGGAGCCGGCAGGAGCATACGCGTCTTGATCTCCACGAGCGTGGCCGCCATGACGAGGAAATCCCCGGCCAGGTTCGGGTCCACCTGCTGGAGGACCTCGACGTACTGGACGTACTGTCGCGTGATGTTCGCGATGGGGATGTCGTAGATGTCCACCTCTTCGCGTTTGATGAGGTAGAGCAGCAGGTCCAGGGGCCCGTTGTAGATATCCAGATTGACGCGGTATTCGCTCATGCGGGCCCCAGGGGGTCTTAGTAGGTTTTGATGATTCCCGCAGCTTGCCGCACCCGCTGCATGACCTTCTCGGCCGTCTCGCGTGCCTTTCGGCCACCTTCGCGGAGGATGTCTCGAACGGTGTCGGGGTCGGCTTCCAATTGGGCGTATTTCTCACGGGCCTGGGCGAAAAGCTCGTTGATCAACTCGGTAAGGCGCTTTTTCGCGTGGCCGTACCCGTAGCCTCCCGCGCGGTAGTTGGCCTCGATCTGCTCGACCTCTTCGGCCGGGGCCATGAGTTTGAGCAGGGCAAAGACGTTGCAGGTGGAAGGATCCTTGGGTTCTTCCAGGGGGGTCGAGTCGGTGACGATCTGTCCCACACGCTTCTTGGTCTGCTTGGGGGTCTGGAAGATCTCGATGGTATTGTCGTAGCTTTTGGACATCTTCTGTCCGTCCAGGCCCGGAACGACGGCGACTTCGGGCAGGATGTGCGGCTCGGGCAGGACGAGAACTTCCTGATCGTAAACGCGGTTGAACTTGCCGGCCAGGTCTCGGGTGATCTCGATATGCTGCTTCTGGTCGGCGCCGACCGGGACCAGGTCGGCATCGTAGATGACGATGTCGGCTGCCTGGAGCACGGGATAGTCGAACAGGCCCATGTTGGAGGTCAGTCCTCGGGCGATCTTGTCCTTGTAGCTGGTGGCCTTTTCCATCTGGCTGACCGGGCAGACGCAGTTGAGCATCCAGCAGAGCTCGGTGACCTGCGGGACATCGGACTGGACGAAAAACACGCTCTGCTCGGGGTCGATCCCAAGAGCCAGGTAGGCCATGGCCACGTGCAGGGTGATCTCATCGAGTTGATCCCGGTCCTGCAGGCTGGTCATCGCGTGGTAATTGGCGATGAAATAGTAGCAGGTATGCCCCTGCTGCTGGAGCTGGAGAAACTGCCGGATCGCACCGTAGTAGTTGCCCAGGTGCAGTCGGCCAGACGGTTGTATTCCGGAAAGTACTCGCATAGTGGAGGCTATCGTACGCCCCCCGGCGGGCAAGTCAAGAACCGCCCCCGTCCAAAACCGGCGCCTGGGGGGAGGGAACTTTTCCTTCGCATGGGCGTCTATCAACGGATACCCTTTGTTTTCAATGGACTTGCGATTCAAGCGAAAGGAATGTGCATGAACCGTTTTGCCGTGCTTGCCCTCTCGGCCGTGATGATCCTCATGTTTGCGGGGTGTCAGAGCGATCCGACATTGGACAACGTCCGCCAGGCAGTCGACCGATCGGTCGAGGAGGTCTATCCCTCCCTGGTTCGCATTCATGTGGTGGTCGAGGCCCCGCGCAGCGGGCGCATCCTCAAGTTCCGCGCCTCGGGAAGCGGTGCGATTATCAGCCCCGAAGGGTACGTGGTGACCAATCACCATGTGGCCGGCGACGCAACTCGCATCATCTGCCGGATGTCCACACGCGAGGAAGTCGAGGCCGAGCTGATCGGCAGCGACCCGATGACCGATATCGCCGTGCTCAAGCTGGATCTTTCCACGCGCCAGAGCCGCCAGGACCTGGCCCCGGAAGAGATCGCCGCCTTTGGCGACAGCGAGAAGGTCCGCGTCGGCGACGTGGTGCTGGCCATGGGTTCCCCGGCGGGTCTGAGCCAGTCGGTCACCCAGGGCGTGGTGAGCAATACCGAGATGATCGAACCCTACGGGCGCGGCTTCAGTCTTCAGGGCGAGAAGGTCGGCCTGCTGGTCCGCTGGATCGGACACGACGCGCAGATCTTCCAGGGCAACAGCGGCGGGCCGCTGGTAAACCTCTCCGGAGAGATCATCGGCGTCAATGAAGTGGGCATCGGCGGGCTGGGCGGGGCGATTCCCTCCAACCTGGCCCGCAGCGTTGTCAAACAGCTCATCGACGGCGGGGAGGTCAAACGAAGCTGGACAGGCCTCCAGGTCCAGCCTCTGCTGGACGGCGGACAGGGCGACAAGGGCGTATTGGTCAGCGGCGTCATTGAAGATTCTCCGGCGCAAAAAGCCGGGCTCCAGGCCGGGGATATCGTTCGTGTTTACGACGGCACGGAGGTATCGGCCTCGGTGGAAGAAGAGCTGCCCATGTTCCATCGCGTGGCCATGTCCGTCCCGATCGGCAAGGTAATCCGGATCCGCGCCAGGCGCGACGGCAAGCAGGAGGTCTTCCGCCTGGAAACCCAGGCCCGCGAGCCGGCCAGGCACAAGGACGAAGAAGTTCGCAGTTGGGGTATCACGGCCCGTGACCTGACCCTGATGGATGCGATCTACCGCGACCGGGCCGGCAAGAGCGGCCTGATCGTCAATACCCTTCGATCCGGGGGCCCGGCCACCGAGGCCAAGCCCGAGATTCAGCCCGGGGATATTCTCACCCAGGTCGAGGGACAGAAGATCGATGACGTGGCGGATCTTCAACGGATCAGCGGGGAGATCCTCGAGGGCAAGACCCGGCGCGTCCCCGTGCTGGCAGCCTTCGACCGGGGAACCCGCAAGTTCCTTACCGTCGTGGAGATCGGGGAGGATCCCGAGCCGCCGGTGACCCCCACAGCCCGCAAGGCGTGGCTGGCGATCGATACGCAGGTTCTCACCCGCGAACTGGCCGAAGCTTTGGACATGGAAGACGCCAAGGGTGTTCGCGTCACGATGGTCTACCCCAACCGGGGCCCCGACAAGGCGGGGGTTAAGGTCGGGGATATCGTTCTCAAGCTCGACGGAGAGACCATCGACGCATCTCAGCCGGAAGATACGCAGGTTCTGGAGAACATGGTCCGCGCGTATCGGATCGGCACGGAGGTGGAACTGACCCTCGTTCGCGACGACACGGAATTGAAGATCCCCGTCAAGCTCGATGAGCCTCCCACTCCGGTTGCGGAACTGGAAACCTACACCAACGATGATTTCGAGTTTTCTGCACGTGACATGTCGCTGGACGACAAGGTCACCCAGAAGATGGAGGAAAAGGTCAGCGGGGTGCTGGTCAGCGAGGTCAAACGGGCCGGCTGGGCCGATCTTGCGGGCCTGAGCAATGGAGACGTGATCCTCTCGGTGGACGGCAGGGAGATCGCGAGCATCCAGGATTTGGAAAAGCAGTTGGAACAGGCCAAGGAAAACCGTGCCGACCGCGTAGTAGTGTTTGTGCGGCGTGGGCCCTTTACGCAGTTCCTGCAACTGGAACCGGACTGGAGCGAAGGACGTCCCTGAAGCCGTTCCGTTCAACGCACGAAGACGAAAACGACAGATAGTTTCAATCCCGGAAAGGAATTGCATTGATGAAATGGACGCAACGTATCGCTCTGGCCGGAATCCTGGTCACGACTCTCACCGCAGGACTCGCGGTCGGACAGGAAAGCGAAACCGCACAAGCCCGGAAGATTTTCCAGGAAAAGCAGGACGCCATCCTCTGGGTGGAAGCTTCCGTGAAGCTTCAGGTCTCTGCCCAGGGGCTCGACAGCCAGACACTGGAAGACAAGGTCAGCGCCATCGGCACCGTTATCGACCAGAGCGGGCTGATGGTGGCCTCGCTGGGCGATTTGGACCCGGCCGTGCAGTACGATGGCCGACAGCAGCGGAATCGCCAGACGGGACAGACCATGACGCTTTCGGCTTCGAGTGAATTCACCGAGGTCAAGGTCCGTATGCCCGACAAGACGGAAGTGCCGGCCAAGATCGTCATGAAGGACGTCGACTGGGACCTGGTCTTCGTCCAGATCGATACCTCCAGCGAAGAGTTCCAGGGGCAGAAGCTCTCCCCGGTGAAGCTGGCGGCCGACTCCCAGGCCCAGGAACTGGACCGCCTGGTCGTTCTGGCCCGATTGAACAAGAACATGAAGTACATCCCGGCGGTCTCGCTGGGGCGCATTGCAGCTGTCACGCGTCGTCCCCGCACGCTGTACGTCACGCAGGGCGGGCAGTTGGGCACCCCCGCGTTCCTGCTTGACGGCGAGGCCCTGGGAATTTTCGTGGTCTGGCGCAACCGGGCGGAGAAGAGCCAGGTCCGAGTGATCCTGCCCGCACAGGACGTGCTGGACATCGCCAAGCAGGCCTCGGCCGCTGCCGAGAAGATCATGAACACCCAAGACGAGGCGGCGGAAGAAACCGGGGAAGATTCGACCGAAGAAGAGACCGACTGACACTCGCCCGAGAAGCAGAATACGACGACGCGACGAGCTTGCCCTTTGGGGGCAATCGTCGCGTCGTTTCGTTGGGCCCCGCGGTGACAATTAGCCGGGAGAACACCGGACGATTCTGTTATACTCCAGGCATTGGCGATACCCCAGCGACCCGGAAGGAGAATGTCATTCGTTACATCTGCACCCAATGCGGGTATATCTACGATCCAGAGCAGGGCGACCCGATGAACAGCATCCCCGCCGGGACCGACTTCAAAGACCTGCCCGACACCTGGGTCTGCCCCATGTGCTACGCGACGCAGGACATGTTCGACCCGCTGGACTGACCGCCCACCGCTGCCAAGAGTGTCACTTCGATCCGGGAGAGTGCTTTTGCCCAAGACGACCAAGTGCCCATCCTGTCAGGAAACCATCGTTCTGGCCGACACGATTGCCCGGGGGGCCTTGCTTCGCTGCAAGAAATGCGGTTTTGATTTCCGCCTGGGTCAGAGCGAAGCGGCCGAGGCCCTCGAATTTGCTGAGCGCGGCGGCAAGGCCCTGCCCCGCGAGCCCCGGCTGGACCAGATGAAACCCAAACGCGAGATTCCCTCCTGGATCTTCGTCCTGGGAGGCGTGGGTCTGGCTGCGACGGTCGCCCTTGTACTCCTGCTGACGATGGTGGACACCTCGAAACTGAAGCCCGAGCCGATTGCGAGAGAGTCCCAGCCGGAGGCCGACCCGACCGGAAGCAAGCCGGATCCCGGGCGCATCAACCAGGAGGGGGGCGATTCGAAGTCCCCCGACTCCAAGACGCCGACAAAGCCCAAACCGGTCATACTCAAAAGAGAACCCCTGCCCCCCACGGGGCCATGGGTGCAGTATTCAGCCGGCGTGGTGGAAAAAGAGATTCAGATCCCGCCTATGCCGATCCGCCCGCCGCTGGACCTGACAGACCAGATCGTCCAGGCCGCGCTGGAAGCCACTGAATCCAGGGACTTCAAGTATCGCCTGGCCTCGTCGATCAGTGAATTCCGCTGGACGCTGCGAAGCTGCGTGGATCGGCCGAACTTCCCCCTGGAGGGACCCTGGCTGGAGGAGCCGCTGGTTCTCCCGGCCCTGCGCGAGGACGTCAAACAGATCGTCCTGTCCGAGGATTCGCCCTGGGCTGCAATCGCCTACGCAGCCGCTGCGGATCGGGAAGACTGGCTGGAAATCAGAAGCCTGTCCGACGGGGAGACTACCGCCGGAATGGCCTTGCCTGCCGGATGGCGAATCGCCGACGTGGATGGCCCCGACCGTGTGCTGCTGCTGGATACGAAAGATTCCGGGGGACTGACGATCTGGTCTGCGAAAGATGCGGCCAATCGTCTGATCCGCGTGCCCCTGCCCGAGGCTCCGGAGGATCAGGAAGATCCGCCGATACACTGGGCGCGGTTCTGTCTCGATGGCAAGGCGGTGGTGTTCCTGGCCGGGCAACGATTGCTGGTCTACCCGGTCGGGGCCAACGGAGTCGCCTGGGGCCTGGAGGGGGTGGAGGAAATCCCGGCCGTTGCGCCCGGGGGGGAAGTCCTGGCCCTTTCGACCGAGGCCGGCGTGTACCTGGTGGAGATTCGCACCGCCCGGGTTGTCCGCTGCCTGCGGGACAGGAACCTGGGGCCGGCGTGGTCTATGCGTTCGGCCGGCAACGGTTTGGGCCGCCGCAGTCCGATGACCTTCAGCGCCGGGGGCGAGTACCTGGCTCGCTCCCTGCCCGACGGAAGCATCCAATGGTGGGATTTCATGCGAGGCCTGGACGGACAGACGCCGCCGGCCGAGGCGGCCAGGCTCAACGAAATTCCGCACCTGGCGATTACCCGTCAGGGCTGGGTGGTCCTGGGAGACCGACTGATTCACCCCCGCCTGGGAAGGGTGGCATGGCTCTACGAAATGCCCGATGAGCCCGACTGGCTTCCCGGACCCGACGGGCGCTGCTGGTACCTGGCCGACGAGACCCGTGCTATCCTCTGCGCTGTGGGGTTGCCCCTTGCTACGCATCGCGAGATTCTCGCTGCCTGGCAGGAAGAACCCACGCCGATCTCTCCCGGAGAGACCCTCAGGCTCTGGATCGAGTCTCGGCTGGAAGTGGGCGGGATCGAAAGAGTGATGCGCGACAAGATCCGCTACGCCGGCCTGGAGGAGGACCCCAGCGCGACTGTCACGCTGCGCGTGGAGGTGGTTTCAAGAGGATCGGGGCAGGCAATCTTGAAGGACGCAAAACCCCATGAAAGAGTCCCCGCCCTGCGGTGGCTTGTGCGGGTGGTGATCTCCCAGCCGGGTCGCATCCTGTGGCAACAGCCTTGGAAACTCGTTCTCGATGAGACGAAGATCGAGCTCTCCGAGCTGCCCATGGGATTCAACATGCGCGCCAAGCTCGATGCCCGAGCCGCTCAAGCGATCCAAGAAGACTTGGCCCGGATGTCCCTGCCCTCCCTTGTCGATGCCAAAGGTCGCGGAGCCCTGGCCGCAACGCAGGTGCTGCTGGGAACCACGCCTCCTCTGGTAGACCCGTGATCCAAGAGAAGGTTGCAGGCCGAGGCAGGCTGCGAGAACGATCGGCTACTGCCTGCGGTTGAAGAGTTCCTCGGCCTGGTAACTGCTTCGCACGAAAGGTCCGGCCGCAACGGCGGCAAAGCCCATCTGCCTGGCCTGTTGCTCAAGCTCGGCGAACGTCTCGGGCGTGATGAACTGCCTGACCGGGAAATGCGCCGAAGAGGGGGCGAGGTACTGGCCGATCGTGACGATATCGCACTGGACGCTTCGAAGATCTTCCAGGACCGAGGCGATCTGCTCATGGGTCTCGCCGCAGCCAAGCATGAGGCCGCTCTTGGTGTAGGTATCGAATCCTTTGGCCTTGGCGATACGCTTGGCCTCGGCCAGGACGTTCAGGCTTCTCCGGTAGTCGGCCTGTGGGCGGATGTCGTCGTAAAGCTCTTTGACGGTCTCGACGTTGTGATTGAAGATCTGCGGCCTGGCCGAAAGAACGGTTGCGATGGCGTCCCGGTCGCCCTGGAAGTCCGGGGTGAGAACTTCGATGATCGCCTTGGGCCGTCTTCTTCGCACGGCCTGGATGGTCTTGGCAAAGTGCTCGGCTCCGCCGTCGGGCAGGTCGTCGCGGGTTACCGAGGTGATCACGACGTGACGCAGGCCCAGCTTGGCCGCTGCCTCTGCGACGGCGTCGGGCTCCTCGACGCGCAGGGGGGGCACGTCTCCGGAGGGAACCGCGCAGAAGCGGCAGTTCCGGGTGCACCGGTCGCCGAGGATCAGGAACGTGGCGGTCCGCTTGGAGAAACACTCGGCCAGGTTCGGGCAGTGAGCGCTGCTGCACACGGTGGCCAGGTTCAGGTCCTTCATCAACCGGGCAACGTCGGCAGCCTCTCCTCCGGGCGGCAGTCGCTTCTTGAGCCAGGCCGGCAGTCTTCTCCTGGGGGTGGTTTCGGGTTCGGGCTTGTTCATTTCTTCTGTAACAGGGGGCGCATCTGGTCGGGTATCTCCTGCAGGTCCACGTCGCGGACGTTCTCGAACCCGCAGGTCTGGCCGATACATTCTACCAGAGGATCGATCACTTCGGAAACTTCGACATCTCTTCCCAGCAGGGCTGATAGGCTGGTGACACCTTTATCCGATATCCCGCAGGGGACGATCAGGTCGAAATGCGAAAGGTTCGTCGAGACATTCAGGGCAAAGCCGTGATAGGTCACCCACCTTCGCACGGCTACCCCGATAGCGGCGATCTTCTCATCGCCGACCCAGACGCCGGTCATACCCTCCACGCGCCGGCCCTGGATTCCGAAGCCATCCAGCAGGCGGATGAGATATTCTTCGATGCTGCGGATGTGGCCATGGACGCTTCGGCCCCGGCAGGTAAGGTCGAAGATCGGATATCCCACCAGTTGCCCCGGGCCGTGGTAGGTCACCTCCCCGCCGCGACGGGTGTTATGAAGCTCCACACCCAGGCGATGGAGTTGCTCCATGGACGCCCGCAGGTAGCGGTCGCCCCCTCGCCGACCCCGGGTGATGACCGGGGGAGCGTGTTCCACAAGGATCAGGTAGCCATCGGCGCTGAGGCTGGCCTTGCGCTGCTCGACCAGCGCCTCCTGCAGGGCCAGCACCGGCGCATAGGGCGAGGGGGGCAGCTTGATGAGTATCAGCTCAGCCATCGTCGTCGCCGGCCAGGCTGGCCAGGTCCGGCTTCCGGGCTGCCAGGGTCTCATCCAGCCTTCCCACGCAGGTGGTCACAGGCGAAGCCTTGAGCGATTGCGGGTCGGTCCGGGCCAGTTGGGCGATTTCGATCATCGCCTCGATAAACCGGTCCAGCGTCTCGGGAGCTTCCGTCTCGGTCGGCTCGATCATCATCGCCTCATCGACGATCAGCGGGAAGTAGACCGTGGGGGGGTGATAGCCGCGGTCGATCAGGGCCTTGGCGATATCCATCGCGTGGACCTCGTGCTCCACCTGCCTCTTGGCCGAAAAAACGCACTCGTGCAAGCAGATCTGCTTGAAGGGCAGCTCGAAATGCTCCTCCAGGCAGGCGCGGATGTAATTGGCATTGAGCACCGCATGTTCCGAGACGTCCAGCATGCCCTGGCGGCCCAGGCGAAGCATGTAAGCATACGCCCGGGCGATGATCCCGAAGCTGCCGTACCAGGCTGCGATCTTCCCGATCGAATCGGGCATATCCTCATCGAGACGGTATCGACCTTCTTCCAGCAGGACACGCGGCCGGGGCAGGAAGCGGGCGAGCTTTTCGCAGACGCCCACGGGTCCGGCTCCGGGACCGCCGCCCCCGTGGGGCGTGGCAAAGGTCTTGTGCAGGTTCACGTGGACGATGTCAAAGCCCAGGTCGCCGGGCTTGGCACGACCCAGCAGGGCGTTGAGATTCGCCCCGTCGTAGTAAGCCAGGCCGTCCACCTCGTGTACCGCGTCGCAGATTTCCTTCACGTGCGGGTTAAAGAGCCCCAGCGTGTTGGGGCAGGTGAGCATGACGCCGGCCACCTCGGGGGTGCAGGCTTCCTTCAGGGCGTCCAGATCCATCAGGCCGTTCTTATCCGAGCCGATGGTGCGCACCTCGTAGCCGGCCAGGGCCGCTGAGGCCGGGTTCGTCCCGTGGGCGCTGTCGGGGATCAGGATCGTCCGTTTGTGGTCGTTGCCCTTGCTGCCGTGATAGGCGGCGATGAGCAACACGCCGGTCAGCTCACCGTTGGCACCGGCCATCGGCTGGGAGGTAAAGGCGGCCATGCCGCAGATCTCCCGAAGCAGCAGTTCCGTGTGATACAGGATGGCCAGGGCGCCCTGGGTGAGGTTTTCCCCGCCGTCGATCCTTGCAAGCTCCGGATGCAGGGCGGTGAAGCCTTCGTGGCGGGCGATGCGTTCGGCGATTTTCGGGTTGTACTTCATCGTGCAGGAACCCAGCGGGTAGAAGCCGGTATCCACACCGAAATTCCGCGTGGAAAGCTCGGTGAAGTGACGCACGACATCCAGTTCGCTCAGTTCCGGCAGGGCGGCCTGGCTGGGGCGCATCAGGGATTCATCGACCCGCGGCTCGCCGGGCGTATCGTCCGAGGGAGGCAGGCATCCGGTTCGGCCCGGTACGCTTTTGTCGAAAATCAGTTTCACAGTACTTCCTCCATCGCCTTGGCCAGGGCGTCCATCTCGGCTCGGGTTCTTTTTTCCGTCACGGCCACCAGCAGGCTGTTGGGCATGTCCGTATAGAAGTCGCCCATGGCAATGCCGGCGGCGAACCCTTTGCTCAGCAGCAGCGAGGCAACCTTCTCGGCCGGGGCGGGCAGATCGATGACGAACTCGTTGAAGAACGATGCGTCGGGGTAGCGCAGGCTCACGCCTTCCACGGCGGAGAGTTTTTCTGCGGCGTAGGCCGCCTTGGACGCGCACGTCCTGGCCAGGTCGGCAAAGCCCTGCTTGCCCAGGAGCGAGAGATAGATCAGCGCCTGCAGGGCACAGAGGCCCTGGTTGGTGCAGATGTTCGATGTGGCCTTCTCTCTGCGGATGTGCTGCTCGCGGGCCTGGAGGGTCAACACGAAGCCTTCCCTGCCTTGGGTATCGACGGTCTTGCCGGCGATGCGTCCGGGCATCCGTCGCATGCACTTCTTTGTTGCAGCGATGAACCCCAGCCACGGGCCTCCAAAGGCCAGCGGGAGCCCGAGGCACTGGGCCTCGCCCACGGCGATATCCGCCTGCATCTGCCCCGGTGTCTTGCACAGGCCCAGGGCGGTCGGATACGTCACCATCACCAGCAGCGCCTTGGCCTGGTGGGCCATGTCGGCTACGTCGGAAAGGTCGTCCAGGCAGCCCAGGAAGCTCGGATTTGACACGACCACCGCGGCGGTCTTCTCGTCGAGGGCATCGGCGATCGCCTTGCGGTTGGCCTTGCCGCTGTCATGCTCGACGGTGACCACCTCGGCATCGAGGCTGGCGGTGTAGGTTTTGAGCATCTCGCGGTAAAACGCGTTGACGCTGGAATCGACGATGACCTTATCGCGGCGGGTGACGCGCATGGCCGTCAGAATGCCCTCGAACAGGGCGGTCCCGCCGTCGTAGAGCGAGGCGTTGGAGACCTCCAGGTCGGTCAGTCGGCACATGGCCGACTGGTATTCGTAGATCGCCTGGAGCGTGCCCTGGCTGGCCTCGGGCTGATAGGGCGTATAGGCCGTGTAGAACTCGCTTCGGCTGATCAGCGCATCGACTGCGGCGGGCTGATAGTGATCATAAACGCCCCCGCCCAGGAAACAGGGCAGGCACGTGCCGCACGAAAGCGCGTGATCGCGCATGACCGTGGCTGTTTCCTGCTCGCTGAGCCCTTCGGGCACGTCGAACCGCTTGGCCCGCAGGGCAGGGGGAATGGTCGAAAACAGCTCTTCGCGGCCAAGCCCGATCCGGGCCAGCATCTGCTCGCGCTGCTCATCGGTGTGAGGGATATAGGGCATAGGGGGTTATTCCTGGCCGGCCAGCAGCTTCTCATAGGCTTCGCAGGTCATCAGCGAGTCGAGCTGGGCCTTGTCGCTGATCTGCATTTTGAAGATCCACCCCTGGCCCAGCGGATCGGAATTCACCAGGCCCGGATCGTCTTCGAGGGCTTCGTTGACTTCGGTCACCTTGCCGTCCAAGGGGGCATAGACGCTTGCAGCGGCCTTGCAGGATTCGATGGCGACGGCTTCGGCGCCCTTGCTCAGGTCTTCGTCGGCGGGGGGAAGTTCGACAAAGGTGAGGTCTCCCAACTGTCCCTGGGCAAAGTCGGTAATACCGATGGTCGCGGTGTCGCCTTCGACCTTCACCCATTCGTGCTGGTCGGTGTAGAGCATGTCCTTGGGTAGATCTGTCATCATTTTCTCCGATAGAGGTTGTATTGATGGATTTTACGAGGCTGATCGGGCCCTGAGGCCCAAAAGACCAGGATTACACGTCCAGGCTGCGGAGTTTCCTGGCCCGGCAGGTGCCCTCGGTGTACAGGGGCTTCTTGGCCAGGGTGATATCCAGCGAGGCCCGGCCTGTCTGAACGGTCATTTCCTTGCCGATTTCGGCCAGTTCGGTCGGCACGTATCCCATGCCGATCGAGCAGCCCAGGCTCGGCGAGTAGGCACCGCTGGTGACTTCTCCGACGCATTTGCCGTCGTGGTGGATCTCGGCGTGCTGGGGCGGACGCCTGCGGGAATCGCTGACAAACGCCACGAGCTTCTTGCCTGCGCCCCGGTCCATCTTCTCTTTCAGGGCATCGGAGCCGACGAAGTCGTGGTCGAACTTGATAAATCCGGCAAGGTCCGCCTGGGCGGGGTTGGTCTGGGCCGTGGCATCCTGTCCGTAGAGCGGATAGCACATCTCCAGGCGGAGCAGGTCGCGTGCACCCAGGCCGGCCGGCTTGACGCGGTCATCCTCGACCAGCGCCCGCCAGACCCGCGTGGCGTTCTGGAGTGGAATGAAGATCTCGTAGCCCAGTTCGCCGGTGTAGCCGGTTCGGCTGATCACGCAGCGCAGGTCGCAGATGTTTCCGGGCGTGGCGCTGAAGTAGCCCAGGCCCGCCAGGTCGATATCCACCATCTCGTCCAGTACGGCGAAGCCGGCAGGTCCCTGCAGGTCCAGCTTGGCCCAGGTCTGGGTCTGGTCGACCACACGAGTGTCGTTGGAACAGTGCCGGAGCAGCCAGCGAAGGTCGTCGATCAGCGGGCCGGCGTTGACGACCAGGAGGAACTCGTAAGGCCCCAGGCGCATCAGAATGGTATCGTCGCGAATATTGCCATCCGGGTAGAGCATCAGCCCGTACTTGCTTCGCCCGACAGGCAGGGCGCGGGCGTTCTGGGTCAGAATGCGGGAGAGATCCTCTGCGGCGTGCTCGCCGGAGACGTGGATCTGTCCCATGTGTCCGGTATCGAACAGGCAGGCGGAGCTTCGGCACTGGGCATGTTCAGCCAGAATGCCTTCGTACTGCACGGGCAACTTCCAGCCCATGAAGTCGACCATTTTGCCGCCGAGCTTCACGTGTTCATCAAAGAGAAACGTCGGTCTTGCCACGTTGGTCCTTCTCGTTTGAGCAAAGCCCGTTTGCGTTCAAGGCGGCCGGCGGGGGCTCGAGCCGCAAATCCGCCCTTGGCAGCGCAGGTATCCCGCTGCGGATAGATACTATGCCCGACGGGCGCGGAGATTTCAACGACTTGTTTTGCAGACGCTTGCACCAGGGCCCGATCCCAGGGCCCCGGGGGGATCGCCTTCGGGCATCGCCGGAAGGGAGAATGCCTGAAATTCAGGCAGCAAAAGCCCTTGACGTCGGGGAGCCCTGCGGATACAAAAAACGATCTGTCTTTGCCCAAGGGCCCCGGGCCCAGAACTGCCGACGAAACCTGTATGAGCCAGCAGATGCCGGAACTACCTGAATTGCGCACGCGGATCGACGATCTGGACAAGAAGATCGTCGAACTGCTCAATCAGCGCGCCAAGGTGGTCGTCGATGTCGGCAAGGCCAAGCAGACCAACGGTGCTCCCATCTACGCACCGGACCGGGAACACGCGGTACTCAACCGGATTTCCGACCTGAACACCGGCCCGCTGCCCCAGCGCACCCTCCAGGCGATTTACCGCGAGTTGATGAGCGGCTCTTTCGCCCTGGAAAAGCCCCTTCGGATCGCTTATCTCGGCCCGGAGGGGAGTTTCAGTCACATGGCCTCGATCCGGAAATTCGGCGCCTCGGTCGAGCATATTCCCCTGGCCGACATCCGGGCGGTCTTTGAAGAGGTCGCCCGAGGCCACTGCGATCTGGGCCTGGTCCCGATCGAAAACTCCGTCGGCGGGGGCGTGATCGACACGATGGACTGCTTCATCGACAACACCGTTACCATCTGCGCCGAGGTCCTGGTCGAGATCCACCATAACCTTCTGGCCAACACTCCGCCGGACCAGATCAAACTGGTTGCCTCGCGCCCGGAGGTCTTCGCCCAGTGCCGCAACTGGATCTCCACAAGTTTCCAGTCGGTCGAACTGGTGCCCGTCGCCTCCAGCAGCCGGGCGGCTGAAATGGCCGCCAGCGAACAGGGAATGGGGGCCATCGGTTCCTCCCTGGCCGCCGAACTCTACGGGCTCAAGGTGATCTTCGCCAATATCGAAGACAACCCCAACAACATGACCCGGTTCTATGTCATCAGCCGTGAAGCGGCCAAGCGGACCGGCAAGGACAAGACCACGGTGCTGTTCACCACGGCCCACCAGGCCGGTGCCCTGGTCGACGTGCTCAACGTCCTGGCCCGCTACGGGGTGAACCTGACCAACATCGATACACGCCCCTCCAAGAGACGAAACTGGGAGTACTACTTCTTCGTCGACGCCGAGGGGCACAGTGAAGACCTGAACTTTGCCGATGCCATCGAAGAGGCTAAGTCCCACTGTGGAGAGATCCACATCCTGGGCAGCTATCCTCGAGCGGTGGACCCGGTATAACACAGACGCCAATCGCAACGGACTTAAGAGACAAGAAGGACCAAACATGGCTCGCAAGCTTTTCATCGCCGGAAACTGGAAAATGAACCTCAGCAAGGACGAGGCCGTCTCCCTGGCTTCGCAGATGGCCCAGAAGATCGGCGGCGTCGATGCCGTCGACCTGGCCCTGTGCCCGACCTATGTCCACCTCGACGCGGTTTCCACCGCCCTGAAGGGCTCGAGCATCGCCGTGGGCGGACAGGACATGTTCTTCGAAGACAACGGCGCCTTCACCGGGGAAATCTCCGGGCCGATGCTCCGTGACGTCGGGTGCACCTACGTGATCCTAGGCCACAGCGAGCGCCGCCACGTGATCGGAGAGAGCGACGAGTGGATCAACCGCAAGGTCCTCAAGGGCATCAGCGACGGGCTGAAGGTGATCCTCTGTGTCGGCGAACTCCTGGAAGAACGCAAGGCCGATCAGACCTTCGAGGTCGTCGACCGCCAGGTCAAGGTCGGGCTCGAAGGCGTCAGCGCCACCCAGGCCGTTGACGTAACCATCGCCTACGAGCCGGTCTGGGCGATCGGCACGGGCGAAACAGCCACGCCGGACCAGGCCCAGGAAGTCCACCAGCACATCCGCAAGCAGTTGGAAGAAATGTACGATACGTCCGTGGCCTCGAGCATGCGGATTCAGTACGGCGGGTCGGTAAAGCCCGGCAACGCCAAGGATCTGCTTGGCCAGGAAGACATCGACGGCGCCCTGGTGGGCGGTGCGAGCCTCAAGGTCGAGGACTTCGCCGGCATCGTCGAAGCCGGAAAGTAACACACGCCGCCACCGAAGCGGGCAAAGATGACACCGGTCCCCGGGATCGGGAAGCATTTACGACAGAGAGCGACATATGGCTACCGTATTGGGAATTTTCTTCATTATCGTCTGCGTGCTGCTCGTCCTGCTCGTCCTGATTCAGAAGGGACGCGGCGGCGGGCTCGGAGCCGCCCTGGGCGGTTTCGGCTCCAGTGCCTTTGGCACCAAGACCGGCGACATGGCGACCGTGGTGACGATTGTTCTGGCCGCGATCTACCTGCTCATCGGCGTGCTGGCAACCTACGCCTTCAGCCCGGATGTGGAGCGGTTGCCCCCGCCGAATCTGCAGAGCCCAAGCTTGACGGACGAGGATCTTGCCAAGGACACCATTGAAGTTGCGCAGGATACCAAGATTTTCGGCCTCTCGCAGATTCGCGGCGTTACCGTCCGCTACGCCTGGGATCAGCAGGACGTGGAGGATTTTGATCCGCCGGTTCCCCCCGAGGGTCTGCTGGTCAAGTTCGAGCCCAAACAGCGACGACGCGTCATGAGCCTCCGGGCCTTCAGGGAGGGTTTCCCCTCCAGCGAGGTTAAGACCGTTACCTTCGTCCGCGAGCTCGAGCCGGCCCCCAGGCCGGAGATTCAGCCGGTGTCCAAGCCGATCTCCGATCCGGTGGAAGTGACCATCGTCCCCGGCTCAGACGAAGTCGCCACGCACTACACGCTGGACGGCTCCCAGCCGAGCCAGGAATCGCCTCTGTACGAAGGGCCCTTTACTGTACAGCCGGGCACCACCGTCAAGGCGGTCAACTTCCTCGAAGATCACAAGCCCAGTGTCACCGTCACGGAAACCTATTCCATTGCCGGGGCCTCCGAGGAAGACGGGAACGACGAAGACTCGGCCGAGGCCGACCCAGACGCGGATTCCGGCAGCGACGCTGCCCCGGATGCCGGTGCGGACAGCGGCGATGCCGAACCGGGTGAAGCAGACGAATAATCGGGCTGCTTAGCCCAGGAGCAGGTGATGCTGCATTCGATGACAGGCTTCGGCTCGGCCGCCCGACAGTGCGGGGCCGTTGGGTACGCCGTAGAGATACGTTCGGTCAACAACCGATACCTGAAGCTCAATATCAAGCTGCCCGAAGCCTGCCAGGCCGCCGAGGCACAGATCGACAAGCTCATGCGCACCCGGCTGGGCCGCGGGACGGTTACCGTCAGCATCCGCATGAAGGTCGCAGAAGAGGCCGCGGTATACCACGTCAACCAGGCGGCCCTGGAAAGCTATCTCCACCAGTTACGCGAGCTTCAGGCCGAGGCCGACCCCAGCACGCGGATCGACCTGGCCGGCCTGCTCCAATTGCCCGGCGTCTGCGAACCTCCCGAGCTTGAACAAGTGGTGGCCCAGAGCCTGCCCGAGCTTCTCAAACTGGTCGACGAGGCGTTGGACGCGATGATCCAGATGCGCCGGCAGGAAGGCGCTTCTCTGAAGGATCACCTCATCGAGCAGTGCGACCAGATCCGCCAGAGACTCCAGGAGGTCATCTCCCGCGCACCGCAGGTGGTCCAGGAGTATCATCAGCGTCTCACAGACCGGGTGAAGGAACTGGTCGATCAGGGACGGGTGAACATCGACGAGGAGAGCCTGGCCCGCGAGGTGGCCATCTACGCCGAACGCAGCGACATTGCCGAAGAGGTCTCGCGACTCTCCACGCACCTGCAGCAGTTCCGCGAAAGCTGCGAAGCCGACGGGGCCGTGGGAAGGAAGCTGGATTTTATCTCCCAGGAGATGCTTCGCGAGGCAAACACCATCGCCTCCAAGAGCAACGATGCCGAAATTGCCCGGGCGGTGGTGGAGATCAAGACCGCGGTCGACCGGATCAAGGAACAGGTTCAAAACGCCGAGTGAACGACCCCGCCGAGAAAAATCCGTCCTCGGGCAAGGTTGTCGTGGTCACCGGCCCCAGCGGGGTGGGCAAGAGCACGCTTCTCTCCCGCCTCCGCGAGGAGATGGACGTGGTCTTCAGCGTCTCGGCCACAACCCGCGGCCCGCGCCCCGGCGAGACAGACGGGCAGAGCTATTACTTTCTGAGCCGCGAGGAATTCCAGAAGCTTATCGACGAGAATGAAATGCTCGAATGGGCTGAGGTTTATGATAACCTGTACGGGACGCCCGCCGGGGCGGTGCGGGAAGCTGTCCAGGCCGGCAGGACCGTTATAATGGACATCGACCTCCAGGGCGCCCTCCAGGTCAGCCTGAAGATGCCCAAGGCGACGTTCGTAATGATCCTTCCCCCCGACGAAGAGGAATTGAAACGCCGACTGACCGGACGCGGGACCGAAAGCCCCGGGCAGCTTGCCCAGAGAATCGGCAAAGCACAGGAAGAGATTCAACAAGGCCGCCGCAGCGGGATCTTCGACCACTACGTGGTAAATGATCAGCTCGACAGGGCGGTGGAAGAACTGAAAAGCATTCTGCACCAGGAGTAGCCAGAACATGATCGAAGCATTGCGAAGCGAAGAAATCATCGACAAGGTCGGCGGGCGGTTCAAACTCACCGCCCTGATCCAGAAGCGGCTGGTCGAACTGATCAGCGGCGCCCGTCCGATGGTTGAACGCCAGAAGGGCATGACGGATATGGAAGTGGTCATCCAGGAGATCCTGGAAGACAAGATCGCTATCGACTACGAAGAATCCGACGTGCCCCACCCCGACGAACTCTAGCCTGCCCGCCCCAGGAGGGCCGATTGGCCCAGACGGACAAACAACCCTTGGCCGGCTACGAAGTCCTGCTGTGCCTCACCGGCGGGATCGCCTGCTACAAGAGCGCGGACCTGGCAGGCAAGCTTATCCAGCAGGAATGCCGGGTCACCGCAGCAATGACCGACGCGGCCCGGGAGTTCATCGCGCCTCTGACGTTCCAGGCCCTCACCGGCCGGAGGGTCTACACCAGCCTCTGGCAAAGCAGCGAGGATTACTCCTCCCAGCACATCAGCCTTACCGAACGGGCGGATCTGATGGTCATCGCGCCGGCCACGGCCAACACGCTTGCCAAGATCGCCTGCGGACTGGCAGATGATCTGGTCTCGACGATGGCCCTTTCTGCCTGCGGCGCCTGCAAGATGCTCCTGTGCCCGGCCATGAACACCCGCATGTACCAGGCCCCGGCAACCCAGGCGAACCTGAAGACCCTCAAAGCCTGGGGGATGGAGATCCTGGGCCCGGCCAGCGGTCGCCTGGCCTGCAACACGGTCGGGCCCGGCAGAATGGTCGAACCCGGGGAGATACTCTCCGCCTGCCGGGAAATGCTCCAAAGCAGCCCGGCCAAATCTTCTCAGTCCTGAACGACCTCTACAGGTTGCCGGAGTTGACCACGATTGTCTCGCCGAACAGGGCCCGGGAGGCATCCGAAGCCAGGAACATCGCCACGTCCGCGACCTCTTCCGGCAGCGAAAAACGCCCCAGTGGCAAGTTCGGCGCATCCTTGGGCTCCCCGTCGGAACATCCCATCATCCGCGTGGCCACCGGGCCGGGAGCCACCGCATTGACGCGCACCTTATCCTTGGCCAGGTGCTTGGCCAGGCCCTGCGTGTAGCCGACCACGCCCCATTTGCTGATGCAGTAAGCGTTGGGCGCCGCCCGAAGCCCGGCATCCGAAGCCAGGTTCACAATCACACCCCCGCCGGAATCCTTCATCATCTCGCCGGCTGCCTCTGAGAGGAAGTAGAGCCCCTTGAGGTTGGCGTCCATGATGTAGTCCCAGGCGTTTTCCGGGCTCGGGTCCGGGTGGTCTTCGGGTAGACGAACGACGCCGGCGTTGTTGATCAGAATGTCCAGGCCTCCAAGGGCGTCGCGGGCGCGGCTGAGCTGGGAGGGGATCGCCGGAAAATCGGTCAGATCCCAAGCCAGCACGACGACCTTCCGGCCTGTATCGGCAAGATCTTCGCTGACGTCCTGAAGGGAAGTCTCCCCGCGGGCTGTGAGAACCATCTGGGCCCCTTCGCGGGCAAAGAGGTTGGCGATCGCCCGCCCGATTCCCCTTGAAGCCCCTGTAATCAGCACCTTGCGTCCGTCGAGGCAACCCATGTTCAGCTCCTGTCGCTCTGGATGTGAAAGTTGTACTGCGGATCGTAGCCGAGAACGCGACGAGCCTTTTCCACGCTGCAGTATTCCGGCGACGCAGGCAGGGACAGCTGGCCGGATTCGACCAGGGCCTTCGTTCCCGGCACGGCCTTTTCCAGGGCCGAGGCAGGATCCGACAGATACTCCTGGCGGTCGATCCGGCACAAGGCTGAATCAGCCGTGATGA
Organism: uncultured Planctomycetaceae bacterium; assembly: GCA_964583095.1. Taxonomy (GTDB): domain Bacteria; phylum Planctomycetota; class Phycisphaerae; order SM23-33; family SM23-33; genus CAZOVB01. Next base: position 24,266 of record CAZOVB010000029.1, read on the forward strand.
TGAACACTTCGTGGCGGATGTCCTCGGGAGCCTCCAGGGCCAGCGCGTGGGCCTTGGCGACATCCCGTACGTCGACGCCTCCGACGAGATAGAACGCCTCGCCGCTCTTATGGCGATCGGTGGGACCTACTCCCCCGGGGCGCAGCACGATCGTACTCATCCCGCGTGTTTGGCTGTAATAGCGACACATCGTCTCGCCGAGGATCTTCGTCAGGCCGTACATCTCCGCCGGCTCGCGATGGAAAGACTCGTCGATCGGCAATCGTGTCGCCGTGGGATTGTCATGCCCGGTGGCCCAGATCGAGGACGTGAAGACCACCCGGGCGACGTTCTCACGGGCCGCCGCTTCCAGGACGTTCTTTGTCCCGACGACGTTGACCTCGAAGCCCACGTCATCACCGGCCTGCTTCCAGGCCTGGCCATGCAGGGCAGCGACATGACAGATGGCATCCTTGCCCTGGGCAACCTGGCCGAGGGCATCGGCGTCCCGCAGGTCCCCCTGCACAAACTCGTTGCCGTCCTGCGGATCGCGCGTATCGAAATGGGTAACGCTCCAGCCCCGCTCGGTCAGCAGGGGGGTGAGGTATTTTCCAACCAGTCCGCTTCCTCCGGTGAGGAGCACGTGCTTCTTGCTCTGGGTCATCTTTCCGCTGTGCCTTTCCGTCTGCTGGTGAACGCGAAATAAAAAGGTTATCCGGACTCGCGCGGCTTGGCAATGGCCTTGCGACAATTCGCGATGGCCCAGCCGCGGAGATCCGCCCGCCCTGGGGGCTGCCTGTTGTGCTTCTGCGACCGCAGGGCCTCGATGCAGCGGGGCGTCTCAGATCTGCCCGGCGATGTCGAACCTCTCGGGGGAAACGATGGGAGGCGTGGGAATGGCCAGGCGATCCTTCTCGACATCCTGGAACCAGTTTTCCAGCTCCGTGATCATCTTCGAGACGCGATCCGGATGTTGGGAGGCCAGGTCGCAGGTCTCCTGGGGGTCCCAGGCGAGGTTGAAAAGCTGGGTCGCTGCCGGCTGTTCCAGTTGCGGGTCGGGGACATGGTGGTCCGGCCAGGCGTCTCGGAATTCATCCGGGTGCTTTTCCATGTAACAGTGCATGCGCAGGTCGGGCATGTGCCACTTCAAGGCTGTGGGCGTCGAGGGCCGGACCAGCTTCCACTGGTCTTCTCGAACCGCGGCGTTGTGGGTGGGGACCGGGCGCGTTCGTGTGAACTGCCAGAAGCGTCGGCTGATCTCCAGGGGCCCTCGCTGCTGGAGGACGGGAAGCAGGTTCTGGCCGTCCAGGGCCAGGCCCAGGTTGTCGGCGATGCCGCAGGCGGCGCAGAGCGTGGGCAACCAGTCGGCGAAGTGCGTCATGGCATGTTCGGCCCGGCCTGGCTGGATTCCCGCCGGCCAGCGGATGGCCAGGGGCACGCGAATACCGCCCTCGTAGACCAGTTCTTTGTGGCCTCGCAGCCCGAGGTTGTACCGCTGGACTGCATTGGGTCCGCCGGGCCCGCAGAACTGCGGACCGTTGTCGCTGGTGAACAGGACGATCGTATCTTCCGCCAGTCCAAGCTCGTCGATGCATTCCAGGACTCGCCCGACGCCGGAATCGAGGCATTCGATCATCGCGTAGAGCGTGGCCAGCCTCTCATCGAGCCCGCGAGAGAGAAACTTGTCGATCGCAGCCTGGGGCGCGTGCAGCGGCTGGTGGGGGGCGAAATGCGTCACGCACAGCAGGAACGGCTCGTCGCGATGGCGACGCAGAAAGTCCACCGCGCCGTCGGTGATCTGGTCTGTAAGGTACTTGCCCTCGTGCTCGACGAATCGGCCATTGACGTTCCAGGTGTAGTCCCAGTAGTCGAAGGACGGGTCGAAGATGGCCGCTTCGTCAAAGCCCCGCTGGTGGGGCATGCAGCCTGCAAAGCCGGCTCCCAGGTGCCACTTGCCAAACAGTCCCGTGGCGTAGCCGGCCTGTTTGAAACAGTCGCCCAGCGTCGCCTCGGCGGGGTTGAGCCGCACATGCCCCGCGCAGGCCAGGGTGTCGATCACCCCGGTCCGGTGAGGGTATCTGCCCGTCATCAGGGCCGCCCGGGCCGGGGCGCAAAGCGACGAGCCCGAATAGCTCTGGCTCAGGTGGAGCCCCTCCCGAAAGAGCCGGTCGATGCCTGGCGTATCGGTCAGGCCGTGGTTGAAGAAGCTCAGGTCGCCCGAGCCCAGGTCGTCGGCGACGATCATTATTACGTTGGGTCTTTTCATGGTCCTGCGATTTTACCGGGCGAGAGGGCGATCCGAAAGCGCCGGCCCGGGCTATCGGTTTTCCTGTCGGAACGCGCGGCTCTTCGAGCCCCACCAATGACCGGCAGCTTCGGCCTGCTCCACCGGCCGGATCGTCGGATCCTCCGGCTGCTGTCCGCGGGGGAAGAGCAGGGCGGTTTGACCCTTTTCCAGCCAGAGGCGGTATTCTCCCTCCGAAAGCTCTGTAAGCTTCCCGCCATGGGCAACGACCGGGCCCTTGATACCCGTGCGGAGCTTGCACGGTTCACCGGCTTGGGAGGTGATGCGGATGAACCTGACCTCTCCGTCCTTGCGGACAGCGTCGATCAGAAACGCCCCCGGCGCTCGCAGGTCGCGTATGCTCACATCGGACCAACTCGAAGGCACGGCCGTGAGGATGTGAATGGTCTCGTTGCGGTACTGGATCAGGAAATCCTGGACGGTCTTGAAAGCGACCCCGTGCGTACCTCCCAGTGGGCTGCGTTCTCTGCTGAGGCCATTGGGCCAGGTCTGGTATTTCAAGTAGCGGTGGAGGAAGGTCAGTCCCTTGTCGGGTTGGTCGGCCAGAGCGTACCAGGCCCCCGCAGCGGCCATGGGGTTAGGGGCCAGGCCTCCCCATCCCTGCTCTTGCATGGCCCCGCCGACGTACCAGTCCAGGCTTCGCCGGATCAGATCCCGGTCTTCGGGGTTGCTCCAGTTGACCAGTTGCAGCGGGTAGAAGGCGATCATCGTCGAATACTGTCGCCGGTATTGCCCGTCGTGTTGGGTATAGGAGAAAGTCACGCCGCTGCCCTTCATGAAGCCATGCTCGTCCTGGGGGTAGTCGACGAGATTCTCCTGGATGTCCTGCCACTGCTGAGCCAGCGGATCGTCCAGGTCCAGCCGCTCGTTGGCCCAGAGAAGCCTGCCAAGGGCCCATTTCAGCCAGCCCAGGTCGTAATTGCAGTTCGGAGCCGGGCCGTACTCCGGACAGGTCGTCCTGCGCAGGTGCCACTTGCCCTCACGCTTGAAAAGCACATCGTGGCGGTAGTAGTTGACCGCGCCTCTCAAAAGGTCGAACAGGTGCTCGCGAAGCAGATCGTCGTCTCTTGTATGGTCGTAGACCTGCCATGCCTGGTGCAGGGCGCGCAGGAAATTCCCCGGTTCGTACCAGGGCTGCTTGACGTCGGATCGACAGTTCCAACTGCTCACGTGTCCGATGGCGTAGGAGTCGTCGGCAAACTCACCGGTATTCAGAGCCAGGTTCTTCTTGTTGCGGATCAACATATTCACCAGGCTCATGGCCAGGTCGCTTCGGTTGCCTGCCGCCAGCCCGTAGTAGCACTCCTGGATGTTCCGGTTCCACCAGACCGCAGGCCAGGGGAACAGGTCCGGTTCGGGCCAGGGCCCAAGAAGGTCCATGGGCAGGCGGTCGCCACGTGTGGCCGAGGCGCTGATGTACAGGGCCAGCCAGTAGTAGTTCTCCACCAGTGGATCGCTCAGCGATACCATCGCCTTGGGATACCAGTCGTGCCACCATTTCCGATGGGATTGCAGCAGTTGAGCGAAGGGCTCTTCGATGGCTTCTTGGACGGCCTGGACCGCTTCCGTTCTGGCTTCGGTCCCTACCCAACTGTTGCCGATGCTCGCGTAGAGTCGCCGGGTTCCGTCGTCGGCGACGACGGTCTTCCAGGCGACCGCGTATTCGCCCCCGGCGAGCATGGGTTGAACGCTGACGGCGATGCCGTCGATTTCCATCCGCCTGGCCGGGGGATTGGGTTTGTAGTCCTCGGGGGTGAACTTCTTGACGCCGGACTCGGCCGGCTCGAAACGAAAACTCGCCTTGTTGTCCGCATCGCCCTTCCACTCCACGACCAGAACAGGTTGGGTAGCGTGCATGAAACTCCGCCACCGGACTGACCCCTGCCTTGTTGCGAATTCTCCCTTGGCCTCGGCATTCCAAAGTGCCAGCCGGGACGTTCCGTCTTCGACCTGTCCCGGGATGTCCCAGACAAAATGCCCGATGGGCAGCCGGGGGCGCATCCACAAGACTTCCTTCTCGCCCTGGGTGGGATTGCCCCTGTGGTCGGTCACGTCCTTCCGGCCCAAGACCCACCGAACTTCTCCGCTTCGATCGTCGCGGTAGATTGTGGCGCCGAGCCGCCCGTTGCCCAGCAGAAATGCGTCGTTCCAACGCTCGGGAAAGGGACGATTCCAGACCACGTCCTGGCGGGCCAGAAAGTCGGACCATATTGCGACACCTTCTGCCGCCCCCCCGGCATAGCAGGGGGAGACAGCCTTGGCCAGGAACACCAGGAGCAGAAGCAGAATCGAACAGGCAGGCAGGAGCTTCATCTTGTATAACCTTTGTGTAACAGTGAGAATGCAGGTAGAAATTCCCCCCAGGCCCGCTCGCGGCAAGCCAGGGGGGAGGAGGATTTACAGCAACCGAAAGAGTCTAGCGGCGTCGGCGACGCAGAGCCACCAGGCCGCCCAGGCCCAGCAGGCTCATTGTGGCCGGCTCGGGAACGACGAGCGAAACATTGTCGATCCCGAAGACTTCGCTACCGAACCCGTCGTCACGGTCGCCGGTGACAAAGCCCTTGGCGTCAAAGTAGATGAGGATCCGGTCGTAGCCGGTCTCTCCCAGGTCGATGCTCTGGGAGAACGGGTTCCAGGTTCCATCGCCGCCGACGACATTCAGCGACGTCAGGGCAAGCAGCTCGTCGCCGTTGGAAACGTCCGCGTCTCCGTCGTCATCGGGCAGGATCGGATCATTCAGGCCGTTGCCCATCTTGATGGTGAAGCTCTCACCGGCCTGGAAGCCGTAGATGCCGACCTGGGCCTGGACCTCGGGGCCGTCATTGACGTCGTCCATGCTTGTCCAGTCGAACGAAAAGTTCTGGATACCCGTGGTTGTGTTGCCGTCACCGATGATCTGGACCAGGGCCCGGACGTTCGAGTCGTTGTCCCAGACCTGGGCGAACGGATCCGCAGCGGTCTCATCTACGTAGAAGCCGTAATTCCCGGCCTGCTGGTTGTACCAGAGCCCGTCGGCTGCGCCCGCGCTGATGTTGTTGGCGTCGGTCAGAACGTTCTCTCCGTCAAAGCCTCCGTTGGTGACAATCTCCGCCTGTGCAGCGCTGATGGCCAGGGCGAGGATCGCCATGCTGATCCAAAGTTTCCTCATTTTTGATCTCCTTCAAGTTGATCGAAAGGAATGCATTTCGCGGAACATCCGCGAACTCATGTCCACCAATGTAGGGCAAAAGGGCTTGACATGTGCGCGTAGGTGCGAACAATATGTACATAATGGCGCAATCCTGCGAGAAAACTTCTGCATCTTCAGCCCGGCAAGGGCATCCCAGAAGACGCCGCGTCCTCCTGGCCATTCCGGAACTGCCCGGCCACGCACGGGAGATGACCCTGGGCGTAATCGACTACGCCCAGGAGCATGGCCGGTGGGAGATCCTGGATACGCGCAGGACCGGCACGAGCTTGGCCGGCATCCAGCACTATGCTTCGAGGGTTGACGGGGTGCTTTTTGGCCTGGCGGGCGTGGAAGATCCGCGTCTGAAATACCTGGCCTCTCAGGGCACGCCCACGGTTCGGCTGGGTGGGCCCGAGCCTTCCTTGGTTCCAGTGGTCTGCCCGGATACCGACGCCATCGGGCGACTGGCCTGCGAGCACTTCCTGGAGATGGGATTGGAGTACCTGGGAGCCTGTGGAAACCGGCGCGTGCCTCACGTTCGCGATCGAATCGAGGCCTACCAGAAAGCGCTTACCCAAAAGGGCTACACCTGCCTGAAAGACGAGACCGACCACCTGGTTTCCGGCAGCCTCGACTGGCTGGAACGCATTGCCGAGCTCAAGGAATGGCTGCTCCAATTGCCCAAGCCGGTGGGGATCTACGCCCCGGATCTGACCGAAGCCCGCGATCTGGCCACCGCCTGCTACGAACTGAACCTGGACGTCCCCGAGGAAGTGAGCCTTCTGGGCACCGGCAACGACGAGCGTTGCCTGCTGACGAGTCCGAACCTCTCGACCGTTGACTTCGGGTCACGGCGGATCGGGCGTCGGGCGGCCGAGTTGCTTGAATCCCTCATAGAGGGTCAGGCACCCCCGTCCGGGCCGGTTCTTGTACAACCCACCGGCGTGGTTTCCCGCCAGAGCACCGACGCCCTGGCGATCCAACATCCGGAGGTCGTCCGGGCCGTGCGATGGATTCGCGAGAATATCGAGTACGGCCCCGACGTGGCCGAGGTCACCGAACAGACCCGGGTGAGCCGGCGAACGCTCGAGTTGCACTTCAAGAAGGCCCTGGGGCGAACAATCGGCCAGGAGATTCGACGATGCCGGGTGGAGCGGGCCAGGTTCCTGTTACGTCGGACGCAGTTGCCCATGATCGACGTGGCTGTGCGCAGCGGCTTCTCCTCGCGGTCCCACATGAACCAGGAACTTCGCCGGGCGATCGAGATGAGCCCGAAGGAGTATCGACGGTCCATGAGGTAATCTCCGGGACTGGGGGCGTGAATCCGCTTGCCGCTTTGGGGGTGAGCAGGTAGTCTGCCGGAGCAAAGGAGATTCCCACATGCGACTGAATATTCAGGATTTCGGCGCCGTCGGCGACGGCAGGACCTCTTCGACCGCGGCGATCAACCAGGCCATTGCCAAGGCGGGTTCGCTGGGAGGGGCTACGGTTGTCGTCCCGGCCGGCGTTTACGTTACGGGGACGATCTTTTTGGCTTCGCACCTTCGGCTGGAGCTTTCACCCGGGGCGGTGCTTCTTGCCAGTGAAGATCCGCAGGAATACCCCGATATCGAAAAGGCTTCGACCTTCCCGCCGCATCTGAACAAGGGCGCCCGGATGCAGCACCACTTTTTCTACGCCGACGGCTTGGAGGATATCACGATCTGCGGCCCCGGGGCCATCGACGGAAACGTATCTGCCTTCACCCCCGGCTGGGAAGACAAGAAGCCGTACACCTGGACCGGTGCGAGCAATCGCCCCTTCGTTCCGACGATCGAGATCAGCAATTGCAGCGACGTTCGACTCCAGGACATCACGCTTCGCAACTCGCCCGGCTGGACGTGTCACCTCTCCTGTTGCGATCGCGTCTGGGTCGAGCGGGTGAAGTTGCAGAACTACGTCTTCGCCGGCAACAGCGATGGTTTCGACGTCGACGGCTGCCGGGATGTGTTCTTCACCAACTGTCACATCACCACCGGGGACGATGCGATCGTGCTTAAGAGCTTCCCCAATACACGCAGCTGTGAGCGGATCGTCGTCACCGGCTGCATCATGGAGACGCTTTGTGCAGCCTTGAAGATCGGCACCGAGAGCTGGCACGATTTCCGCCGGATCGTGTTCACCGATTCGGTCGTACACAAGAGTTCCCGGGCGTTTCAGATCACCGTGTTGGACGGCGCAACGGTCGAGGACGTTACCGTCCGCGGGCTGGTGGTGGACACCAACAGCTCGAACCTGTTCAACCGGCCCGTGCAGATCGACCTTTCCCGCAGGCACATGGGCTATCTGCCCGGCGTGGAGGAAGAAGACGTTCCCGAGATGGGCAAGGTACGACGGATTTCCATCTCGGATCTGACGCTTCGGACCGACGGGCGGATTCTTCTCTCTGCCGCTCCGGGAGGGATGCTCGAGAACATCCGCCTTCGTGACATTCGCATTGCCATGCCCTGGATCGAGGATCCCCACGAGATCCCCGATGACGCCGACCCGCTCCAGGGCTCGATCCGCTGTCCGGAGATGCGACGGGCCCGGGCGGCTGTCTCGGCAGAGAATATCGACGGTCTGAGCGTCCAGGGAATCACCTGCGACTGGCCTCAAGAGCCCCCGGGGGAGGACTTCACCCCCAAGCACAAGAACGGCAAGCCGGTGCGCGATCCGCGGAAAGACTTCGAGCCCATGCCGCCCATGCAGATTCTCTGGGCCCGGAATGTGCAGGGGCTCAAAGTTGACATCCCCTGCGCCCGACCCTTCCGCTGCGACCAGGCTGTGTATCTGGACAACTGCACGCAGGTCGATTAAGGGCCCTCCATAGCGCGGGACCGGCTTGGGCCTCCAAGGCTGGGGGATTCCTCAATAAGAAGGTTCGCGGGCTTGCGGCAGGCATGGGGGTTGTACTGAGGTCCTCCGAAACCGACGAGTCGCACAAAACCAAAATCCGCCACAGCCCCGTATGAGTGCATTTGGCCCCTGGCGGATGCAATAAAATCCCCTTGCCTTTGAGAGGGCTCAGACGCTCGATGCCCCACGGGCCAAAAGCAGGGACAAACGGCCGGATCGGCGCTGCGTTCTTGCCGCGGCCCCGACCCGGCCGGTGCTGCAAAGTTTTCAGGCTCCCCGGCGCTTTTTGATGTAACTCCCCAAGCCCGCTCCGGAGAAGATCAGGGCCATGGCCGTCAGCGGCTCCGGTATACCCGGCGGGGGCGGGGGTGGATCCAGATTGCCGTAAAGCCGGGCGTGATCCAGCCAGGCCGTGCCGCTGTGAGTATAGTTCCTTGCCCGCAGACGGAAGAGGAGTTCTCCGTCATCGAGAATCGTTGTATTCACGCCGATGGTATGCTGGCCGTCATCGACCTCGCCGATCCACTGGTTGGCACCGTCTTCGAATTGAGCCTCGACGAACTCCCGGTAGTCCCACAGATAGATGGTATTGCCGTTCCACCAGAGAGTGACGCTGTAGTAGTCATCGTTGGTGTCGTTCGTGAAATCCAACTCCAGCCACGCTTCGGAAACGGTGGCTCCCGGGGAGAAGTCCGGGTCGCTGCTGAAATCCAGGGAGATCGGATTCGACCAGTTCTCGCTGATCCTGATCGAATCCCACCCCAGCAGGCCCCAATGATCCTTCTTCACGTCGAAGTCGTAAGTGGTCGCCCAACAGGCCGTTGAAAGGCTCAAAAACAAAGCAACAGACAATACAATCCTAGCCGAATCCCTCATGATTCTGCCTCCGGGGTAGATAACGACCCCATTCAAGCTACGCATTATGAGAAGCCTCCTGTAAGCTTCCTTTCGCTCTATATTATAGGCAGCGATACGGAGAAAGGGAACCTGTCAGCCAAGATTCGAGAGATTCCAGCAAGTGGGGGACAAGGCAGATCGCGGGAAGGGCCTGTCTTGCATCCGAAGCCAAGCCCCGGCTCAAGTCTTTACAGACAGGGGCCATATACAGTAAACAAGGGGCTCGCAGGCCGGTTGGGCAGAGACGTCCGACCCGGTGATGCGCAATAACCCACGAAGCATGGAAGGCGGAAGGACAATGAGCGGTTCATCCAAGGCCGACAGCAATAACGACAGCTCCGGCGAGAACACCAGCGCCAAGACGGACTTCATCCGGCAGATCGTTGCCCAGGATGTAGCCGAGGGCAAATGGGGCTCAAATGTCGTCACGAGATTTCCTCCCGAGCCCAACGCGTACCTGCACATCGGCCACGCCAAGGCGGTCTGGACCAGCTACTCCATCGCCTCGGATTTCGGCGGCGAGTTCCATCTTCGCATGGACGATACCAACCCGATGAAGGAGGAGGAAGAGTACGTCCAGGCCATTCAGGAAGATGTCCGATGGCTGGGCTGCGAATACGGCGAGCACCTCTACTACGCCAGCGACTGCTTCGAGCAGATGCACCGGTTCGCTATCGAGCTGATCCGCAAGGGCAAGGCCTACGTGGACGACCAGAGTCCCGAGGAAATCCGCACCAACCGCGGCACGCTGACCTCTCCGGGCACCAACAGCCCGTTTCGAGACCGCAGCGTGGAGGAAAACCTCGACCTGTTTACGCGGATGAAGCAGGGCGAGTTCCCCGACGGCAGCCGCGTGCTTCGGGCCAAGATCGACATGACCCACCCGAACATCAACATGCGCGACCCGGTGATGTACCGCATCCTGCATGCAAAGCATCCCCACCGGGGCGATGAATGGTGCATCTACCCGATGTACGACTGGGCACACGGCCTGGAAGATTCCATCGAGGGCGTGACCCACTCGCTGTGTTCGATCGAATTCGAGAACCACAGGCCGCTCTACAACTGGTTCATCGAGGCGATCAACGAGGGTCGCGAGAAGCCGATTCACCACCCCAAGCAGATCGAGTTTGCCCGCTACAACCTGACCTACACGATCATGAGCAAACGCAAACTGCGCGTGCTGGTCGAGGGCGGGCACGTCAGCGGCTGGGACGATCCCCGCCTGCCGACCCTGCGGGGAATGCGAAGGCGGGGCTATGTGCCCGAGGCGATTCGCGATTTCGCCCTGACGACGGGAATCAGCAAATACCCGGCGGTGTTCGAGATCCAGAGGCTCGAGCATCACCTGCGACGGCACCTCAACCAGACTTCCCCGCGGGTGATGGGCGTACTGAACCCGGTCAAGCTGGTCATCGACAACTACCCCGAGGACAAGACCGAGACGCTCGAGGCCGTCAACAACCCCGAGGACCCCTCGGCCGGTACGCGCGACGTGCCGTTTTCCCGCGAGCTCTACATCGAGCGAGACGACTTCATGGAGGACCCGCCGCGGAAGTTCTACCGTCTGTCTCCCGGTCGGGAGGTGCGCCTGCGCTATGCGTACTTCGTCACCTGCACCGGCGTGATCAAGGACGACGACGGACAGGTCAAGGAGATCCACTGCACGTACGATCCCGAAACGCGCGGCGGCGATGCGCCCGATGGGCGGAAGGTCAAGGCCACGCTGCACTGGGTCTCGGCCAGGCATGCGGTTTCCGCCCAGGCCAGGCTCTACGAGCACCTGTTCACCGAGGAAGACCCGGAAGACGTGGAAGAGGGCCAGGATTTCACAGCCAATCTGAATCCGGATTCCATCCAGGTGCTGGAGGGTGTCAAGGTCGAGCCATCCGTGGCCAAGGCTGTCGCGGGCGATCGCTGCCAGTTCGAGCGGATCGGCTATTTCTGCCTGGACCCGGATTCCACCGACGGCAGGCTGGTATTCAACCGCACCGTCTCACTGCGCGATACCTGGAAGAAGCTCCAGAAGAAGGGCAAGACCAAATAGCGACCGTTGCCGGACCCCGACAAATACTGCGCATTGAAGCCCATCGTTTTGATTTCCCCACTTGGCGGAATATCCTTACCTTAAAGACAGCTTGTTAAGAAAAGGGAGATCGCCAAGTGAAATATCGCAAGTTGGGAAAGACAGACCTGAGCGTATCGGTCGTAGGCGTTGGCACATGGCAGTTCGGTGGCGAATGGGGCAAGGACTTCTACCAGGGTGAAGTCGATGCCATGTTCCGCAGGGCTTCCGAGGTCGGGATCAACCTGCTCGATACGGCAGAATGCTACGGAGACCACCTTTCGGAGGACTTCTGTGGCCGCGCAATCGAGGACCAACGGGACCAGTGGATCGTGGCGACGAAATTCGGCCACAAGTTCCACGAGCGTTTCGAGCGTGATACGGTCTATGACCTGGACGGCGTGCGCAAACAACTGGAAGACTCACTCAAGGCCCTGCGGACGGACCATATCGACCTGTACCAGTTTCACTCGGGCCCGGACGAGAAGTTCGATACCGACGGCCTGTGGGAAATGCTGGGAAAGCAGAAGGAGGCCGGCAAGATCCGCCACCTGGGCATTTCCATCGGGTCCAACGACAATCTGTACCAGACCGACAAGGCTTCATCGGTCGACGCCGAAGCCATACAGGTGGTCTACAATCGGTTGAACCGGAACCCGGAGAAGCGGGTCTTCGACTCGTGCATCCGTCAGAACCTGGGCGTCCTGGCCCGCGTGCCTCTGGCCAGCGGATACCTCAGCGGCAAGTACGACAAGTCCAGCACCTTTGACGAAAACGACGTGCGCGGCAAGTGGCACAGCAAGGAGCAGCGCGACAAGACCCTGGAAGAGGTCGAGAAGATCCGCGACCAGGAAGTTCCCGAGGGCGTTCCCATGGCCCAGTGGGCCCTGGCGTGGTGTCTGAAGCACCCGGCCGTTACGTGTGTGATCCCCGGCTGCAAGAACGTCAAGCAGGTCGAGGACAACGCCGCCGCGGCGGATCTGGATATCGTTCCCGACGACCACCCGCAGTCGACGTCGGCTCCCTGAGCAGTACGGCACCGCCACGATACCAAGGTACGAGGGGCCTCGACCAGCGCGAGACCCCACGTGACTCTTTCGGCTTTGCTCAGCGCTGCGGAGGCGAGGCCTCGCGGACAACCGCCCCGTGCTCTTCAGAGAGCACCAGGATCGCGAACCGCGAAACGCCCTCGATCTCGTCGCTGCTGAGCGAGGTGTAATCGAATCGGCCTCGAAGATCCGTGTAACCGTCCTTGAAGAACTTCTCTCCGCGGGGCGTACGGGCGTAGACCTTCACGTAGACCTTGCTCAAAGGCTTGCCCGTCTTGGCCGAGGCGACCTTCAACTGGCCGTAGTTTTCGACAATCTGCACGCGCATCGAATTGGCGAAGCAGGTTTCCGAAGCACTCAGAGCCCCGGCCTGGACTTCCACCAGCACGTTGGCGCTGTGGAACCGCTCGGGCAGTTCAAAGGTGTGGGTATTGGCCTCTTCATCCAGTTCAACTCTCTGGCTGTGGTTGGGCTGGACGTATGAGAACTGCTGCGAGGTCCCCTGGACGAAGGGCTTGCGGCTGAAGAGCAGTTCGATGTCCATCAGGTAGTAGTTCACCTTCACCTCCGAGAGGTTCTGGTAGTTGAGGGTAACCTTCCGATCCTCTACCTTCATCTCCAGACTCGGTTGCTTCTGGGCCTGGCGGGTCTGCTGCTGGTTGCGGTCTTCCGGATCGACCAGGGCTACGTCCTGTCCCTGGATCTGATCCAACTGGGCCCCGGCGGCTGCGAAGATCTTCCGCCATCGCTCTACGGGGTAGTCCTTGTAGCGATCGGTGATCCGCCGGGCCTTTTCCAGATCTTCCTGGTAGAAGGCCAGGTACACCTGGAAGTAATCGTACTGCAGCCTCGTGGCCAGCGCGTCGGGATCGATCGTCTCGAAGCGTTCCATCGCCTCGTGCACCCGGTCCTGCAGGAGCAGGTAGTACACAATGGCCATGTTGTCCTCGTGGCTCAGTTGCCCCTTGCGTATGAGGATTTCCAACAGGGAAGTGTACTGCTGGTAGATTCGCTCGTTGGGGATCCGGCGTTGTCGGCCAAGCCTGTGTCGCCGCGCGTTGACCAGGGGCCGGTATTCCAGGTGCTGATACAGTGTCCGCTCGACCGGGTCGATCGTCAGCAGGGGGCTCTTGAGGTAGGGACCGACCTTCGCGATGAAACTGTCGCTGTGCTTGAGGTAGTCCTCGACGCGGGCCGGATCGTTGTGCAGGAAGCTGTAGCCCCAGAGCGTCTGGTTGTAGACGTGTCGGGCCGAAAGAAGATCCAGCGCCCTTCGGTAGAACGTCTTATCCCGCATGCGCCAGGCGATGAGCTCCAGCGAGAGTCTCTGTGGGTTGTTCTGCTTGATAAACGCGATGACCTCGTCTTCGCTGCCGTACTGGCTGATGTAGGGCCAGCTTTCGGTATCGACCTTGCTCGGCTCGGCGACCACGTGGAAGGAAAACGACTCAGCCGAGGCCAGCAGCTCCTCGTCCCGCGAGACGTGTACGGGATAGTGGGGGAAGTCTCCACTGGCGGGGAAGTAGAAGTAATACTCCAGCTTCTGCGTGTGGTAGGGCTGGAGATCCATCGAAACGGTCTGGGTATATTGGCCTGCCTGGACGGGCATGGCCCCCCGGGGGGTCTGGATCAGCACGGACAGGTCCTGCCGGGAGGAGGTCGGGTTGGTAATGACCACCTGGGCTCCATAGACCACGCAGGTAAGGAATTCCTCGGTGACGAACTTGTCGACGCGCTGGTTGTTCTCCTGGCGGTAGCGGTCGTCTGCGCGGAAGAAATTCTGGCTGATCAGGATGGGTGTCTTGTCCCGGGCTTTCTCGACCGGCTGAATCTGCCGGTGGAAGATCAGGGCCGGGCCGGCCAACTTGAGACTCCGCGTGTCGCCTTCGGTCGTAACGTCATGCTCCTTGGCCTGGAAGGGCAGGTCCAGCAGGGCCAGGGCCAGGACAGCTTCGGTGAAGTTCCCGGAAGCCTGGGAGAACTTCTCGGACAAGAACGGCTCCTGTCCCTCATGTCGGGCGAAGTCGTTCCAGAACTCGTTGACGTCCACCAGCGAGGCGTTCTGGGCTTCGATGGGAAGCTTGTAGTAGTTGTTCTCCGCCCACTCGGTCGTCTTTTCCAGGCGGCGATAGAGGGCGGCGGGCATTTCCTCCTCATCGGCCAGGTCCAGTTCGAAGCGGATGCTTGCAGGGGTGTCCGCGGCTGTCTTTCTACGTCGGGCCAGGGCATCCTGCTTCCTCTTGGCCATTTCTTTTTCTTGGAGCTTGTCGCTGTCGCTCTGGATCTCGCGACGGGCGCCTGACTGCCTGGGTGATGGCTCTGCCTCGGACATCGGGCGGGTGTGCAACCTACCGGCGGATTCATCATCGCTCATATCCTTTCCCGCATAACCCATCTTGCCGTCCTCCAGCCCGCGAGCGGCCAGACCGGCGCGGAAGTACCAGCCCGGCTGGAAGCTTTCGGGGGGCAGAAGGTCCAGCAGATCCTGGATGTGCGTCTGCATGTGGGGTGTTTCGCCCGGAAGGGCCTTGCCCAGCAGGACCCGCTCCGGCATATTCAGACGCGAATACGACCACGGCTGGAGAACCTCCCGCAGGGCATCGGAATCTCCCAGCAGGTAGTGGTCCATGAAGGTCTTGTCCTTCTTGTTGGCCAGGTACCCCTTGACCACGCGGTTGAAGAACTCCGGATCCTTGCGGGAGAGGAAGAAGTGCAGCTCGTGACAGGCGAACCGGCTGTACTTCTGGCGCTTCTGCTCGTCGGTCAGCTCCGGCCAGTTCATCAGGAAGGCGAACTCGCGAAGCTTCGGGTCGTTGAGCAGTGTAAGATACTGGCCATAGACGGCGGGGAGGCTGTCGTAGATCTCCATCTGGGCCGTCTTGATGTCAGCGATACGGAAGGTCTCTCCGGCCTGGAACGCTTGGATCTTCCGCTTCTGGATGAAATGCTTTTCCGGATCCAGGTTGTCCGTGAGGCGAAGATCGCGGTAGATCGCATCCGGCTCGGCCAGGACACTGCTGCGATAGACGTAGTGGTAAGGGTCGGCAGCGACCACGTGGAGGTGGTGCTTGCCCTCGAGGAGTTTGCGCGGAACGGTGACGATGCCGTTTTCGTCCGGGACCAGGTTGGCCATCACCACCGCCGGCTGGGCCAGGAAGTTCAGGTTGGAAAAGACGCCCGAGCCAGAAGCCTTTCCGGATTCGGGGGCCTGGCCGCTCCTGCTTTCGCGGCCCCGGCCATTCATTTCCGCCTCGCCTTCGAAATGCGTCCCCCCGCTGGGCTTCTGGACGCCGGTCTGGGTCTTGCGGAGCGCCCAGGGGTTGAGAATCAAGCCCGGGCGAGAGAGCATGCTGCCCGGCAGCAGCGGGAAGTCCTTGCGGTTCAGCACGTAGCGGTATTCGTCGCCGATATCCCGGCCTGTCACGTAGGAGGTGGTCGCCTTGCCGGGCGTCAGGGATTCGGGAAGCGGCATCAGGGACACCGCCAGGTCGGAATAGAGATCGTACGCCGGGACGAAACGAACGGCTGTCAGATGCACCACCGCCAGCTTACTCGGGTTGGCCAGGCGGATGAGGACGTTCTCATCGTCGGAGGTGACCGAGACGATCTGCATCGGCTCGGCTTCGGGAAGCTCCAGGCTGCGGGAATCGCCTTGGACGTAGCTGCCCAGGGGGCTGTCGTAGACCTCGCCGTCTTCCACGCGGAGGGTGACCATCGCGCCGGCCGGCTTGATCCAGAGCGAGTAGTCGCCGGGGTCCAGACCCGTGATTTCGACAAAGCCATCCTGGATTGAAAGCGCGTCGAACCGATCGGCATAGAATTGCCCGCTGCGCGTCTCCAGCAGGGACAGCTCGCTTGGCAGGGGCTTTTCGGCCTGGCCCATGTAGGGGATGCGAATGGGCCGGCCCTGCTTTGCATGCAGCAGGGACGGGTAGGCGTACCGGTCGTCGGGCAGTGTCCAGCTTCGAGCGACGCCGTTCGAGCCGGCCGAGATGTGCTCGATTTCCTTCAACGCTCCAAGGTGGATACGGCCCGCCTTGTCGGACTTGAGACTGACGGAAATCGCAGCGGTCACGTCCCTGTGTCGCAGGTCCAGCCGCACCGGCCGATCGGGAAGGATTTCGCCGCTCTTGCCCAGCACGTCGATCGCCCAGCCATCGGGCAGACGGACCAGGTGCAGGTCGTGCGTATAAGACGTCTTGTCGATGCCGTTGAGCTGAAAGCTCTGGCCGGCGGAGAGATCGATCTTCTTGCCCGTGGTAGGCTGCTCGATCTTCGCCCGGAGGGTGAAGTGGATCGACGCCAGCCGGGGCGGCACGCGGAAGGTGGCAGTGAGGTCCTGGTCCATCGTCGCTTTGAGGTCCGAGAAGGTCCGGGTCGCCGCGATGCCGTCCAGGTCCTGCGTGCGGACGTCGAGTTCGATATCTTCCAGGCGTCCGATTGACAGAGGGGTGTTTTCCAGCAGCAGGCGGGGATGGACAATGACGGTTGCTTCGCTGCGGCCGAGCAGGTCTTCCTGCTCGACATGGAAGCCCGCCTGGAGCCGGTAGTTCGCCCCGGGCAGGTTCAACCAGTCCAGGGTGGCGAAATTTCCGGATTCCAGGATGATTCTCTTGCGGCCCGGCTCGGAGGAAAGGGGCATGTAAATCCGGCCGTTCTCGTCGGCCTGGTAGCGGTGGAGGCCCAGGTGGACCGCGGCTTGTTCCACGAGCTGATTGCTCTCATTGAAGACGGTCAAAACGACCGATTGCCCCGAGGGCGCGACGGTCTGGAAGTAATGCAGCTTGCCCACGCGAATAAGGGCGCGGCTGGCCTTTCCGTTGCCGATGAAATCCACGACGTAGACGCCGCGGTCCTGAATTTCCGGCAGCTCGACGGCGCGTCGAACCTGGCGGAACGGCGAGACATTCTCGATCCGGACCTTTTTCTGGGCGTTGGGAACCAGGCCGTCCAACTGAATATCGGTGCCGATGGACGCGCTGCGAGACCGGTAGTAATTGAGCGTGTCGACCTTGTAGATCTTGACCAGCAGGGTCTGGATGTTCTTGAGCTTCAGGTTGAGTGTCACGTCCTGTCCGGGCAGGTAGTGCTCGCGGCGCGTGTAGGCGAAGTCGATGTCCACGCGCTCCTTGAGCTGCTGATACTCGGCCGGGCTCAGCAGGGAAGCCCACTTTTCCGGGTCGCCCTGGCCCGAGAGGATCTTCGCCTCGGCAAACCATCGCTTGAGCCAACCGGACCGCACGTATTCGTTGTATTTCTCCCAATCTTCGCTGCGGCGGAAGATCTCCAGGAAGTAGCTCTTGACCAGTTCCTGGTCGTCGTGGATGGGGCCCACGGCGATCTTCGATCCAAAGTCGGCCGAGAGATTCACCATGTATCGCCGCCGGCTCTCGTCGCGCAGATAGTCCGGTTCCACGTAGGCGATCTGTCGGGGCAGCTTGAGGTATCCCAGGAACAGTTTCCAGTCGTAGGCGCCGCGGGCGCGGTCGGCCTTGAGCAGGTGGTAGAGGACGTTGGCCTTGAGCGAATTGTGGGCCGGGCCCAGCGTATCGACGAACTGCCAGAGCCGGGCGTAGTAATCGCGGGTGGCCTGTTTGTCGTGACGCCAGTCGACGCCCTCGGGCGGACGAAGCCGACTGATATAGGCGTAGACGAACGAACTGTCGTTTCGCAGGTTGGGACTCTTGCGAAGGATTTCATCGAGTTGGGCCAGCGTCAGCCTGGAATGGATGGGAAGATAGCCGAACCCCCCCGACCCCTGCGAGGAGAGGTCCCTCAGGATCGTTTCGACCAGGTCCGGATAGTCAGGCCGCTGGATCTTGCGAAGATAGTTGCGCCGGAGGACGTAGTTGAACTCGATTGCCTCGGGCAGCCAGTCCATGGCGGGTACCTTGAACCGGCCAAGCGAGCTGCCCGAGTGGAGGGCAAACCGCTGGGCGAAGGCCTTGCGGCTGATGGCGTTCTGATCAAGTCGGTGGGGCAGGTCCGCGCCGGGGTTGCGTTTGCGCTGCTGGTGGTGGAGTTGCACGCCCAGCCAGTTCCGACCGAGCAGGTCGAGGGTCTCCTGTCCCTGCCTGGGGTAGGACGCCAGGGCCTGTCGGATGCGGATCTCGTCCAGAAGCCGGGGGTCGCGGTCGTTTCGCGCCATCCAGTTCTTGAGCGTCTCATCGAGCTGCTCGAACTGCTGCGTCTGCAGGTAGTGCAGGCTGTGGTAGTAGTAATACGCGTCGGTTCCGGGAACGAGCTGCTTGAGCAGGGTGGCCCGGTCGGGGGCCAGGGCAAATTCTTCCCGGAAACCGAGAGTTCCCGCCGCAGAAAGGCTGGAGACGGCCAGGACGATTGCAAGGCACAAGAAAGCGATGCGACGAGACATATGAAAACTCCTTTTTAACGATTACTCGTTTCTTGGTATATGGTTACGATTGCTTTGGCGTTCCCGGACCCCGGGGGGGATCCATTTTGCAATCACCCATAGACGTGTTGTACTCTTCGGCAGGGGATCTGCGCAAAGTTTGACGCCTTTTGACCGGCGGAGGTTTTGCCCCAGGCCCAGGGCGATTGTATTTTTCATGAGGAAGAGTGTTTTTCCGGAGGGTTTGCGGATGGATATCAGAAGCATCGCACCAGGCAGCGCCTTTGACACAGCGGTGGAAGGCTATCGCAAGGCGACGCGGCGAATGGGCGCCGCAGCCGAAAAGATCGCTTCCGGCCGCGCCGATGCCCTCGATCCGCAATCCATGGTCGATTTGAAACTGGCAGAGCACCAGGGACGCGCCAACTTATCCGTGATTCGCGTGGCCGACAGGATGCAGGAGAGCCTATTGGACATACTGGCCTGAGCAGGCTGACGACACGGTGCACCAACTGAGGAACCCGCCGCACAAGAGGCCGGCGGGTTTTTCAATGGGGTTCAGATCGGGTGGAAGACCTTTGCCGGCTGGAGCAGGCCGGTCTGATCGCAGAGCGAAGCGATGGCCAGAAGACGCTCTTCATGCGTCAGTGCAACCGGCCCCTGTGGGGGAGTTTGCTCGTGTTGGATTCGCTTTCCCTGGAGCAGGTCGCGGGCCTGGGCGTCGGAGACCGCCAACCGGGCCATGCCTTCCAGCGCGCAGAGGGGGTCGATCAAATCCGCCTCCAGGTCGATCTGCTCGACGCTCTTTGCCTGGCTGATTTCGAAGGCCCCGATCCGCGTCCGCGAGAGTTCCTTGCAGTGGGCAGCGGTGGCCAGGGCTCGGCCCAGATCACGCGCGAGGGCGCGGATGTACGTTCCCGTCGCGCAGGTGATCTCCAGTTTCACAGCGTCCGAATCGAAGCTGAGCAGGTCGATGCGATGGATGGTGACACTGCGGGCAGCGAGTTTGACATCCAGGCCGCTGCGGGCCAGGCTGTAGGCCCGTCGCCCGTTGATCTTGGCAGCAGAGTGGGCCGGCGGGATCTGCCGGATCGTTCCTCGGAAGTCCTCCAGGGCTTTGCAGAGCTGCCGGTGGTCGATGGCAGGTGGGTCCTCTACGGGCTGAATCTCTCCGGTCGCGTCATCGGTGGAAGAGGAGGCGTGAAGCTGGATGGTGGTGCGGTAGGTTTTGTCGGCCTGATGGAGGTATTCGATCAGTCGTGTAGCCGATCCCGCCGCCAGGAGCAGGACGCCGGAAGCAAAGGGATCCAGGGTTCCCGCGTGTCCGACACGGGTCTTTCGGGGCAGGCGTTTACGCATTCGGGCCACAAGATCATGGCTTGTCGGACCCGGGGGTTTGCAGATGTTGTAGAAACCGAACATGAAGGCAGAATACCAACCGGGGACGTCCGGGACAACCGGGTCCCAAGACGTTCATGAAATCCGGCGGGACTGGCCGATATAGCAGGGTGTCCCGAAAGGGTTCGGTAGTCCGATATCGCCCGTGGCGGAAGGTTGTGTTTTATGCGTCAAGAACCCGGAAGAATGCTTTTGCACCTGGAAGCTATCGAGCAGAGCCAGACCTTCAGCCTGGATCAGGCCCAGAGAAGCCTGGTTCTGGTCTCCCGGATCGTATCGGACATCGTGGATCATTTCGGGAGGCTCCTGCAACTCCAGGCTGCCATGGAAAAGGCCCACAAAGAGGCAGACTCCCAGACCTTCCAGGCTTGCCGGGAAGATATCCGACGGATCTTCGGCTGCCTCCAGGCCTGTCGCAGCGAGATCGAGCAAATGGGCGCCAAGCTCAAGGACTGGGGAAAGGGCATCGTTCACTTCCCGCTGAGCTATCAAGGCCGCACCGTGCAACTCTGCTGGAAGCACGGGGAAGAGAACATTTCCTGTTGGCATGAAATCGGCGCCTGCGGAAGTGACCGCAGACCGCTGGGGACGTTAACGGGGCTGGGCGAGTACATTCCTCGCGAGCAGCCGGCCAAGGTCTCTCCAAAAGCCTGACAGACAGGCTACATCTTTCGGCTGCGCTCCAGGACGTCCTTGAGATCCTCGCAGACCGATTCGGTCTGCTTTTCATTGAGCGTAAGGATGTCCTGCAGGGCTTCTCCGATAGCGGGGATATACTTCTGGATGTAGCTTCGCTTTTTGAGCTCCTGCTTCATCCGCGTGTGTTTGCGGATGTGGGAGCCGAGTTTTCGACCGCATTCCTGCAGGGCCAGGCGAATCTCCTTGAGAATTTCCGGATACGACGCGATGGCCTCCTTGGATTCGCTGGTAAACGGAACCCAGACCGAACCCATGTGAATCACGACTGTCAGGTCTCCCACCGGCATGGAACCTTTGGGCTGATTGAGTCCGTAGCCGCGCCAGTTCATCCCCGTCACCGCCTTGCTCGTTACGCACGCGCCCTGCTGGTATTGCAGCGGGACACGGTTGGCAAAGCGTATCAGCTTGGCCTGGGGGCTCTGGTCTTCGTCGTCCCTGCTGCGCTTGGAGACCTTCGATTCCCCGGGGGTCTCCTTGTCCCTGTCGGTCTTTTCGGGCTTGCCGTAGGCGATGGCGGCTTCGATGACAAACGGATTGCCTCGGTAGACGGCCGGCTTGCGCGTGACGGAGGTGTAGAACGCGGCGTCAACGACGGTTTTGAGCCCCGCGATGAGTTGCTCCTGGCCAATGGGAACGACGCAGTCGGTGGAGGGAGCGAGGATTTTGACCTGGTTCAGCGCGTCGTAGATCTTCCGGGCGTCGTCGCCGTTGAGTCGCCGGGGTCGGGTCCGCGAGGTGAAGCCCGCCATTTCGATGACCTGCCCGGCCACGCGCGGCGAAACACGGGAAAACTCGCCGGTGAGGAACTGCTGAAGCGTCTTACCCTTGGTGTCCTGCAGCATTTTGATCAGGACGCCCAGTTCGATCCCGTGCGGGTGGGGTTTGATCTGTCTCGGCGTGGGGGGCAGTTCGTGAACCGAGGCGGGGTAATGCTCATCCCTGCCGTCGGGAGCCTGATAGTGAAGCGTCACGTGCGGATTGGCGATGACTGTCTGCTGGAGGTAGTCGTCGACGCTCTGCCTGCCGCGCAGATAGCGGGCTTCCAGTTCGATGCTCACCTTCGTGCCGTGGGGCTCATCCCACTGGACGGTCTGGTCGGTAATGATAGCCGGCTTGTTCTTCTTGGTATCGATCTGCAGTTCGTAGTAGTGGGCTTCGGCCCGCGGGCTGGTGCGGGAGACAATGCAGACACTCTTACCGGTGGTGAGCAGGCCGTACATGCCCGCGGCACTGATGCCGATGCCCTGCTGGCCCCGGCTCATGCGAAGGCGGTGGAACTTGCTGCCGTAGAGCAGTCGACCGAAGATGTTGGGAATCTGCTTCTTGACGATTCCGGGCCCGTTGTCCTGGATGGTGACGCGGTAATGCGTCTCGCCGAGTTGCTCGATGGTGATGCTCACTTCCGGGGCGATGCCGGCTTCCTCGCAGGCATCCAGGGAGTTGTCCACCGCTTCCTTGACGGTTGTGAGCAGGGCTTTGCGGGGGTTGTCGAACCCGAGCAGGTGGCGGTTCTTGGCGAAGAACTCGCTGACCGAAATCGATCGCTGCGAAGCGGCCATACTCTCTGCCGTTGCGTAGCGGGATTTCTTGCTGGAACGTTTGGTTTTGGCCGGCGCCGGTTTCTTTGGCGAGGCCTTGGTCCTTTTGGCAGCAGCCTTGCTGGTTGACCTGGCTTTCTTGCCGGCCTTCTTTGGAACGGCCTTTTGGGTCTTTTTCGTGGCTGCTGTTTTGCGGCTCTTTCCGGCCGACTTTTTGCCGGGAGCGGTTTTTGCCGATTTCCGAGTGGATTTCGCAGTCTTCCTCTTCGCCATCCTTGGCTTCCTTGACGCTCTAGGAATGATCCTGCAGCTTGGGGTTCTCTTTGCCGGCGGGGACACGTTCCGGCGCGGTAGCGCCCACGTGAGCGGTGGCACAGAGCTTGAGGCACTGGTCGACGGACATGTCGATTTCCACGACCTGGGAGGCCGGTACGTAGAAGACAGGCCCGCCGAACATGTACGCAAATGGCTGATAGATGGCCACCCGGTGCTCTTCTGTGTTGTCTTCTACGCCCAGGGGCCGAACGTTGGTCTGGATGCCGAGGATCATCGTGTCGGTTCCGGGCTGCTTGTAGAGGACGACCTTGCCCATTTTCTCGGCGTCTCCGCCGAAGAGGTTCAGCAGGTCGCGAACGGATTCGTAGACGGTTCTGATCCCGGGCAGCCTGGAGAGGACGCGGTCGGTCAGTCGGAAGAATCCGCCAAAGAGCCACGATCGTGTCATCCATCCCACCACGTAGAGCAGGACCAGGATCACCGGCAGACCGATCAGGACCCGGTAGTCGGCGAGCTGCCCCCGGTTCATCTCGGGCCAGAGCGGGGCGATGATCGCCGCACCCAGTTGCCCGATGGAGGTGATCGCCCACCAGAGAACCCAGAACGTCGCTGCCAGGGGGACGATCGTCAGCACGCCGGTCAGGAGAATCTGCATCTGCTTGTTCATGGTCGCACCCGATACGGGGACAGGAAGACGATTTGCGGCCCCTGCCGCATTGTCGCCGGGCATTGTAGCGAATCGCAGAGCGGATGTCAGGGGGAGATCAGCCCAGTTCGAAGATCGACTGGATCTTGACCAGCGTGAGTTCCTCCGGGAAGGCGTGGAAAGTGAAGACGTGCAGTTCGTGCGGCTTGGCCTCGTAGTCGATGAAGGTAAAGGGCGTGAGCTGTCGGCTCATCCACATGGGGAAGGGGACGAAGAGGCCCCGGCGGGACCCGATCCGGGCCAGGTCGTGATGTGTCCTGGAGTAGACCTCCGGGCTCATGTTCTCGACCTGGAGGTTCATCATGTAGTTGATGCCCTTGACCCTCTTGCGCTGGTGGTCGCGTTCACCGCGGACGGGCAGATCCAGCAGAACGCCGCGCTGAGGAAGGGGAGCGGAGGATTCCGCGACGGCCTCGACCAGCGAAAAACCATCGCGATAGAAACCGATGCTGTGGGTGCAGCCGGTGACCCAGATCTGGGCATCCCAGCCGGCCTTGACCACGTGATGGTCGTAATAGATATCGAACAGCTCCGGGTGCAGGGGCCTGTCGTAGAGGTAAAACCGCAGGGATCCGAGTTGTTGTTTCTGGCCAATGCTCATGGGTACCGGTCCTCATTTCACAAAGCTATTATAGCGTCTATGACCGGCTGGGAAAACGGTTTGGGCTCCTGGACAGCGATTCCGCAGAGATGTGTGTTGTGTCAGCTTTGACGGTGAGTTGCGTGTGT
>CAZOVB010000030.1:0-47526 GCA_964583095.1 uncultured Planctomycetaceae bacterium
CCCCGGTACCCCCGCGAATGCCCACCTTGACGCGGTGCGGGGGCTCCGGTCCGCCTGTCGCGGACCGGTCCAAGGGCAAACCAAGGAGACAGAGACATGGTAGAGACACTTAGAGACCAGTATCAGGCGGCCGCAACCGCCCCCGACCCGACCCCGCAGGGCCGATACCCCCAGAGGCCGACCGTGACCCCCACGCGGGCCGCGCTCGACCAGGCGGACCTCCGGGCCCGCGCGATCCTTGTGACCCTCAGCCTGTCCAAATGGTCGGGGAAGATCAGGGATCAGGCCGTGGAACGCCAGATCGCCGCGCAACACGGGGCCCGGTCCGACGCGGGCCAGTACCGCAAGGATCTACTGGCCGACAACCGGGCCAAGCTCAAAGCCATTGAGGAGCATGACAGCGAGATACGCAAGCGCCACAACCGCTACACGCTCGAACACTCCAAGGGGGTCCGGATGCTCCCGACGGGATCGTATTTCGATTACGTCGGCGACCTCGGGGACATGCTAGAGACGCGAGAGCGACTCGTGCGGGAGTTTCTGGACGCGTACGACGGCCTGAGGGAGTCGGCACGATTGGCCCTCAACGGCCTGTACCGCCCCGAGGACTACCCGGACCGGGACGAACTCGCGGATGCGTTCGGCGCGTCCATCAAGTACGCCCCCATGCCGGACCCCCGACACGTCCACGATTGGCGATTCAGCTTGACCGAGGACGTGGTACGGGAGATGGAAGCGGAGATCCGGCGCGAACAGGCCGAAACCCTCCGGGCCGCAGTGGCGGAAGTGTGGCAGCGGATCCTTGACCCGCTGCGCCGGATGGTCGAAGCCGCCGGGGAGCCGGGCCAACTCAAGAAGGCCCGCACCACATGGGGGGGCAATCTCGCGGACGTGTTGCAGACGCTCAAGGCGCTCAATATCACCGACGATCCCAGGATGGAACTGGCCCGCCGGGAAGTGGCGGACCTGTTGGCCAACATGCCGGACTACCGGGAGATCAACCGGGACGAGACCGTCCGGGCCGATGTACGAGACCGAGCCCGGAACACCCTCGCGACCGTGGAGGCCAACATCCCGCCCGACGTGGCCGCAGCTTTCGGCCTGTCCTGACCCCACCCCAACCCCCGGCAAGCACGCCGGGGACCCGGCACACGCCCCCCGCAGAGTAGGGGCCGGGTGAACCGTGCGCCAGTCGCGCACGGGCCAAGGGCAAACCAAAGGAGACAGAGACATGACAGACACACACAGCAACGACATTACCGTGACCCCCACGGAGTGCGCAGCCGTCCTGCGGGCCTACGCCCGCCGGGGATGGAATCTGATGATCGACGGCCAGCCGGGGATCGGCAAGTCTGACCTGTTCGCACAGGTGACGGACGCGTTGATCGATGCCGGGGAACTGGACCATGCGATCACCCTGCACCCCGCCGTCGCGGACCCGACCCGGTACGACGGCCACGCCGTGTATGACCGGGACGACAAACAGGCCCGCCACGTCCCGTACGCGGAGCTTGCTTGGCTCGTGGGGTTGCCCGAATCGGCCCGCGTGGCCGTGCTTGTGGATGACCTCGGACAGGCTACGCCCGCCGTGCAAAATGCCTTGATGCACCTGTTGCTTTCGCAGGAAATCAACGGGCAGCGGATCCGGTGCCGGGTCGCATGGGTGGCTTGCACGAACCGCAAGGGCGACCGCGCGAACGTGCGCGGAATCAGTGAGCCGGTAAAGGGCAGGTTCCATTCGCTCTTGCACCTGACGCCGGACCTTGGATCGTGGCTCGAATGGGCCGCGCGGTCCGGTGTCCCGTGGGAGATGATCGCGTTCGTCAAGTTCCGCCCGGAAGTGTTGAGCGCGTGGGAGCCGACCTCGGACATTCGGAACACCCCCACGCCGCGCACGATAGCCCGTGCGGCGGATATCCTGCGGTGCGAGGACCTGCCGCCCGAGTGCCTGTTGCCCGCCCTGGCGGGGGCCATCGGGGAGCGGTTCGCGTCGGAGCTTGTCGCCTACCTGAAGGTGGTTGACGACATGCCCAGCATCGACGGGATCCTCCTGCGGCCCGACACGGCCCCTGTGCCGGCCGAGCCGGGGGTCACGTGGGCCACGTGTGCCGCCCTTGCGGCCCGCACGACCCGCCAGACCGCCCCTGCGGTCATGCAATACGTGGCCCGGATGCCCGCCGAATTCGCCGTGTTCGCGATCAAGAGCGCGGTTCTCACGACCCCCGGGATCACCAACACGCGGGAGTTTACCGCATGGGCCGCGGCCCACCCCGAACTGCTTGGGTACTCCGACGCGGAGTAATCCAGCACCCCCCGGCATCCCGCCGGGGACCCCTGCAAACAGGAGCCTACGCGAGGCGCAGGGGAGACCGCCCGCCAGTAGCGGGCGGACCTAATCCGCAACCAAGGAGACAGAGACATGATGGACACCAAACAAGCGCGGCGCATGAGCGCCGCGCGGGCCGCACTCCTGATGCGCGATCCCTTCTGGGGGTCGCTGGCCCTCAAGCTCAAACTCGAACAGGCGGGCCCGGATGCCGGGTTCGAGTGGGTCGCCACGGACGGGGCCCGCTTACTCTACCGGCCCGACACCTGCGCCACCCTGAGCCACGCGGCCCTTGTGGGCGGGATCGCCGAGGAGGCGGGGCACTGCCTCATGGGGCACGTGTGGCGATTCGCCAAGGCGAGTGACCGACACGTAGCCAACATGGCCGCAGATTACGCCCTGTCGGGGATTCTCAAAGACGCCGGGTACGACACAGACGAGATGCTCCACGATCCGGCCTACCATGGCCGGGCCGCTGAGGACATCTACACGGACCTGATGAGCAAGCAACGCCAACAGGGCGGGGGCCAACAGGGACCGGGCCAAGGCAACCAGCCGGGCCAGGGCAACCAGCCGGGCAGCCGGGGCCAGATACTCAAGCCCGCCGACTCGACCCCGCAGGGGCTCAAACAGCTTGGGCAGGACTGGACCCAGACGGCCATCCAAGCGGCCCACCAGACGATCCGCCAACAGGGGACCGTGCCGGGGTTTGTGCAGGAATGGCTTGCCCAACAGCTTGATCCGGTCGTGCCGTGGCAGGAAGTGCTTGCCGATTTCGTGGACCGGGCCGCGCGGGATGATTACAGCTACCGACGGCGCAACCCCCAGCACGACGACGAGCACGTGATTGTGCCGGGCCTCTACAGCGAGACCATGGGGGGCGTGACCGTGGCGGTCGACACCTCCGGGAGCGTCAGCGATGACGAGATATCGCAGTTTCTGGGAGAGATCAACGGGATCATGCAAGCCTACCCCCAATCTGTGGACGTGGTGTATTGCGACGCCGCAGTATCGCGCGTTGACCATTTCGAGCCGGGCGAACCCGTGACCCCCAGCAAGGCCCCGAGGGGCGGGACGGACTTCCGGCCCGTGTTCGAGTGGCAGGACCGGCAGGACGACGATCCGACCTGCGTGATCTACCTGACAGACTCCTTCGGGACATTCCCCGACCGGGAGCCGGACTACCCCGTCATCTGGGGGATGACCGGCGACCCCGACCGCTGGAACACCCCCCCGTGGGGCTCCACGGTACACGTTGACTTGACCGCATGAGACACCCCGCCGGGGGCCACGCGCCCCCGGCACCCCCGCGAAACCCATCGCCTTGCCGTGGCGTGAGGGCTCCGGGCCATGGGGGCCCGGTCCAAGGCGGCTGGCTCCGGTGGTGGCGGCGCAACGCCCAGAACAGAGGGGTGATGCCGGAAGGATCCCGGTTTGTGAACTGGTCCCGGTGCGCCGAGTATGTTTTGCGCACTCGCCACCGGCATACCTAACACTCGCCACCGGCATACCTAAGGAGGACATCATGAAGACCCCGAAACGCACCCGGTACGACCAAGTTCTCACAGACGAGTACGCGCACGAGTGCTACCGGCTCGCCAGCCAACAGAAGCTGGGCCATGTGCTCAAAGCCAAGCACTTCACGGTGCTGGACCGCTTTGGCCCGTACCGTCTCTGTATCGCCCGGTTGAAGGACGGTTGGCTCGACGTGGAACAGGTCCTCATCCTGACAGACGCCCACAGGTTGGCCCTACGGCTCATGGGTGCGCAGGAGCGGTCCGTAGAGCACTACGCCGTCGGACCCGATGAGCGGGCCCCGATGGCCGTGAAATTCCTGAAGATGCACCGGACCCCGCCGCCGCTTAGCGGGCGGCTGAAGACCTATGTGCTCTTCCAACCCGGAGTCAGGCCGGACTTGGGGGAGGTTGAGAGGCTCGTAGACTACCTGCCCGGCGTCGGCTCGTTCCCGTTGGCCCTTCACTTCAAAGCTCACTGGTATATCAGCCCATCCTTGTTCCAGGATGGCCCCGTGTTCTACGGGTTCCCAGAGGAAGACCCCATGACCGTGTACAAGATCCCTCGGAGGTGCGTTCCCCGTGGGGGGTTCGTGAAGCTGTGGCAGAAAAACGCCCCGTAATGAATCGCCCCCGGTGGCTCGTGAGAACCGCCGGGGGCAAACCATAGGAGCGAGACATGGAGACACAGACCCCACATCGCACAAGTGAAGTATAACACAAGGAGGAACCATGACAAACACGAAACGGAAACCGGGGCGGCCCCCGGTCCCGCCCGAGCGGCGGGTACACCGCACTTGTGTGGGGCTCAGGCCCCGACACTGGAACTGGTTGAGGAAGCAGCCGGAAGGGATCAGCGCGACCCTGCGACGGCTCGTGGACCGTGCCGCCGGATTCGACGGACCGGACGCCTAATTGAGATGCGCACACCACCCATGGCGGGCGGCTCGTTTTGAGTCGCCCGCCATTTTTTCGCACAACTGGGTGACCGCCAGAAAGAACGCCCCCGGTTCTGGGAACCGGTCCATGAGCGCCTTGGACGGGTGGATCAGGATCTGGCCCCGGCGACGGGTCTCTTTGTTGAGGTATTGGACGCGCAGCAGTACCATCACGCCACCCCCGCCTCGTGCTGTACCCCCTTCCGGTACATCTCCGGGCAGACCTCCCCGGCCTCCCAGAGGCCCATCCTGCGGACCAAGACCACCGTCCTGGGGTCCGAATCCACATACTCCTTCGCCTTCCGGACCTCGCACACCTGGGAGTCGTCCCGGAACACAACCTGCGAACACGCGTCCAACACGAGCTTCTCCAAGTTGTCCAAGTCGGGCTTTGTGGTGGGGAAGCACTTCTCCACGAGCCGTTCAGGAGATGTCCGCTCAGGACGCGCGACCTGTTTGCTTTTGGGCCGGAGCAGGTAGAACTGCATGGTCACCGACAACGGCCCTTCCATGAGGGACAAGTCCCTCTTCTGCATGGCCAGCCGCGCCACGTGCGCCACAGCCCCCTTCTCTTCGCGGTTCTGTTTTGGGTCATACGTCTGGGCGAACGCCCGCCCGGACTGCGCCTGCACAACGCGGGTCCGATGCCGGGCCAACCCACGGGCCTCGCCCGGAACAACGAACCGGACCCACTGTCCCCCGAACACGATGTTCGCCTTGTCACCCATCCTTCTTCACCCCTTCAGTCATCTGGTGGACCAGTCCCAGATACCGCTCGACGGCATGTTTCGCGGACCCTGGATGTTTGTACGGGCCAAACGTGGTCCGGTCCCCTTTGGCCTTCCCGCCGCGACATATGACGAGTTCGCTGAAGACCCCGTCCCGTGTCCTCCACACGTTCGCGAACCCGGCGTTGAGTTCCGGAACGCACGTGCAGACGAGCGAGCCGGGATATTCCACATTCACCCAATCGAGTTTCACCGTCAACACAACGTCCCCTCCTCCCCGCTCGGCGCGACCCGGTCCAACCAATCTTCGACGGTCTTGTACGTATCCCGGCACAGAACGACCCGCGCACCATGTGTCCGGTGTGATTGCAGCCGCTGCATGAATTTCGAGACCTGGGTGTCGCTGAGTCCCATGTCTCGGGACGCGTCCGC
Source organism: uncultured Planctomycetaceae bacterium (assembly GCA_964583095.1). Classification (GTDB taxonomy): domain Bacteria; phylum Planctomycetota; class Phycisphaerae; order SM23-33; family SM23-33; genus CAZOVB01. The sequence continues at coordinate 5,939 of CAZOVB010000030.1, forward strand.
CATGGTGACGTTCAGCTGTAGGAGGGCCGTCTCCAACCGCTCAAGCAGCTTCTCCGCCGCCATGCGTCGCCCGCCTCGCTTCGTCTGCCGCTCTCCTTTCTGTTTCCCGCTGGCGTTGGGCTCGGTCGTATGGTTCCCGTTCAGGTCCAGGGTCACGCATACCGCCCCGTTCCCCATGCTCTCCACCTTCGCCTGAGCTTCCACGGGACCGCTCGTCTGGATGATGTGGACTTTCTGCCATTTGCTGGTGCCGATGTTTGGGATCATCACGCTGTACATTCTCTTCGCTCCTTGGTTCTCGTCTCAACGATTCGCCTGTCAGTTGGTGTTTCAGGATTCGTCCGTCACTGTTGAGCATCCGTTCCATGATCGCGTCCGCGAGTGCCGCGTTCCCGGACTCACGCACCATGGGCCACAGCTTCGCTTGCCGCCATTTCGCGGTGCTCATGTTGCTGGTGTAGATGTTCGCTTTGCCGCTTCTGTGCCTCCTGTCCAGTAGGTCGTGGAGGACCTCCACCCCCCACGTGCTCCATGTCGGAAAATGGATGTCATCGATGAGGATCACCTGGGCCCGTTCCAACCGGGCCAGCACCCGGTCCCGTTCTTTGATGCCAAGCTGGTTCAGGGACGAGCCCGTCACGACCCCGACCCGATGGCCCCGGTTCAGGACCGCGTTCAGGATCGCGTGGGCCAGCCACGTCTTGCCCGTCCCGGTCGGCCCCTCGATCCAGACGGACCCGTCCTTGGGTCGCCAGTTCCGGGACTGCTCCCACACCGCCGGATGCCGGGCCTCCACGTCGTGCTGGGACACCTCGAACGTGTGGGCCAACATGTCGTGGGAGATCAGGCCATCGGCCAGCAGGTCCTCTTTGAGTCGCCGGACCTGCGCGACCCGTTCCTGGGCCTGTTCGTCCTCGTACTGCCGCCGCGCACATTCCTCGCACAGGGACGCGTGGACCGTCCCGGTCGGGTAGTCGGCGCTGAAGGAGATGAAGAGCCGGACCCGTTCCCGGACCCGTCCCTCCAGCAGGTCGGCCTCGCCCTTCTTGAGCCACTCGGGCCGGTTGTTGCGAAGCGTCCACGGGGCACCACACCGGGTACAGGGCGGGTAGTGGTCGCAGAGCCACTCCAGGCGCTCCTCGTGCGTCATCCCGTCGGCCTGTTGTTCAGCAACCGCCCGGATACGCTGGTCCCGCGCTGTCGCATCCGAGACCTCTTCCGGGGACGTGTCCGTGGTGAACGGCATTACGCGACCCTCCCTTTCCGCTCCACGCGGAGCCGTTGCCACTTGTCCAGGGCCTCCTCGTAGGTCTCACCCGCCGCGCCGCAACACATGCACTCCGAACAGAACAGGTACCACCGGCCCACGTTGTTGCCCGCGCCCTTCACATCGTCCTCCGCGAGGTCGTTCGCGAACACGGTCCCGGAGCACCACGGGTACGGGCACTTTTCGCCGTCAACCCTCTTCATCGTTGGCCTCCTCTGGGGTCTCGTAACAGCCAGTTGCTGCGTATTTTCGTGCTCATCGCTTGTGGTTCTTGGGTTCTTGCTCAAAAGGCCAGTTGCCCGTGGCTGTACTCGCCACTGGGTGCCCGCTCCTCTTCGATATCATCCTCCCATCGGCGCTGATTCAGCCATGTGCCGGGGTTCGGGATGTACTCGTCCTCGCCGCGTTCGACCAGCTTCCCGAGCCGTCCTCGGGTCAACTGAGCCTCCAGCGCGTCGAGGATCGTCTTCGTCAACTCCGCGTCCGGGCAGATCTCCTTCCACCGCCGGGCCGCGTCCCCTTTGCCCCGACGTCTCGGGTACTTGTCCCAGAACAGGTTGAACCGGTCCCGCTGGACGGCACTCAATTGGTCCGTCGCGGTCTTGTTGGGTTCCCGTTTCGCTTTGTTGGGCGTCCCCCCCACGGGGGGACTTACAGGGGGGTCTTCTTCTTTCTTACATGAAGAAGAAGATGAAGAAGAAGAAGAAGAAGAAGAAGAAGAGCTTCGATCGGCTTTCGGTTTGCTTCGCATGCCGCCTTTACGTCCTGCTTCGACTCGGCTTTGATGTAGCTTCGCCTCGCGGAGCATGCGCCTGTTGTAAATCGTTCCGTCACTTAACCTTGCGAAGACCCCTTCTGCTTCCAGCTCCTCCAGTAGTTGCTTCACCTCGGCTACCGGTTTGCCTACCCATTTTGCTATGGTGTCTGCTGAGGCCTTGCTTCCGTTTGCTTTCATTTGCTTCCCGCGTTCGGGGCTGAACCACATCCTGCACAGCATGTGGATCCAGAGTCCCTGCGCGGCCAAACTGCACAGGGACAGGTCCTCAGACCGGAGCCAATCTCCGGGGTAGAACTGGAATGATGGGCGGGTATCCGTCTTGGTCGTGTTTTGTCCCATGTCGCTCCTCAAAAGGGGATGCTGTCCGCATCCGCGAAATCACTGAAATCGGTGTCCGGTTCCTCGGGCTCAGGCTTGGCTTTCGATGCGGCAGCGCTCCGGTCGTACCGGTTCACGGACACGCCGTGGAGCACATGCCGCTTCTCGTGCTCAGAGCCTTCACCCCACTCCTCCCAGTCCAGAAACCCCACCACCACGACCTTGTCCCCTTTGCCAATTCTCTCGTAGTACCTGTCCGCCCGGTCGCCCCAAACCTCCACGTTGATGAAGAGCGGACGGGTCTCCCACCGGCCCTTGACGTTCATCCGCCGGTTCTGGACGAGCCTGAAACGGCACAGGTGGGACTTGAAGTGGTGCATGGCGGGTTCCGTGCAGATGACCCCCGAGAGGACCGTGGCGTTCACGAGGTCGCCTCGTGTGGCGTCGTGCTTCCGGGCCGTCACGACCTTCATCAGGTGGGTGCCCCGTTTCTGCCCCGCTTTGTTGACGTACTGCTCGTAGTCCAGGTACCCGATCAGGATGGCCTTGTCGCCTTTCTGGAGGTACCCTTCCAGCCGCTGGGCCTCGTCTCCCCACGCCTTCACATCGAGCCACCACGTCTTCGTCTTCCACTCACCGTCCACGCGGATACGCTGGTTGTGCGCCACCCGTGCCGCCCAGAGCTTTCCGCCCGTGTTGATGATTGTGGGACTGGTCCCGATGACGCCCGCCAGGATCTGGGAGTTCACGATGTCGTCACGTACTCCACTCATTCGTCTTCCTCTTTCCAGTTGGCGAGTTCGATTTCAAGGTGCCCCTGTTCCCCCGAGAAAATGGTCAGCATACTGTCCCGTGAATTGCTGCTCTGCGTGACCCCTTCTGGTGCGACGAACTGAATGCGCGGCGTCAGCAACAACACCCGCGTTGCCCGGTCGGCGCATTCGTGGAACCACTGCGCACCCGTGGCCGCGTGGGTCAGGACCAGCACTGTCGCGGATGTCTGGTGTGCGTACTCAATCGCCGCCCGCATCCATTCGGCACACTGGCTGTATGGCGGGTTGCACCACACCAGATGCCGATACCACCACGGACCCTTCACACGATCCGGCGGGTTGCGTAGAAACCCCAACCCGTCTTCCGCAAGCCGCTTATCGTCTGGCGCTCCAGGTCCACACCAGTACGTCCCGAACCGGGTGTCGGCAGTCGCGGCAACGTCAATGGTCGGCTCACGGTACCGGCGCATAACGAACATCCGAAACGACTCGGGTGTTGCCCACGTGTCGCGTGGGTTCATTCGTCTTCCCCCCATGAGAGGCCGAGGTCCTGGAGCGCGTCCACCACGAGGTTCTTGATCGCGCCATAGGATGGGTGTTCCACCCCATAGGTCATCAGCAGCCCGGATAGGAACTGTTTCAGTTCCGCCTCCGCAAGCTCTTCCCCTTGCGCCTTGGTGGCGGCGTCGTAGCGTTCGCGCTCCTTGAACAGGTTGATGGTCGTCTGTTCCCAGATGCCGGTCGTTTCGCTCGTGTCCCGCCAGACGCACCGGGCCCCCCACTTCCACTTTCGCCCCATGTGGCGGCGGAAATACGCGCACAGTTCGATGTGTCGCCGTTTCCGGTCAATCCGCGTGTTCGCCATGTAGATGATCCTGCTCGACCGGTCGTTCCGGTACTTCTTCAGCTTCATTCATCCTCCTCCCGCGACCGTGTGAACGAGATCGCCAAGTTCACAGGAGCGACCAACAAGTCCCGGTTCAACCAGTGGAACATTGCCGCCCCTCGTCCCTGCGCGAGGACCGCGCAGAACACGCTGTCCTCGTGGCCACGGCTTTCGGGGTAAGGGACCGGCACACAAACCGCATCGGCCAGATAAATGGTCGGAGGAATGACGATGTGGAACGGCCTCCCTGGGTCCAGCGTTTTCAGTTTCACGAACGGGGCCGGTGCGTCTTCGTCTCTCACGTGAATCATTCGTCCTCCTCCTTGGTGTTGGGCGCATTCCGCCGGAACAGTTCCGCCTGGGCCTCGTCCCGGATCTTCTCCAGCACCTCGACGGACACGTCCCGGAGCCCCAGCACGCGAAGCTCCTCCTGGGGCACGACCGGGGTGCCGCTCCCGAGGGACTCGTCCTCGTCCAGGAATTCGTCGTAGCAGCCCATCCGGAACCGGATGTAGTCGTACACGAACATCACCAGCGCACCCGCGACGAGCGCCGCCGCGATCCCGACCCCCGCGCTTTCAAGCCACGTCATCAGGATCCTCCTCCTCTTTCATCTTCAGGGCTTCGCGGTACATCTGGTCCACTATGATGAGCGAGGACGATGCGATCACCTGTATGGCGTGGCCCATCTGCTCCGCGTCCTTCTCGTCCAGGGCCTTCCGGAGCTTCCGTACCAGTATCTCCATCGCCACGACCTGTGCGCCGGGGTCCAGAAACACGTCCGGGACCTCCGTGGACGTGACCTCCAACAGGATGTCCAACACGTCAGGGTGGACTTCGTATCTCATGCGCCCTCCTCGTCCTGCTTGGCCTGTTCGGCCTGTTCGGCCATCTTCTCGCCGTCTCGGGACAGGGCGTCCAACGTGATGAGGCTCGTCCGGGCGATCCCGGTGAGGAACCTCGTGAAGTCCTGTCCGTCCTGGATCGCCATAGCGGCTATCAGCTTGCTCGTCATCTCGGACAACGCGTAGGCGACGAACTGGGGGTTGTGGAACTCTTCGCGGTCCTCGATGTCGTCATCGACCTCCAGGACCATCTCGATCAGGCCGGGGCGCGTCTTGTACTGCATCAGGCCACCTCGCCGGCAAGGTCCACCGTAGCCTCCAGCCGCTCCATCAGGAACGCCTGTCGCTCCTCGGACACCGCCTCCCAGTCGCCGTCGATGCCCGCCTCGGAACAGGCCCGGTCGAACACGTCCGCCCCCACATCGTAGTTCCGAACGAACTCCTCGATGTCGGCCTTCAGATCGCCCGTGCCGTACTGGGCCCCCCGGACCTCCCCGGTCTCGGGGTCCACGTCCGGGATGCCGCCCTCGCCGTTCTGGGACGCGTCCTCCTGGCCCTGCTGTTCGCGGAGCCGGTCCTTCAGCCCCTCGTACCCGGCGTTCTTCCGCTTCGTCTCTTCTTCCGGGAACTCGATATCTGGGTCGTTCAGGATGGCGTCCTTCAGGTCCCTGGACAGGTGTTCAAACACCGTCTTGGGGGCGTCTTTCAGCACCTGAAGCAGCATCGTCTTGTGCGCCATGGCATCGAACGCGGTGAACCATGGGGAGTCCTTCTTGTTCTGCTTGTACGCGAAGCTGTAGGTCTTCGCGTGTTTCTCGATGTCCTTCTTGGACCAGACGCGAAACAGGGCTTCGTTGGACCCCCTCATCTTGATGACCCCGTAGTAGCCTACCGCCTCTCCACGGGCATCCTGCTCGAAGGGCCAGCCCGGCGCGGGCTTGTGCGAGATGGTCCGGCTTGTGCCGAACTCGACGCCGAACAGGTCGTTCTCGAAAACGGTCTCCGCATAGATGACCCCGACCTTGTCGGACCGGTACGCGATCTCCTTCAGCCCCTGATACCCGAACTGGAACGTGGCGATGTTGCCGTAGGGGATGACATAGCAGAGGCCCAGCGGCGTACCCGGCTCCATACGCGCCTCAGCCGACCGGTACAGACAGTTCAGGACACTGTCCGGGGTACACTGGGCCAGCTTGGGGTTGTTCGTAATGAGGTTGCGGTAGACTGCCACGGCCCGTTCCACCTGCGAATGGAGCTTCGTGTTCCCTTTCTCGTCCGTGACCCACGCCGGAACACCGATCAGCTTCGCGTACTGCTCTAGCCGGTCGTCCCGCTGGATTGTTGCCAACATGTTCTTGATAGCGTTTCCGTTCGTCATGATTCGTCGCCTCCTCGTGCGATGGGCTTCAGTTGCCGGACCCGTTTGGGCGCGACCGTGTAGCCCTTCCGTTCGATGTCTTTCAACTCAAATGCGAACCCGCCCCCCTCTGCGAAGGACGCGTTCTTCATGGCTTCCAGGATGATCGCCTGGGCCTCGTCCACGTCCTTCTCGATCTCGCGGATCTGCTTCCGGAGCGGTTTCAGCTTGTCCTTGCCTTCCACGTAGGTCTGCGCCGCCTCGATGGCCTCCGGGGTCAGCATCGCGTGGGTACCGTCCCCCCGGTCGTACTGGTGCCGCACCAACGGCAGGGACACGTCCGTGGGAGGCGGGGGGTCGTTCTCAAGCAGCCGCCGGTGGAACTCTTCCAGCGACGGGATCACGAGGTCGATCAGTTCGTCATCCCGCTCGAAGTCGAACACCTCCAACCCTTGGTTCATGATCCCCACGGCGATGTCCCCACGGGGCACGTCCAGACACGCCATCTGGATCTGCAACTGCACCTGATGGGCCAGCTTGGCCCCGTCCTTCAGGGCCTTCGCGGCCATGGGGTTCATCATCTTCAGCTCAACGACCCGGTCCCCGTCCGTGGTCACCCGGTCCGGCGTGGCGCGAAGCCACGGGTGTTCCGGATGCGCCCACACGGTGTAGGGGCCGAAGTCCTCGACCTCGCGGCCCGTCTCCTCGACGTACGCCTCCGCGAGGACCGGCTCGACAACGTGGCCCATCCGAACCGCCATGTTGTCCACCGGGGGGGCGTCACCGACCTTGCGGCTGTAGAGCGCGTACGCGTCCTCGTAGGGGTTCTCGCCCAGGATGGTGGCGACCTCGCTGGCCCCGACCGTTTCCCGCCGGGCCTCCAGCCATTCGTCGCGCAATGTGTAGATGTGGTCTGCTGGTCTCACGTCTCTTCTCCTTGGTTGTGGGGAGGGGGGCGGAGGGGCCCGGTGCTACAGGCCCGGACCGGTGCGCAGCTACGCGTCGGGACGCGCATGCGAAGGAGTGTGCTGTTGACACGCGCACCATGGTCCTCCGCCCACACCAAACTCATTACGACGCCTTCCTCACGGACTCGTCCTCAATCAGGGCCTCCCGGACGTAGTCCAATGCCTCTTTGCGGGACACATCGACACCGCGCATTTGCGCCATGTGGAGCATCTCCTGCACGGTGTCCCGGACTTCGTCCTGCATGGCCGCGAGAAGTTCGTTCCAATCACGGTGCAGGGGTTCGGGGTCGATGAAGTCCACGCCTTCGATGGGTTCCAGTCGGGGTTCGTGTCCGATGCGTTCGATGGGGTTCATGCCGCATCTCCTTTCGCGGCGACGGGGCCCTCGTCGCGCAACCGCCGGAGAATGGTGGCGAACGCCTTCGTGTCCGCCTGTGCGGCGGCAGCAACGGCCTCTGCCAGCTTGTTGTAGCAATCCTCGACAACCGGATCGGACCGGCCTTCGAGATGGACCAGCGCGAACTCCGCCGCCCTGGCCAATCCCAGCATGACCTGCCGGTACTCCAGCAGGTCGCCCGCCGTGACGATTCCCGTGCCTCTGTTCGACATGTCTCTTCTCCTTAGGTTGAGGGTCAGTTCCGGGCCTTCTCGATGGCCCGCGTGGTCTTGTCCTTCTCCTCTTTCTTCTTCTCGATGAGGGCGTCAACGTCCGACTCATCGAAGAAGACGCGCCCGCCGATCTTCACAACTGGGAGGTCGCCCCAGTCCCTCAGGCGGTAGAGCAGCGTCCGTGAAATCCTCAGCCGCTTCCGCGTCTCGTCCTGTGTCAGCAACCGTGCCATGTCGTGTCTCCTGTACCGGTTTGTCTTGTCTCGTATCAGAATATACCACACTCCCCGGCGTGTGTCAAGCCTCATGACACAATACTTCACGGGAATGTGTGGCAGGTTCTGGAATGTATTGACACGTCGCGGGACAATGTGGTAAAAGGGAACAGAAAGGGGCGAAAGGTGACCAAAGAGGCAAAGCTGGACTTACCGCAACTACGCAACGACTTGTTGGTGGCGCGGGGCGATCACGCCCTGGGGGATATCGCGGAGGATCTGGGGTGTAGCCCCAGCACGTTGTCTGTGCTGATCCGTGACAAGCGCATGGGGCCCGAGATGGGGGCCCGGCTCCGGGAGTGGCTGGACCGGCACGGCTACAGATGGACGCCCGCCGGGGGCCTGTCCCTAGAAGCGGCGAAAGCCGCCATGCAGGTGGAGATCGAACAGGTACCGGCCCGCGAGGTCAGTCTACCGGGGTCGTTCGCCCGGTGGCTCAGGACCATCGCGGAAGACCTCGATGACCCCAACCTCAGCCAGCACACGAAGAGCGTCCGCCTTAATAGCCTCGTACAGGCGTTGGTCGATGCCCGCCGAACCTATGCGGAATTCTTTGAACAATCGGACGAGTGACTCATGGTCCATGACCGCTTCCCTGCCCCATGTTGTTGTACCACAGAATCAGCATCTTGTCAGGGGATGTATAGTGAGGGAACGGGCATGAGCACGAACTTTGCGAATTCTTTGATTCTTCTTTGCGAAGGGGTGAAACCGAAAGGAGGCCACCATGTGGGCCATGTATCTGGAGGCCATGTACACCATCGGCTACTGGGTCGGGTACTACCTCGCGGTGTTCTGGAACTCCATCCAGAGCATGTTCGGTCTCGGGGGATGAATGACCCCGGCTGAACGGCGACAGGGCGTAGACCTCGCCCAGGACCGGGGATGGGCCAAGCGCGAGATCGCGGAGGCCATAGGGACCAGTCCTCAGAACCTCAGCCAGATGCTCCACCGGGGCGATGGCCGGTCACGGTTCTACGAGCGGCTGGACGAGTGGCTTCAGGACCACGCGTTTGTCCCGTCCCCGGCCCCCCTTGACGGTGACGCCTACACGAGCATCGGGAGAATGCTGGAACCCATGGCCGAGGCGCTCCAGAACGGGGCCTTGTCCGGACCGGTGAAGGACGCGGTCTGCCGCCAAGCCCTGAGCATCCTACAGGCGCTCCTGCTCTCGTCCGGGTGTCAACAAAGTGACAACACCAACGGTGACGGCCACGCACCTTCTGAGCCGTCAGAGCACAAAGCGACAAATGCGTAAGTTCGCACAACCTGTTGCCCATAAAGGCTTTACGCGCAAGGATTTGTCCTTGATTTCCACCGCCCGGCGCGGGTATGATCCTCCAAACGGTCTCTGGATCAGGAGACTCCAGGTTCGAACCCTGGTCCGGCAGCCATTTAAAGCACTGGCCCCCAAGAGTTTAACGAAACGGCTCTTGGGGGCTTTTCTTTGGTGACAACACAAATGACAACACGGAGCCATGGCTAGCATCTACCTCAGAGGGTCTGTCTGGTACATCAAGTACAGGCGCGGCGGACGGTGGTTATACCAGTCCCTGCACACCAAGGAGGCCAAGGAGGCGGAGAGCAAGAAGGCCGAAATCGAGAAGGCCCTCCTGAAAGAGCGCATGGCCGGGCTCCCGGTCCGGGCCGCGCCCTCGGACCTGCGGGTGGCCAAGCTCAGGAAGAAGTGGAACGCGTGGGCGGAAGCGAACCGCCGCCCCCAGACCATCGACGCGGTCCGGCGGGCCTGGGACGCGTTCCTGAAAGTGAACCCTCACGTGAAGACCATCTCCCAGGTCGGACCCGAAGAGATCGAGGACTTCAAACAAGCCCGCCTCAAGGACGTGTCCCCGAGAACCGTGAACGAGCATCTGGCCGAACTCCGGTCCACGGTCTACCGGGCCAAGCGGGAGGGGTGGTACGAGCGGGAGAACCCCTTCGCCCGCGTGGAGATGCTCCGTGAGGAGAAGGCGCTCCCCCGGTGGCTGGACCGGAAACAGATCGCCGCCGTCATGGCGGTAGCCGAGGCCCACAGCCGGGACATGCACCTCGTATTCGCCCTGGGGATCTACGGTGGGTTCCGGAAAGAGGAGATGGACCGCGCCACGTGGGGCTGGTTCCACTTCTACGACGCCCCCCGGCGGGGCGTTCACGGACTGGTCCACATTGAGGGCAGCAAGGGGACCAGGAGCGCCGTGAAGCGCCTCAGGACCGTCCCCATGAGTGAAACCCTTGCGCGGGTCCTGAGGGCCCACCAGCGGCCTTCTGGGTACGTGGTGAGGCCGAAAAACGGCACATTCAGCGGAAGATACCGGTTCGACCTGCGTGTCCCCTTCCGGGACGTCGTGAAAGCCGCAGGGGTCGATTGGGCGACCCCTCACACGTTGCGCCACACGTTCGCCAGCCGGTTGGCCATGGAGGGCGTGAGCCTGTACAAGATCGGCCAGTGGCTCGGGCACTCAGACCCGAAGACCACCCAGATCTACGCCCACCTTCAGGCGGACGATCCCGAGATAGGGCTGGTGTAGAAACGCCCGCCACACGTCCAGTGCGGCGAGCGTCAGGGTGCGCGACCTAACGCGCACCGGGGTACTGTTCCAGGCCGTGTCTGGTCAGCTAAGCAGTGGGACCCATCCGTTTCAGCCGGACCTCCCGGCGTTCAGCAGGGCCCCTGGTCGTAGGGGGATATCAAATATATACCGGTGATTCGCCAGGCTGGCTCACCGGAAGGCCTTTGTTGGCCACCTGCCACTGGCAGATGGCTCACGCGGGTTGCCCCGCGCCGATGACCCGCCGTGGTACGCTTCAGTGAGAGGCGCGACGGGTACTCTCGACGGCCCCTTGCCGTCCACCTCCGGGCGGTTCCCGGATTGCCTGTATTGTATCATACAGGACCGGTCCCCAGAATTAACGCCCGTACTGGACGGACTGTTTCGCACCCGAGACCGCCCGGCTCATCGCCCCTCGCTGTTCCGGTCCGAGATCGATACCCCGCGCTTCCGCGCTCCGCCGGAGATTGTCGATGCCCGCGTGGAGCCGGATCACCGGTTCGGCCAACCGCTCCAGCTTGTCGTAATCCTCGTCCTCCAGCGCGTCCAGGAATTCCCGGTAGTACTTGGACCGGGCCTCGCCCAGGCTGTACTTCAGCACCTGTTCCGCGTCCACGTCGTTCCGCTCCATGGCGTCCAGGATGTCCTCGACCAGCCGGTCCAGCTTCCGTTCGTAGTTCGGGGTGCCTTTGAACCCCTCGATGACGCCGGGGTCCGCGTACGCTTCCAGGGCGCGGGTGATGGCCATCTGCCCCTTAAAAGGGGTCATGCCCTTGTTCATGGGAGCGGTCCACGCGAAGTTGTTGTCTCGGAACGCGAAGGGGACGAATTTCTCGCCCACCGCCTTCAAGCGGCTCCCAACCATGCTGAGGCCCTGTTTGTCCTTACGGACCCAGTCCGTGGTGAACACCTCGCCCTCGTACAGGCCGTTCACGCCCAGAATCTGTTCCGTCGCCGTGTGGACGGCGGGGGAGGCTTTGCCGAACCCCGTCTTGAACGGTTCCGTGAGCCAACCCATGACCTCGCGGGCTTGTTTTCCAAAGTGCGTGTACCGCCGCCCTTCCAATTCCCGGCCTGTGGCGTGCATATACGCCCGCAGCAACGGGGTGATGTCGATGTCCCACTCTTTCCCGGCCTCGTTCTGCCACGGGAAGGGGTTGTCGTTTTCCTCGTCGTCCCCAAACGCTTGGTAGATCGCGTACTGGAACGCCATGGCCGTTCCCGCCAGGGTGACCGCCATGTTGCGCCAGTACCGAAGTTGCAGCTTCCGCAATTGCGGGTCGTGGGCTTGATGGAACGTCTCCGAGAAGATGCGGGCGTTCGATACGGTCCAGTCCGGGGCCAGCATGGCCCAGTGGAACATTTGCCGCGCCTTCGGGGACAACCACATGTGGGACTCCCACTCCTGCCCACCGAAGGCGTCGTTGATGTGCCGGGCAGCCTTCTCTTTGGCGACCTCGATTTCTTCAGGCGTGGCGGTGTCGTTGTCCTTCAAGAACTCGTTGACCGCCTCGTAGTATCCCAGCGCCTTCAACCCGGTGTGGTACCGGTCCCAGAGAGCCGTGTCCCACCACTGCTGCCCCTGCCGGAGCCGTCGGGCCGCTGTGCCCAACACAGGCACGCCCGAGAGGGCCGTCTCCAGCCGGGCCAACTGCCGGTTCGTCCGGTCCACGGGATGGTCGGACGTGTGGGAGATCTGGAGCCCGTGTCCAATGGCGTCCTCCAGGAACTTCGCGTTCTCCAGCAGGTTCAGGCCCTTTTTATGAGGCCGCTGGACCAGCTTGCCGTCCTCGCCTATTAGGACGAGTCCCCGAATGGGGTTGTACCACCGCCCGAGAACCGAGTTACCGGACTCCGTCAGGGCCATGTGGTGAAACAGCGACAGGGACAGCATGGCCCGTTTGGACGTGGCGTTGAAGGTCTCGATGGCACGGGTCCACCCGTTGCGCCACGGACCGTCCAGCACCTGACGGACCGGTCCTGCAATGTCCGGGTGGACGTACACGGGATTGAACTCCCGGATCGTCTCCCCCTTCTTGAGACCGCGCCGGAACATCGCCCGGTTGAGCGCCGGGTGGTCCATCTTCACCCAGCCGGGCTTGTACGTGGTGCTGACGACAGAGGGGAACATCTCGGTCGGGTTCCGGGGGTCGATGTCCTCGGGCCGGGTGTGTTGGAGCCGGATCGTGGGGAGCTTCTCCGCGAACATCTTGTTCGTCGCAACCCGCCAGTTCAGGGAACTGTACATCTTGTACAGAACCGCCACGTCCTGTGTGACGGGTTTCAGGCCGCCCTTCATGGCATCTTCCAGGGTGGGGAGCTTCCGCTTCTTGGCGTTTGGCGAATTCTTGATCCACCGGTTCACGAATTCCCGCCGTCGGCGGGTATCCCCCACGTAGAAGTGGGGCAGGTAGTCCTCGATGTACTGGATGTACTCGTCCTCACCCAACTCCTTCAGGTAGGAGTTGATGGCTTGCCGCTCCTGCTCGATGTGGACCGCGTACTCGTTCAGCACCCGGCGCATCTCTGCCGTCATCCGCTTTTTCACGTCCGCGAATGTGTCGCCTGGCTTGGTGAGCCGCCCAATCCCTTCGCGATACGCCCCGATGTCTTCAAGCTGGTCGGGGCTGAGGGCCGACTGCCACCGGTTGGCCCGTTGGTACGCAGCCGCCGTTTTGGCCCGCCGTTTCCGGAGCGTTCCGAGAGCCAGCGCGGCCACCGCGCCACGAGCCTCGGGCTCCTGTCGTTTCCGCCACCGGTTGACCCGCTCCTGGGCGGTCTGCTTCCGCCCCGTGGCGGCCCCTTCAATGGGCCGCGCTTTCATCGACCAGAGCGTCTCTCCGGCGGCTTCTCGCTCTGCTCGTCGTTGCTCGATGCGAGCTTGCTCACGAGCAGCGCGGCGTTGCGATAGGCGTTTACCAGCGGTTTCAGCGGTTCGCCAGTCGGCTGGCCACGACGCGCTGAGGGCTTCGAGGAGGTCCGCTCTCCGGCGGAGTTCCTGTCCGAATTGTTCGACATCCTGTATGTCCTTTCCTTTCCGAACCTGGTTGTACGCCCACAGGGCCGCTTGGGCCTCTGCGGGGGTCCATCCTAACTCGTTTGCGACCTGTCTGCACCGTTTCTGCGCCAGGCGGATTTGCCGGTCCGTGGGTGAGTTGCGGTTAAACATCAACTGTGCCATGTGCCGGTCGATGGCAATTCCTTCCGGGTCGCCATGGAGGGCACGCTGGAACGGGCGCACCTTCTTCCCGGACAGGTCCTCACCACGCAGGGCGCGTTCCAGATTGGTCACCACGGACGGCATGAACCCCTCGAACTCTTGGCCCCTGAACCACTGGTCCATGGCCTTGAGGGCCTCGCTCACGTTGACCCCAACGGGCTTCATGGGCGACGTGGCGGCCAGGAAGTCCTTGAACAGGGGCGCATAGTCCCCGAACATCTCTTCAATGGTCTCCTGGCACTCCTTGTACCATTCGCGGGCCGTCCGGGCTATTTGGGCCGCCTCCACAAGCTCCGCGATCTTCAGCCGTACGCGAAGGGGCTTCAAGGCGAAATAGGGGTCGCGCTTCAAAATCTCTGTGGGAGTCGTCCCCGTCTGGGACCACTCGCGGGACGCAGACGCCAATTGTTGAAGTTGCGTCTCGGTCCAATTGAAACGCCCCGTGATCCGCAACAGCGCGTTCTTGAGCTTCGTGCGAAGCCGCTTCCACCAGTTCTGCACGGTCGGGTCCAGGTCGCCCGCCGCCACCCGGTCGGCCAACCATTCGCGGGCCGCCGTTCGACGTTCTTTGGGCGTGGTAAACCCGTACCCCATCTCGTCTGCGTACTGGCGGACTTCCCGCGCCCGTGCCGCCGCAAGACCGGCGAAGAACGAGTCGGCCTCCTTGCCGAGAACCGCCTCGATGCCCCGGTGCCCGATGACCTCGTGCGCCGTCACGAACGCCGCATCATGCGCTGGGTCGAGGTTGTCCGCCACAACCCACACGGTGTCCGTCTCTGGGTCGTACACGCCCCGCATGCCCTCCCGCCGCAGGTTCTCCGGGACCTGTCCCTCAGACTGGACCACCCGCACATCAGACGGGCCGTTGCGCCACCGTTTCCGCATGGGCGCGACCTGCGCCTCCGCCTCGGACGCCGCCATGCCTTCGCCGGGCTGGCCCATGCTGTACAGTCGGCCTTCGCTTTCGCGCAAGAGTGCGTTGACCGCGTCCAACTTGACCTGGATGTCGTATTCCTGCTGCAAGGTCAACCTGTTTGGAGAGCCATACCCCCCCTCGCTGAGGCGTTCCCTCAGCCTCGTGGCCTCGTCCAGCAGGTCCGTCGTGGACATGCCCTCATACTCGGCACGCGCTTCGGCGTCCTCCTGGTCCATGAGGGCTTCGTCCTCTTCTACCATCTCCCGTGCGGACTTGGGGGGGGGCTTCCGCATTTCCTGCCGCCGCTGTTTCTCCAACAGGATGAGGTCCCGTTCCTCCCGCGCCTGAGGTTTCCGGCGGGACTTGGTGTCCAGAAGCTCCTTGTGCGCCTGGGCCAGGGCCTCGTCCAGTTTGGCGTCCGAGTACCGCTCGAACTCTTCGGCGGTCCTGGCGGTATTGGCCTTCTTCTGGATGACCTTGCGCACGTCCGTGAGGGTGTACTTGCCGGTCTTGCCGGACGGGTCCGGCCGATGGGTCCAGAAGTCCCCCTTTACGAGGCCAAACTCCTGCGCCTTCTCAAATGCTTTGGCCGTGAACGCGCTTTTGGAGAGCGGGTCCTCGTACGCGTTGTGATGCGGCTCTACCCCTTCTTCCGCCGCCGTTTCCCTTGGTGCAGGGACGGGTCCCCGCGCTTCTTCGTCGCGTTGTAGATCTTCGCCGCCTTGGTCTTCGCCTTCTCGGCGGACATCCCCTGCCTCTCGAACTTGTTCCGCATTCGCTCGTACCGCTTCGGCATTGGTGCCTCCCTCCAGGCGCTGTTCCGCCCGGATGATGTCGATCAGTTCCTGCGTGTCGGAAACCATGGGTTCCCGCATGGACCGGTCCGTGTCGCTGTCCAGCGGACGGTAGGACCACACGAACTCTCGCGGGAACCCGTACTTATCAATGGCCAAAGACTCCGAGTCCGGGTCTTCGTCTTTCGTGAGCCCGTAGTACCGGTCCCCCACCTTGACTACGGAGTGGAACTCATCTTTGAGGGAGAACGTGTCCTTGCCCGCGACCCGTACGGGCTTCCCTTCCTTCTTGGCGAACTGACGCGCCTCCCAGAGGGCGTGTGCGTCCCGCCCGCCCGGCATGTCATGCACCTCGGTGTTGTCTCGCACGTCGGGGTCCATGGCTTCGATCTGGTCAGCGGCGGCACGTACGCCCTCGGGCGCGGCCTGGGCCTCGCGGGCCTCGGCCCCCGGTTCGTCCACGAGCGTGGCTGTGTATCCCGCGTCCGCCAGCTTCTGGACCCACCTGTCCGCTTGCGCGACCGGGAACCCCGCCATGGCGACGGGCTTGCCCTCCTCGTTTCGCGACGTTAACGATATGCCCGTCGCCCCTGAGAGCGCCTCGGCGTCCTCAAACATGGCTTCGTAGAAGTCCCCCCACCGGACCAGAAGGACGCTGTCGTCTCCGGCCTCCCTTTTCTCCTCCATGTACATGCCGACTACGGGCGAGGCACCGGACGGGTCCACCTCGTCTCGGGTCGCGAACGTCTTGCGCCTCTTGCCCCGCTTCTTCTCGGGCGCGGCCTGGGCCTCGCGGGCCTCGGCCTCTCGTGCGGTGCGGCTTGCCGCCCGTGCGGGGTTGGCCACCCGTTCCCGCATATCCCCAATGAACCAGTCCCATTCCTCCTGGGAGATGTCGTCTTCGAGGTACTGGCGGTACTTCTCTCCAACGACGCCATGCTCTTCGGCGGGCAGGTCCGGGGCCGCGCTTTTGCCCAGCTTGCGGGTCAGGTCGTTCCTTCGCGGGTCGCGCCGCGTCCCTTTTTGCTCGACGGCCTCGATGGCCGCGAGGATGTTCCGTTGCGCCTTGGTCCCTCGCTCCTGTTCCGGTTCGCCCAGAATGCCCCCCTCCCTCTTGTACGGGGCCGAACGGAAGTTCTGCTGGCCGGGCTCATAGGGGGCCGCGTACCCAACCTCTCTCTTGTCGGAGGGCCTTATAAGGTCGGGAATCTGAAGCTCTTGCGCTATATCTTCGGCAGGGACTGGGCGGTCCACGTTCTTGTCCGTCTCCATCCAGTGTACAAGCCGGTCTACCTCGCCGTTGGTGAACAGGTGCGCGTGTGACAGGATGACCGGCACACCGGAGGACTCGACGCTTGACGCCCGCTGGATGGCCTCGTACCGCTGTCTCTTGTCGCGCACGTCACGAGGTTTTGTGGAAGCCGCAGGGGCCTGGGGAGGGGGCTCGGCTGGGGAAGGACCAGCAGAAGGCGGCCCCTGCGGCTCGGGGGCAACGGGTGTAGACTGGGGAGCGGGAGCGGCCTGTGCGCCCGGCTCCTTGCCTTGCGAAGCAGGTATGGGCTGCTCCGGTGCAGGTGGCTCGGACGCACGGGGCTGCTTCCCGCGAGGAGGCTGCTGGACGTACGGGGGCGTAACGCCCACGGGGACCTCGAACGGGGAGGGCACGTAGGGCTCGTACGGTGCGGGGGGACGCTGAGCGTACAGCCGCGCCTGTGCGAGGTCCATGTCGGACGCGTCCTCAAGGTACTGTTTGGCCGCCTGTTGCCGGGCGGCGTCCGGTGGCGGGGCGGGCACGGTCTCGGACTCCCACCGGCCCCGGCCCATCTTCTCGTTTTCGGGCGGAAGGGCCATCTCGTCTCGCACCTGCTCATACGGGGGCGGAGGCGGCGGCTGAACGCCGGGCTGGCCCACCACGGGCGGACCCACGGCGGGCGGGATGCCGCTGGGCGGCTGGGCCAAATATGGCGGCTGCTGCGCGTACGCGGGCTCTGGCGCGGGCACTGGTACTTGCTGGGTACTTGGCTGAGGAGCCGCCTGTGGGGCCTGAGGGACGCCCTGTGGGGCCTGTTGCGGTACTTGCTGGGTACTTGACTGAGGCGGGCCAATCCGGACCGGCACGTCCGAGTTCGGGGGCCACACGTACCACGCGCCATCCGGGCCTTGGTACGCATTCGGGTTGAGCGCCTCCGGGGTGGCGGCAATCTGTCCTCCCACGGGCGGCTGAACACCGCCTCCAGGGGGGCCGACCGGCACGGGAACGTCGGGGGGCGGCGTCCCTGGGGGGCCGGGGGGCGGCTGCGGCACGTATTGGCCGGGCACGGCATCTGCTTGGGCGTCCGTCCCGCCAAACACGGGCCCGGCGGCACCGCCCATCGCGATACCCAGCATGCCGCCAAGCGCACCCTCTTTCGCGGCCTGTTCAAGGTCCGCGCCGCTCAACGAGGCCTGGATAAACTCCTGGAGTGTTTCTGTGGTTCCCTCGACGACACCGCTCCCTACGGCTTTTAAGAACTTGCCTGTGATGCTGGGCGGCAGCTTCTTCAGGATCGCGTCCAGCCCGATACCCTCCAGGGCCGAGGTCGCCACGGCGGCCCCCAGGAACCGCCTCAGGGCCTCCGCTTCGGACATGCCCTGCTGCTTGGCCTCGTCATAGATAGTCACGGCCTCGGTCGTTCCCCCGAGGGCACCGCCCAGATACGCCCCTGCGCCCGCGCCACCGCTTGCCAGACCGGCCCCCAACCCGAGGCCCATGTAGGGCAACGATTCGCCGCCCGAAGACAAGAGAATCCGCTGAGTCACGGGGTCTCTCGGGTCCAACAACTGAGACCACGGCATCTGGGACAGGTCCGTCTGCTGGACCACGTTGGACGGCGGGATCGCTTCTTGGACGCGTCCCTGAATGGCATGCCGCGCCTGACCCAGCCCTTCGGTGCCCAACCACAAGGGCAACGCCGCCGCCGGGTTGGCCCGGACCCCTTCGGAGAACTGGCCCTCGACGCCCTGCGAGATCCGCTCCTGGGTCTGCTCCGGGATCCCGCCCCCGTACATCTCCATCTGCCGGTTGAGCATGCGGCCCTGGTTGGCAAGCTGGTCCGCCACCGTGCTGCGCATCAGTTCGGTCGTCCCACGGACGGCCATCTCGGGAAGCCCCATCAGGACATTCGTGGCGACATTGGCGGTGCCGCGCCCCAGCCCACGGGCAAACTCCGTGCCCGCTCCGATATCCGGCTCTGGGGCCGGTCCCGAGGAGACGGGTTGCGCCCCCACCTCGGCCAGCTTCTGCTGGACGGCGGTGTTCACCTTTTCAGGAGCCGTCCCCTCGGGGAACTCGAAATCCATAAGCCCCTGGGTGGTCTGGACGGTGATGCGCGGCATGAGTCCTCCTTACTGGCCGAAGCCCAGATTCGGGTTGAACCGCCGGAACTGCGGGTCGATGTAGGGCGTGGCGGGCGCTGTCGTGTTGGGCAACATCGGCAAAGGCGGTGGAGCCATCTGGTCGAGCCACGGCCCCACGGCCTGTTCTGCCGCTTTTTCGAGTGCATCGGGCCACCGGGACGGGGACAACCACGGCGCAAGACGTCGTGCAAACTCGCCGCGCCCTGTGCCCGCACCAGTCTTTGGTGCCGTCTGTTTGGGGTCCCGTGTCTTGCTGGATCCCTTCGCGGCTCCCTGCTCCACGAACGAGTCCCCCTGGAGGCTGAACCTGCGGGCAGGTTGGCCCTGCGCCTGTCCCTGCGAACCTGCGGGCTGGCCCAACGACTGCTCCGCGCTCTTCATGACCTTTTGCATCCACGTGTTCGTGCCGGGATGCGCCTGGAACACCGAGGCGATGAGTTTCCGGGAGAACCCCGCCTGGAGGGCGGTATCGTACAATCGGTCCACGAGGTCGTCGAGTTCTTCGCCTTTACCGGGGTTCTCGGTGATCTGGTCGGCCATCTCCCAGAGGCGGTTGTACTGTTTCGTCCACTCCTCCGGGGTTGTGGGCTGGGCGTTGCTGGACGCCACGGGGGCCGCGCCCTGCACGGGGGTCACGATGGGTTGCCCGGTCGCGGGGTCCATCTGGATGTACGCGTACCCTCTGGACCCGTCCGGGAGCGTCACCTCGCGCAACGACGGGGACGGGGCCGTCATCTGCGGCTCGGGTTGCGGGAGGCTGTACACGGGTTCCGCCTGACCGGTCTGGGGGTCGATCCGGACCAGTTGCCGGACCTCCTGCCCGGTCGGCCCGATACCGGACATGGTCCGGTACGAGGGCGTGGGGGGCTGGTTGACCGCGCTCTGGTAGGCGTCGGCCCGCTGCTGGGAGATCTGGAGCTTCTGCTGCTCCAACTGGTTCGCTTGCCGGGCCTGATCCTGTTGGGCCGTCCACTCCCGTTGCCGCCACTGTTCCTCCTGCGCGGCCTGTTCCTGCTGGGCCTCCCACTCCCGTTCCCTCTGGGCCTGTTGGTTCAGCATGTTCGCGTACTGCTGCGCCGCGAAAGCCCGGTTCGCTTCCTGCTGCCCCATGGCGTTCATGTAGGCGACCGTGTTCTTGCTGGACAGGCCCAACGGGGGCACGACCGTCTTGGGCACCATCTGTTTGCGCTGCTGCTCCTGCTGGAGCGACTGTCCGATGGTCCCGAGAGCGTCCGCCCACGTCTCGACCTTGTTTCGCTTCTGCTTCTGCTCAGGCATGATGGGCCTCCATGATCAGTAGGGCGGGTACAGCCCGTATGGGGTCCGGCCCTGCTGGGTGTTCTGGTTCTGGCTCTGGCCTCTGCGCCCGTGTCGGGGACCGATCCCCAGACGGTACATCGGGTTCAACCGCTGGGTCAGCGGCAGGTTCGGTTTCACGAACCCGTACCCGCCCCCCGGCTGGTTGACCCGCGCCTGGGGGTTCATGGCCACGGGCCGGAACAGGCTGTTGGTCATCTGGGGCTGTGCGCCCCCCTGGGTCTGGGCCGGACCCCGCATCTGCGGGCCCATCGGGAGACCGGGTTGCTGGAAACCCGACGCACCGGGATTCCCGGACGGTTGACCCATCGCGGCGAGTGCCGACGGGGCACCCATCGAGGGGGACGGCATCCCCATCGCCATGGCCTTCTGGGTCGCGCCGGGCGCGGGGGACGGGGCAGGACCGCCCGGCCCGGCCAGGGTCAGACCTTCCAGCCCGGTCGTGATCCCGCCGGACGAGCCAGGAGCGGGCGACGGGGCAGGTGTCGCCATCGCCTGTTTGATGGCCGGTGTTTCGGCGTACGGCTCCACCGTCGGGGGACTCAAGGACAACCCCTCCGCGCCGGTAGTGGGGCCGCCGGTAGACTTCACGGACCCGCCCGCGACGGGATGGTTGCCCTTCGAGAACGCCCCGTCCTCGTACCCGCCATAGACGTTCATGCCGCCCATGGTCAGGTCGCCCAACCCTTCCTGCCAGCGACCTTCGATCATCGCTTCGGTGCCGCCGCCGATGCTGCCACCGGCCTGATACCCAATAGCCGCGCCAGCAGGTCCGCCCAGGACGGCTCCGATGATGGTGCCGCCGACCTTGCCGATGGTCTCGCCGGTGGAATCGTCCAGTTCCTCCTCCTTCTCTTTCTGCCGCTGTGCCTCGTACTGCATGAGGGCGGCTTCCGCGTTGTCCACCGCGCCCGGTGCAAGCTGGTTCGCGATGTGGTACGGATTCTGGGACATCGCCCCGGCGAACTGGCCGAGAGCCTTGTAGGTCAACGGACTGAGCATCACATCTGCCATATCGACGCCCATGATGAAACCTCCTTATCGGTTGAAGACTGAAGCGTTCGGGTCGCCCTGATAGGACCCCATCGCGCCACCGAACAGCGCGGCCCCCGCGCCCAGCGGAATGGCCAACGGACCCGCCGCCGGGAGCATGGGCCCCACGGTCGCGAGAGCCGACATGGCCCCCGCGAGAGCGGACAAGCCCTTCGGGAGCCGGGGCGGGATCAACGGATACCCCTGGGCCCCGCCCAGAACCGCAGTGCCGTACTTGAAGACTTCCAGGTCCCATACGGCGTCCTCGTGCGCGTACCGCAACTCATCTTCCAGATACTCCTTCTGTGCGATGATCCGCGCCTTGCCCACGTCCATGGTGCCCATCAGGTGGTTCTTGTGAGCCTCCAGCCCGCCGAACTGCATCCGGATCATGTTGTCCACGGACTTCTCGATCAGGGCCGCTTTGAGCCGCTGGTTCTGCGCGTCCAGTTCCGCGTCGTACGCGTTCACGTCCCGGTTCTTGTCCGCCTCCAGCAACGCAAGCCCGATGGCGAACGCGCTACTGGTGACGGCCCGGCTGGCCCACATGGCCCCGGATAGCCGGTTCACCGAATGGTCGTACCGGTCCTCGGCCCGCGTCTCGAACGCGCTCACCAACGCGGCAATCTGGGCGTCTGTCAAGACGATGTCCCCGATGGAGTTCTTCGCCTTCGTGAGGAAGGTGTCGAAATCCGTCTGTGGGTCCAGTCCGTCCACAAGGGCCTTGAAGTCGCTCAAGACGTAGTCGATGGAGTCGAGGTCGCTGCTCGGGTCGTACGCGTACGCGGCCCCGTACGGAGACCCGGCATCCAGGGCCGCTTCCACGAACTCCATGATGTTGTACGGGTAGTCGAACAGGTCGCCCGTGTCGGAGGTCTGGCCCGTGAGCCAGCGCCGGTGCGCGATTTCGACGTGTTCGGGGAAATGGACTGTGGTGGACCCGCTACCACTGCTGCCTGTCGGGGCGGAAGACATATCACTCTACCTCCCACTGGATGAGCCGCCACGAGGCGTCCCCGCCCACGGCCCCAGCGATGTCAGTTACGCGATGTTCCTGGGTGAACGCCTGTACGCGAGAACAGCCCTTCCCTCGGGCGAACCTGACCAACGTGTCCATGCCCTTCTGCCACACCCGGTCGTCCAGTCCGCCGAACGAGAACAGGCTGAAGATGAGCAGGTTCTTCCGGGGGGACATGTGCTGCGGCACGATCTGTGTGGTCGCGATGAGGCGGATATCGGTCTTCCCATTCTGGTCCTGGTACCCTGCCACCCAGGCTTGCATGGTCCCGTCTGCAAGCTGGTCGCGGATCAGCGCCTCCAGGCCCGGCTCGTCCTTCACGAGAGGCGGAAGGATCTCGTAGATGGCTTTGCGCAACCCCTTCCAGTTCCGTTGGATCTGGTCCACGGTCAACTGGACCGCCACGACGGGCCGGGGGTCAGTCCCCTTGGGCTGTGAGGCCACGGATTGCGAGTTTGGATTCCTGCTGCCAACGGACATGGAGATACTCCAGTTTGGGGTCCGTGCTGCCCACGGTCCCTGTCAGTTTCACTTTGAACTCGTGCCCGGTGATGCCGAAGAAAGCCCAGTTCACCTGGGACAACGGTACCGTCGCGGACGTGCGCCACGTGGTTTCCCCCTGATACCGGAACAAGATCTGGGCCTGAACGTTCGTGAGGTCGTAGAACCCGGCCTCGACAAGGCGCAACACCTTCCGGTCCCGGTTATGGAAGTCAAACGGGACCGTCACGACCTCGAACGTGGTCCCGGTGCCGCCGCCGTTGAACCCGACCAGCATGTTGGATGCCGCCCTGACGAGAGACGTGGGGTTCTCGGGAATCGTGTATGCGGCCTCTTCGCCCACCACGAGACACGTGGTCCCGTCCGAGATATACACCTCGCGCCGGACCGGGTCGAAAGTCATGTTGGGTTGCGTGATGGTCCCGATGACGTCTTCGTACCCGCGCCGCAAGATGGAGCCGTTCCGGTCGATATGCCACAAGCAGTCCTCTTTGTCGATGAACCAGTGGTCCCGGTCGTCGCCCACGACGGCCCGCCGCTGGTCCACCCCCACGTCCAGGAACTCGTAGACCTGCCACCGGTTGGCCGCGTCGGACGGGCCAATGTACGAGACTCCGTAGTCCCCGTAGACCATTACCCGCGCCCCGATGGGTTTCAGACAGTAGATCGTGCCGGGGTACACGTTCCGCAGGAACCCGATGGTCCGGTTCCGCAACGCCGCCGCGATCTCGCCCTTCAGCTTGGCGAACGTGCCGTCCTGCGGGTATCCCAGCATGGCCAGTTCGAGTGTGAACGGCGCGTCGTGTGCGCCACCTCCCTGCTGGGAGTACATGATCCACCCGGACCCGAGGGTCTGGTCCTCGTGCCCCGCATGGAAGTCGGGCATGTGTTGGACCGCCACGTCCCATACCCACCCCCAGTCGGTGCTGTCGAAATGCGACCCGCTGGCGAACTGGGCCATGAAGAGGGTTCCCCGGAAACCGCACACCGTGCGGGGGATCGGGTCACCGCCCGAGAACCACGTAGTCCCGCTGATCTCTCGGGACAGGTACGGGTTCGTAAACACGAGGTTCGCGGAGTTGGTCAGGAACACCGTTTCCCCGAAATCCGCGTGGTGCCACACGTCCCCCGCCGTGATACCCCGGTTGGGGATGGAGGCGGGGCTGGCAAACGCCGGGTTCTTGGTTGTGATGAGGGTGGTGGTGCCGAACAAGGCCGTCCCGGCGCTGTAGAGCGCGTCCGCGTACCCGACGAGGTTGTGGACCCGTCCCTGAATGGCTTGCGGGAACGGCCACGATACCCCGTTGGGCGCGGACGCGTAGTAGATGTCCCGGATGGGTGCCAGGCCGTACGGGGTGGGGCGCAGATTCCGGCACGTCTCCAACGCCTGAACGTTCATCCGGGCGTCTTCCAGCGGGACCACGCCCGCCTTCAGGGCCTTGGACATGTTGTGGAGGAACTCTTTCGGCATCAGGCCCCCAGCAACGTGGCGATGTTCTTCGTCCGGTCCCCCATGGACCAGATGACATCCACGTAGTCCACGGCCACGGACGCGTACGTCGTTTTGGTGACCGTGAGGTTGAACTCCACGCACGTGATATCGAGAGCCACCGTCCCGTCGCGGGCCGGGGTCAGGCCGGACACGGTGGTCCAGGACCCGTCCGCATCGCTCCGGTACCGCACCTCGATGGTGTAATCCTGCGGGGAGGCCGCGCCCAGCCGCGCTTCATGGAGCTGTTTCGCGTGCCGGGTCCCGAGGTCCAGGTCGGTAGTGCGCACCTCGAAGGACGTGTCCGCGTTGTCCGTCGCAACCCCCACGGGCCCGCCCGAGAACCAGTCGCACGAATGGACTCGTTGGGGCGCATCGGCCAGTTTCCCTTCGCCCGTCAGGAGGTACGAGTTCGTCCCGTCCCCGATGTAGTACCGGCCTTCCCGATTGGTGTTCACGACGAGGATCGTGTTCGAGATCATCGGGTACACCTGTTGCCGGAACCCGTGACGGACGAGTCCCTGACCGGGCACGAACCGCCATACGGTCCCGTCCTGGTCCACGAACACGTGGCCCGATTCGTCGCCGTCCACAGCCCCCCGGCCCACGGGTCCGAACCCGGCCAGCTTCTGGACGCCAAACGTCAGGTACGGGTCCATCACGGGGTGCAGGACCGCGACCCCGTTCTTGCCGTACACGACCGCTCCGTCCGGCGTGGGGAGGATCCGGTAGATCCCTCCTCGCCAGGGCATGGGGACCCAGCCGATCTGGTTCCGGCGGAGCAGGTGCTTGAACAGGGGGTCGCCGGAATCGTATGTGCTGGGGCTGGTGACGTGGCCCGTCTGGCCCCGCGCTTCGTTGATGATGTAGAGCCAATCCCCCGCCCCCACGCTGGACCACATGACCGTGTTCTCATCCAGGGCGAACGTGGTCTGGACCTGCGCCGGGGCGTCCGAGATCCACGACGCGATACTGTCCCACTCGGTCTGCCACCCCGTCATGCCGCCGAACAGCATCCGTTCCCACAGGTTCAGGCCCGTCGAGATGGAGATCGTGTCCTCCACGATCCACTTGGAGTTCTGCTCGTCCCGGTAGACGGTGGTTGCGCCATTGAAGAACAGACAGGACCGGCCAAAGTCCACGAAATGCCACGGCCCGCCGCCAGCCGGGATCGTGGTCAGGACGGGCGGGGTGCCTTCCGTGTAGACGTTCTCCAGGGACGTGGTCCACGTGTTCTCGTTGACCGAGTACAGGGTGGCCTCGTTCAGGAGGAACGTCTGGGTCTCGCCCCGGAAGAGTTGCGGGAACGGCCACGCGTGGGACAACGTCATGGGTTCCGAGACCCCGTAGTGGGGCCGCAACCCCAGGGCGGACGGTTCCACCCCCCGGCAGACCGCCAGGGCGGGCGCGTTCAACGCTTCCCGGTCCTCGGGCCACAGGCCCTGCCGGAACGCGCCGCTTATGCGCAACACATCAGGCACTGGGTTCCTCCGGCGGCAGATACACCGTATCTGCCACGTCCACCCGTCGCGTGTAACTCATGGCGACCAGGATGGGTTTGCTGGGCACGGGGGTGACGGAAAACTGGACCACGTCCCCCTGTTCCACGGGAACCTCCTGTTCGGACGTAATGAACCCCGACTCCCGGAGCGGGATGTGAACAGCGACAGTCGCGCCGCCGTCAAACTGCTTGATCGTCATGACCAGGTCAGGCCACTCCGAAGACTCCACGGCGGGCCGGTACATGGCGCAGACGTCGTGGAGCCGTCCCTCAAACGGCATGAGGAGCGACAGGGGCGTGTCGAACACCGCCAACTGGAGGACCGTGGGGGTTCGCGAGACGTGGACCCGGCGCATCTTCTGCCGGTGCCGCATCCAGTTGTTGTCGGTCACGCGGAACTTCTGAATGGATTTCTCAGCCATGGTTACCACCCCAACGAGAGGCCCCCGTGCTGGTTCTCATACAGGGACATCTCCTGTTCAATCGTGTCGTGTTGGATGCAGATGAGAGCGTCCCGGACGACCTTCTCCCAGGCTTGTGCCCCGGACTCGTTTCGGTTGAACCACTCCAACTCCCCCTGGGTGGCCATAATGAGCACCTCGGGAGCGTTGACGGTCCACCAGGACAGGTCCGTGTCCGCCGTCAAGGTCGGGCTGTAGAACTTGCCCCACAAGACGATGGTGGTCACAACGGACGGTGCGGGCATGATGATCACGCCCTGGTACACGGCGGGGTCGTCCCCGTACGCGATGTCCTGGTAGTCGTTCATGGCGTCGTCGGTTTCGGGGTCGCTGTCCGGATCCGTGAAGTTGCTCTGGGTCCAGTCGGCTTCCTCGGGGGAGAGGCGCATCTTCGCCAAGGTCCAGTAGAGGGGTTGGCCCGTGTCCACGAGCGAGAAGTCTTCCCCGTACAGGTCGCGCATCTCCCACATGGTCAGCGCCCGCAGCGGGGCACGACCGTCATCGGTCGCAGCCGTGACCCGCCGCAGAGCGCGTACCTTTTGGGTTTTCAGGAGAAATGTACCTGGGGACACCTGCTCGAAGTGCCGGGCATCCGCAGCGGTGACATCCACCAGGCGGTCCAGCTTCCGCTGTGCCGCGTTGATGAAGAAGTCCGCCCCGTTGTCCGACCCGTCGGCGTTGACAAGGTCATACCGCCCACTGGTCTGTGCGAACTTCTCACGAAGCGTACCCAGGTCCATTTGTCTTCTCCTTCAGTCCGTGGCTTACAGGCCCACGGTGTTGTCCTGGCCGATCCCATCCACATACGCGGCGGTCTCGGGGGCCCAGAACTCGAAGCCCAGTTCCCCGATCCAGTCTCCGATGGTCCCGTCCAGGAGGGTGCTGTCGTTGCGGGCCTTGATGTAGTGCATCTCGCCGCCTTCGACGTAGGGACGCAACCGCATCGTGTTGGCCGGGTCAACGATCAGACCCTTGTACTGGAGGAAACCAGCGGAACTCTGGTTCCACATCTTGTGGGCTTTGAGCTTCACCTCGCCGAACGGGGTGCGAAGGTTCCGGACGTTGAGCCCGTAGTACTTCTCGTCCCCGGTGATCTGGTACGTGGTGGCCTCCTTGATGACCCGCTGGATCGCCGTGATGCCAGCGTTGCTCATCAGGAACAGCCGCTCCGAAGAGCCGTACTTGAACACCGTGGAGAACAGGTTCTCCAGCCAGGTTTCCCCGGCCTGGAGCCACGTCTTGCCCTCGTACTCCGAACCAGTGATGGTCCGGTAGTCCTGGATGTTCGCGGCGGCGTACTGCTTGATGAAGCGCACGATGCCCTGGAACGAGCTTTCGCGCATTCCGTTGTCGCCGGTGCCCTCGTGCTTGACGCCCCAGATGACGGCGCGTTCAAGCTGACGCATCCACTGGTCGGCGGCATCCCGCTTCAGCTGAGCCTTCTTGTTGCCCGTCCGGTACTTCGCACCCGACGCCGTCCGCGAAATCCGAACCGGTTCGCGGAGAATCTGGGTGTAGTTGTAGTACTTGACGGGGTCGTGGCTCAGCGCCTGGGGAGCTTCCGAGTTCTCGGGGTGCATGTCACCCACGATGGTGACCGTGTCACAGGACCCGAGATAGTTGGACCCGTCCGCTTCGAGGAGCCGCACCGAAACGCGGCTGGAATCACCGTTCTTCGCCACCTCGATGACCTTGCCGACGATGTCTTTCGTGAAATCATCGGCGTCGTGCATGAGCACTTCCATCTGAGGCCGGAAGAGCGAGGCAACGGATTCCGCGACCTTCAGGTGGACCTCCTGCCCTTTCGAGTAGGTGGCGGCACCATAGGCCGTGGTGAGTTGGGGGTTCTTGTACACCCCCGCGACGGTGCCCCCGAACGCTCGTGGACGCTTGATCCACCAGTAGTATTCGGGGTCGTCTACGGGGTCGGAAGGGAGCATCGAGAGGATACCCGCAAGGGCGACATCGCCGTTGGGCTCCAGCTCGTATACCTTCTTCCGCCAGTTTTTCGGTCGCTGGCCGTCGGTTGCCCAGCGCCCGGTATGGCTCGTGCCCAGAAAAACGTCAGGCATTTTCCCATCTCCTTTGGCGCTTCGGCCCCCATACGGCCAAGCATTGATTCAACTGTCAGTCAGTGCGCATCAGGGACCACCCCCGATTACGCGATGGTGCTCGAAAGGACGTGCCACAGATACCCGTCGCTGTACAGCACGACACGGTCATTCGCCGCGTCGAGCGAGGCTTCGGAATACGACACGTCGGCATCACCGGCGTCCTGGATCGTCAGGGCCCCGCCAGCGGCACCCACGGCAGCCGTCATGCGGATGCTGTAGATCTTCCCACGCGCCGCCACAACGGACGGGAGCGTCAGGGTGGCAGTATCGGTCGCGCCGAGACTGCTCAGGTCCACCAGCACCCGTTCGTCGTGGAGGTCCATGACAACGGCATCGCCGTTCGACACGGCGAAGCTCTCCATGTTGTCGATGACTTCACGGAGTTCGCTGTTGTTCCATCGCTTACCCATGCACAATCACCTCCTTTCCGCGACACGCTCGGACTCAGAACGAGTACCGGGTGCCTTGCAGTTCCTCCTCAAGAGGATCGAGTTCCTGTTTGTTGGGCCGTGACGGCTGTTGGCGCGTCGTGGGCGCGTGAGCGAACGACGGCTTCCGGGCCGGGGCGGCGCTTTGCTGCGGCTTCTGTGGGTTGGGACGCTGCTGCCGTGTCTGCTGCTGCGGAGCCATGCCCTGTGGCTGCTGGAACCCAGTCTGTTGGGCCTGTTGCATCTGCATCTGCTCCTGCTGCTGCTTCCACGCGTCAAGCTGCGCCGAGAAGTTCTGCCGGACCACGTTCGCGGCGGTCGCGGCCACGCTCTCGAACGCGGCGTTCGGATACACGGAGGCGATCCGGTTGAACTCTTGGTTCACGACCCCCTGGAGGGGGACAAGGTCCGGGTTCTGTTGCCAGAAGGTCCGGGCCTTTTCGGCCACCTGGGCCCGCTGGACTTCCGCCCTGGCCTCCCGGAGGCTTTCGCGGCGTCCGTCGTCCTTCACCTTCTGCAACAGGCTGTTCAGCGCCTCGGGGCTGCTGATCACATCCGCGAAGTTCTCCTCCGTGATGTACGGGCCGGTCTCCTCTTCCGGCTCCGGTTCCTGCTGCGGCGCGGGCTGCTGCGGCTGGTACTGGGGCGCACCCCCCTGGGGCGGGTACCCGTATCCCGGCGGCATCTGGCCCGGTTGCGGCACCTGCGGGGGCCACCCGTACCCCTGGGGCGGGTACCCGTACCCAGGCTGTACCCCGTACTGCGGCGGGTACTGGGCCTGGGGTTGCGGCTCCTGCTCGTCCTCCTGCGGAGGCGCTTCGTCTTCTGGTTCCCATTCGGGTTCCTGCGGCGGCTCCTCCTGACTCTGGGACGCGTCCCCGGAAGACGGCTCCTGGCCATCCTCCTGCGGTTCGCTTTCGGCGTCCAACGCGTCTCCGAAGGTCGCTTCGATCTCGTCCTCGGTGACGCCTTCGTCCGAGGGCGGAGACTCGTCCAGTGGGGGCGCGTCGTGTTCGAGTTTTGGCTCGTTCTGCGGTTGCTCTTTCTTCTTACGAGACATCTGTGTCCTCCTCTTTGCTGTTTTCCTTCGCGGCCTCTTTTTCGCGTTCCAGCGCGGCCACGAACAGGTTGTTCGGGATCTCCATGAAATCCTTCACGCCCTTGATTGCGCCCCGAAGCTCGACCATCTCCTCGGGGTTATCGGCGGCCTCAATGCCGCGCCGGTAATGCTCGATGAGCAGGAACCCGGCGACCTCGACGGCCTTCCATCCCTTGTGGCTCGACAGGCTCTTGAAGACGCTTGGCTGTACGTGGCGCACGGACTGTTTCTTGACGAACTGTTCCCACAGGTCGTCCCGAAGCTTCAGGAAATCCGGCGGCTCAGAACTGGGGCTGTTGTGTGGCACGTGCGTACTCCTGTTGTGGGACCATGTTGCCCGCCTGGACTTGTGGCTGGATCTGCCCTTGCTGCATGACTTGCGGCTGGACCACGTACTGGTGCAGGTCTTTCGCGCCCAACATGTGGGCGATGTGCTTGAAAATTCGGGTCGTGTCGAACTGTTGGGCCAGCATCTCGTTCCCGGAGATGTACTGGAACAACTGGATCCACGTGTCCGCGTTGTCCGGGTTGGGGATTGTGCCGTCTCTGGCCACGATGTCGAAGTCCACCAGGATGTCGAACGGACCCACCAGCGCGGTGTTCCCGTACTGTTCGCGGAGGATCTCTTCCCACCGGCCCACCACCCGCAGGGCGGTCGCGGTCTCCATGAGCTGCTGCGTCTGTTTCGTGATCAGGTATCCCAGCGGGGTGAAGAACTGCCAGGACATCATCCGGGCGATCTTCTCCATGCGGGCAAACGCCGAGGACCGGTCCCCACGCACTTCCGCCGCCGTCACATCCGCGCTGTTTGTGCGCCGCTGGCCCGAGATGGTCTCGGTCGCGCCCGTCACTTCCCGGATCATCTGTTGGAACGCGGCCCCGTCCACGATGTGGTTCTGGGTGGCGTCCAACAGGTTCAACGGGGCCACGGCGTCCTTGACGGCCTTCCCCCAGTGAGACTTTCGGGTCCGGACGATGCCCTGTCGGTTCGGGTTCAGAAGGTCGTCCATGTTGATCACCGACGGGTCGATGATGCTGTTGAAGCTGGACGCACGGAGAGCGGTGGTCAGCTTGGTCGAGTACAGGAACGACACAGCGTCCTGGAGGCCCTTGGTGCGTTCCAGCCTGGAAAGGGGGGTGATGCTCCGCCCGTCCGTGTCCGGGGCACCCACGGCGACCGGGATCCGGTTGTGGTCCAGGTTGGCGGGCCGGGCCTGGATGATCACCTCATCGTCCGCGAGACAGAACAACCACAGTTCCGGCTCCTCGGACGGGCCCAATTTCCAATGGCGCGGGATGAGCCACCAGTACATCCAGATTTCCGATACCGTGTTGGAAACGTTCTGCGTGGGCGGCTGCTGGCCGACACGGATCTCATCCGAACGTCCTGCTGAGGACGTGTCCTTGAACAGGAACGACCCGTGTTCGGTGTGTTGGAGATACCGGGCGTTGAAGATGCCGGTTCCGCCGGTCGCCTCCTCTTTCAGGACATCCATCAGGTTCCGTTCCCGACCCCACCCGAAGAACTCCATCTGGTCGGGTTCGTGGATCGGCATGTTGGGGTCCGGGAGAATCATCCGGGGGTCAATGGCCTCCAACCGGTTCCCCTCGAAGGCCACGTACTCCTCCTGGGCCTTTACTTCCTGGATGGACGGCCACCCCCATCGGTTCACCTGGATCTGCTCTTTCCGGACGGTCTTGTAGGCGTACTCCACGTCCCACACGGGCGCACATGCGCCAATCCCGTACGCGATCTGGTCCCGGAAACACGTCACCAGCGACAAGGCATGGCGGCGCATCTGGGATTGCCACTGGATCAGGAGTTCGAGCAGTTTGGCTCCGTACTTGTCGTTCGGCTCACGGCCCTCGATGCGCCAGAAGGGCTCGTCCATGAAAAACGCGCCGATCAGGTAGGAGACCATGATGTCGAGAATGGCAAACTGGATCGGGACCACGACCGATACGGGTTTCCGTTTGTCGTTCTCCTGGGCCCGCTTCTCTTCCGCGTCCAGGTCCACGTACGCGTTCAGGACATTGTCGGTCTCGTCCCAATCGTCGTACCGGTTGGACACCTTCTCGTGCGCGGCCCTGGCCCGCTTCTTGATCTCGTCCACGAGTTCCCCGTGGAGTTCGGAACCCGGCTTTAGGTTCAGCCCGTCCGGGTAGTCGTAGTCGTACTGGTACTGGCTGAGGGTTTCGCCGCGTTCGGATTCGATGGTCTTCTCGTAACTCATAAGGGAAGCGGCTCCAGTTGGTTCATGACCGGTCCGTCAAACCACGTGCCGGTCTCGATGGGTTTCTCTTTCGGCATCGTCGTGTTGAGTTCGGCCAGTTCGAGTGCGGCCCGGACGCTGTCGTCCTCCTCGTCGATGTTGCCCGCGAAGAACCGCTCCCCTTCCGCCAGGATCTGGACCACGTACCCGAGGGCGTCCATGATGTCCCACAGGCGGGCGTTCGGGAAGCTCATTAGCTGTTTCTCCAACCGTTCGCAACAGTTCGGGTTGTGGAAGATGCGGCCCAACCGGTAGTGCGGGATCAGGAGCCGGATACGCTCGATCTTGCCCTTTTCCATCTGGCCCCGGACGGCCTTCAGTTCGACGATCTCGTAGTACTGGCCACGGAGCCGCATCTCGTTCTCGACGCCCCACGTGGCGAACTTGCCCAGCCCGGTGGTCTCCACGCCGATCACGTGCGCGTTCAGCCGTTTGGCCATGTCAAACGCGTGTTTCCATACCTCGTCCGGGGTGTACTTCCCGGCGATGATGTCCCGCACGTATACGCTGTCTCGCTGGAAGTCGAACCCCACCCCCACAATGGCCGAATCGGCGCTCTTGGGGTTCGGCGTCTTGGCGGGGTCTATGATCACCACGTTGTCCAGAGCGGATTTCCGGGCCACGAACTCTGTGTCGGTCTCGTGGTAGTACCGGAAGTGCTCCTTCTTGAAGACCTGCGTCTCCGCGCTCATGGGCTGGCACATGAACTCCCGGTAGAACACGTCCATCGTGCCCGATACCCGGTGCGCCTCCAGTTTCGCGTCCAGCTTCTCCTGCGGCATCAGGCCGGGCGCAAGGGTCCGGAACTCCGCGTCACAGATGGGCAACTTGACGGTTTCCCAGTCCACGGCCTCTTCAAGGCGCACGAGGCAGGAGTCCTGGTGCTTAACCGTGTCCGTGTACGCGATCTTGTAGTCCCGGCCCCACTGGTCCACGGCCTCGGACACGTCCCCCCACAACCAGTCCCAGCGCTCTTCCCGGTAGATCTCCGACTTGGCTTTGAGCCGGTCTTCCAGGTCATCAATGATGATCACGTCGGGCCGGAAGGAGTCGAACAGAATGCCTCGGACGGGCTGGAGCCCGCCCCGTGGGAACACCGCCGTCTGCCCGTTCGCCACCCACGCGGTTTTGGTGAAGTCCTCGTCCACGTCCTCGAACTCGGGGTTGTCCCGTTCAGAGTCCGAGACCCGGATGTCCCCGAATATGGCGCGGATCCGGGGGTTCCGGATCAGTTCCCGCTTCAGGTTCTCGGTCTTCTGGACCGCCAATGCTTCCGTGCTGGTGATGTAGACGATGTACCGGGCCAACCGGAACAGGATCAGCCGGGCGGCCCACGCTTTCGCGACGATGCTGGTCTTCCCGAGACCGCGCACAGACTGGACCGCCACCTTCTGAAGGTCCGGGTCGTCAATGGCCGCGAACAGCGGGTCGTGGATGCGCGGCTCGAACTCGGCGTAGAACACCTCCGGCATGAAGGTCTTGGCGAAGACCTTGGTGGACGTTGCCGCTGCGGGCAACACCTCCATGATCTCCTCCTTCATCTGAGGAGTCACATCGCTCTGTTTCAGGAAGTCGCTCATCAGGCTTTCTCGTACAGTTGGATCTCGACCGCCAGGGTCGGGCCCTCGTTCCCGTTCCCGATGCTCTCCGTGACGGTGAAGTCGTTGTCGCTCGTCTTGGCCGAGATGGTGAAGACGCCGTTCTTGTTCGTGTCGGTCGCGCCCGAGACGGTGACCTTGTCCCCCACGGCGAACCCGTCGAAGGGGCTCCCGCCGTTCGCGATGAAGTGCTTGGGGTTGGTCGCGTCATCGTCCCCGTAGATCGTCAGGGCCGAGTACCCGGACGGGCACCCCACCTTGGCGATGATGGCGGGCGTGTACTCCAGTTCGGTCAACTGGTACGAGGCCTCGGTGTGCAGGTCGTCGCACGCCGTGTCGAACCCGTCCAGCCGGTTCCGCTGGCTCAGGGACGAGTACCCCTGCGCCATGTAGTCCTGGTGGGCACGGGTCGCCATGGAGTTCTCTTTCCGGACATCCTGCAACCGCGCAATCGCACGGGTCAGGATCACGTCTCGTTCGGTGTAGGTCAGTGCGCGGGTTGCCATACATCACCTCCGAACCACGGAACCGACAGGCTCCGCATCGGTTTGCCGAACCGGATCTCAAACGCCTCGTTCGGACGCCCAACTTGGTCGTGTGCCACGCCCTCCGGGACCGTCAGGACGTAACACTTTCGGTTCGCCTCAACGGTGACGGACCACTCCGTGTCCGTCGCGTCCGCAGCAACGATGGTGCCGCCACGGACGCCGACAGACCACGGGTTGCCCGTGACAGGTTCTGACCACCGGATGGAGTGCGTCCATTGCTGATCGGCAGCCAGGGCCACGGTTATGCACGTTATGAGGGCCAAGCACTTCATTCTCGGATCGCGTCCCTCGTCTCGGTAATGAGGTCCAGGATGGAATCGCGCCGCTGTTCGAGCGTGTCCAGCATTTCCTGGAACTCGTCCGTGTCAGGTTCCTCGTCGCGCCGGTCCGCTTCACGGATGGACGCTTCGATCTCCTGTTCCAGTTCCCACAAGTCGCTGATGGCCCGGACCAACGCCTCGATCTTGGCGGGGTCGATGTCCGGGTCGAACTCGGTCACGATGGTGCTGCCGTCGGGCCTCGTCTCGGTGGTGGTGCACCCGGCATGAATGGCGATGCCAATCAGCACCACCAGCACCATAAGCACCGGAATCAGACATGCGAAGTCAGAAAAACGCCTCATCGGAAGTACCTCCCTTCAACCCCGAACCCGTGGGGGTTGATGCTGTTGAACTTCGTGAAAGGGTTGGGCACCCACATGGGGACGATGCAGGTGTAGATGTCGAACCGGCACAGGTCGCGAGGGTCCACCTCGGACGCGTTGCACCGGTACAGGTTCAGTTTCTCGTGCGCCCGTGCGACCAGTTCCGAACAGAAGAGCCGGTCGTCGCTCTCGCGGGACCGGAACCAGTCCACGGCGTTCCGGATGGCTTGCCGGAAATCGTACTTGACCCCTTGGCCCTCCACCCGGTCCAGGAATTCCTGCATGTGTTTCACGTCGAGGGAGGTCACGCCGCCCCGGTGGACCTTGAGCAGGTACGTGGGCCGCTTGAGTGTTTCGCTCTCGTTCAGGACGGCCCACATGGTACGGCTGAACACGCGGGCCTCCCCGCGCAGGGACGTGACCTCCACGCACACGTCCTCGTCCCGCACAACGGCCACGTGGCTGATCGGGTAGCGCAACACCCATCGGATGAGCCGGGAGACCGCCCCGGTCCCGGCGAACGCGATAACGTCACCGGGTTCCGGGGCGATCTGGGGAGCGAAAGGGCCAGGAGCGATACTCATGCGAAAACCCTCTTCATCCACCCGCGCACGAAGGTGGGTCGGTTGAGACTCAGGTAGAACGCGCCGCGTTTCACCGCGTACGCTCGATGGAGAACGCCGGGGTACCGGCGCTCATACTCGTTCGCGGCAGACCGGGTCATGGGCCCGACGATCCCGTCCTCCACGAGCGGGTCCTCGTAGGACTGCCGGATCGCGTTCCACGCCTGTTGGAGATATGTTGCGGCCCGGTCGGCTCCGCTCGTGACGGCGAAATCGAACACCTCGTTCGCCAACCCCTGGGAGGCGATCAGGTCCAGGTGCAGGGCGTCCCAGTAGTCGTGCCGGTACACCTGCCGGGCTTCCGCTTCCCCGACGGACCCGTCCTTCCAGGCGTCCGGGTGGGCCGTCTCGGATATGCCCGCGTAGGTGCGCCCCCCCGCGTCCCTGGGGTCGTGGACGTACCCGCCCTCGAACCGGAGCGTATGCGTGAGTGCCGCGTCGAAATCAGCCATCTTGCCCATCCTTCGTGCCCGTCAGAACCGCGCCGCCACACTTCTGGCAGTGCGTGTACATGGCGTTCACGGACCGTTGCAGGTCTCGCATGGCGTCCGTAGAGTTCTGGACCGCCACAGACGTGCGTTCGATGATCGTGATGAGTTGTGTCCGTATGAACTGTTCCCGCTCGTCCAGGGTCTCCGTCATGGACTGTTCCCGTTTCCAGTCGCGCCACACGAAGAAACAGATTGCCGCCACGACGGGTCCCGCGTTCTGAGCCAATTCCAGCCACACATCCATCGGTACCACCTTTCGGACTTACGCGCCCTGCTGCGACTTGCGCGGGTCCAGCTCTTTCCCGTGGGCCTTCGCGTAGTTCTCCATCTCGACGCGAATCACGCCCGAGCGGAACATGTCGTTCTGGGAGGTCAACCGGGCGATGTCCGCGTCCAACTTGTCCAGGGCCTGTTGGTTCTGCGCGGCCACCCGGTCCCGTTCCTGTTTGCGACGGTTCAGTTCACCGTCCACGTGCTTCCACTTCTGTTGAAGCATCTCGAACTGTTCTGGGGTCAGCATGGGGGGTCTCCTTAATCGTGTTCGGGCAGCCAGTGGGGAAGTTCCGCGTAGATGGGGGTGAATTCGACTACGTCGTTCGCGGCGTTGGCTTGGAAGGTCAGGAGGACCTGTCCCTCAAAGGGCACCACAATGGGGGCACCGTTCGTCTGCGCGGGCACCCATTCCACGGCCCCGTCCGCGACCGATTGGGACACGTTGACCGTGTACGTGCTGCTGTGGCCGGGATGCGGGGCGACTTTCAGGCGGGCGGTCCCGGACCCGGACAGGTTGTCCCCGTGGACGTACGCCCCGTAGAACAGCAAGGGGCACCGGTCGGCATGAACGGTCAGGATCGTGCGCTCACTCGTGTCGGGCGCGGTGCTGTCGCGCCAGTTGATCTCGCTGCTGCGATGAAGGGGTTGCGCGTAGAACACCGGGGACGTGTCGAGACGCATGACGAATGGTTTCGAGATGGTGCAGGAGTAGTTCCCGCTGGCGAGGGAGTCGTCAATCGTGACCCGCATCTTCCACGAGGTGCTCAGGCTGCCATAGCCGGGAGATACCTCGAACACGCCCAGCAGATACACCGTATCGGTTCCGGGATACCGCACCGTCCGCAGCGGGTAGTAGGTGAAGTTCGTGGTGTCGTACAGCCCCAGCGCGAAGTTGGTCGTGCCGACCCCGTTCGGGTTACAGCGGCACGCAACCAAGATGCGCGTGCCAGCGAGACACGTGAATTGGGCCTCGATGTATCCGGGAACGGATGCCGCGTCGTAGTTCACCGTGATGGTGTCGCCGTTCACGGACGGTGTGCAGTTGGTACCGCTCCAGCTTGCGCCGTCCACAAGGTTCGGGCCGCCGCCAAGCTCGATGCCGCTGTCGATGGCGTTCCGGATCGCCTCCAGGGAATCGGTGGACTTGTCGAATGTCTGCGAGCCAGACGAAAGTATGTCCAGTAGTGAACCAGCAGTGGGCGCAGCAGGGGCTTGCTGGTTCAGCTTGTTGTAGACCGCCGTCTCCACGTCGGACGAGGACAGGTTATGAAGTTCGCTCGTGACGGCGTCGATATCGTCCACAATGGCTTCCACGTAGGAGACGATCTCGTGCATGTCGTCCACCCGCATCTTGATCGCGGGCACGTAGGCGGAGGCAACCGTGCGTCGGTACAGGGCGGACACCTGGTCCGCCGTCAGGGCGTGGTCGTACCACTCCACGGTGTCGAGGTCCCCCACCAGGTCGAACGTCTGGACGCTGGACGCGCCGATCCGGAACTGGATGGCGTTGCTGGAGTCGCCCGCCGTGTCGGGGGCGCTGTTGGCCAGTTCGCCGTCCACGTACAGGTACACGGTGGAACCGTAATCGCGCACCAGGACCAAGTCGTGCCAGTTGCCGTCGTCCACGGGGTCCGGCCCACTGAAGTCCACGCTGGTCCCGCTCTTGACGATCACCCGAGGGGTGCCGTTCGAGTTCAGAAGGATCTCGTTAATGTAGGCTGCCGGGTCGCTTCGCCACCCACAGACGATCTCCAGGTTCACGGAGGCGGACGGTTTCCGGACCCAGGCCCGCATGGAGAAGTCCGCGCCCCCGTGGGAACCGCTGATATCCGTCCCGACGCTTACGTCTTGAGCGCCCGCGAACCGGATCGCTTCCCCGTGGACGCCTGGTACGGTTATGGCCCCGGATCCGTTCATCGTCCCGTCGTTGCCCGCAACCCCGTAGTCCCGGAGGTCGTCAATCCCGCCCAGGTACCACTGCGAATATGCGCCCGGTACCGGCACCGGGTCGAGCGGTTCCACGGTTGTCTGGAGCCGGTCCAAGAGTGCCTTCAACGCACCGAGGCCGTCGGTCGTGTTGTCCAGGTCCATCTGGACCCCGGTCACGGCCCCTTTGATGGCCCCGAGGCCGTCGGTCTCGTTGTCCAGGTCGGCTTGTACGGCGTCTATCAGGCCCTTCAGAGCCCCCAACCCGTCTGTCCCGTTGTCCAAGTCGTTCTGGATGTTGTCGCAGACCGTGTCCACGATCACGATCAGGTCTTTCAACCCTTCCAGCCCGTACGTGGCGTGTTCGAGATGTGCCCGGTTCGCTTGAACGTCCGTCGCGATGTCCCCCACCTCGCTCACCCGGCCCCAGAAGTACTTGTCCGGGAGTTCCGTGGTTTCCCCATCGATGGTGGATTTCACCCCGGACATCTTGACCCGGAACACGTCCCCGGCAACCCACGTGCCGGTCGGGAACCCGTGCGTGTAGAAGACCCGTCCGTCCACTTTGGAGTTGGCCGCTGCATTAACGATGGTCGTTGTGGCCCCGCTACGAATCCGGTCAATCGTGCAGGTGCCAGCGGTCAGTTCGGACGCAACCACAAGGTCGCCGGACGGGTCCAGGAACGTGATGTAGAAGTCGATGTCTTCGTCCAACCGGGGATTCCGCAACCCCTCCAGGCCCGATACCTGCGGACCGGCTGCCATGGCGTCGATCTTGAGGTCTACCGCCTCCAGGAGTGCGCGGGTATTTGGTGTGATGCGTGGCATGTCAGAACAGGGTGGTCACTTGAAGGGTTGCGGTTTCGGATTCGTCCGCACGGACGAACTGCGCACGGCGGATCAAGGTCTCTTGGTCCAGGAGAAGCGTGTCTCCGTCGCTCAACAGGTGGCCAAGCGGCGTGTCCCGGTCAGGGGGGGTGGTGCCCCAGCCGACACGGACCGGGCCGTCTTCAACGGTGATCAGTACCTGTTTCGGGTACCGGCCATCGTCACTCGCCAGCGTCGTGAGAGCCGACGCCGTCAGGCCCACCTCGTGCCGCGTCGTTTGCCGGGGCGGGCCGCTCAGTATCAGGACTTGCTGCATGGGCCTGTTTCCTCGCTTTGCGAGATTCTTGGACGTATTCGGGAAGCTGGCCTCCCGCGATCTGCTTGATGTTCCGGATGTCCTCAGTGGTAAGCATCAGGGACCGGTTGTTCGTGTTGACCGTCTTGCTCTTCGGGACACCAATCCGGTCCAGAAGGTCCTGGGCAATGTGGACCTGGGAGAGCTTCGTGTGCTTGTCCCCCAACATCCCCCGCGCTATCGTCGCCACCGCCTCAAAAGACAACGAACGGAGACGTTCCAGCGCCAACGCCACCACATCCCCCTGGTCCGCCCG
This sequence comes from uncultured Planctomycetaceae bacterium, assembly GCA_964583095.1. Taxonomy (GTDB): domain Bacteria; phylum Planctomycetota; class Phycisphaerae; order SM23-33; family SM23-33; genus CAZOVB01. The sequence continues at coordinate 45,664 of CAZOVB010000030.1, forward strand.
GATGGCTTCAAGAACCCGCTTCCCCGCCGCGCTCTTCCGGACCCGTGTGACGGTGTCCTTGTGGCAACCAACAAGGGTCGCCACTTGGCGGACCGTCGCGCCCGTCCCCAACTGGATGAGAATCTCCCGCTGGAGGGGGGTCAGGTTCGCCCCCACAAGTTCGACCGGGAGGTTCTTGGCGGCTGTGTCCGCCTCTTGTTTCGTGCGTCTTGGCATTGCGGGTTCAACTGTGAAGTGGGTTTACACTCTTGACACAAGTGTGCATTAAATTCACGGTTTTGTCAACACGGAAGCCAAATTCGAACTGTCGCGGGTATGCGGGACCAGGGGGCGGCTGGCCCTGTTACAAGTGACGGTGCGAAGGTTGCGGTTTTTGCGACTGTTTCCACAGGGGGCGCGAGAATCGATACGGACATTTGACTTTGAACGAATCGCGTTCAATTCTCGTTCAAATGAGCCGTAAGTCCTTTCGCGACAACACCCATGCTCGTTCAATTCTCGTTCAGTTCTCGTTCAATTGGTCCAGGACAAATCCCTGACAAGTCCGGACCACGCTTCCCGCGCCCTGTGGGAAGGTTCCCCATTTCTTCCCGCACCGTAAACAGGGCCTTCCCACACTTCTTCCCCGCACATCTGCCCCCCTTCCCGCGCCCTGCAAATCATGACCCCCATACTGCCCATAATCCGCAGAACGCCCACCCCGGCCCCGACCTTTCCCTGTGGCGATAGGGAAGATTCGCAAAACTTTATTCCGTGCCCCACCCCACACCCGCACCAGGCGAACCCATTCCAGGCGTCCAGAATCGATTCTGAGGCGTTTTGCCCCCATGGGGGCACCCTACCCCTTACAACGACCCATGTCGCGCCTCCTGGACCCCGTAGCGCACGCACACGCCCAGGTGACACGGGAGGGGGGACGCCACAGGACCCAAAACCCCGGTTTTCCGCCAAGAATTGGGGGGTGGGGGGTAACATAGTATCCATCGACCCGGAAGGGGGGTCCCCCCCGGTGGGCAGGGGGTGTGTGCCCGCGGGGGTACAGCGGTGTCGCCCACACAGCGTTGCGCAACGTTGCATGTCTCTGGGGGACGTGTCCGGGAACTGCGCCGGGGCCGGGCCGGGGCCGGGCGTAACCCCCGGTTGGCCGTGAACGGGCCGCTGGCAGGACAGGACCGCTCCGTAACCCCCTGTGGAGCATAGGCTTGCGCCTGGACCGCTCTGTTATGAAACACCACCGCCGCCGGGGCACACCCTGTACCAAAACACAACGCCGGGGCATGTCCTGATGGGCGAGTACCCCTGCCCTCCCCCGTAACCCCGTGCCAGACAGGAAGAACCCACTAATAGGCCCACCGCCCTGCCGCCCTGGGGCCGGTCCCTGCCCTGTGGGCCCATCATGTCCAGATCGGGCCCCTCTGGCCGGTCCCACGGGCCGATATGCCCCTTGACACAATTAACTTAGTCTGTTAAACTATCCTTGACAGTTGAAGCGGGACCCAACGGGGCCGGGGAATATCACTCAACAATGAGAAGAACTCCCAAGGTATCTGGTACCAGTACCAGTAATACCTCCCTGAATAGGCCCACCCGGCGGGAGCCGTGAGGGACGCCCGAGGGCTACGGCCCCTGATGCTCCACACTCCGCGCAACGCGGCCCGCCGGAAGCTCCTTGATAGTTGAACTCGCCTGTACCCGGCCATGAGGGCCGGGCGGGGCCCTGTAAGGCGCACGGACCGCGCAAGGGCCGAAAACGTCTCTCTCTCTCCCTGCCGGGGGAGCATACGCACCCCGGTACCCCCGCGAATGCCCACCTTGACGCGGTGCGGGGGCTCCGGTCCGCCTGTCGCGGACCGGTCCAAGGGC
>CAZOVB010000031.1:0-46891 GCA_964583095.1 uncultured Planctomycetaceae bacterium
GCCATCAGCATCACCCACTCGTAACATCCAAAGCCTTACAACGCAACCGGCTCCTTCGCGCCCGGTCGACTGTTTACCTTCTGCCCCGGCGGTAGGCGGTGGGGGAGTGGCCGGTGGCCTGGCGGAAGCGGCGGGAGAAGTGGTGGATGGTCGCGAATCCGCAGCGAGAGGCTACTTCGGCGATGACGTGGTCGGTATCCAGCAGCAGGCGAGAGGCCTGCTCGGTTCGGCTGCGCCAGATCTCGGCCTCGACGGTCCGTCCCAGTGCCTGGCGGAACTTGCGGTCGAGGTTCCGCCGGGAGCAGATGGCCCCGGCGGCTACGTCCTCGGGCCCGATCGGCTCGCCCAGGCTGCGGCGGATGAACTCCAGGGCCCGCAGGACGTCCTCGTCGCGCGTGGCGAAGGTATCGGTCGATTCTCGGATGATCACGCCCACCGGCTCGACGTAGCGGATCTGTCGGGGCATTCGCGAGCCGGACAGCACCCGGTGGAGCGTCGCGGCTGCGAGGTATCCGATCCGCTCGAAGCCCGGGTCCACGCTGGTTAAAGGCGGGTTGGCGAACTCCACGTCGGCCAGGTCGTTGTCCACGCCCAGAACCGCCAGGTCGCGGGGCACCTCCAGCCCCACCTGCCGGGCGGCCGAGACGAGCAGAACGGCCAGTCGGTCGTTGAAGGCCAGCACCCCCGCGGGCTTTGGCAGCGAGGCAGCCCATTCCTGCAAGGTCCGTTGCGTTTGTTCGAACCTGGCAGGATCGAGGAAGGGTCCGCTGCAAATCCGCAGCGGCTCGGCCTGGATGCTTCGGACCTCGTTCTCGAAGCCCTTGCGTCGCGTGGCGCCGGCCCGGAGGCCCTTCAGGTCCAGACTGACGTAGCCGAAGAAGCGGAACCCCCGTTGGATCAGGTGCCCGCCGGCCAGTTGCCCGATCTTCTGGTCGTCGGGCCCGACAACGTAGGAGCCCGGCTCGACATGGTCGTCATTGGTCAGGACACAGGCAATCCTGTGCTTGTGAAGATGCTTCTGGCAGTCGCGACCTATGAGTCCGACGAACCCGGCCAGGGGTCGGTTCTCAACTTGGCGGATCTGCTCTTGTGCGATCTCTTCCTTGCGGTGTCGAGAGACTTCGTACTGCGGATGCTGGCGGAAAAAGCGGGCCATGCCGTGGAGTTCATCGTCGCTTCGGGCGTGGATCAGGATACGCTTGGCGGTTTCCATGTGAGTCATCGTAGGCACTTTTTGCCGAAATGTCTATATCAGACAAAAAGTTGTCCATTCCAGAGAGCCCCGCACTCGCCCGGCCTCGTATGCTGGTGGGCGTTGGTTCGCGTAACGAGGAGATCGGCCGCACGTGGCGGCCCAACGACGCGAACGCCATTCGAAACCTTTCTGGAGGTAAGAACATGTCAAAATGGACAATGAGTTTTGCAGCAGTAGCAGTATTGGGCCTGGCCGTATCGTTTGCCCAGGCGGCGCCCCTGGCTTCCTGGGATACCAGCGACCTGACAGCCGTGGACGGATCAGGCGCGACCTATGCACCCTCGGCAGATGCAGTTGCCGCAGGTGTGGCCGGTGCGGTTCTGGATGTCGGCCCCGGCATGAGCCGCAAAGTCAACCAGAGCGGTGATATTCTGGGGTATGGAGCCAAGGGTGCAACCGAGGCCGATCTGGCAGCCGCGATCGGACAGGATGATTATTTCGTCGTGACCATTACCCCAGACGCCGGTTTTGCCCTGGCCATCTCAGGAGTCGACTTCAACTTCGCCACCGAGCACAACACCGGTGACATTACAACGGTGTCGTTGCTGTCTGACCTCACGCAGAGCACAGCCGATACGTGGGATGCGGCCGACAGTCTCGGCAGCATCGGGTTGGACGACATCAAGGATTTCTCCGCTTCCGTCGACCTGAGCGGTTTTTCAGCTCTGCAGAACATCACGCAGGCGGTGGAGTTCCGATTCTACGTTCACGAAGCAAAATATACTGCCACCGCTTACGGTTTTGGCACCGAGGATATCGCCAACGACCCGGCCGTGGACGACCTGGTCTTTAACGGAACGGTCGTTCCCGAACCGACGACGATGGGGCTGCTGGCGCTGGGCGCCCTTGGCGTGATCCGCCGTCGCCGCAGAGCGTAACGCCCGAGTCGCAGCAACAAGCCTCCTCCTGACGCCCGCGGTCGCCGAGGTCCGCCCTCGACGATCGCGGGCTTTTTCTGCGCGTCTCGAAATCGCCGGCGTTGTCTCTGGCATCGGCCGGCCCGGCCGGGCCACACCACGCGAGAACTGCTCTATCCCAGGCTGCGCGACGCGCTGCTTTCGGGGGGCATCCTGGAAAGTATGTCCAGGGGCTGAGAGCAGAAGCAAAGTGCTCCCAACGGACAAGGCCGGGCGAGCCCCTTTCGGCAGCTCTGCTCGGCCTGGCCGATGGTCCGACCCGCTCGCCCCGGGCCTCTTGACCCTCCCGGTCAGGTAAGATCCCGCTGGACCTCCGGGCCCGATCCGGGCAAGATAACCGGCAGACGAAAGGAACCCCATGAGCAGACCCAACGTGATACTCTTCATGACCGACGATCAGGGCTACGGCGACCTGGGCTTTACGGGCAATCCCTGGATCCAAACGCCGAACATCGACGCCTTCGCCGACTCGGCGATTCGCTTTAACGATTTCCACGTCTCGCCGCTCTGCGCTCCGACGCGCGGGGCGTTGCTCACGGGGCGACGACCCAGCCGAAACGGCGTCTGGGGCGTCTGCCGGGGCCGATCCCTGCTCAAGCGAGAGGAAGTCACCCTGGCAGATGTCTTCGCATCGGGAGGCTATCGAACCGGCATGTTCGGCAAATGGCACCTGGGGGACAATCATCCCTACAGGCCCCACGAGCGCGGCTTCGAGCGGGCGATCTACCACAAGGGTGGAGGCGTGGGCCAGACGCCCGACCACTGGGGCAACAATTACTTCGACGACACGTACTTCCACAACGCTGATCCGGTCGACCACGACGGCTACTGCACGGACATCTGGTTCGACGAGGCCATGCGCTTCATCGACGACTGCGACGGCGACCCGTTCTTCGTCTACCTCTCCACCAACGCCCCGCACGATCCGTACCTGGTCGAAGATCGCTACACCCAGCCGTACGCCGACAACGAGCAGATCCCCAACCCGCCGTTTTACGGGATGATCGCCAACCTGGATGAGAACTTCGCAAAACTGCGGAGCTTTCTCAGCGCGCGGGACCTGGAAGACAACACGATCATTCTCTTCCTGACCGACAACGGCTCCTCGGGCGGATGCGTCTGCGACGAGCAGGGCTTTGTGACCCGAGGCTACAACGCGCAGATGCGCGGCAAGAAGGGCTCCTACTACGACGGCGGCCACCGCGTGCCCCTGCTGATCCGTTGGCCCGACGGGGGAGTCCAGGGCGGCAGAAGAATCGACGAGATGGCCCTGCATGTCGACCTGCTGCCCACGCTGATGGACCTGTGCGAACTGGAGCATCCGGCCTGGGATCGCGAACTGGACGGGACAAGCCTGGCCGGGCTTCTTCGGGGCCAGGCGGACCAACTGCCCGGCGATCGGGAGCACTTCGTCCAGTTCGACATGGCCGCGAGGGAAACCCTCGACAAGTGGACCGTGGGCGTGATGACCCGCCGCTGGCGTCTCATCCATGGCAGGGAGCTCTACGACATCCAGGCCGACCCCGAGCAGCGAAACGACGTTGCCTCCGAGAATCCCGACGTCGTGGCCCGCCTGCGAGATGCCCACGAGGCCTGGTGGGAGAAGGTCGAGCCGGGCCTGGCCCCGTACTGCCCGATCGTTCTGGGAAACGAGGCCGAGAACCCCGCGCGACTCGATGCCTTCGACGTCCTGGGCGACGTGGTCTACGTTCAGTCGCTGGTCGCCCGGGGAAGGATCTCCGGGGGCAAGTGGGCGGTGGAGTTTGAAAAGCCCGGGCGGTACCGCTTCGAGCTTCGCCGCTGGCCGGAGGAACTCGATTGGCCCATGGATGCCGACATCTCGCCCGAGGCCTTCGAGAAGCTCATCATCCACTGGCCCGGGTCCCAGCCGGGCAGGGTGGTTCCGGTAGGCGCCCGAGTGTCGCTCTTTGATACCACCGAGGAAGTGCAAGTCGACGCGTCAAAGCCGACAGCCTCGTTGGAAATGGACGTCCCCCAGGCGGGCAGAACCGATCTGGAGGCCTGGTTCACCGACGAAGAGGGCAACAAGCGCGGGGTCTATTACGTCTACGTCGAGCGACTGGACTGAGAGCCCAAGGCGGAAGGATCAACCGAAGCGCCTGCGCCACTGGGCCGGCGTCAGGCCGCTGCGCTCTCGGAAGCGGCGGTAGAAGTATTTCTCGTTTCCATAGCCGCAGGCGTCGGCCACCGAGCGGATCTTCATATCGGTGGAGGTCAGCAGTTGCTTGGCCCGCTGCATTCGCAGCGACTGGAGATACTCCACGGGTGTCACTTCCATCTGCTCCTTGAACGCCTTGAAGAGCTTCTGGCGCGTCACACCCAGCCTGCGGGCCAGTCCGCTGACGTCGATGCCATTGCTCAGCAGGTCCTCAGCCAGTGCCCGCGCGTGTCCGACAAGCAGCATCGACGGATCGGAGGCCTGCTTTGTCCGATCAGGCTGCAAGGCCGAGAGCAGCTCATACAGCAGGGCGTGGGCGCGGTATTTGTCCTGGGCCTGCTGCGGGCTGTAATACTCGTGCAGGGCCTGGAAACGCGCCGCGGCCAGGGGGGGATCCCCGGGGCGGATAACGCGTCGATCCGGGGCCAGGCCCAGATCGCCCAGGACGGTCTGGGCCCGTCGCCCCTCGAAACGCATCCAGTAGAAGTGCCACGGGTCGCCGGGATTCTCGTAGAAGTCATGCTCGATCCCCGCCCAGATGCAGAAGAGGTCGCCGCTGCTGACTTCCCACTGGCCGGCCGGGCAGCGAAAGATCCCGCTGCCCTTTGTAACAAGATGGGGATAGAAATGGGGCAGGATGGCCCGCCGGCGAACACCGCCCTCGCTGCGGAGCAGACCCACCAGCGTTGCCCAGACATCCGGCGGGGGAGACTCATCCGTTCGCGGCCAGGTGTAGGGGGTGAGCTTCTCTGCCATGGTTACAAAAGGTTACCATGTTCCGAACGGATCTGCACCCTCTTTTTCTATTGGAAAAGGGCAAAAAGCGGTATTCTGTCCATTGGAAAGCCCGTTCAACGCCCGGATGGTTACTTCCTTCCTGCTGGAACTGTTGCCCGCGAACCGGAAGGCCCTCCAGCTGTCCGCGGCGAGACCAAGGAGCCACCATGCGACCGAATTCCATGCGATTGCCTTTTCTGATGTGCATCTTTCTTCTCCTTCCAGCCGGGTTTGGGCTGGCGGACGATCCGGTCGCGCCGGATCCCGAGGCGATGCGCCTGGCGATTGAGGACCTGACCGAGCGGTTCGTCGATCGGTATCCCAATGGCAAGGCGTACCTCCAGCGCCTGGGGCAGATCGAAGCCATGCCGGCCGGGGATACCCGGACGCAGGCCCTTACCGCCCTTCGTCGCGAGGCGCTGCTGGCCAATCCGCTGCTGGATTTCGAGCAGATCCTCCTGATCCGCCGGGACGAAAAGGGCAATGCCAGGGGCACGCGCAGCAAGGACATGCCCTACGGCCTGCCGCAGAACTGGCAGTGCGACTCTTCGCTGGGGCGGGACAAATGGAACAACCAGATTGTTCTTCTGGAGAACTTCCGTAGCGACAAACCGATGCTCCGTGAGTTGTATCGGCCCGAGAAGGACGTGCTGGTCAAGCACCTGGACCTGCACTGGAACGCACGCAAACTGCTTTTCAGTTCCGTTGGACAGGACGATCTGTGGCACGTGTACGAGATGGGGATCGACGGAAGCGATCTGCGGCAGGTTTCTCCCGGGGATATCGAGGCCGACTGCTTCGACGCCTGTTACCTGCCCAGCGGCAGGATCATCTTCACCTCATCTCTGACGCTCCAAGGCGTACCATGTGTGCGGGCTAAGGATGAGGTGGCCAACCTGTGCGTCATGGATGCCGACGGCGGGAACCTGCGCAGGCTCTGCTTCGACCAGGACCAGAACTGGCACCCCAGCGTCGCCAACGACGGCTCGGTTCTTTTCGCTCGCTGGCAGTACTCGGATCAACTGCACATATTCGCTCGGATCATTATGAAGATGAACCCGGACGGGACCAACCAGAGGGACTACTACGGAAGCAATTCCTTCTGGCCCACGTCGCTGTTCTTTCCCCGCGCGATTCCCGGGGATCCGAGCAGATTCGTCGGCATCGTCTCGGGCCATCACGGCGTGCCGCGCATGGGGGAGATGGTGATCTTCGACCCCGACAGAGGAAACCGCGAGGCCGAGGGCGCCGTCCAGCGAATCGGCGGGCGCGGCAAGACGGTCGAGGCCAAGGTCGCCGACAACCTTGTCGACAAGTCCTGGCCCAAGTTCCTTCACCCGTGGCCCCTGAGCGGGGAGTACTTCCTGGTCTCGGCCCAGCCGGGGCCCGACGAGCCCTGGGGTCTGTATCTAGCCGACGTTTTCGACAATCTTGTCTGCATCTACCAAGAGCCGGGGCAGTTGCTTTTGGACCCGATTCCGGTGCTGCCTCGACCGGTTCCGCCGGTAATCGCCGATCGCGTGGACCCCGACCGGAAGACCGCCGGCCTGGCCATCGCGGATGTCTACCAGGGCCAAGGGCTCCGGGGCGTGCCGCGAGGGACCATCAAGGCCCTGCGTCTTTACACATTCAGTTTTCCGGTCCACAGAGGTCATGAAGTCAACTCGCTCTGGGAAGCGGGCGTCTGCGGCCCCTGGGACCTCCACGGAGTCCTGGGAACCGTCCCGGTCGAGCCGGACGGGTCGGTGCTTTGCACGATACCGGCCAATACGCCCATTGCGCTCCAGGCGCTGGATGAGCAGGGCAACGCCGTTCAGGTGATGCGCGCCTGGCTGACCGCGATGCCCGGCGAGCAGCTTGGCTGTGTGGGATGCCACGAAAAGGGCCGAACCGCTCCTGCCACGACGATGGGGGCAGCTTTCCGTGGAGCCCCGTCCCGGATCAGGCCCTGGAGCGACGAGCTGCGAGGCTTCGGGTTCCGGAGGGACGTTCAGCCGATCCTGGATCGGCATTGTGTGGGGTGTCATGACGGCGGCGTGCAGGGCCGTCCGGACCTGAGGGACATCCCCGGCAGATCTGCGGACGTCAAGAGCGAGAAGGACCAAACCAAGTTCACGCAGGCATACCTGACGCTCCAGAAGTACGTCTATCGGCCCGGTCCGGAAAGCGCTGCAGGCGTCCTGGCCCCGATGGAGTATTACCCCGGCAACAGCGAACTGGTCCAGATGCTTCGGAAGGGCCATCACGGCGTAAAGCTCACCGACAGGGATTGGGCTCGGATCAACCTCTGGATCGACCTGAATATCCCGTATCTGGGACACTGGCTGGAACGACGCGACCGAAGCGGTTGGAACGGTCGCGTGATCGATCCGACCCCGAACATGAACAGGCGTCTGGAGTACCTGCGGCGCTACGCCAATATCCATGAGCACATCGATGCTGCCAAACCCTACCTGGAAGAAGACTCCCGCGTTGCCTTTGCCGCCCCCGCTGCTGAGCCTCCGGCTCCGCCGGCTCCTGAAAACCCCCCCGGCTGGCCCATGAGCCCCGAGGAAGCTCGGAAACGCCAGGCCGCCGGCATGCAGAGTGTGAAGAAGACCATCGACATGGGCGATGCGCCGCCCCTGGAATTGGTCTGGATTCCCTCCGGCTCGTTCGTCATGGGTTCCCGCAACGAGACACCCGATGAGTACCCCCAGTCCGTGGTGACCATCGAGGAAGGCTTCTGGATGTCCAACTCCGAGGTCGTCAATCAGTGGTATCGGCTCTACGATGCCCGGCACGACAGCGGGCAGTTCAACGAGATGGCCCAAGGCCAGATCCACTGCGAATCCCTCAACGGCAACAGCTCTCCGGTGGTCCGGGTCTCCTGGCAAAAGGCCAAGGCGTTCTGTGCCTGGCTCAGCGAAAAAACGGGAAAGAACTTCGATCTTCCCACCGAGGCCCAATGGGAATGGGCCTGCCGGGCTGGCGGCGATAAGGCGTTTCACTTCGGTCCGCTGGGGATCGATCCGACCGGATTCGCCAACACCGCCGATTCCGCATTTGGCCGATATTTCGACAAGCGGGGCTTGAACCCACGGTTGTTCATCCAGGATCACAGCGATCAAAAGGTCGGTTCGACATACGCCCTGCGGGGTCAGGAAAACGCATGGGGCCTGATGCACATGCACGGCAACGCAGCCGAGTGGACGCGATCGCTCTACAAGCCCTACCCTTACCGGGACGACGACGGGCGCAACGACCCCGAGGCCCCGGGCAAGCGCGTCGTGCGAGGCGGGAGCTTTTCGGACCGTCCCAAGCGCTGCACGTCTTCCTACCGCCTGGGCTATCGCCCGTGGCAAGGCGTGTATAATGTCGGCTTCCGCGTGATATGCTACCCGCAGGATGACGAGGATTCCCCCAGAGCTGATGCAAGCCGATAAGGAGCTCCCGATGAAACGCTTTCTGCCCATCTTTGCCATAGCCGTCCTGGCCTCTTTCGCCCTGGCCGACCAGCCGGAATGGCCCCAGTGGCGCGGACCCGAAAACAACGGTCTGGCTCCCCAGGCCAGGCCTCCGGTCAACTGGAGCGAAGAGACCAACGTGGCCTGGAAGACACGAATCCCCGGCTTCGGGCTCTCCACGCCGATCGTCGCCGGGCATCGAATCTTCCTTCTCACAGCCGTCGAGACGCGAGAGGACGCCGATACCACCGAGATGGAAAAGAAGCAGCAGGAGCTTCCCGGCTGGCGCAGATCCGTGACCCGCGCGGCCAAGCGGGAGCATTCCTTCCGTGTGCTCTGCGTGGATCGCAACACCGGCAAAATCCTCTGGAATACAGACGTGCGACAAGAGCTGCCCAACGAACCGGTCCATTCGGATTCCAGTTGGGCCTCGGCCTCGCCGGTCACCGACGGCAAACACGTGTGGGCGTTCTTCGGCAGCCACGGTCTCTACTGCCTGGACATGGAGGGCAATGTCGTCTGGCAGAAAGACCTGGGGCGCATGGATACCAAGGCCCACTTCGGCGAAGGGGCCAGCCCGGCCCTGCACGGCGAGACCCTGGTGATCAACTGGGACCACGAGGGCGAGTCGTTCCTGCTGGCCCTGGACAAAAGCACGGGCGAGGAGCTCTGGAAGAAGCATCGAGAGGAATTCACCTCCTGGTCCAGTCCGGTCATCATCGAAGCGGGCGGAAAACAGCAGGTGATCGTCAGTGCCACCGGCAAGAGCCGCAGCTACGACCTGGCCACCGGCAAGATTCTCTGGGAGCTTGGCGGCATGACCGTCAACGTAATTCCCTCTCCCGTCTACGCCGGGGGCAGGCTGTACCTGGCCAGCGGATTCCGCGGAGCCGCCCTGCAGTGCATCGACCCGGCCAAGGCGGTAGAGGACGGGGCCGCCGGCGACGCCCTGCTCTGGAGCGTCAAGGAGAACACCCCCTACGTGCCCAGCATCGTCTGCTGCGACAGCATCGTCTACTACGTGAACTTCACCAAGCCGGAACTCTCTGCCTGCGATGCCCGCACGGGAAAGGTTCTCTTCGGCCCGAAGGAGATCGAGCCGCTGGATGGAATTTATGCCTCGCTCCTGGCCGCGGATGGCAAGATCTATGTCGTCGGGCGCCAAGGCAACACCGCGGTGCTCCAACACGGGCCCGAGGCGAAGGTCCTTTCGCTCAACAAACTCGACGACCGCTTCGATGCCTCCCCGGTGGCCATCGGAACCCAACTGTTCCTGCGAGGGCATCGGTATCTCTACTGCATCGAAGACGCCCGGTAGAAACAGGATACAAGCCCCGAATGAAAGAAGCGAAAATGCGAAGCTCCGTTGTTGTACTTCTGATTGGACTGATCTGTGCAGGCCTGTGGCTGGCCCTGCCCTGCGACCTCATTGCCGGCCAGGACGAGACCCAAGCCAAGGTGCCCTATCCCTGGCAGAGGATCCTGGTGGCTGGGTACAGCCTGGGCAAAATCGAGATCATGAACCGCTCGGGTCGGATCGAGTGGACTTACAAAGACCGGGTGCAGGTCTGCGACGTCTGGATGCTCGACGATGGCCGGATCGTCTACTCCGCTCGAAAGGGCGGCGTGAAGATGATTCAGCCGGACCTGGAAGCCGGCCAGGGCGGCAAGCTCGTCTGGCACTACGAGATACCCGAAGGGGCAGAAACGCACAGTTGTCAGCCGCTTGACGACGGGATGTTCCTCATCGGCATCAGCCAGGGGAATGTGTCGTACGTGGTGGAAGTGGATACCCAGGGCAGGGAGCGGGCCCGGGTGAAGGTGACCGGCCGGGGCAACGCCCACAAGACCTTCCGTGTGATCCGCAAGACCTCTGGCGGAACGTACCTCATTAACGCCCAGGGGGAGGGATACAAGGGTCGTCGCGCCATCGAGATCGACGCCGAGGGCAAGGTGTTGCGTCAGTTCCCCGGGGGCGGGTTCGTCGCGGTGCCTCTGCCCAGCGGCAATGTCCTGCTCTCCAGCGGCGATGAACGCGTGGGCGCAGGCGAATATCGCATCCAGGAGATCGACCCGCAAGGCAAGGTCGTCTGGCAGATCGGCCGGGAGGAACTGGAAGGCATCAAAATCGGTTACGCAGCAGGCGTCCAGCGGCTGCCCAACGGTAACACATTGATCTGCAACTGGAATGGCCATAAGAACGCCGAGGGACCGGCATTCTTCGAAGTCACCCCGGAGAAGAAGGTAGTCTGGAAAGCACCGGCGAACTACGAGACCCGCGTCACAAGCGTTATGGTCCTGGACGAGGCCTACCGGAAGAATCCGTTGCGATAGGTCAGGCCTATCACGCGGTGGGGGGCCCTTTTGGCTGGCCTGTACACCGGCAACCTGCCAGGAGCGCTTGCCGGGAGACCTTGCCTGCCGGGCAGCAGATCCCGTCGCTCCCTGCCCGGGCAAGACATCGCACCGCGAAATGTGGCCGGCCTGGCTGTGGCCGATGGGTGTGTCCATAGGGTCACCCCGGACGCCCGTTTGATCTGCCCGGGCGACAAGAACGGAGGCTGAGCAGGACGCGAAATACCTTGTCCGCGGGTCCCTTCATTCGGGATCGGATATTTTGCGATCCGATGTCTTGCCCGGATTCTGGACATACGATAGAGTGAAGGTATTCGGTTCCCGGGACATTACGGGAGGTTTTGGATTCCTTTCATTTTTCGCGAGCCAAGGGGCTTGTCATGTCGAAAACGCTTCTATGTCTGTGCGCTGTTCTGTTTGCTTGTTGCCTGGCTGCGATTCCTTGCTTTGCCCAGGAAGAGCCCAAACCCAAAGCGGATCAGCAGACGGTAGATCGGCTGGTTGAGCAGATGGCCACGGGGAGCTACCGGCAGCGCCAGGCCGCCTACAAGGCTCTCGACGCCATGGGTCCCGATGCGGTGGCGTACCTGCTCAAGCATCGCGACCATCGCAATGCCGAGGTCCGCAAACGCCTGAGGAAGATCATCGACGTCCACTCCTGGATGCGTTGGGGATCGCTGATCTGGAAAATCAAACCCGACAGCAAGGCCGAGAAACTGGGTCTGAAGGTCGGCGATGTCCTGCTCAAGATCAACCAGGAGGACAACAAATACGGACTGGATGTCCTGAAAATAGAGAACCGGACCTTCACGCTGATGCGCGACGGGAAGATCATCGAGATGAAGGTCCCCGATGGCAAACTGGGCTATTACAGCGGCCCGTGGTATTCCGAAAAGGGAGGCCTCTCGCTCATCGAGGCCATCAGGGCCTACGACAAAGAGGACTACGGTAAATCGGCGCGGTGGTTCCGCCAGGCCATCCAGGAGCAGTTGCCCCCGAGGTTCTGGGTCTACATCATCGCGGGGACGTTCGAATTCGAAATGGACCACCAGGAGGCCATGAAGTACTTCCGCCTCTACATGGAGGATATCGATTACGACAATCATTACTACAAGGAAGCTCCCTGGAGCTTCTACCACGCCCCGTGGTATCCGGCCATGACGGCCTGCCTGCTGGAGCGCTATGAGCAGTGGAAGCAGTCCGACGAAGACCTGTTTGATACCATCATCCTCCGACAGTTGTGTCCGTGGTCGGTGTACGGGACCCACAATCTGCCCCTGGCCCGTGAGCTCTACGCCATCGATTGGCCCGACGATCTCCACGACCGGGCCAAGAAGGATCTGGGCGTTCTGAAGATCTACCTCGGGTACTACGAGGGCAGGGATCAGGAGGTCCTTCGGACCGCACGGGAGATCCCAACCCCAACGTGCAAACATCACTACCGGATAGCGTTTCGATCCGCCATCCGCGCAGGAGATGTCGACTACATGATCTCAAGGTACACCGAGACGCTCAGTCACTTCTCAACAGAGCACAGTTCCATGCATTATTCCCTGGCTCAAGTCGGACCCTGCGCCATTGCCATGGCCTATCTGAATGGCCGAAGGCAAGGGGGCCATGAGTTGCTGGAGATGACTCTGGGCATGCCGGCGAACATGCGGGAGGAAATTCTGACCTCTCAGACCTACCGCCTGCTGGGTCATGCCAGGGTCGTCGACCATGTCCTTCCCCACCTGGAGACGTACCTGGCCGGCAACGGCGAAGATAGGAAGATGCGGGAAGTCTACCTGAACCTCCTGGCCGGCAGCGAGACCCTCACGCGCGAGCAATGGGACCAGGCCATCGAGCAACACGGACTCGATCCAAAAAGGCAGCGCAACGAGTGCAAGGATCTCAATCGCCTGGCTGTGAACGTAATGCTGCGTTTCGGGGACATCGACCAGGCCGAGAAACTTCTTTCGGGAAAGGCCGGCCCGATGAGCCGATTCCAGAAATCCCCGGCCCAGGATGTCATCAAATTCCTGCGGGAAGAGGAGACGCAAAAGCGCCTTCAAAGCGATTGGAAGGAACTTCGCGGCAGCGTGATGCTTTTCACCGACAAAGCCCACAAGTGTCGCTGGCTGCTTCGCTGGGACGGCAGGGTGCTGCGACTCAAGGACGACGGCAGCGTGGATGAACCGCCCGGGATCGATCGGCACATGGGGTTTCGGCCTGCTTTCAAGGAAGGGATGCACACCAAGGCGGGGCTCACACGCCTCAACCGCAGGTTCCAGCATTACATGTTCGATGAAGATTCCGACCGGTGGGTCAAGACCTGGCTCCTCCAGGGGCAGGAGCACTGCAGGAAGGTGCACTTGGGAGGCGGCGGCGAGGTCTCCTTCCTGCGGGATTATGTCAAGAACGGCAACCCGGGGCCCGGAAAACCCATTCGTGGCTGGTACCAGGTCAAACCCTACATCGTCTTCCAGATCCGCAACGAGATGGCTCTCTATCGCTTCGGCAGCAAGGAGCATATTCAGCTCAACCAGACCATTGCCGAGAAGCTGGGTCGAAAAGGCGGCGTCGAGATCTCCTCGATCTATTCACTGCCGGAATGCAAGGATGTCACAGCTTATCTCACGACCAATGTCGGGCTCTGGATAATCTCCCCTCAGGGAGAGTTGTCTCGTGTCGACCTGGGGCTGGAAAACCCCGACCAGTGGGTCTTCCTCACGCGATATCCCAGGAGAGAAGGGAAGATCCACCTGGGACTGCTGCCCCAGAACGGGGGGACGATATTTGAAGTCGACCCAAAGACGTTCTATATCAAGCGCACCGGGGGGTACTGCGGACACGGCCCCATCGATGGATACTCCTGGACGTTTCTCTGGGAGGGAAAGTATATCCGTGTCTCGGAGGGTTCGATCGTCGAAAGACACGGACAGGCCCAATAGCTGCCGCCAAGGCGAAAATGAAAAAGGCGGCCGGATCGGCAAGGACCCGGCCGCCTTTTTGATGAAACGTCAGAGCGTCGCGGGGGCTACTTGACCCGCTCGCTTGCGCAAATCAGGTAGGCGCTGGAGCCCCAGGTGTAAGCGGGGTCGCAGAGCGGCTCGCCGGTGTTGGGGTCGAAGTTCTCGGCGAAGGTCTCATGGCCCTGACACATCTTGCAGTAGCGTCGGGCGATTTCCTTGGCCTGGCCCTTGTAGCCGCCCCGGTAGAGCCCGTCGGTCAGCAGGACCACTTCCGGGCCCCAGATCGGGCCTCGCCAGTAGCCGCTCTGGATGTACAGCGGCGAATCGACCGCCTCGGTGGCCGGGCCGTACTTGGTCACGAACTTCCCGTCGGGTTCGAGGAACTCGGCCACCTTGTCCCGGATTTCCTTGGGCAGACGCGTGCCCAGGACGATGGGCATATGGTTGAGCAGGCACTTCTCGGCCGGGGGGACTTCGTAGGTGTGGGCTTTCTTTGCCCGGAACTGGTCGCCATCCCAGAGGACTTCGATCATCCTCTCCAGGTGCTTGTCGGCCTTGTCTTTCCATCGCTGGGCGTCGCGTTTCTTGCCGAGCTTCTCAGCCAGTTTGGCCAGCGTGTCCATCTGGACGATCAGGAAGGCCTGGAGGTCCGCCCCGCACAGCGGGAAGCCCAGGTCGAAGGTCGTGGCATTGTCCCATCCCGAGTCGTTGCCGTGCTGGTACTCGGGCAGCCCGTCGCCGTCGGTATCCCGGGCGTTGAACCACCAGTTGGTCCACTTGGCCAGGCGGGGGTAGAACCACTTGAGCTTCCTGGTATCCTGGGAGAGCTTTCGACTGTTCTTGAGCATCTTGCTGCACGCCCAGCCGTGAATGGGGGGCTTGCAGAAGTTCCAGCCGGCGTCTTCGGCCCGGACGCCGTCGGGCAGGCAGCCTCCCGGCTCCTGGAGGTGGAAGTGCACCATGAGCTGATCCCACGCGACATCGGGGTTCTTGTAGCTGCACGCGATGGCGTTAAAGGCGTGGTCCCAGCTCCAGCAGGCCGTCATCCAGTTGCGGCTCATGAGCATGGTGGGGGCTTTGAAGTTCTCCCACGCTCCGACGGTCGAGGCGTAGTTGACGTGCATGGCATGGTCGGCGGCCTTCTGGTAGGTCTTGGGCATGGAGGGGCGCGTCTTGAGCCAGTCCTTCCAGTCCTTCTCGGCCAGCTTGCGACACTGGGTGAAGCTCTCGTCCAGCGACTGGATCTTGGGAGGCGTCATGATGTACTCCTGGAGGCAGAGCTCCAGGTTGCCCTTGTCATCGGGGACAAAGTCGGCTATGACCGGCGGACGCTTCTTGGGGGGCTTGCGTTTCCCGTCCTTGCCCCGCTTGTGCGTGCCCAGGGGCAGGTAGCTGTCGACTTCCAGGCTGCCTCTCAGCGGGATCATCCGGTACTGAACCTTGTTGGCAGAGCAGTTGGCCACCCAGACACCGTCGCCGACGGGGAAGGCGTATTGGCCCTTGACCGGGGGAATGGAGACCAGCCGAAGCGTTACGCCATCGGTGGCGCGGATCCGGGCGACCTCGGTTTCCGGAAGGCAGATCTCAACGGTGCCCTTGGTATTGCCCTTGGCTGTCAGTGTGCACAGGGTGGGGGTGGCCTCCACGTGGT
The DNA here is from genome assembly GCA_964583095.1 of uncultured Planctomycetaceae bacterium. Classification (GTDB taxonomy): domain Bacteria; phylum Planctomycetota; class Phycisphaerae; order SM23-33; family SM23-33; genus CAZOVB01. Next base: position 15,535 of record CAZOVB010000031.1, read on the forward strand.
AATCCACCTTCTTGCCGTTCTTGTGCATCTCCAGGCTGAAGGCGTCGTGGCTGCCCCTGTTGCTGCGGTGCATGCTGCGAAGCACCAGACCCTCCCGGCCCCAGGAGGGGGGCAGGACGCTGAAGGTCATGAAGGACCCGAATCGGGCAAAGGGGACGTTTTCGATGTGAATGTTCATGCAGTTGCTGCCTTTCGTTGCGTTGGGGGATGGGGGATCAAAGCCAAGGTCTGGCTCTAACTCTTGGCAGAAAGGCATTATGCAACCCGGCGAACGTGTCGTCAACGATCGAACATCCGGTTTTGGAATGGCAAAGAATGTAAATAACTACTTCCAAAAGAGGATACATTGCGCCAAGACAGTGAAGCCGGCAGCGCGCAATGCCCTCTTTCGGACAGCTTGGGCCCTGGGGATTCTCTCTTGAACCGGTTCGCCTCAGCAGGTCAGTTCTTCTGGAACTCGATGACCTCCATGAGCATTCCGTTCTCGGCCTGCATCTTGACCATTTGCCCGGGCACCTGGTCGCTGAGCCAATATCTCACCGTGCCGATCGAAGGCGTCTGGGCCTCGTAAAGGGTTGTCGAGACACTTTTTCCATCAATTGTCAGCGTCTCGGTTCCGGTCCTGGCCGGCACCTGACCCGGCGCGGGCATTTCCCCGGGGAGGTTCTCCCACGGGTTGGCCGAGAGTTTCACTTCGTAGGTGGAAGTGGTCATCTCGGATAGATCCGGAGCGGCCGATCCTCCCGGAAGGGTGGGCAGGCCGGGCAGGTTGGCAGCGATGGAACGCTTCAGAACGACTTTGTCCCGGTGGACTTCTTCTACGGTGAGGGTCTGCATCACGGCCGGCTGACCCTCCCCGGGGCGGATCCGCAGCTTGACACGGTCGCCGACAGCGGCGTGGGCCCATCGCCCCTGCTGCATGCCGGCCGATGGGGTCGAATCCCCATCGCCGGTGGAGGAATGTCCATGCTCGTCGTGGCCATTCATCTGGTGGTGGTCTGCGTCCCGGTCGGCGTGGTGGTCATCGTCGTTGCAGGCGGGACCGGCGATCAACATCGGGATCAGCAGAAGACTCAGAATCTTCCAGGTTCTCATTTTCAGTTCCTTTCGCCTTGTGGGGCAGTAGGTGGCCTCTCTTATGGAAATGGTAGTCTCGGCGGGCGGGGGAGAGTAGTCCCTCGCTGGATTTGCGGCGATTGACATTGCTTTCGGGGCAGGAGATGGTATCTTGCAGCCTCCGTTTCTCAATTTCAGGAGCCAGAGCATGAAGAAGTTTGTTTCGATCTTTCACGCGAATCTGAATTACGCGTTCCTGGTACCGGAGAACTACGAACGGGTGATCCGGGCCAGCTACGAGGTGATCATCGACACCTTCGTCAAGAAGCACCCGGATCAGCAGTTCGTCTTCGAGACCAGCGGATACACCATCGACCAGATGGCCAAGGTCACCCCGGATGTGCTGGAGAAGCTCAAGGCGGCGATCGCCTCAGGCCAGTGCGAGTTCATGGGCGCCCCCTATGCCCACCCGATCATGGCCAATATCCCCGAAGAGGATGGCCGCTGGTCGGTCGAGTTCTCCCAGCGGACCTACGAAAAGCATCTGGGCTTCCGGGCCGAGAGCTTCTGGAACCCCGAGTGCTGCTGGATGCAGTATGTCCCGCGGGCCTTCCGCGACGCCGGGGCCAAGTACCTCACCCTGGACTTCGAGTCGTACATGAACTGCAACGACAAGGACTACGCCTGGGTCGAGCACAACCGCATGCACGACATCTACTGGGGAGGCCACCTGCCCTGGTACGACCTGGACCCCAACTGTCCCGCGCTGCACAGGCCCTTTAAGGATGTGGTCCCGGGCCTGGACGGGCTCTGCCGAAGCGACCGGCTCATCGGCAAGTACCTGGGTTACTTCCGCGACAAGGTCACGCTGGATGAACTGATCGAGAACGCCGAATACTGGTCCGGTGACGACGAAGAAGGCGCCACGGTGATCATCGCCGACGACGCCGAATACTGCGGAACCACCGGCTACTACTATGTCAAGTACCACCGGGACTACTCCCGCAGCTTCGATATCGAACCCTCCGCGCCGGACAAGCTCGACAAGCTCATCAGCGGCATCAAGGAGGTGGGCAACATGATCAGCTTCTCCGAGGCCTGCCAGGCCAAGCCGGTGGACAACCCCTTCTTCGTGGAAGACCGCTACGCATGGCACCGGACCTATGCCGACGCCTGGGGCAACACCCCCGAGGCCCGCAAGTGGGATCCCATCCTCGAAGGCGTCCGCCGCGACTACAAGAACAACGTCCAGCCCATCGTCGAGGGCGAAAAGGCCGAGGAGTTCAAGGAAGACGTCGAGAAATTCTGGTTCCACCTGACCTGTGCAGCCAACTCCGATGGCCGCTGGCCCCCGCCGCCGGCTGAGACATGCGAGTTCAACCGGCAGTGGGTCCTGACGGAGATCGAGGCCACCCAGAACGCCCTTGCAGCCCTCAAGAAGCGCATCGAAGGCATGGAACTGCCCCCCTCGACGGCCCGGACGGTTGATGAGATCCCCGACTGGGATTACAACTTCGACTTCACCGAGAAGGACCCGACCGAGGTCGAGAAGCTCAACCTCTACGAACTGTCACACGCCATCTACTACTTCCACAAGATGGTCGACAGCGAGGATCCGGAGAAGAAAGCCCACGGCCTCAAGCACCTGCCCCGGGTGTTCGACGAACTCGATCGTCGCGGCGTCAAGGGCCACCGTCCCCCGTCGATCAGCTAGCTGCCTTTTTCACCCCTCGCGACTTGTTTTGCGAAAACGTGTGTCAGACCAACCCCGCCTGGGCCTGAGCCTGGGCGGGTTTGTTTCAGCCTGTTACTCGTCCTGCTGCCGGCTGTCCCGCGACCCGGGACCATCCAACAGGGCCAGGGTCCGCTGAATCTGGGCAAGCAGACGCAGGCGAAGTTGACGACTCCTTGCCAGCAGGATCCGCTGTGGCAAGGGGCCAAGACCCCGTCGCAGGAAAACCGTTTTGCAATGGGCGGCCGCAGGGGGAACGTTTCTTGCCACTTTGCTTTGGCGACCCGGTTGTGGGTCGCGGGAGAGGGGATCCGATTTCACTTCCAGCCCTTTCTACTGCCTCTGCCCTTTGATCGCGGACTTGTGTCCGGGTCGGCCCCAGGGAAAAAGCCTTGTCTTCCCATTAATCGGAGAATGGGGGAAGGCATTTTCGCCAAATCCTGCAAATCCCTACATCGCTAGAGGAATTCAGGGCTTTAGAAACAGGTAGTACAGCCTTCCCTTATGGCGGGTGGTGCCCGCAAGCTGCCCCGCCTGGGGGCCTATCCCCATGTAGATGTCGCATCGGCCCGGAGCGCGGATGGCCCCTCCGGTGTCCTGGTCCAAGGCAAAACCCGTGTAGTTTATGATCCGCATGCGGCCGTTGATCCGTCGAGGCAGCGGCGCATCGACCAGCGCCACACAGGCCCGAGGATACACGTCCTTGTCGGTGGCGATCGATCGCATGCGCAGCACGGGTTCATTCAGGCTGCCCAGCGGCCTGCCCTGGTTGAACCGGAAGAAGATGTACCGCGGGTTCAGATCCGTGTACCGGTCGATCAGATCGGGATGGGCTTCGAAAAACGCGATCATCCGGGGCAGGGACAGCTCATCTTCGGCGATGTGACCGTCGGCGATGAGAGCTTTTCCCACAGAGACGTAGTCGTGGCCATTGGATGCGGCATAGCCGATGGTCCTCCTGGATCCATCGGGCATACGCAGGATGGCCGAGCCCTGAACATGGGCTACGTAGGCTTCGAATTTATCCTCCAGCCAGACCAGTTCATTGCCGCGAAGGGCGGGCCAGAAGGGCATCTCGGATCGCGGGGGCAGGGGTTTGATGCTCCCGGCCGGTCCGGACATGCCGATCACCTCGCCCTGGTCGTCCTTGATGATCCCCTCGGGCGGGCTGTAGAGCGGGTGCTTGAATCGCGGCGTTCGAACGAGTGAGGCATGGAGGATCGGCGTGTAATAGCCGGTAAAGAGTACCGTTCCTTTGGCGTCCCAGCCGACGGAGGTGTAGATGTCGAACCTTTGGAGAATCGCCTCGGCCAGTTGCTGTGAGGTCAGATCCTGCCCCACCAGATCCCGCAGGGCTTCCAGCGAAGCCACCGCATGTTCGTGGGTAATCTCCCCGTATGGAAAGTACTGCTGCGAGGAAGGCTTGGCCAGGTAGTTCAGGCTGTTCTCGATGGCCTCGGCGAGCAGGTAGGTGTTGCGGCAGGCCTTTTCGACCGGCGGAAGCTGCGACGGGTCGGTGATCTTTCGAAGGGCCAACTCCCCGGGAGGCAAAGGCTTGGAGAAGTCTTCGATTTTGGCCTGCATGGGGGCCTTTGGCGTGCATGCACCGGCCGGCAGAGACAGGGCGAGAAGGACGTGGAAAATTCGCATAGGGGTTCCTTTCAGTCGGTTTCATCCATGAAACGCCTCTGCCGGAAGAGTAGCAGGCTGAAGGAACCATTGCAATGGATCTTGAAGGGCTGCCGCGACCGGGAATTCCGGAGGCAAGTGGGGAAAGGGGCCTTGTTCAGGCGGCCTCGGTTTCCCCTTCATCGGTGACGCGGATGATACTCTGCTGGTTTTCCCGGCACCACTGCTGGGCGGCCCGGGCCAGTGCGGGATCGAACTGACCGCCCGCACAACGCTCCAGCTCGTCCATCATTTCCTCGACACTGTAGGGCCTCTTGTAGGTCCGTAGCATGAGCATCGCGTCCATCGAGTCAGCCACGTTGATGATTCTTGCCCCGAGGGGGATTTCCTCCCCGGCCAGTCCGTCGGGGTACCCGCGTCCGTCCCATCGCTCGTGGTGGTGTCGGACAAGCTGGGTCTCGCAGACCAGCAGGGAGATCTTCTCGACGATCCGCTGGCCGATGGCGGGATGCTTCTGGATCTCGGCGAATTCCTTGTCGGTCAGGGCTCCCGGCTTGGTAAGGATGCTGTCGGGGACGCCGATTTTGCCCACATCGTGCAGCAGGGAGGCAACGCGAATGGACTCGACCATGGGCGGACTGAGTTCTATGTACTCGGCCAGGCTGGCGGCGTAGAAGGTCACCTGTTCGCTGTGTCGTCGGGTGTAGGGGTCCTTGGCCTCGACGGCATGGACCAGGGCGGAGATGGTCTCCAGCGAGGCCATGTCGTGCAGGTCCTCCTGCTGGATGGCCCTGGCGGCCCGCATGGTGAGTCCCTGACTGGATCCGTCGTCTTTGAGGGCGCGGTCGACGCTGTCGACGAGTTTTTCCATCTCGAAGGGCTTCTGGAAGTAGTCGTACGCGCCCAGTCGGAGGGCGTCGGCCAGGGAGCGGGTATTCGAGACACCGGTGATGAGGATGACACGGCAGGCGGGCAGGGCCTTGCGGGCCTGGGTGAGGATATCCAGGCCATTTACGGTGGGCATGGAAACGTCGGTGATGATGACGCGGAAGAGGCCTTGGCGGGCTCTTTCGAGTGCCTCGACAGGGTCGCTGAGCGTTTTGCACTCCAGGCCGCTTCCGGCCAGGCCGTCGCGGATCAGTGCACAGACCTGGGGCTCGTCGTCCACGACAAGAACTTTGATATCAGATTGCGACACAGGCTCTCCCTCCGCTACGCACAGGCACACAGAACACAAGACGCTGCCTGCCGCATGCCAGTAGATATCGACCCGAAGGGCCCCGTGCTTTAGCAGGAGACAGATGATGGGCCAAGGGGCATTCTCCGGCTCCTGTGTCTAGGGAAATTCAAGGATTTCTGCTTTTCCGGGAGGAATTCTTGTCTTTCATCTCCCGGAAGCGTAATATTGACTGACCAGTCAGTCAGAAGGAGCCGATATGACATCCATGAAACAGGAAAGTCCCCGACACACACAGATCCTCGATGCGGCCATGCGCGTCTTCGAGACCCGAGGTTACGCCGAGACCACCATGGATGCGGTGGCTGCCGAAGCCGGCGTCTCCAAGGGAAGCATCTATAACTACTTTTCCTCCAAGCAGGTTCTCTTTGCCTCGGTGGTGGAAGTCATCGTTCAGAGCGAGGAGGACCAGTTCCTCTCGGTCATTCGCTCGAATCTGACGGCTTCGGAGAAGATCACCCGCCTGCTGGATCTCTGGGCTCAGGGCGTGCCTCGGCTGGCTCCGCTGGCCAGGGTGGTCCTGGAAAGCTGGGCCCTGGCCTCACGGGAAGAGGGGGCCGATGAGTCCCTTGCCTTTTTCCGCAAGGCCTACAGCCGGTGGCATGAATGGATCGCCGAGATCATTCAGCAGGGCATCGACGAGGGTGATTTCGCCTCGGACATTCGACCCGAACTGGGCGCTGCCATCTTCCTGGCAGCCCTGGATGGCCTGAAGGTCCAGATCCTCTTCGAGGTCGGACTCGAATTCAGTCCCGAACTGATGAAGGGCTGGCGGGAAGGTTTCCTTGCTGCCCTTCGTGCCGGTCCCGAAAACCAAAGAGAAGACAGCAAGCCTCAGGAGCTTGAAAATGCCTGACCGGAAGAAGCAGAATCGTATTGTGGGTTTCCTTGCCGGACACCGGGGCAGAATGCTCGCCCTGGGCGTGGTGCTCCTGGCCGTTTTGGCCGTTGTCCTGGTCTATCAGGCCGTTCCGCAGCGAGATCGCAGCATCGAGGCATCGGAATCCACCGGAATTGCCGTAGAGACAGCCCTGGTACGGCTGCGCCCCTCCCTCGAGGACCGGTTCGAACTCAAGGGCATCGTCGAACCCACCCGCGTGGTGCGGCTTTCTCCGGAAGTGACCGGGGCGGTCGACTTCATCGCGCCGCGGGATGCAGACAAACTGCGAGAAGAGGCCTTGCAGAATACCAAACAACTGGCCGCGAAGATCCTGGGCTCCGATCGGCTCGAGGGCGTCGATCCGGCGGTGATGGAGATTTTGGCTGAGTACACGCTCTGCAAGGAGCTAGCCACCACCGAGGCCGTCGCCATCGACCAGGGAGACCCTGTCAGCCGCAACCAGCCCATCCTGTATCTGAATCCCGATCTTCTCCTGGCGGCCTACAACAAGGCACGCGCTCAGATGGAATACGACCTGCGCGAGTTGAACAAGTACCGAGAACTCCAGGCCGAGGGTGGGGCCAGTATCAAGGATGTCGAAGACCGTCGCCTGATCTACGAGACCTCCCGGGCGGGGATGGAGTCAACCCGGACGAACCTCCTTCGCACCGTGGTCCGAAGCCCCATCGCCGGCACGCTGAACCGGTTGATGATCGAAAAGGGCGAACTGGTAGGCCCCGGCACCGCCGATCCGGTGGTGGCGGAGATTGTGGACCAGAGCCGATTGAAGGTGGCTGTCGATGTTCCCGAGGCCGACATCGCTTACTTCCAGATCGGGCAGAAGCACCGGGTGGTCGAGGTGGCGGCCCGTGATGTCGATCTGGTCGGCACGGTCACGTACATCAGCAAGACGGCTGAAGGGGCCGCCCGCAAGACGCGGATCGAGCTGACACTCGGGCCCGAAGCCCTGGAGGTCCTTCGGCCGGGCAATATCGTGACGGTTCAGCTTGTCCGCCGCGAGATGAAGGATGTGATCCTTGCTCCCCTCCAGGCCATCATCCCCGGCAACGATCGGAAGATCGCTTACGTGGTTTCCCAGGGGCGGGCGCAGCGACGCGTGATCGATATCGATCTGCGGACGGTTCGAGGCACCGACGTGCTGGTCCGGTCGGGTCTGACCCCCGGGGATCGGCTGATTGTCAAGGGCCAGCGCCAGTGCGCCGATGGGCAGGCGGTTCGAGAAGTGCCCATGGAGTTGAGCCTCGAATCGACCGTGGAGTACGAGGTCGACGGGGAAGTCGATCCCTCCCAGCTCAGCGACGTGATGCGAAGGCTTTCGCAGAAACTCACCGGGATGGAAGACGTCAGTGACGTCAGAATCCTCTCGCCCGGCGATGCGAAGATCCCGGTCGTCCTGGACCTTCAGCAGGCCAAATCGCTTGGCCTGGGGCCTGATGAGCTTGCCGGGATCCTTGGGCTCGACGCTTTCCCCGAGTCGTTCACCCAGGCCGGCCAGGTCCCGGCCTGGCTGATCAGCCGCAGCGACCGGGGCTACCTGCAGATGCCCATCCGGCACCGCGTGATCTGGAACGACCCAAAGCAAAGCCCTGTGCTGTTGTGGCAGGTGGCTTCCTCCGTGGGAGAACCCCGGAAGGTCCCCCAGGCCGCCCCGCGTCTGATCGTCTCGGCCGTGCTGCAGGGCGCTTCCAGGCAGGAGGTCCTCAGGGAGGTCTCCGAACCGATCGCCGCGGCATTGAAGCAACTGGGCGCTGTGAAGACTCATCTGCAGGCTTCGCCTGATTTGACACACGTGGAAGCGACCTTCCTCGAAGGCGCCGAAGAAGAAGACGTCCTGGCTGCCCTCCGGGAGACGTTGGCTGAAATGGCAGCCGCCCGAGAGCTTCCCGCCGGACTGGAAGGGCCCGTCGTGGCGAGCAGACCGGGTTTGCCCACCCGCAAGCTGCTGATCGCCGCCAGGCCCGGGGCCGATGAGTCCGCCTTTGTCAAGCAGGTTGCCAGGGCCCTGGAAGACTTCCGCCGTGAGAAGTCGGACTTGACGGCCGGGCTGCGCTTTGCCCGGATCAAACCCCAGGCCGGTCGAGGCCGGGCACCCGCGGTGGCTGCGGACCCTATCGCCGATACCCCCGAGGTGACAAATGTTCCTTAGCAATGCCGCCATCAAGAACCGGACTACCGTCTTTGTCGGCGTGGTGCTGATCGTCTTTGCCGGGGCTTTCAGCTATGCGACCCTGCCCCGGGAGGCCGCGCCGGATGTGAATATCCCCAAAATCCTCGTAACCACCGTCAACGAGGGCGTCTCCCCCGTGGATATCAAGGAGGGCGTGACAGCCGAGATCGAGCAGGAGCTTTCCGGTCTCAAGGGACTCAAGGAAGTGACCTCCACCAGCAAGGAAGGCATGAGCGTCATCACCGTCGAGTTCGAGACCGACGTGAACATCGAGGATGCTCTCCAGCGGGTCAAGGACAAGGTGGACCTGGCCCGAAGCGACGTGGACACCGAGGCCGAGGACTCGGTGGTCAAGGAGATCAACGTCTCGGAATTCCCGATCATGATGATCAACATCTCCGGGAACGTCTCGCCGGTGCAGCTCAAACGCATCGGCGATGAACTGGAAGACGCTATCGAGGCCGTCAGGGGCGTGCTGGGCGTGGATGTCCTGGGCGCCCTGGAACGCGAAATCCGCATCGAGGTGCTGCCGGAAAAGGTGGCCAACTACGGGCTTCGCGTCGAGGAACTCCTGGCGCTGATTCCCTCCGAGCATGTGAATCGCTCGGCCGGGGGCCTGGATACCGAAGGCATCAAGTTCAACGTCCGCGTTCCGGCGGAGTTCGACAATCCCGAGAAGATCGACAATCTGATTCTGACCATGCGGGGACAGTGGCCCAATTACGAGCCGATCTACCTCTCGGATATCGGACGCGTCGTGGATACCTTCAAGGACAGTCTGAGCTTCTCGCGAATGGACGACAAGAGCAGTGTGACCGTTTCGGTCCGCAAGCGAACCGGTGCGAACATCGTGGAGATCGCCGACCGGGTCAAGGGGATCCTGAAGGTAGCCCGGCAGCAGGCTCCGGCCGGGGTGAACTTCACCCTCACCAGCGACCGCAGCGACGATATCCGCATGATGGTCAGCGACCTGGAGAACAACATCATCTCCGGGCTGATCCTGGTCGTCGGCGTACTGGTGCTGTTCATGGGACTTCGGCTGAGCCTGATCGTGGGCCTGGCCATCCCGCTGAGTATGCTGATGAGCTTCGCCATCCTCCAGGTGATGGATATCACGCTGAATATGATCGTTCTGTTCAGCCTGATTCTTGCCCTGGGGATGCTGGTGGATAACGCGATCGTGATCGTCGAGAACATCTACCGCCACGGCGCGATGGGCAAGAGCAAGATCAAGGCGGCGATGGACGGCACGGCGGAGGTGGCCTGGCCGGTGATTACCTCGACGGCTACGACCGTGGCCGCCTTTGCTCCGCTTCTGGTCTGGCCGGGGGTGATGGGCGACTTCATGAGCTATCTTCCGCTGACGGTGATCGTGGTGCTCAGCAGCTCGCTGTTCGTGGCGCTGATCATCAACCCGGTGATCTGCTCGATCGCGGCCAAGCCGCGCCGGGCTTCTTCCAAACCGGCCAGGGAGTCTCGGATCGTGCGTGGCTACCGGTCTCTGCTGCACGTGGCCGTCCAGCACAACCTGACGACCCTGTTGGTGGCCATCTGCCTGCTGGTGGGGATCGTCATCATCTACGGGCGCCGGCGCAAGGGCGTGGAATTCTTCCCGGATCCGGACCCGAAGTACCTGATCGTGAACCTGCGAAGCGCGCAGGGGACCAACATCAGCGAATCCGACCGGCTTGCAATGCTGGTCGAGAAAGAGTTGAGCGTCTACCGGTCCCGCCCGGGCCTTGAGCGGGATGTTTTCAAGCATGTGGTTACGAACGTCGGCTCGGCCGGCGAGGGATTCTTCGGCGGCGACTCGGGCGGACCTCACGTGGCCAACATCAACGTGATGTTCCAGGATTTCGAGGACCGGGAAGTGCCCTCTGCTACCTACATCAACCAGTTCCGACAGGCCACGCAGGACATTCCGGGACCGGAGATCAAGGTCGACAAGGAAGAGCACGGCCCGCCGGTGGGGGCCCCGGTGACGGTTCGGATCATCGGCGAAGATCTTTCCGTTCTGGAGGATCTGAGCCGCCAGGCGATGGCCATGGTTCGCGACACGCCCGGGCTGATCAACCTTCGCAGCGACCTGGAGGCCGAGAGGCCCGAGATCGTGTTCCTGCCCGATCGGCGACGCGCCCGGTATCTCGGGGTGGATCCGGCCACGGTGGGCACGTTCCTCAAGACCGGCATTTTCGGCACGACGGTCGGAAGCTTCCGCCAGTACAACGACGACTACGACATCACGATTCGCATGCCGCTGAGCCAGCGGACGAACCTGGAAGATCTGCAGAATCTCCAGGTTCCCAACCGCGAGGGCGTGGGCGTTCCGCTCAGTTCCATCGGCCGGTTCCAGTATGCACCGGGGCTGGGAACTATCCACCGAATCGATCAGAGACAGGTCGTCACCCTCACCGGCGACAACGCACAGGGAGCCGCGGCCGAGACGGTCCTCCAGCAGGTCCAGCAGAGGCTTTCGGAACTGGAGATGCCCCCGGGCTATGAGCTTCGCTACGCGGGCCAGAAGGAAGAGCAGGACAAGGCCCAGTCGTTCCTGCTCCAGGCGGGGCTGATCGCGGTTCTGATCATCGTCGGGATCCTGGTGGCGCAGTTCAACACATTGATGGTCCCGCTGATCATCATGACGACCGTGCTGCTTTCGACCATCGGTGTCTTTGTCGGGCTGCTGGCCCTGGATCTTTCCTTCGTGGTGATCATGACCGGCGTGGGTGTGATCAGCCTGGCAGGGGTGGTGGTCAACAATGCCATCGTGCTGCTGGACTATACGCGTCAGTTGCAGAGAAGAGGCCTGGACCTCATCGAAGCGGTCCTCCAGGCCGGTGCGACGCGTCTGCGACCCGTTCTTCTCACGGCCACAACCACCATTCTGGGCCTGGTTCCCATGGTCACCGGCTGGAGTATGAACTTCCGAACCATGGAGTTCTCCACCCGCAGCGAATCCTCGCAGTGGTGGCAGCCCATGGCCACGGCGGTGGTGTTCGGTCTGGCCTTTGCAACGGTGCTGACACTGGTGGTGGTTCCTTCGCTCTACGTGATGCTCTATCGCCTGGCCCGGCGGTTCGGACTGGGCGGGCTCCACCGCAGCGGCGAGGAAGAACTGGCTGTGAAGCCGGAGTTGGAAGACTACTGAATCGGTCGATAGTATTCATAAGGCCGCCTGATCCAATCCCTTGGCGTGTGGGGCACACTGCTGAGACGGATCGGGCGGCCCATTTCTTGGTAGGCATTCCAGGGGAAAGCGGGGAATTGTCCGAAAAGGGGCCATACAAAACCGCTCCGGTCACCGGGTCTCAGACGGTTGGCGGATTGTCGCAGGCTTTCAGGTTTTTCCTAATACACCCCTCCGGGAGCGACGATATTGGATAAGCCCAATTGGACCTTGGGGGCTCATGGGAAGAACCGAAACCGTGGCCGGCTGTGCAGGCCGGACCCATTGGTATCTGCGAGGCAGCCGTTGGCGAAAGCATTTCAAGCCCAACTTGACTACGTATTCTTCTTCTACGGCACATCCTTTGTGCTACTGGGGATCGTATGCCTTCTGCTTCGGCGGCGAGAGGGCACCTGCCATGGCTGGACCTGGCTGGGGGGGTTCGGGCTGGTTCACGGCCTGAATGAATGGCTGGATCTGACGGCCCTGGTCGTAAGCGACACCGAGATTTTTGGCTGGGTTCGACTGGGAGTGGGATGGCTGTCGTTTGTCTTCCTGGCCGAATACGCCCGAAGAGGTCTTCGAAGGTACAGTCGGCTGCCGGCGCCGTGGTGGATGGTCCCGGCGCTGGTACTTCCAGCAAGCCTCGGAGTTCTGGAGGGAAGGGCGGGACTCGCCGCGACGGGGCGATACATTCTTTGCTTTCCCGCCGCGGCCTTGACGGGGTGGATCCTGTTCCGCCGGGCCAGGTCCTGCAGGATCGGGCGGATTCCGCTGATGGTGACCGCAGCGGCCTTTGGACTCTATTCCCTTGCCTCGGGATGGGTCGTATCCCCGGCGGGGTTCTTCCCAGCCGATACGCTCAACAGCAACGCATTCATGGGCCTGACAGCGGTTCCCATCCAGATGATCCGCGGTCTGCTGGCGGTGGCCGCTGCGGTGGGGCTCTGGACATTCCACGATCTCCAGGCCTTGCAGTTGGCTACGCCACTGTCGTTTTCCAAACGCAGGTCCATGCTGCGGTTCGCCCCTGTCACTCTGGTCATTGCCCTTCTTGGAGGCTGGGGGATCACCCAGGTGTGCGGACTGCTGGGACTCAGCCGTCTGCGCACAAGGGGCCAGGGCATTGTCAGCGGACTGGTCGATCATTACGACACCGAGACCCGCTTGCTTCAGGGGGCGGCGGAAACATTGGGCAAGCAGCGGCTGTTGGTCCAACTGCTCCAGGGCGAGCCGGTGGACATGGCCCAGGTCAACAAGATCCTGGATCTCTTCGCCCACGCCCACCCGGGCAGCGTGGTCTATTTGATGGATCAGTCGGGTCTGACCGTGGCCAGCAGCAACCGCGACGCGCAGGACAGCTTTCTGGGTCACGATTACAGCTTCCGCCCGTACTTCCAGGGAGCGATCCGCCACGGGCGGGCGCAACACATGGCTGTCGGGACGACCTCGGGCAAGCTGGGCATCTACGTTGCCCATCGGGTGGAGAGCCCCGCCGGTCGCCCACTGGGGGTGGCGGTACTCAAGGCCTCCCCGGACGGTCTTAAGAGGGAGATCTCCGACAACCAGGGGCTCTGCATGATCTCCCCCAACGGCAGGGTCGCCTTTGCCGGCGATCCGCAGCAGGTCGGCCGGTCCATCTGGGAACAGTTGGATGTGGACTTTGTCGATGCCCGCAGCGTCTCAGCCGGCTTGCTGGTCTCGAAAGGTTCTCAGGAAGTGCTCTTCGTTCAGAAGCCCCTGGAAGAATCGGGCTGGTCGGTTGCCTCCCTGCTGGATTCGACGGAATATCGGACGTTTCGCGGGGTGGGGTTGCTCATTTCCTTCCTGATCTGCACGCTGACGATCGGAGCGGTTGCCGTTTCAGGCCTGACGCGCATCTGGGCAGCCAGGGTCGGCGAAGCCGGTCAACGCTATCGAGTCCTCGTTGAGAGCAGTCCCAATCTCGTGCTCCTGACCGACGCGAGTCTCTGCTGCGTACAGATCAATGAATCCGGCCTGGCCATGCTGGGAATTCAGCGCGAACGGGCGCTGGGCCGACGAGTGGAGGATCTTCTCGGCCGTGACGATCAACGACTCGGTCGCCAGTTGGCCAGGGCCGTCCATGATCGTCGGCGCACCCGTCTGGATGTGATCTACCCGGACAGGGGCAAGGGGGAGATCTCCCTGGATATCTGCTTCAACCCGGTGACGGATCCGCAAGGCCGGGTCCTCGGTGCGGTCCTGATTGCCACGGACATCACCGAGCGCAAGTCGGCCGAACAGGAAGCCCTGCGCGCCCGCGATGACGCCCGCAACGCCTCACGGGAGCTGGCCCATCGCGCCCGCGAACTGGAAGACGCCCGCCTGGCCGCTTTGAGCATCGTAGACGACTTGGAAATCGCGCGGACCCAGGCCGAGTCCGCCAACCAGGTCAAGAGCCAGTTCCTGGCCAACGTTTCGCACGAGTTGCGCACCCCGCTCAATGGCATTATCGGTATGACAAGTCTGGCCATGGGGACCGAACTGACCGACGAGCAGCGGGAATACCTCCAGATGGCCAAGGCCTCGGCGGACTCCCTGCTGCGCGTGGTGGAGGATGTCCTGGGCTATGCGAGCCTGGAAGGAGACCAGCCGATCCAGCGAATCGAGGAGACTTCCCTCCGCGACTGGTTGGGAGAGTTGGTAAGGTGCCAGGGCCTGGAAGCCGATCGCCACGGAATCGAGCTGCTCTGTCGCATAGCTCCGGAGGTCCCCGACAGGGTCCTGCTGGAAACCGGGCGGATGCGCCAGGTCCTCAATAAACTCATGGCCAACGCGCTGAAGTTCACCGAGGGGGGGATGGTACGTTTGTCGGCCTCCATGGAGCGGGGAGAGCCGGATGCACATGTATTGCTGGTGGACGTCGAGGATACGGGAATCGGGATCGAGGAGCACAAACTCGAATCGATCTTCGAACCGTTCCAGCAGGTCGATGGGTCCACCACCCGCCGATTCGGCGGGACCGGTCTGGGACTGGCCATCTGTCGAAGACTCATCGAGGGCATGGGGGGGGTAATCAGCGCCACGAGCCGCCAGGGCAAGGGCAGCCGATTCACCATCAAAATGCCGATCGAGGTCTCGGATGTCCAGGAAGATCAGCCCGGGCAGGATCGAATCGCCCGGCTCGAACAGTTGCCCATCCTGGTAGCCGATGACTGCCTCGAGAGCCGCGAGATGCTCGAGGAAATCCTCCATCACTGGCGGATGGCGCCCGAGACTGTGGCCGACGGAAACGAGGCGTTGGCGGCCCTGCGGGCCGGGGCCGATGCCGATGCCCGCTTCCCCGTGGTCCTGCTGGACTGCGACATGCCCCAGATGGATGGCCTGGAGGTCGCCCGCGCCATACGCGAGGACGAGCGTCTCTCCGGTGCAATTGTCATGATGCTCGCCTCGGCCGGCAGAAAAGATCAGATGCGCCAGTGCCGGGAGTTGGACATTGAAGCTGTCCTGACCAAACCGGTTCGCCAGTCGGACCTGTTCGACGCGATCGTCCTGGCCCTGGGCGAAGAGGCCCTTTGCGACCCGGAGGAAGATGCCTCCCAGGGCGCCGGACTGGGCCCCTGCCTCAATGTCCTGCTGGCCGAGGACAACCCCGTCAACGCCAGGCTGACCGGGATTCTGCTCGAGCGACAGGGTCATAAAGTCCGTTTTGCCACCAGCGGCCTCGAAGCCGTCAACGCCCTGGAGGCCGAAGCTTTCGACCTGGTCCTCATGGACGTACAGATGCCCGGGATGGATGGCCTGGAGGCCACCCGACGCATTCGGAGTTCTTCCGGTCAATCACAGGTTCCGATCGTGGCCCTGACCGCTCATGCCCTGGAAGAGGACAGGAACCTCTGTTTTGAGGCGGGGATGAACGGGTACCTGTCCAAGCCCGTACGTCCTGCGGACCTGAACGACGCGATCGATCGGGCGATCGGCGGGAAGGGACCTTCTGCCCCTGGGGCCGATGGGTCGGCGCCTTGTGAGGCCGGCTCAGAGCCGCAGCAGGAAGATTCCCGCCGGCAGTTGGCCTGGGAGATCTTCGGCGAGCAGAAGAGCCCCGAGGTCCTTCATCGCCGCCTGGAGGGCATTGTGGATCTCTGGAAGCAGTGGGGTCCGAGCCTCCAGGCCGCACGACAAGCCAGGGACACCTCAACGCTGCACATGGTTTCCCGAACACTCTCGGGGAACCTGGAATCCCTGGGGGCCAAGAGCCTGGCCGACATCGCACTGAGCCTTTCCGCCGCAGCCCAGCAGGAGCAGCACCAAGCCCTGGCCAAGCATCTGGATCGACTCCAGATTCAGATGGACCGGCTCGGGCGGATTCAGGTAGCCCCGGCCTGATTTCCCTTTAGCGTAGTTGTTTTTGATGGAGCCTCCCGCGGCGGCTTCCGATGTGATAGGAAACCCCGAAATCAGCGAGGACGCCCCATGAGCCATTCCCGCCGCCGTCGACCCTTCCGTAAGCACGATTCGCCTCGGTTCACTTCCCCCCAGCCGCTCGAGCGAACCCCCCAGACCGATCTGCAGATCCGCGTGGAAGACCTGGATCGACGAACCTTTGCGGCGGTGGATCTGATCTCGTCGAGACTGGAAGACCGCATCGAACATTCCAGCAGCCTGGATGAACTGCGCCTCCTGGTGACCAAGAACCACCTCCTCCAGGCCATGAAAAGCACGCATCGGTCCATCGTCCAACTGGTGGGGACCGACCAGGACCTGGCCGTCGATGCTCTGCCCCTTACCCGCATGCAACTGGAGCGGACTTTTCTGTCGCTGTTGATCGAAGATCAGCCGGGCCGATGGTACAAACGGTATCGCAAGAACGCCTGGAAGGCGTTCGCCGAGAAGTTCTTCCGCGATCAGAAGCTCTTGGGGCATCTGCCCCCGTACCAGGAATACTTCGACTGCAACGGCCCGGGGATCAAGATTCTCCGCGACTTTGCCAGGGAGATGGATGTCTGGGAGGATGAATTCCAGACCCTGCGTGTCATGGTTCGGGGCGAACAGATGGACCCCCGCTGGGAGAAGCGTTTCATCGCAGACATGCCCACCCCCGGCAAGGCGATGCATCTGCTGGAGCGTCCCGTCCACAAAAAACTCGCCACGCTGCTTTATCCATACTACGACAGCCTCTCGCACTTCTCTCACGGCGGGCTGGCAGGGGTGATGGAAGCGGCCATTCTCCGGCAGGACCCGGCTGCGCGGGACTCCAAGGTCGACCGAAGCGATTTCTTCCGCTCTTCCGTGCTGGAGCAGACCCTGCCGCTGAGCTATGTGGCCATGCTCTTTGTCACCACGCTGACGGCTGTCAACGAAGCCATGGACACCAGTGCCCTGGAGGTCATCGACAGCGCCTGGCAACCTTACCACAGCGACGGCTCGGCCCTGGGAATCGCCCTGTGGGACCGCTGGGTCCGCGAGACGCTCGAGCGGGCGCTGTCGGAGAACGAGGCTCCCGCCCAGGTGGAAGAATCCGACTGATCCGCCGCGCAGGGCAGATCCGGTCGGATGATTCGTCCATCGGCGCGTGCACCGGGGGGCCTTGGGGTTGTAGAATGGGAGTATGAAACTCCTGTGCCGATCCGTGTGGTTGCTCCTTCTGGCCTGCCCTGTCGCACTCGCCGGCGACGCAGACAAGACGTCTCAGGCCTGGGAGGCATTCTGGTCCCTGCCGGACCGGGCCCATGAGCCCGCCCGGCAAGAGGCGTTGCTTGAGGCCATTGACGCCGATCCTTCCGCACTGGCTGGACTGATCCGAACCGACAAGGCCTACCAGGGCTTCGAGTCCGGGTGGAACAAACGGACCCTCCCACTCCAGGCCCCGGACAAGACCTACCAGGAAACCTACCACTTTCGCGTCCCGAGGGGGTACGACCCGACGCGGTCTTATCCGGTACTGCTTGTCTGCCACGGCCAGGGCAGCAACGGGCGGCAGATCGGGGCTGTCTACCAGGGGCTTCTGGTCGAGAAGGTTGATGAATACATCCTGGTGGCTCCAACGCTGCCCGGCCCGCACCTGTACACCGCCCAGGAGCACCTTGACCGCTGCCACCCTGTACCTGGAGAACCTGGAGCATTTGCCTTTGTGGCATATCTGGGCGGAGTTCGACCGAACCCAGGCCGGCAGAGGAAACGTGGATCTCTCCCGTGTGGCGGACAAGCGGCTGCGACAGCTTGACAACCGCCACTATCGCGGGACGGAGGTCAAGGGCGCCGGCCATCACGGGGCCTGGCCCGAGAGTGGAAAAGCCTTCCGCGACTTTCTCGAATCGGCCCGGAACAATCCTGCCCCGGAAGCCTTTACGCGGCATTTTTCGCTGCGACACCACGCGAGGGGGTACTACGTCGAGGCGATCCGGCTGTCCCATTCGCCTATCGATTTGAGCAAACCCCTGAAGGTTCGCCTCAAGACCTCCCGCATGCCTACCAGCGAGGAATTCACCGCCGCCGCCCGAGCGATGATCGCAAAGAAGATGTTCTCTTTTCACGTCCAGGCCCCGGCCCGGGAAAACGCCGTCAAGATTCGTTCGTCCAAGGTCCTGGGGGTCCGGGTTCTTCTATTGGAGGGCCTGGTGGACCTGGAGAGACCCGTGGGCCTGGCCTTGAACGCGCGGCAATGGCGGGCCAAGGTTCCGGTTTCGGCTTCGTGCATGCTGGAGCACTACGCTCGATACCGCGACGAAAAGGCCATTGTCCAGAACATCGTTGAGCTTGATGCTTCGGGCCGGATCAAGATCCTTTACCCGGGCAGGTAACCGCCCCCGTAGCCCGGAGCTTTCGTCTACGGCTGATAGCCGGCCAGGCCGGTTTTGCCCTTGCCGATGCGCTGAAGCTGCTGGCCCAGTTGCCTCTTGCTGTCGGCGAGCATGAGGCTAAGGGTCGTGCGGAGCCGGCCGATTTCGGCCACCAGGGCTTCCTGTCTGCCCGTGGCGGGTTGGGGCAGGTTCCGCGCCATCTCCAGAAGGGCCAACTGCTCCCGGCAGGAACTCTCGAAGTTCTCCAGATCGTCTCTCGAGACCATTTCGATCTGTTCTCGCAGGTTCTGCCCGATGGCCAGGAGGAGCTTTTCCGGGCAGGTGTCTTTTTGCTCCAGGGTCATCACGCGACCTCCACGGTCTGGATCATGCTTTCGACCTTTTGGAGCAGTTGGACGGCTTCGGTCTTTTTCGGATCGAGTCGCACCACGCGTCGCAGCAGATCGCGGGCCTTTTCGTATCGCCCTTCCTTGCCGTAGAGCGTGGCCAGGCAGAAGAGCACGGAGGAATCGTCTTCGTGCCCGTCGAGGTAGAGTTCCAGGTAGTAGATGATCTTGGCGAAGCTTCCCAGCTTGACCGATGTCTGGAAGAGCCCCAGCAGGGCCAGCATGTTGTCCGGATCCAACTCCAGGGCGCGGAGATACATGTCAAAGGCAGCGTTGTAGTCCTGGGTTTTCTGATAGGTCACAGCCAGTCCGGCGCAGGCCTGGGCACAGTCGTCCTTGATCTCCAGGGCTTTGTGAAGGGCGTCGGTGGCGACGGCAAGCTGGTTGGCCTGGACGGCCAGGAGCCCGAGTCCCAGCCAGGCCTCGTGCAGATCGGGACGAGATTCGATGGCTTGTTTGTAGGTTCTGCCGGCGTCTTCGTACCTGCCCAGTTCGCTGTAGCAGTCGGCCATGTCCTTGAGCACGTGGTAGCGCTGTGCGGCCATCTCCGTAAGATTCGCCATCGTGAAAGGCTTGTTATACACTGGGCACCTCGTAGGGGCGGAGGGTGTTTTCGGCCTTGCAGTACATATCCAGCGCTTCGGAGTATCGGCCCATTCGCTTCAGGGCCATGGCCTGGAGGATCATGAAGTCCACGTTTTCGCTGCAGGCGTTCAGTTCTCGCAGCAGTTCCAGGGCCTGCTCGTCGCAGCAGCCGCCTTCCTTCATATAGCACCAGGCCGCCCGGGCCTTGGTGATCTGGTAATGACTTCCGGTGGTGGGGATGCGTTTGTAGAACTCGCCGGCCTGGGCGAAGCGGTCCTGCTCGATGAGTTTGTCGGCCTTTCGCATCTGCTCATCGAAGTAGAAGGGCCCCTCGGTGATCTTGACGTCCTTGAGGCGGATTTTCCCGGCCTGTATCGACCTCCAGACCGACGTGTGGGGATGGGACTTTCGGGCGTGGCGGAGTTCATCGGCCCGGACCAGCGCCGCCCGCCTCCGCTTGCGGCTGGGCATGTGATAGCCCACGCCGGCTTCTTCGTCGTGCATCAGCGCCCAGATCTGTGGCTCGATCCATTGCGTCGGGGCCGGGTAGCGATCCGAAACCACCGCGGCCAGGTCGCCTTGGCAGACCTCCAGGCAGGCATCGATCCGTTGGCCTGTCGAGGCGTTGGGGGGTACTTCCACAAACGACATGGCCGGATAGTCGATATCGCATCGGGCAATATCCTCCCGGCAAAGGGGGATGTAGATCAGGTAAGGAAACAGCGTGTGCGAGAGCATCTGGCTGAGGCAACTGAGCGACTCGGGGTTGGGCTGATCCATCAGGTAGAAGATGGAGGTATCCTTCCATCGAAGCCAGGGCTTCTCGGGCCGGGCCCAGCAGAGGTACCGACACTGCTGCTGGTATTGCTCCTGGTCGCGGCGGCCCTTGTCGCTGATACGGTCCGAGGCGTTCTTGTTGACCTGCACGAAGAACTCGCCGGTAACCTCCGGCACGTGATGCAGGTCGGTGTAAAAGGAGATCCGCCGGGCATAGTCCCAGTCGATCATCACGGTGAGGTCTTCGTTGTAGGGACCCACCCGGTCGTAGAGGTCGGTCCGATGAATGGTCGAGCCGCCCGGGGCGCAGTTGAACTGCATCATGAACCAGGGGGAGTAATCCCGGCTGACCATGTGCATCTTGCCCAGAACGCTGCGCTGCCCGTCGGGCTTCATATGGGCTGCGACGCCGTAGAGATCGCTGTAGGCGGCCTGGCAGTCGCTGTCACCTTCCAGGGCTTCAATCTGTTTGCGGACATGGAAGGGGTAATGCAGGTCGTCGTCGTCGAGATACGCCACATACTTGCCACGGGCGTACTGGAAAGCTTCGTTGTACGAGTAGCACTTGCCGCGGTTTTCCGCCCGGTCGATGAACTCCAATCGATCGTCGTCGAACAGCTCGATCGTCTCGCGGGCTTCCTGCCCGCCGTCGCGGACGACGATCACCTGAAGGTTCCGGTAGTCCTGGGCCAGCGCGCTGGCGATGGCCGTCTGGAGCAGCCTGGGCCGGTTGTAGGTCGAGATGATGTACGAAACCAGCGGTCCCTGTCTGCTCTCGGGATCGGGGCGGTTGGGTATGTGGATCATAAGCTGCGGTCTCTCGCGTATCTCTTGGTCGAGCGGGTATCCTTATTGACGCTTCCGCAGGAGGGATCTTTAGCGATTGGCCTTGGCCCTCGGCCTGGAAGGCTGTCCTGGCTGCCGGGCCGTCCTGCTTGCCCGGAAGAGTTGCAAACCCCGTGCCGAAACCGGATTCAGCTGAAAATGCCCCGCTCATTCAAGACAGGTACACTCGAAAGTTGTGTTCCAAGAGAAGTTTACGTGAATCACGGTTCCCCGGAGTCAATCGAGATGATCGCTGGGGGCCCCTGCGGGCGGCGCGCAAAAGTCAGGCGCACCGGACCGCGTCCGCATGGAAAATCACCACTGGACGTCCAGGAGTCTGAGCTCCACGCTCGTCCGGCCGTTGAAGTGGTTCAGGACCGGCTCGGCGGCAACGTCCACCTCCACGATCCCCGCCAGGTGGTCGGCCAGGTCTCCCATGCCGAACCCCACCCCGCGGATTCGCGCGCCCTGCTGGCCCAGGACCAGCGATGCGGTCTGACCGCTTCGGCCGATTCGACGCGCAGGCTGGAGCAGCCTGCACCCCCGCAGGGCCACCACCGGATGCGGATTGCCCTGGCCAAACGGGGCCATCTGGTGGATCTTCTCCACCGTGGGGTAGTTCAGATCCTTCAGGGAACACTCCGCATGGATATCCAGCGTGGCCGACGGAACCTTCTTCGCCCAGTGCCGGCGTGCCCAGTCGGCCAGGGCTTCGCTGAGAGCATCGAGATGATCGGTATGGATGGTCAGTCCGCCGGCCATGGCGTGCCCGCCGAAGTTCTCCAGCAGATCCTCGCACGATGCCAGAGCATCGCGCATGTGGAAGCCGGGAACGCTTCGACCCGAGCCCCTGGCCAGGTCCTGGCCGTTTCGGGAAATCACGATCGCCGGCTTGCCGAAGCGATCCACCAGCCGCGCAGCGACGATACCCACGACGCCCGCATGCCAGTCTTCCCCGGCCAGGACGATCACCGGGCAGTCCTGGCTGTCCATGCCCCGCTGGGTGATCTGTTCGATGGCCTGTGCTGTGACCTCCCGCTCCACCTTGCGGCGCTGGAGGTTCTGCTGCGTCAGGTAGGCTGCGATCTCCCCGGCCCGTTGGGCGGGGGGGTTGGTCAGAAGCTCCACGGCCAGTCGGGCATGGCCCATGCGCCCGCAGGCGTTGAGTCGGGGGGCAAGCTTGAAGGCGACGTCGTAGGAGTCCAGGCCTTTGCCGGTGAGGCTGGAGGTATCCAGCAGGGCCCGCAGGCCTCGGTGGTCGGTTGCGGCCAAGCCCCGCAGGCCGTAGGCGGCCAGGGCCCGGTTTTCGCCCAGAAGGTCCACCACGTCGGCGATGGTTCCCAGCCCGGCCAGCGTTGTGGCCTCCAGGAGGAACCGGCGCATCTTTTCGTCGACTTTCTTCTCTCCGCAGACGGCCCGGGAAAGCTGCCAGGCGAGCTTGAATGCTGCGCCCGCTCCGCACAGGGCCTGATTGGGATACGGACTGTCCCCCACGGCCGGGTGCACCACCGCCTGGGCCTGGGGCAATTCTTCTCCCGGTGCGTGGTGATCGGTGACGATTACATCCATCCCCAGCTCTCCGGCCCGCTGCAGGGGCTCCAGGGCAGTGATCCCGCAGTCGACGGTGATCAGCAGATCGGCCCCGCGTTTGGCAATCTGTTCGATGGCCTGGAGATTCACCCCGTAGCCTTCCTCCAGGCGGTGGGGGACATAGTAGTCCACCTTGCCCCCGAGCATCTTGATGCACGCATCGAGAATCGCAACGGCCGTCATCCCGTCCACGTCGTAATCTCCGTAGATTACGATCCTTTCGCCGCTCTCCAGTCCCCGGGCAATGCGTCGCGCGGCGGCTTCACAGCCGGGAAGCGTCGAGGGGTCGTGGAGGTGGGTAAGCTTCGGGCGGAAGAAATCCCCGGCCTCTTCGGGCTGGCGAATCCCTCGCTGGGCCAGCAGGGCTGCAAGCAGCGGCGTGACTCGCAGACGACGCGCCGCATCCGTCAGGCCCGGCTCAGCGGGCTGGACATTCCATGTTCGAGATTTGGGCATCCATGCAGTTGTCGCCATCTCGCCTCGCGTTGATGGATCAGAGGAGAGTATAGCAGATTCGACCGGCCCTGTCTGCCTTCCAGCGAGGATTTGCCCTGCCGAAAGTCCTTCCTCGCATCGCAATGCTTCTGTGAAAACCCAGAAGATCCCATCGCTCAACCAGGCGGCCGCCAGGGCTACCGGGGCATCTCGATTTCCACGTCCAGGTACTGCACTGCCCACTCCTTGGCGACATGGTGGGACAGGAAGAAGACATCGAGCCGATGGCCGTAAATCTGTCCGCCGCGGTCCAGGACTGGCACGGCGACTGCCTCATGATAACCCGGCACGCGGATCTTCGCCCCGAAGGGAACCCACTTGGGGGCGGCCACGAAACGGGCACCGTTGGTCCAGATGGGTTTGCCGCTGGCGGTCTTGCCGTCGGCAAATTTTCCGCAGCATCGCCTGCAGGGGCAGTAGGCGGTCACGCGCATCTTCAGGCGGATGATCCGCGGCGAGGCCGGCGACGGCGCTTCGGGGGCAGCAGCGGGTGCGGAAGAAGCATCTGCCGGCGGAATCTCGCGGACCGGACCCTTGGCCGGGGTATCGTTTTGCCGGCGTGGAGCTTCGTTCCGGGCCTCTGTGCGGCCTGGACCGGGGGCGCTGACCACGGCCAGCGTCGTCCGAGGGGGAGCCGGGATCGGCTCTCGGCCTGAAACGGTATCGGCGAAGGCAGAACGATTCTGAATTACAAGCATGGCGGCGGGCGTCAAGAGCCCGATCCCCAGAACAAGACCGATGATGAATCCCCGCAGGCGAAAACTGCGCCGTCCCTGGCACGCGGGAACCTTCCATGTTCCGTTCAGCATCGGCCGCATTTCACGGCCTATGTCTGACATTGGTTTTCTCCGGTCGCGCCTCGTTTTTGATAACAGCGCAGAAGCGTTACAATACCCGCCCCCGCCCAGACGGACAAGTGGTTTTCAGCCAAACGCGGCGTTTTTATCTGCCTGGCCGATTTGCCTCAGGGCTGGGACGTAATGTAGTGTAGATACGCAGTCCGGATGAGAATCCTGCCTCCCCCGGATGGGTATTTCTCTACCCAGCCCTCGCCCGGGGGCACTCCGGATGTACTCTGAGGCAGAAAAACGGGAAAAACAGGGCTTGAAGGTGGGCAAAATGATAGCGTCTACAGGATTTTGTCCTTTATGTAATCATCCTGAAATTAAACGGTTAAGATAATGATCGTCAGATCGACATGTTTTGGCCATTTTGTCGATTGACGTTTTGGCCATTTGAGCATAGCATTACAAGAACCTTACCCAAGAGAGGAATGGGTCCAAGAGACTGCTGTGCAAGGGGTACCGCAGTCAACCACAACCCACCTGCCGCCCGACGACGAGCGGGCACAACAAAAGGACACGGGAGGATATCGTGAAGAAAATCGCAATCAGTTTGCTGGCCGTTGCGGCCATGAGTCAGATGGCCCTGGCCACCAGTATCACAGCCAAGTACAAGGGCGTAAACAGTGCCGGCAGAAAGGCCGTGCATATCTACCACCCCAACGCGGAAGGCTTCGGTTCCGTGCATAGCCATGTCTATGCCGGGGAGAGTACCTTCCAGCTTCTCAGCGTTTCCCCGGATGGCAGCGCCATGGACTTTGCCCTGGATCACCTCGAAAACCCCATCCGTCACGCCTACTGCGTGGATGTTTTCGAGCAGATCCACGCCAACACCACCCACACCTGGGACATTGTTCCGCTGCCTGAGGCGCCTCTGGCCGCAGCCATGGGCCAGCACCGGGCCCTGCAGTTGATGTGGCTCTACACCAACGCGCTGCCCGACCCCACGGCCAATTACAGCGCTGCCTGGCAGCTTCAGTTGGCTATCTGGGAAGTTGCCACCGAGACCGGCGATGTCCTGGATCTGAGCGATGGCGGATTCTACACCACCGCCTCGGCCGGAACCGCCCAGACATGGCTCGACACGCTCAACACCCTCAGCCAGGAAGACCTGGAAGAGATGACACTCAACTACTCGGTCGGTCTGGTCAACAACGGTGCGCAGGATTTCGTCGTGAGCTTCGACATCCCCAATCCGCCCCCGCCGCCCAGCGTCCCCGAGCCGATGACCATGATGACCGCGGGCCTGGCCCTGGCCGGTATCGGCCGCTACGTCCGCAAGCGTCGCAGTGCCTGAACCCCAGCTTCGGCCCGGTAAACCCCGGTCGATGATTCCAAGCAGGAACGCGGGAGCCGGAAATCACTTTCCGGCTCCCGCTTTGTCTTGAGCAGAAAGATTGTAATTCCCATTCGCCCGGCGACTCAGAGTTCTATCGATTCGCCCGGCCTGAGCAGTTTGCCCGCCGGAGCCGAGGCCTGTACGAATCTCTGGGCATCGGCCTCGCTGCCCACAATGTCTCCCCAGTGATAGGGAATCGCCATCTTCGGGCCGATCGCCTTGACAGCCCTGGCTGCCTGGTTGGCATCGAGCGTATACGTGCCTCCCACCGGAAGCAGGGCCACGTCGATATCTGAAAGGTCGTTCATCTCCGGGATCAGATCGGTGTCGCCGGCGTAGTAGATGCGGGTTCTGTCCAGCGTGAAGACCGCTCCGACCCAGTTGTTCTGCTGCGGATGGAAGTTCTTGCCGATGTTGTACGCGGCGACGGCCTCAACCTGGATGTCCTTCACATAGGCCGATTCCCCCGGCGTGACCGCGTTGGCTGCATGAAGCTGGGCGATCGTCTCGGCAGGAGCTACGATCGCCGTGTCCGCCTTGGAGATCTTTCGGATATCGGCCGGGCTGCAGTGGTCGTAGTGGCTGTGGGAGACGAAGATCACATCCGCATCGCCTTGGGGATCTTCCAGCTTCCAGGGGTCGATATACAGGACCCCCTCGTTGCCCCGGATCCGAAAACTGGCATGGTGAATCCACTCAAGCTGCAAACCCATTGTCGCGTCCTTTCGTTCTTCTCCGGTCAGATACGCACCACACAAACCATTCTAGGATACCTACGCAAATGCCCGATACAACACCCCGAGAAGAAAATCGCACACCCGAAGTCCTCTTTTGGCTGGAAATGGTACCTCCAAGGGCCTATATTGTCATAAACGGTATTTCCGAGAGGTTTACTGATGTTGTCTCTCAACAAGAAAACCAGCTATGCCCTGATCGCACTGACCTATCTTGCCGGTCTGGAAGGGGATCAACTGGCCAGTGCCAGGCAGATCGCCGATCGGTTCGGCGTCCCCCTCTCGCTGCTGATGAACATCCTCAAAGAGCTGGCCGGGATCGGCTGGGTCGAGAGTCGCAGAGGCGTGGCCGGGGGATACCGACTGGCGGTGGACCCGGCTGAATTGAGTGTGGCCGACCTGGTCGAAGCTCTCGAAGGCCCGGTTCCCGATATCGACTGCCGGGACCACCACGACCCGCGGAGCCTCTCGGTGCCTTGTCCTGTTCTGTCCCGCTGCCCGATCGCCGATCCGGTTCACCGCGTACACCGAAGAATCCACGACTTCCTGCATACCGTGCAGTTGGCCGACCTGAACGAGCCCGCGGCTCTCCAGGCCCAACGGCAAGAAGGATAACCCCATGGCAGTGAAAGTACCTGTATACCTCGACTATAACGCCACCACGCCGGTCGACCCCCTCGTTTTCGAGAAGATGAAACGCTACTTCTGCGAGATCTTCGGAAACGCCGCAAGTCGCTCACACGCGTTTGGCTGGCAGGCCGAAGAAGCCGTCGAAACAGCCCGATCCCACATCGCCGGGCTCATCGGCGCCGCGGAGAAAGAAATTGTCTTTACCTCCGGGGCCACCGAGAGCGACAACCTTGCCATCAAGGGCGTGGCCGAAATGTACGCCGATCGGGGACGGCACATTATCACCGCCCGAACCGAACACAAGGCCGTCATCGACTCCTGCCGCTACCTGGCCGAGAAGGGCTACGAGATCACCTGGCTCGACGTAGACGAAAACGGGCAGGTCTCCTGCGATCAGCTCCAGCAGGCCATCCGCGACGACACCATCCTGATCACCATCATGGCTGCCAACAACGAAACCGGCGCCCTGGCGCCCATCGGAGAGATCGGCCGTATCGCAAAGGCCCACAATGTGCTCTTCCATACCGACGCCACACAGGCTGCCGGCAAGCTCCCCATCGATGTCGAAGCGATGGAGATCGACCTGCTGAGCCTCTCGGGCCACAAGATGTACGGCCCCAAGGGCGTAGGCGCCCTCTACGTCCGCCGGCGAGGCCCACGGGTCCGACTCACCTGCCAGATGCACGGTGGAGGCCACGAGAGAGGCCTTCGAAGCGGAACACTCAATGTAGCCGGCATTGTCGGAATGGGAGCCGCGGCAGAGCTGGCCGCAAAAAAGCAGGCCGACGAAGCCCCGGAAATCCAGACCCTTCGCGACCGCCTGGAGCAGAACATCCTCTCGCGCCTGGACTGCGTGCAAGTCAATGCCGCCGGGGGGGCGAGGCTCTGCAATACATCCAACATCTCCTTTGCGTATGTCGAGGGCGAGGCGCTTATGATGAAAGTAAGCGATCTGGCTGTCTCATCCGGCTCGGCCTGCACCAGCGCATCGCTCGAGCCCAGCCACGTCCTCAACGCCATGGGCGTCGGGGACGACCTGGCCCACAGTTCGATCCGTTTCAGCTTGGGACGCTTTTCCACCGGCGAGGAAGTGGACTTCGCCGCCGACAGAATCGTCTCGGCCGTGACCGAATTGCGACAGATGAGCCCGCTTTACGAAATGGCCCAGAAGGGGGTCGACTTGAGCAGCTTCCAGTGGAAGGGCCATTGAGCCCCAGAGGTGAACAATGCTTTACAGTGAAAAAGTCATGGATTACGTCAGCAACCCCCGCAACGTGGGGACGCTGGATGAGAACGCCCCCGACGTGGGAACCGGCATTGTTGGCTCACCGGCCTGCGGGGACGTCATGAAGCTCCAGATCCAGGTGGATTCCGACGGGACGATCACCGAGGCCAGATTCAAGACCTTCGGGTGCGGCTCGGCTATCGCCTCCAGCAGCCTGGCCACCGAGTGGCTCAAAGGCAGAACCCTCGATGAAGCCCTGGAGATCAAGAACAAGCAGATCGCAGAAGAACTCGAGTTGCCCGCCGTAAAAGTCCACTGCAGCGTATTGACCGAGGACGCCGTAAAGGCAGCCGTCGAAGACTACAGGAAGAAACACCAGGCCGCCCCCGCCGGCGGCCGGCAATAGAGAGGCCGGCATGAGCATCGAACTGACACCCAAAGCCGCAAAGCGGATCAAGGAATTCTTCAGCAAACACGATCTGGACCCCGACCAGGCGTATCTGCATGTCGGCATCCGCGGTGGCGGGTGCAGCGGGTTCAGCTACGACCTGGAACTGACCGACCAATTTCCCGAAAACGCTTCGGTATCCGACAGCCAGGGCGTCCAGGCCTACTGCACCCAGGAAAATCTGCCCCAGCTGGACGGGCTCAAGATCGACTACGACGACTCGGAACTTCGCAGCGGCTTTGTCTTCCAGAACCCCAACGCGACACGACGTTGCGGCTGCGGCGCGAGCTTTGCCGTATGAGTGATTCCATCCCCGTACAATTTCTGCCGATGGGAAAGACCGTCCAGGTCGACCCGGACAATCCGCCCGACAGTGGCCACGCCCTACCCGGCAGTATCCTGGAAATCGCCCTGGCCGAGGGAATCCCGCTCGAACACGCCTGCGGCGGCGTCTGCGCCTGTGCCACCTGCCACGTCGTGGTCAAGCAGGGGGCCCAGAACCTCTCGGAGCCCTCCGAGGAGGAACTGGACCTGGTCGACCAGGCCCCCGCCTGCTCCCTGGACAGCCGACTCGCCTGCCAGGCCGTCCCCAAAGGGCCCGTCACCGTCTATATCCCCGAGTGGAACCGCAACGCCGTAAAGGAAAGCGAGGCCTGAACATGCCTGCCCTCAAATGGCATCATGCCGACGACCTGGGCTACGAACTCTTCCATAACGACCCCGACACCGATCCGCTCCAGGTCCGTTTCGCCGACCTGCGCGAACGCGTCCTCAAACTCCCGGATTTCGACGACGACCCCCAGGCCGGCACCGAGGCCGCCCTCGAAGCCATCCAGATGGCCTGGCTCGAAATCCGGCAGGAACACGAGTTCTGACCGGAACTTCGGCATTTCTCCGGCGTGCATCGCCCATCCGTTTGTGCTATACAATTCTCCTGTAACGCGATTCCTTCGAGCAAGCCCAGGAGATACCTATGCGATATGCCGTGATCATGGCCGGGGGCGCCGGCAAACGACTCTGGCCCATGAGCCGTATCAGTCGACCCAAGCAGCTCCTGCCCCTGCTGGCAGGCCGGAGCCTCCTGGCCGCAACCGTCGAAAGACTCAAAGGTTGCTTCCAGGCCGAGAATATCTGGATCATCACAAACGCCGAGTACGCCGACCAGGTACACCAGGCCCTGCCCGAACTGCCTCGCGAGAACATCGTCGGCGAACCCGAGGGACGCGATACCGCAAACGCCATCGCACTGGCCGCTGAACTCCTGGCCGCTCGGGACCCCCAGGCCACCATGGCGGTCTTCACCGCCGACCACGTCATCCGGCCGGCCGATCGGTTCCTCCAGCAGATCGACAAGGCCTGCCAAACCGCAGAGGAAAACCCCGACGCTCTGGTGACATTCGGCATTCGGCCCACCTGGCCCCACACGGGCCTGGGCTATATCCAGGCCGGGCAGAAAATCAAAGACGGCGTCTTCGAGGTCGTCGACTTCAAGGAAAAACCCGACCACGCCAGCGCCCGCCACTACCTCGACTCGGGCCACTACCTCTGGAACAGCGGCATGTTCTTCTGGTCGATCCAGGCCATCCGCTCCTGCCTCAAACAATTCCTGCCCGAGTCCCAGCAGAAGCTCGAACCCATCGGACAGACCGCCGCTAAGGGCGACGACTACAGCCGGCAACTCGCAGAAGTCTACCCGACCCTCGAGAAAATCAGCATCGACTACGCCGTCATGGAAAAGGCACCGCGGGTCCTGACGGTCGAACTAGGCTGCGAGTGGCTCGACGTAGGCTCCTGGCCCGCGCTGGAATCGGTCAGCGATACCGACAGCCACAGCAACGTCGTCCAGGCCAACGCCGTCCTCCGCGACGCCAAGGGCAACATCATCGTCTCCGACAGCGACCACCTGCTGGGAATCCTCGGCATGGAAGACTGCATCGTCGTACACACCCAGGACGCAACCCTCGTCTGCCCAAAATCCAAGGCACAGGGCATCAAGCAACTCCTGGAAGACATCGCCGAAAAGCACGGCGACAACTACGCTTGAGATATGGCCAACTGGCTGGCGATAGACTACGGAACCGTCCGGCTGGGATTGGCCGTCGGAGACACCGACACCCGCATCGCCTCCCCACTGGAGGTCATACCCGCCCAGCCCCAGCAACGCGCGTTTGAGCGAATCGCACAGACCGCCGGACAATACCAGGCGGTCGGCATCGTCGTCGGAATGCCCATCAACATGGACGACTCCATCGGACCCCAGGCAACCTGGACCCGAGCCCAGGCCCAGGCACTGGCCCGCACCACCGGCCTGGATGTCCGACTCTGGGACGAGCGGCTCAGCAGCTTCCAGGCCGATTCCGACCTCGCAGGCCACCTGACCCGAAACAAACGCCGCGCACGACAGGATGCCATCGCCGCCGCTACCTTCCTACAGGAATTCCTCAACGCCAAAGGCCCCACCTCGGCTGAAAAGATCGCCCCCGAGCCTTGATCCACCTCCCGCCAACTTTTAACCATTCGCGAAAAACCTCGATCCGCCAAACCCGAAAAATCCTTGGCCCACGGAAAAACGCCCTCCCCAGCTGCCGGATCCGCACAATCCAACCCCATCAACCCATGGTTCGAAATCCCTTTAACCATTTCCCATATCATACCTTATAATTCTTATGCCTCTCCTTTCCGCTCTCGCTTTCCATCCGCAATTAACCCGCAATTGACTTCAAAATCCCGCAAGGAGAGCGCAATACGCTTCAAGAACCCACCCCCGCAGACGCCCGAACCTTCAACCGACTTCAAAAACTTCAAACAGGCCATTTGGCCCCGATTTTTGGA
>CAZOVB010000032.1:0-46352 GCA_964583095.1 uncultured Planctomycetaceae bacterium
TCGTCACCGACGATGCCGAACTTGCCCGCCTTTGCCGCGGGATGGCCAATCAGGGAAAGCTTGACCCGGCAGGAGACATCCACCAGATTCTCGGATACAACTACCGTCTCAACGAAGTGGCCGCCGCGATCGGCGTAATTCAGATGCAGCGGTTCGATGACCTGCTTGCCAAACGCCGGGCCGTTGCCCATGCATACAATGAATGTCTCGCCGGCGTTTGTGAACTTCACCTTCCCCCCTGCCCTGCTCCGGCAGAATCGAGCTGGTTCGTGTATGTGGTTCGACTGGCCGATTCCTACAGTCCCGAGGATCGAACCCAGCTTCGAAAGCTGCTAAAGGCCAAGGGTATCCAGTGCCAGACGTACTTTCGGCCGATCCATCTTCAGCCCAGTCTGCAGGAGCTTTCGCTGCCGCAAAGGCCGCTCCCGATGACCGAATTGATCGGCAACCGCACGCTTTCGCTCCCCTTCTACGGAGACCTCAGCCAGGCTCAGGTCGCATGGATCTGCAATCAGATCAAGGATGCGATCTGCAAGCTGGGTCTCCGCAGGGTCCCTGCACATAAAGATACGCGGCGCAGCCGAATCTGATCCTGCATGGCCCCCGGGCCGACGAATAGTTCAGCCCTGTGC
Source organism: uncultured Planctomycetaceae bacterium (assembly GCA_964583095.1). Taxonomy (GTDB): domain Bacteria; phylum Planctomycetota; class Phycisphaerae; order SM23-33; family SM23-33; genus CAZOVB01. The sequence goes on from CAZOVB010000032.1 coordinate 633, forward strand.
GCATAGGATACAAATGAAATAGTGCGCTTGACAGGGAGAGTGACTTCATGGCTGGAATTATCGGAATCATTACCCTACTTACGGTATTGGCCTTGTCGCTGTTTATCACGAGACTGGCATCGCTTGCCCTTTCAATGACGGGCCTTTCGGAGCAGGCCGCGATGTTCCAGGCCCGGTCGGCCTTTACCGGGACAGGCTTTACCACCTCCGAGAGCGAACAGATCGTGAACCACCCGGTGCGCAGGAGGATCGTCATGATCCTCATGGTCCTACGCAGTGCGGGGCTGGTGACAATCGTGATTTCCGTCCTTCTTTCCTTTGTGGGAACCGGGCCTGAGGCGGATCGTTTCATGCGATTGCTCTGGCTGATCGGCGGCTCGGTGGCGGTGCTTCTTATCTCCCACATTCCCCTGGTCAAGCGTGCGATGGAGCATCTGATGGGCTGGGCGCTGAACCGATGGACCGACCTGAATGTGCGCGACTATGCAAGACTTCTCAAGCTCTCGGGGGATTACAACGTTACGGAGATCCAGGTTCAGCAGGATGACTGGGTGGAAGGAAAGCAACTGCGGGACTGCGACCTGGCTGACGAGGGGGTAACCGTGCTGGGCATCGAAAGATCCAACGGAGATTATGTCGGAGCTCCCAGAGGGTCCTCGGATGTGCAGGCCGGCGATACCTTGATCCTCTACGGACGGGCCGAGACGCTTTCCAACCTCGCTCAGCGACGTCAGGGCGGTCAGGGAGATGTCCAGCACGCCCAGGCCGTGGGAGACCAGCAGCGCCATGTCCAACAGGAGCAGCAGCAGGAACACAAGCGCAAGCAAGACGAGCAACAGGAGCAGGAAAAGGAGATCTCTGCCGGGAAGCAGTGACCTGTGTTCTGGCTTACGCAACCTCCAGGTTTTTGAGAATCTCGCTCATTGAGCATTTTGCCAGGCAGACGCACGTGTCGGCCGCGCCGTAATACATCCAGATCTCATCGCCTCGCAAGAGCGTTCCTGTCGGGAATACAACGTTGGGCATCAAGCCGGATATCTCGTACTGCTCCGTCGGTTTGAAGATGCACTCTTCGCTGCGGGCAAGGATCTTGTGAGGCTTGTCCAGATCCAGCATCGCCGCTCCCACCCGGTATACCCTCCTGCCGCCATAGAGCTTGACCCCGTGGTAGAGCAGGAGCCAACCCTGCCGGGTTTCAATCGGCGGCGGGCCGGTTCCGACGGTTACGGCATCCCAGGCAGGGCCCCTGCCCTCGGTCAAGACACAGTGCGGTTCGCCCCAGTAGATCAGATCTTCGGAGAACGCCAGCCAGATATTCTCAATACCTCCCCCGGCATCGGGCCTGTGAAGGGCCGCCCATCGACCACCGATCCTCCTTGGAAACAGCGCAGCATCCTTATTGCTCGGGGAGAAGATCAAGCCGATGCGCTCGGCCTCAACCAGGTCTTCACTGCGAGCCAACCCCACGGCGGTCCCCGCTGGTGAATGGGCCGAGTAGGTGATGTACCAGCAGTCTTCTTCGGCCAGCCAGATGACACGTGGGTCTTCACATCCCCACTTTTCGTAATGCAGGCTCGGGTCTTCGTAATGCAGGATCGGCTCGGACTCGATCCGCCAGTTGTCCACCCCATTATCGCTTCGCGCGACGTGTATGGCCGAATGCCCCGAGGCGTATTCCACGCGCAGAAGCAGAACCACCTGGTCCCCCTGCAGGGTCGCCCCGGGATTGAGTACTGCCTCGGCGGGAATCGGCATGTCCTCGGCGACAAGGATCGGATTCTGCGGGCTCCGTTGGAAGATCGTCTTCATAGCTGGTCCTTCTTTACGGCCTCGAAGCCGGCCATTACGTCCAGGAGCTCCGATGTGATTTCAGCCTGCCTGCGTTGCTGGTAACGGGTTTCAAGGCCTGCGAGCCTATCCTCAATGTTCCTCTGTGCTGCTTGCATGGAAGAGAGACGACTTGCATTTTCGGCAGCCATCGAGGCCGCAAAGGCGCGGTAGAGCACCACGAAGAGGTATTGGCGAATCAGCGATGCCGGCAGCGTATCCGGTTCGGTGCGGAAATCCGGCAGAACCTTCGTAACCCAGGGCTTGCGGCGAAGCTCCCGGAGCCATTCCAGATCCAGTGGAAGAACCCTGCGGGTCACGGGCTTATAAGAGGCCCCGCCTGTTGGCATGTTATGGAACACCACAATGCGCCCTACATCCTGCTTGCGGCGATATTCCTGGAAGGACAGGAGCAGATCCTGGACTCTCTCCGCTGCGCCGGCGATGCTTCGCGGCAGGGAAACACTGCGGGACACCTCCCGGCCCTGGGCGGCAACATCTCCGGCCAGCCGGTTGCCCGCTGCAAAGTAGATGACCTGCGAAGCATTCCACTCTGCCAGCGTTTCCATTGCGTGGTTTTGGATGCGGGCGTTGAATTGGCCGACCATGCCCTGGTCGGATCCAAAGAGAATCGCGAGAGTCCTTTCGGGCCTGTCCGAAGCATCGGAACGCAGGATGACCTGGGCATGGGTCGAATGCAGGAAAATCCGAAAGCCCATTTCGACGGTTTGGTAGTACTGCTCGAGAGACTCAGCCGCCTGGGAATACTGCCGGATATTGACCGCAGCCAGGCCCTTCATCGTCTTAACGACCGAAAGCAGGTCACGTGCGGTGTCGACCTTGCCGCGAAGTTGTTCAAGAGTCTGCATCCGAGCCCTCCTGGCCGGAGCCCGAGGGCCCCTGCCGGCTCTCTTGTTTCCCGGTGACCTGTTCCACGGCCTCATCGGCCAGATCACGAAGCGCCTGGCGATCTTCTTCTTTGAGCTCTTGCCCGTCGTTGATACGCCGGGCCAACTCGGATTGTTTGTCCTTCAGCAAATGGTGCAGCTTCTTTTCGACCTGGGCAACTTTCTCAAGCTCCACCTCGTCCAGAAGCCCTTCACTTACAGCAAAGAGCAAGGAGATCTGCTCAGCCGCACTGAGCGTGTCGTACTGGTCCTGCTTCATGACCGCCCGGACCCTTCGTCCGTGCTGAAGGTTCTTTCGCTGTTTCTCCTCGAGCCGAGTTCCGTAGCGACTGAACCGCTCGAGCTCTTCGAACTGGGAATAGGCCAGCCGCAGATCTCCAGCCGTCTCACGGAACGGGTCCAACTGCGCTTTGCCCCCGACGCGGCTGACACTTCGACCCACATCCACGGCGGGCAGTTGGCCCTGTTGAAACAGCGTGGGCGAAAGGTAGATCTGTCCGTCGGTTATCGATATCAGGTTGGTGGGGATATAGGCAGAGATGTTCTGTGCCTGCGTTTCGACAATCGGCAATGCGGTTACTGATCCACCGCCGAGAGATTCATTCAGATGCGTCGCCCGTTCCAGCAGGCGGGAATGGATGTAGAAGATGTCTCCTGGGTAAGCTTCGCGACCGGGGGGACGCCGCAGCAACAGGGAAAGCTCCCGATAGGCGCGGGCGTGTCGGGTCAGGTCGTCGAAAACCACCAGAACATCCTCGCCCTTGTGCATAAGATGTTCGGCCATGCTCATCGCGGCATACGGGGCTGCGAACCTCAGGCCCGGAGCGTCCTCGCCGCCGGCAACGACGACGGCGGTGTACTCCATCGCGCCGCGTCCTTCCAGATCGGCGATCACCTTGGCCACTGCGCTCTTGCGCCGACCGATCGCACAGTAGATGCACGTCACGTTCGACTGGGCTTGATTGACGATGGTAGCCGTCGCGATGGCGGTCTTGCCCGTCTGCCGATCACCGACGATCAACTCCCTCTGGCCCCTCCCAATCGGAATCAGCGCGTCGACCACCTTGATTCCCGTCTGAAGCGGCTGGGTGACGGGGTCGCGGTCCAGGATGTCCGGGGCCGGCCTCTCTATCTCGAGCCGTTCACTCGTGTCCACAGCCCCCTTGCCGTCCAGAGCCCTGCCGACGGGGTCCAGGACGCGACCGACCACGGCCTTGCCGACAGGCACGTCCATGACCCGCCGGGTCCTTCGGGCTCTGTCTCCGGCCTCGATTCCTTCGCTGCGGTCCAGCATGACCACGCCCAGTTGCGTTGGATCCAGGTTGAACGCCAGACCCATCTTGCCTCCCGGGAAACGAATCAGTTCCTCCGCCTGGGTTTTGGGAAGCCCATCCACGAGCACCACCGAGTCCAGCACCTGTGCTACCCTTCCGACTTCCTCGGCCCGCAGGCGGGTTTCGGTCCGGTCAAGGCCTGACCGAATCGAATGCTCAATGCTCTCCAGCAAGGGCGAAAGCGAGTTCCGGTCAAAGTCGTTCATTGCGAAGCTTCCTCCCCGTGCTTTTCATCCTGGGCGGCATTATCCGAAGCTTCCGGATCCGCCTCTTTTTGCTTGCCCTTTCCGCCGCGGATCTGCTGCTCTATTTCCTGGTCAATTCTCTCGGTCAACTCGTCGAGATATTCATCGACATTCCACCGCAGGGCCCATCCGTCGGCCTGGAGTTCCAGCCCGCAGATGAGACCTTCCTCAGTTTCTTCCTGGACGTTCTCGAGCTCCAGTTGATCGCGCACGACTTCCAGAAGAGAGTGGCGATCTTCTTCATCGAGCGACCAGGCGGAGCGGAGCGTCAGTTCCTGCCGGTCGGAAAGGGCCTCGGAAATCTCCTCGGTCTCCGAAGTTTCCAGGTTCCGGAGTTTGTCCCGGAAGACCGCTACGACCTGTTTCTGGAGGTCCCGTTGGGCAAGATCCGTCAAGACCTGCCGGGCTATGCCGCAGATGTGCCTGGAGGCCTGACGGCGAAGGCCGTCCAGGAAGCTGCTCTGCTGAGTCTTGAGGGAATCGACCCAGTTGCTCCGCTGCTCCTGAACGTCCCGACGGGCCTGGGCGGTCAGTTCCTGGCGTTGCTGCCGGGCCCGATCGCGAGCCTGTTGAAGGATCTCCTCTCGCTGCTGCTGAAGTTGCTCCTGCTTCCGGCGGTGCTTGCGTGCTTCCTCCTCGGCCTGGTCCTGTTGTTCCTGTGCCTGGCGGAACTGGCTTTCGATCCGTTCCTTTCTTTCATCCATCGCGCGGATGATCCGATCATAGAGCAGCCACTTGAGCAGCCCGATGAGAATCAGGAAGTTCACGATCTGTGCAGCTACGGTAAACCAGTCAACAAGCATTGTCGTCACCTCGAAGGCGGAAAGGAATCAATCCGCCGAGATTCATCCGGCGATCGCATTCCAGAAGGGATTGGCGAAGATGATGATCAAAGCGACAACGAAGCAGTAGATCGCGGTGGACTCCACCATGGCCAGACCCACAAAGAGCGTACGGCTGATCGTTCCGGATTCATCGGGTTGCTGTGCGATGGCTCGCAGCGCTTCGGCCAGCGCTCTGCCTTCTCCCAAGGCCGGACCGATGGAACCCAATGCGATCGTAATGCCCGAGGTGAAGATCGATATCATCGCTACGAGGGTGGCACTATCCATTTTCATGACTCCTGCCTGATTGGCTCTGTCCGGGTTCGTTGCCCTGGTGGGTTACTGAACTCTTCTGCTGCTCATTCTGGTAGGCCTCGGTTCCGGAGGTGATATAGACCATGGCCAGGACCGCAAAGATGTAGGCCTGGATCATCCCCGTAAGCAGACCAAGGGCTCGCATGAAGACCGGGAAGATCAGCGGCGCCAGTGCGACCAGAATGGCCACGATCTTGGTCCCGCTCATGATGTTGCCGAAAAGGCGAACCGCCAGGGCCAGTGTTCGTGAAAGCTCGCCGATGACATGAAACGGCAACATCAACGGGTGCGGACTGACGTAGTGCTTGAGAAACGCCTTGACGCCCTGCCGGGCGATCCCAAAGGCCGGGACGGCGAAGAATACGCAAATCGCCAGGCCCGCGGTGGTCGACAGCGAGGCGGTCGGCGGAATATAACCCGGCACGATGGTCAGGGCATTGCATGTGCCGATGAGCAAGAGCAGTGTGCCGATGAAGGGCAGATAACGACTGGGTTGGTGGCCTGCGATGTTCCGAATCTGGTTACGAAGAAAATCGACCACGATTTCCAGCAGATTCTGCCAGCGGGAGACTGTCTGGTCACTTCGCAGCTTTCGTGTGACCAGCCAGGAACCGCCTACGATCAGCAGCATCGTAGCCCATGTGTAAACAATCGTCGCGTTGAGCTTCAGCCAGCCCCACTGCCAGTAGACCACTTCATCCGGACTGATCTGTGTAAGATCCATGGCTTCATGATTCCTTTTTGACCGGCCCGGCCGGCAGGAGGCCCAGCAGAACAAGACGTGTCAGGACGAAGCCCACAAGCGCCAGGGCAGCGGCCTCCCACCGCCACAGGCTCAGTGCTCCAAAGCCTGCCAGAACCGTTGTCGTACGAAGAGCCAGGCTGGCAAAGAGGAGTCTCCACGGCCTGGACGAAGCCAGGACGCGCCGGGTCGTCCACCACAGGCCTCCGAAGAAGAGAAGCCCCAGGGCAATTCCCGTTCCCAGGCCGACCGGCAGCAATTGAACCAGTTCGTTCATTGCGTGACTCCTTCCTTGTGCTTCTGCAGCATCCAGCGAAGCAGGACGGGGCCTACCACGCACGTGACAGCGCTGACCAGAACCATTCCCGAATACAACGACTTGTCGACGATGCCCCGGGCCAGACCCTTTTGCATGATGATCATGGTAATCTCCGCTCGGGGTATCATACTCAGGCCAAGAGCCGCCGCCCCAAGCCAGCCGGTGTAAAGCCTGGCTGGAAGTGTCGTTCCCACGATCTTGCCGACAATGGCAGCCGGCAGGAGGATGGCTCCGATTACCAGCCCTGCTGCGAGACTGGACGGCGCCAGGGCCAAGCCGATCCCGATGAAGAAAAACGGCGTAAACAGTTCGTAGAGCGAGGTAAAAGACGCCTCCAGCTTCACCCGCTCTGGGTCGCGACTGAAGGCCAGACCGGCAAAGAATGCCCCGATGGCAAGGCTGAAACCCAGGACACCCGCCAGGGCAGCAATGATGAATCCGATTCCCGCTACGACCAGCATGGGATCCGGAGCGGACTCGATCTTTCGGCAGAACGCCGTGATCCGTTTTTCGGCCACCAGCGAAAACACCATGCAGAACAGGACAAAGCCGATCAGTTTTGCTCCAAACAACCCGGCCTCCCAAAGCGTGACCTTTACCAGATCCCCCTGACCCCGTATGGCCGGAAGGATCGCGAAAAGCAGACCCAGAAAGATTACGCCTGAAATGTCATCCAGTTCCGCCACGTCGAGAAACCTCTCGCCGTTGGTGGAGTTGATCGCCCGGGCCTCGTGCCATATGCGCGAGGGAATCCCCACGCTTGTCGCCGTCATGGCCACGGCAACAAGCACGCTGCCCACGGTATCCAAACCCAGCAGCCTGCCTGCAAGGTAGCCCGCTGCTGCGCTGGCCGGAATGTTGCACAGCCAGATAAAGCTCGCACAACGAAGCTGCGAAATCAGTTCCCGCAGGTTGCTCTCCAGGCCCACGCGAAAGAGCAGCACTACAATGCCGATCTTGGCCAGGAACTCCAGGACCTCATGCCCCATCTGCCCCAGGGGCATGACCGAATCATTCAGTACGCGAACGGCCAGGCCCAGAATCAGGTAGCCGATCAGTGGCGGCAGGTGCAGGTGTTCCAGCGCGCTCTTGGTGAGGATCGACAGGGCGATCAATGTTCCGATCAGGAGAACCAGCAGCGGCAGATGCTCACTCACGGGGGCTCTCCTTCCGGATCCAGTACCACGCGATCAGACTTCCAGCGGTCGCCCCCAGAACCAGGCCTGTCAACGTGTAGCTGATGCGGGATGGATACGCCCGGTCCGCCCACCATCCCAGAGCGATTCCCAGAAGCGTTGGAATGGAAACAGACCAGCCCACAAGTCCCATCATCCCCAGCCAGAACCATGTAGCTCGATCGCGCATTCTTCGCCCGCGGAGCTTGCGATCCTCTTTCTGCCCGATCTGATCCGGAAGTTCCCGGCGAGCTGTCGAAGGCGCGTCGCTGCGAAGGTCCTTACTCACTGTGCTCGAGCTCCATGAAGCGTCTGACAAAATCGCTCTGCATCTTATCGAGGGCGGATCTGGCCTGGCTTTCCCGACGCGACAACTGCTCAAAAGACTCCTCCACCTTCCTGCGAAGTTCTCCCAGCGGGCCTTTGGTCACCCGGGGGCTGGAAATCCGGACCTCCTGACCCGCTTTGACCAGCAACCCCCCGTCGACGGCCAGGAACTGCTCCTGGCCCTGCCGGGTCTGGTATGTCACGATTCCCGCAACAAGATCCGCCAGATAATCCACGTGACGAGGTTCAAGCGTAAAGTGCCCATGCTCGGACTCGGCCGAAACCTTTCGGACTTCCTCTTGGACCTCCACGCGGGCCGGCGAGAAGACGGTAAGCTTCATGATTCCCCGCCTTCCGATTCCTGCTGGTCGGCTTGGGCACTTTCCTGTCCGGGTCCTTCCCGGGCCTCGTCGATCGTCCCGATCATGTACAGGTCGCCTTCGTCCAGATCCGAAAACTCGCCGTCCAGGATTCTCTTGCAGCCTTCCACGGCCTGCTGTCGGGAGACGGTCTTTCCCTCCATACCCGTGAACTTCTCGGTTACAAAGAAAGGCTGGGTCAGATACCGTTCCAGTCGACGTGCCTGATTAACCGTTCTGCGGTCGTCCTGGCTGAGTTCTTCCAGCCCGAGCATGGCGATGATGTCCTTGAGCTGCTCGTATTCCGACAGCGTCTGGCGAACCTGTCGGGCTACGTTGTAATGCTCCCGGCCAACGATTTGCGGGGTAAGCATACTTGAATTCGTCTGCAACGGATCAATTGCCGGATAGAGCCCCTGACTTGCGCGGTCCCGGCTGAGAACGATTGAAGAAGACAGGTGACCGAAGGTGTGGACAGCGGATGGATCGGTGAAGTCATCGGCCGGGACATAAACAGCCTGAATGGAGGTAATGGCTCCATTGGGGGTATTGCAGATGCGTTCCTGAAGATCGGACAGCTCGCTGGCCAGCGTGGGCTGATACCCCAGGCGCGACGGGATTCGTCCCAGCAGTCCTGAGACTTCCATTCCCGCCTGGATAAAGCGGAAGATATTGTCTATAAGCATCAGGACGTCCTTGCCCTCTTCGTCGCGAAAATACTCCGCCATCGTCAAAGCGGTATGTCCAACCCGCCAGCGGGCGCCGGGCTGTTCGTTCATCTGCCCGAAGACCAGAACCGTGTTGTCCAGAACGCCGGTTTCCTTCATCTCGCTGTATAAGTCCTGGCCTTCGCGACTTCGTTCACCGATGCCGCAGAACATGCTCACCCCCTCGTGCTCGCCAACCATGTTGCGGATCATCTCCATCAACAGGATCGTCTTGCCAACGCCGGCTCCGCCGAACAGGCCGGCCTTGCCCCCACGCTCCAGTGGGGCCAGAACATCAATGGCCTTGATACCGCTTTCGAAGATCTCATCCCGGGTCGATTGCCGTTCGAGAGGCACGGTGGGCTGGTGAATACTTCGCCGGGGAGCCTGGGGAGGATCCTTCTTGTCGATCGGTTCGCCGAAGACATCCAGTGCCCGGCCCAAGAGGCTGTTCCCGACCGGGGCGGTAATAGGCTCGGCTGTGTTGATCACCTCATCTCCCCTGGCCAGGCCTTGTGTGGGTGTCAGTGCGAGTCCGCGAACGGTGGTGTTGTTGATCTGGTCGCGCACTTCAATGCGTACGCGGCCATCCGGGCCGGCTCGAAGCTGGTGGTCCACCTCCGGAAGCTCCCGTGGGAACTTCGCTTCGATTACGCTGCTTCGAACCGAAACGATCTTCCCTTTGCGGCTCGGAGGTATGTCGCTTTCTTGCATGGCGGATTGCCTCGATTCTTGTGGGGAATCGGCTAGGCCGGTGGCATCCGGCACTGCGTCAGACCGGCGGCAGGGAGATAACATCGATTCGTGTAGTCCATCACCATGCGCCGGGCACTGAATCGCCAGGGCAGTGTGCACAAGGCGCGTTTCTGCATCTGAATCCAGCCGTGGGGCACTCCCTCGCCGTTGCGATTGTAATAGAGAGGCACGATTCGCTCCGCGAGCAGTTGGAACAGCGCCTCGCGATCCTGCTGATCCTGCGTCTGGTCGTCGGAATGTTCGTCCCCACAACCAATCGCAAAACCGTTCTTGCCGTCGTAGGCTTCAGCCCACCAGCCGTCGAGCGTGGAGGCGTGGAGCCCGCCGTTGAGCACGACTTTCTGTCCGCTGGTTCCGCAGGCTTCCAGGGGTCTTCGCGGCGTGTTGAGCCAGACATCCACGCCCTGAACCATGTGGCGACCGACGTTCATGTCGTGGTCTTCCAGGAAGTGGATGCGTCCTCGAAATCGGTCATCGCGGGTCAGGTGAAAGACGCGCTGGATCAGTTCATGCCCCTTTGTGTCGCCCGGATGGGCTTTGCCGGCAAAGAGGATCTGCACCGGCTTTTCCGGATCGTTGAGGAGTTTCTCCAGGCGTTCCGGATCTCCCATAAGCAGATCGGCGCGCTTGTATGGCGCAAAGCGGCGGGCAAACCCCAGCGTCAGATGGTCGCAGTCCAGAGTGGGTTGTTCCGGAGTCTCTTCGCCCCGTCTTCGGGCTGCCTTGCACGTCACCCGGTGGACGTAATCGACCAGGCGGGCTTTGAGAAGCTGATGCTGTTCCCAGAACTCGACTTCGTTGGCATCGGCGATCGGCGCCCAGGTGGCCGGCTCATCCATGCGCGATCTCCAACCGGTGCCCAGGTACCGATCATAGATCGCTACAGTGTCCGCCGCCTGCCAACTGGCCGTATGGACCCCGTTGGTAATATGGCCGATGGGGACTTCCTCCACCCCCCGGCCGGGCCAGAGGTCGTGCCACATCTCCCGGGTGAGCCTGCCGTGCCGGGCCGAAACTGCGTTGCGGTGACGGCTCATCCGCAGGCCCAGAATCGTCATGCAAAATGGCTCGGAATCGTCATCCGCCTTCTTTCGCCCCAGGGCCAGAAACTTCTGCGGGTCCAGTCCCAGTTGCTCCCGAAGAGGCGTCAGGGCGCGATGAACCAGGTCGGGGTCAAAACGGTCGTGGCCGGCTTCGACGGGCGTGTGGGTGGTGAAGACGCACCTCCAGGCCGCCCGCGAGGCCGTCTGATCGAAGCTGCGCTGTTCGCGCTGCATCATTCCCCGAGCCAGTTCCAAAGCGGCCAGGCAACTGTGACCTTCGTTCATGTGCACCGGGCCCGGCCGGCAGATTCCCATCGCCTCGATGGCCCGAAGCCCTCCGACGCCCAGGAGCAGTTCCTGGCGGATCCGCATCCAATGGTCCCCCCCGTACAATGCGGCGGTAAGGGCCCGGTCTTCGTCGCTGTTGGATTCCACATCCGTATCCAGGAGGATCAGTCGATTTCGACCAACCATGGCGGTTCGGATCTGGGCGTGAATGGTCGATTCGGACGTCTCCACCTGAACCTGGATGGGGTTCCCTCCCCCGTCTTTGGCCGGATCCAGGGGCAGATGGTTCACGTTGGAGGGAAGGTATTCTTCCTGCTGCCAGCCGTTTTCGTCAAGCCGTTGGTGAAAGTACCCCTTGGCATAGAACAGTCCCACGGCAATGAGCGGCACGCCCAGGTCGCTGGCCGCTTTCAGATGGTCACCGGCAAGGACGCCGAGGCCTCCAGCGTAGATCGGCAGAGACTCGTGCAGGCCGAACTCGGCCGAAAAATACGCCACCGGGCGCGAAATCAGCGGAGAGGCATAGCGGTCGGCCCAGGTGCCCTCCTGGCCCAGGTATTCCTGCATCTGGTAGAAGGCCCGGCTGATCCTCGCATCCAGGGCCACGGAAGAGGCCCGGTCGTCAAGTTCCTCCTCTTCCAGCCGATTGAGGAACTCCACGGGGTTGTGTTCCACCTCCCGCCAGAGTTGAGGGTCCAGATCGCGGAAGATCTTGATCAACTCCGGGTGCCAGGTCCAGTAGAGATTCCTGGCCAGTTCTCGCAGTCGCTTCCGAATTTCCATGACAATCTCCGTTTTGCTTTAGTGCTCTGCATGCCGGGCCGGCCCGGACCAGGGAAGCTTATTGGCGCGGGCTTTCCTGTTTCCGTGCACAGTCCATGCACAGTTTGGCCCAGGGCTTGGCCTGGAGTCGTTCGTATCGGATCGGTTTCTTATCTTCGAGGCAAAGGCCGTATGAGCCTTCTTCCATCCGCTGGAGAGCTTCCTCAATTGCCCGCATTTCATCACGCTGAGACTCGATGATCTTGTTTTCCTTGGCCGACTCATACGCTTCACTGCCGGCATCGGCTGGGTGGGTGGGGGCATCCGAGACACCGGGTCCCTTGCTTTGAGTACTGTCCTGCTCGTCGCTTTCCTCGCGGAGCCCCTCGAGGTCGGCGCGAAGGGCATCGTGTCTCTGGCGAAGTTGTTTATCGAGTTCCTGAAGCTGCTGGTCTGTCAACGCTCTGTCTTTGGGAGTCATTTGGATTCCTCGGAAGAAGGAGAAGTCACCTGGTTCGATGGCGCTGCCTGCTGAAAGTTCTGAATGTTCTCCACGGTGGTCTCCAGGATGCGCTGGACGGCCTCGCGGGTATCGAACGCGCTGTGTGGAGTCACCACCACATTGCGCAGGCGTATGAGGACATGATCGGCCAACAGGTTCTCCATGTCGTGTTCGCGGTGGTATACCGAGCGAAGCAGCTCTGCCTCTTCGCGGATGACCGGCTCCTCCGGCAGAACGTCCAGCCCGGCAGCGGCAACCTTGCCCTCGGCCAATGCGCCTACAAGGGCCTGGGTATCCACCACTTCCCCGCGTGCGGTATTGATGATCACCACACCGTCTTTCATCTTTTTAAATTCCTCTTTGCTGATCATATGCCGGGTCTTGTCGTTGCCCGGGACGTGCAGGGTGATGACATCCGCTCTGGCCAGCAGGTCATCCAGTTCTACGTAAGAGAATCCGAGTTTCTCGGCGGCTTCTTCTTGATGCTTCACATCATAGGCGATTGCCTCCATGCCGACTCCCTTGGCAATTCGAATGGAGGCCTGACCGATATCTCCCGTGCCGATGACGCCAAAGCATTTGCCCTTCAGGTCGAAGCCCTGGAGGCCTTGGTGAGAGAAATCTCCTTTGCGTGTCCGATCAATCGCCTCGTAGAGACGATGACTGATGGTCAGCAGCAGACCGAAGACATGCTCAGCCACTGTGTTCTTGCCGTAACTGGGAACATTGCAGACGGTAATATCACGCCGTTTGCAGTGGTCCAGATCGATATGGTCAAAGCCTGTGGACCGGGTGCAGATCAGCTTGAGATCATCGAACTGCTCAAGGACATCTTTGTCCAGGTCAGAGTATATGAAGGTGGAGATCGCCTCGGCATCGCAGTTCTCTGAGGCGTTATCGGCCGAGAGAGGCTCTTCCAGGCTGACCAGTTTATGATCCGACTCGAGCTCCTCGAGCACGTCCCTTTCCCAAGGCTCGGTTTCGTATATGACGATTTTCATCAAGAGGACTCCTTGGCTTTTTCGGCCTGGGCCACATGGCGCCGAACTTCGATCAGGCTGTCGGGGTTGACCGAGATGGAATCGATGCCGACTTCGACGAGAAACTCCGCGAAGTCCGGATGGTCGCTGGGGGCCTGTCCGCAGATGCTTACCGGCACCCCATGCTCATGGGCTTTGCTGATCAGGCTTCGGATCATTTCTTTGACGGCTTCGTTGCGGGCATCAAACATCTCGGCCAATTCCTGGCTGTCACGATCGATACCCAGAACCAGTTGCGTCAGATCATTGGTCCCGATGGAAAAGCCGTCGAACCGCTCCGCCAGTTCCTCGGCCAAGAGGACATTCGAGGGAATCTCAGCCATCACGTAGACTTCAAATCCCTCCTGACCTCGCTGCAGTTGGTTTTCCTTGAGAGTTTCCAGGACGTTGTCGGCCTCCTGGATGGTGCGGCAGAATGGGATCATTATAATGACATTGTTCAGTCCGATTCTGGTGCGGACCTGTCGAATCGCTTTGCATTCCAGCGCAAAACCGTCTTTGTACCGTTTGGAGTAGTAGCGACTCGCACCGCGGAAGCCGAGCATCGGGTTGGCCTCGTCGGGCTCGAACTGCTGCCCCCCGATCAGGTCGGCGTATTCGTTGGTCTTGAAGTCGCTCATGCGAACGACGACTTTGCGCGGATACTGCGTCGCGGCGATCCGGGCGATCCCCCGCGACAGATGCTCGACGAAGTAATCCGTCTTGTCGTCGAAGCCGGCGGTCATCTGCTCGATCTGCCGGCAAGCCTTGTCGTCCTTGAGCTCATCAAAACGCGCAAGCGCAAGAGGATGGATCTTAATGATGTTGTTGATGATGAATTCCATTCGCGCCAGGCCGATGCCGGCACTGGGCAGATTCCACCAGCGAAAGGAAGCGTTGGGACTGGCCAGATTCATCATCACCTCCGTATCGGTCTCCGGAACGTCGGTAGGATCCAGTTCCTTCTGTTCGTATTCCAGCAGTCCCGGGTAGACGTATCCTGCCTCTCCCTCGACACAAGAGACCGTAACCTCCGAGCCGTCTTCGATCGCCGAGGTGGCCTCACCGCAGCCTACGACGGCAGGTATCCCCAGTTCTCGGCTGACGATTGCAGCGTGACTGGTCCTGCCCCCTTGGTCGGTCACAATGGCGGAGGCCCGATCCATGATCGGTCCCCAGTCGGGGTCGGTCATCTCGGTAATCAGGACACCGTTATCTTCGAAACGATCCGATTCGTCGGGACTTTCAAGAACGAAAGCCTTTCCTTGCCCGATCGCGCTGCCAATGGCCACGCCCTCGGCAATAGACTCCGGGGTGGATTCAGTCAGCTTGTAGGTCTTGAGTGTTGCAGCGGCCTTCTGAGACTGCACCGTCTCGGGTCTGGCCTGAACGATGTAAAGCCGGCCGCTCTGGCCGTCCTTGGCCCACTCGATATCCATGGGCCTGTCGTAATGTTTTTCGATACTCACAGCCCAACGCGCCAGGTCGAGAATCTCGTCGTTCTCCAGGACACGTTGATCTCGCTTTTCCTCCGGTGTCTCCACCGTTTCAGTGGTCTGCTCTTTGTCGGAGGCAACAATCATGGTCTTCTTGGCCCCGGTGCGAAGCAAAAGGATCGGCTCGAGTTCCCCCTGATCCAACAGGGGCTTAAAAACGCGATATTCGTCGGGGTTGACCTCGCCGGCCACTACGCTTTCGCCCAGGCCCCACGCGGCATTGATAACAACTACGTCCGGAAAGCCTGTTTCGGTATCGATGCTGAACATCACCCCCGCACCGGCCTGGTCGGCACGGACCATTTTCTGAACGCCAATCGACAACGCGACCTTCATGTGATCGAAGTCCTGTTCGTTGCGGTAACTGATCGCACGATCGGTGAACAAAGATGCATAGCATTTGCGACAGGCATCGATCAGTTCATCGGCCCCTGTCACGTTGAGGTACGTTTCCTGCTGGCCGGCAAAGCTGGCCTCTGGAAGATCCTCTGCCGTTGCGCTGCTGCGGACGGCCACGTCCACCTTTTTGGTCTCGAACCTCTCGCAAAGCTCCTGGTAGGCATTGCGAAGCGCATCCTCCAGTTCGCCGGGCATGCGAGCGGAAGCGATTTGCTCCCGAATGCTCTTCCCGACCTCCTCCAATGCATCAGCATCCTCTTCGAGTCGGGACAGGTCGTCGCGAATTTTCTGAGGAAGACCGTTATCCTCCAGAAAACCCCAATAGGCTTTGGCGGTCGTGGCAAAACCGTCAGGAACACGAACCCCCTGGGATTTCAACTCGCTTAGCATCTCGCCCAGGGAAGCATTCTTTCCCCCGACTGTATCCGTATCTTCGGTACCTATTTCATCGAACCATCGAACAAGTTCTTTGTCTTGCCAAGCCATTTTATAACACCTGTTTCCTAAGACATTTCCTCAAAGAGCCGCCATACATCCTCGCTGCGGCACAGGTCGGTTCCGGGCGTGGTCACCGCAGCCGAACCGGCCGCCACACCAAGACGCAGCGCGTCCCGGGCCGACCAGCCCTTGCAGAAGCCAAATACCGTCCCGGCCACCATGCTGTCTCCGGCTCCGACCGTGCTTTGAACCTTGACGGTAGGGGCATGCATTCGGAAGCTTTCCCGGGCGGATACCAATTGCGCTCCCCCTGCCCCCAGCGAAACCAGAACGTGCTCGACGCCCTGCCGGCTTACCAGTTGCCTGGCGGCAGATTCTATCCTGCGGGACGAATCCAGGTTGTCGCTCCCGGTAAGGTCGGCCAGCTCGCGAAGGTTCGGCTTGATCAAAAATGCACCATCGGCCAGTGCCTCACCCAGGGCCGGGCCGGATGTATCGACCACCACCCGGGCCTGAGCTGCGCAACGAGCCAATTGTGCGTAGGAATTCTCCGGAGCCCCTGGAGGCAGCGAACCGCTCAGGACGAGGTACTCCACACCCTCCAGGGCCTCGAGTTTCTTTCCAGCCTCATCGATCTGCTCCTGGGAGATCTCCGGACCGGGCAACACGAATCGATATTCCTCTTCGCCGCCATTTTCTGCGACATAAAGGCTGTGCCGGACGGCGCCGGGCATGCCGATCGACTCACCCGTCACATCCAGTTGAGCCAGAAGGTCGTTCAGTTCCTTGCCCGTGTACCCACCCGAAAGCCACAGAGCCGAGGCGTCGGCCCCTAGGCGCGACAGGATGCGACAAACATTGATGCCGCCTCCGCCGGGCTGAGACCGCGATGGCCTGCAACGAAGCTTTCGGCCAGGACTTACACGGCGACAACGAGTGCTGATGTCGATACTTGGATTAAGCGTTACTGTTACGATCATTGGAGGATCTTCAGAACTTTGCCGCCTTGCATGGCAGCGAGCATTCATCTTTCTCATTCGGGAGTACTATATGCGCCGCAGATTGGAGGAACCGACTCGCAAGGAGCCTTGGTGGCCCGTCAGGTTCAGCTGCGAAGCTTTCCCGCTCATATGCGATGGATTCCAGCCGGGGCCGGAACAGGCCTCCCCGTCTCAGCGCATAAACTACTTGTGGATTTGAATTCTTTCCCACGGGAGGACGACATGCCGGAACTGCCCGACGTAGCAGGTTTCAAACGATACCTCGATGCCACATCGCTGCATCAGAAGGTGGCTCGAAGCGAGGTAACGGATGAGCGGTTCATAAAGGGTGTCTCTCGTCAGGGCCTCCAGCGACGCTTGAAAGGCGCTCGATTGCAGCAATCCAAACGATGGGGTAAGTGGCTGCTGGTGGAGTTGAATTCGGGTGGATACCTGGTGCTTCATTTTGGCATGACCGGCCAACTTGAATACCGAGCGGATGAGGGCGATCTTCCCGAACATACCCGCCTGGCCCTGCATTTCGAAAACGACAAGAGGCTCTGCGTAATCTCCCAGAGAATGATCGGGCAGGCTTCCTGGACCTCGGATATCGAGCAATTGGCCGACGAGCATGACCTGGGCCCCGACGCGTTGGAAGTAGACACCGACGATTTCGTGGAAAGACTCAGTTCGCGCGGGGGATCCATCAAGAGCGCACTGATGAATCAGTCCATCGTGGCGGGAATCGGAAACGTCTACTCGGATGAAATCCTTTTCCAGGCAGGTCTCCACCCGGCCTCGAAGGTCAACGAACTCGATGCAGACACCTTGCGGAAATTGCACAAAAAGATGCGCCACATCCTGCGGACGGCCGGCAAGAAGGGTGGTAACGGTCAAAAGGCCCCTCGTGGGTGGCTTCTGGGCAAACGGGGCCCGAAAAGCCCCTGCCCCAAGTGCAGCGGAGGACTTTCCAAAACAACTATCAACGGTCGAACCGCCTGGTTTTGTCCGCAGTGTCAGACAAAGCCTTGAGAAGATTGCGCCTTGAGCAAGTCCATGACAGGAGAGGGACCCCCATGAGCCCTTCCAAGAATCAGCAGGAAAAGATTCAGCAGAAGGTCCGGAACATGAACAAGTCCGAGGCACGCAAGCGGGCCCGGAAGCTGCGAGACGTGATCTCGCATCACAACTACCTCTACTATGTCCAGGCCGATCCGGAGATTTCCGACGCCGAGTATGATGAGCTCAAGGGGGAATTGCTGGCCATCGAGGACAAGTATCCGGATCTGGTAACTTCCGACAGCCCTACCCAGCGGGTCGGGGCCGAGGTCCAGGATGAACTGGGAACGATTGAACATGAAACCACGATGCTCAGCCTGGAGGCGGTCAATACCGAGGAGAAGTTCCGCAACTTTGTGAAGACCTGCCAAAACGAACTGGGCAAACGGCGGGTCAGCCTGGTCGGCGAACCGAAATACGACGGGGTCTCCGTGGAACTGGTCTACGAAAGCGGCTCCCTGCAGTCTGCATGCACCCGGGGGGACGGTCGTACGGGTGAGGACATCACCGAAAACATCAAGACCATACACGAGATACCCTTGCGTCTGCGGCGCAGCGACAGGACCTCGGTCCCCAAACACCTGGTCGTGCGCGGGGAAGTCTACATGCGCAAGGACGAGTTCAAGACGTTCAACCGACAGCAGGAGGATGAAGGCAAGACGACGTTTGCCAATCCTCGCAATGCAGCAGCCGGGAGCCTGCGCCAACTCGACCCGAAGGTCACCGGCGCAAGGCCCCTGCATATCTTCTTCTGGCAGATCGCCCCTTCATCGAGCCATCGACCTGATTCCCAGTGGCTGTCCCTGGAGGCGATGGCTGATCTTGGCCTCAAGACCAACCCCGATTCCAGACGATTTGAAAGTCCCGACGATGCCGTCGCGTGGCATCGGGAAATGACCGGGCGGCGTGACGACCTGCCCTACGAAATCGACGGGTGCGTGTACAAGGTCAACAATCTGGAAGACCATGACAAGCTGGGTTCCCGGGCATCGAGTCCGCGCTGGGCCCTGGCCTGGAAATTCGCCTCGCGCCGAAAGCAGACCCGAATTGATGACATTCAGGCCCAGGTGGGTCGTACGGGCGTGCTGACACCCGTAGCCATCCTTGAACCCCTGCACATTGGCGGAGTGGAGGTCACCCACGCCAGCCTGCACAACCAGGATGAGATCGATCGGAAGGATATCCGCATCAAAGACCATGTCCTGGTGGAACGCGCCGGCGACGTGATCCCCCACGTCGTGGAAGTCATCAAGTCCAAACGTAACGGGCGCGAGAAGAAATATCATCTTCCCAGCAAATGTCCCTCCTGCGGCGGAAAGGTGAGCCGCAACGAAGGAGAGGCCGACTTCCGCTGCTCCAACAGCTCCTGTCCCGCCCAGTTGGTGGCCGGCATCCGGCATTTCGGCTCATCCGAGGCCCTGGACATTGACGGACTCGGCGAGAAACTCCTAGAGCAGATGGTCCAAAAGAATCTCGTGGAAGATCTTTCGGACCTGTTTGATCTGACCGCTGAGAATCTCAAGAAGCTCGACCGCATGGGCTCCAGAAGTTCCGAGAACCTCATCAGCGCCATTCAGAACTCTCGGCAAAAGGCCACACTGGCCCGGACCATCTACGCTCTGGGCATTCCCCACGTGGGCAGGGCGACGGCAGAAGAACTGGCAGGGCACTTCGGATCCCTCGACGACCTGATCCACGCCGACAAGGAGGAGCTTCAAGAGGCCGGCCTGGGAAAAACCGTATCCTCCGCCGTCGAACAGTGGGCCCGCAACAAGAAGAACCGGACACTCGTCGAGCGGCTGAAGGAACAAGGCCTGGACCCGCGGGCCAGGAGGCAAGGAGATCGGCTCCAGGGCCTGACCCTTGTGATTACGGGCAGACTGGATTCAATGTCTCGCGACGAAGCCAAGGAAGCGATTCGGCTCCAGGGAGGCAAAGCGGCCGCGAACGTATCGGGACAGACAGACTATCTGGTGGTCGGGGATGATCCCGGCCAGGCCAAGACTTCCGATGCCCATGAACATGATGTGGGAACCCTCGACGAAGAACAATTCCTCAAGAAGCTCGGCAAGAAGTAGGCGCGTTTGCCCTCTTTCAAGTGCCGTCCATCTTGCATGACCGTCTCGCTCCAAAAGTCTCCGAACCACCTGCCCGGCCAGACGTAATACGACAACTCGGTTGCTGCTGGGAGATAAGCACGGCCCCCCCTGTTCTGGTATCCTTTAGTCAAGCATGAAACAGCAATGCGCCCGTGCGCAGCTTTATTTTTGGAAAGGACTTTTGATGCGACCTTTGCGATGGATGGCGGCATGTCTGGTAAGCTTGGCGGTGCTTGCACAGGCCGGGGAGCCCTGGGGCAATGACCCCTCCCACAACATGGTCCGTGATGCCGAGAATCTTCCGGTCCACTTCAACGAAGAGACCCTGGTCTGGGAAATCAAGACCGGGGCCAAGCACCAGTTCCCCATGCCGACGGTCGTGGGAGATAGAATCCTGGTCGGCTCCGACGCGGAGGGCAATCCCGAAGGGCTCTGGAACCAGGCGGCCGACCACGGAGCAGCGTTTACCTGCTACAGTCTGGAAGACGGCAGCGAAATCTGGCGTCTGATCGTTCCCCAAGGGGGCTATGGGCCGGGAACCTACGGAGTGTGCGGCACGCCGGTTGTCCAGGGAGATCGCATCTACATCCAGGCCATGTGGGAAGTCTTCTGCCTGGACCTGAACGGGTTGGCCGACGGCAACGACGGCATGCAGGATGAACTGGCGATCATGACACGCGAACCGTTCGAGTTGCCCGAGGGAGAACAGATGCCCACGAAGTTGCCCGACTGGGCAGCCGACGTGATCTGGCATTTCAGCCTAAGGCCCTATGATATCAGCGTGCAGGATGCTACGAGCTGTTCAATCATTGAAGTGGACGACCAACTCTGGATTTCCACGGCCAATGAGATCGGCCATAGGGCCCGTGCGTATGACTCCCAGAAGGACCCGCCCCACATGGTGGTCCTGGATAAGCACACCGGCAAGCTCATTGCGCGCGATCGCATGATCGTACCGATCGTTTTCCACGGCGAATGGTCCTCTCCCTCGCTGATCGAGGTCAACGGGGAAAAGGCCGTCATCTTCCCCGATGGCTACGGGGTGCTCCACGCCCTGGCCATTCCCGAACCCTCCGACGACGGCCAACCCGTCACGCTCAAGGAATATTGGACCTACGATCTGAACCCCAAGGAGTTCCGCTATTTGCCCGACGGCAGGGAGATCGTCTACACCGTCGACAAGCGACTGGCGTACAAATATCCCGAGGACTACTACTCCGATACCCAGGAATACTTCATGTACACCGACGGGGACACCCCGGAGAAAGACGCAGGTCACTGGACCGGCTTCGCACCGGCCACCAAGCGCCTGGCCGACGGGAGACACCCGACGATCCACGGGCCCTGCGAGATCATCTCCATGCCGGCCATTCACGAGAACCGTATCTACATC
The DNA here is from genome assembly GCA_964583095.1 of uncultured Planctomycetaceae bacterium. Lineage (GTDB taxonomy): Bacteria > Planctomycetota > Phycisphaerae > SM23-33 > SM23-33 > CAZOVB01. The sequence continues at coordinate 21,949 of CAZOVB010000032.1, forward strand.
GGTCTCGGCCGGGACGGTGCTTACGGGTTGGAGCATGGTCCAGGGCGATTCGTCTGTCTGCAGGTTGACGACATTCGGAAGAAGCCTGAACTCCTCTGGGAAGACCGCGAAATCGGGCGCACCCAGTCGACTGCGTCCGTCGCCGACGGACTGGTTTACATCGCCGACGGCAAGGGAAATCTCAATTGCTATCAAGCCGATAGCGGTAAAGTTCTCTACCGCTTCCCCTTGGACAAACGAGGCATCAAGGAACGATCCCAGATGCTTGCCGACGGGAAGATCTACTGCGGCAACAGTCGCAGGGAGATGAAAGTCATCAAGGCGGGGCGGGAACCCGAACTCCTGGCCTCCAGCAGACTGCCCGGAACGGTGGCTACCCTCGAAGCCGTAGACGGCAAAGTCATCCTGGCCACCGAACGCGAACTCCTGCTTTACGCCGCTCCCAAGGCCCAGCCGAAAGGCGAACAAAAGGACTGATCTACGCCTCATACGCTCGGACGAACGCCTCCCGGCTTCCAATGCGAGTCGGGAGGTCTTCTTTTGCCATCCCTGAGCCGCCCCGGCAGAAAGAAGGTCTGTGCCTTGAGCAGAAGAAAGCACTCCCACCCGGCAGGTTCAGCTTGTATCCTGTGTTCAGGTGCATCGCTGCCACGGGGGCAGCTTGCTCCACGCTCCAGTCTGCAGAAAAGGGAATCCCCATGAGACTACTGACCCTCCTGATCGCCGCCGTTTGTGTTCTGTCTTCCCTGGCCTGTGCGCCCTCGCCCCGATCCAGGCGAGATGAGATTCTCCTTCGCATGGCTGCGGAAGAGGCCTCCCGGGTCGGCTCGGTCAAGCTCCGCCTGAAGCAGCAGCTTCACATCGCCGAGATCCAGATCCACCGCAATGCGTATTCCGGAGCGAAACTCTCCCTGGCCCGCGCATGGGAGACGCTCGAAGCAGGACAGGAAAAGATCGACCCACACACACGCCTGGCCGGGTGGGTCAGCATCTCCGAACTCTCGCGCGGCGCCGATGACCCCGAGACGGCCGCCGAAGCCTGCCGCGAAGCCCGCGATGCACTTCTGAATCTGCCGGAAGAGGACCAGCGTTGCCAGTACGTTCTGGACCTGGCCCATGAAATCCGGGCCGTCTTCGGACGCTCGCGGGCAGTGGACCTTGTCGTCCAGGCCGGTCCCTGGGCCAGGCAGATCAACCCGCAAAGCGACCGTCGGGAGGTCTACGTTGCCTTTGCCGACCGGCTCTTTGACTACGAGGCCTACGAGCCTGGAAGGGAGATCCTCGCCCAGGACCCCGAGTCTTACTGGCGCAGCGACACGCTCGTGAAACTCTCACGGGGAGAGGTCAAGGGCAAGTGGATCGGCAAGCAACTTGACTACCAGAACAGTTTCAACAGCTCCGAAAACGTCCTGCAGCTTCCCACGGACCGGTAGGTAGCCCGGGCTACCTTATACATCCGAACAAAATGCTCAGGCTCGACGTCTGCGCAGGTATCGGCCCAGGCCTCCCAGGCCCAGCAGAACGCCCGCCGCCGTCATCGGCTCTGGGACCTCGCCTGAAGGCAGGATTGGCTCTTCGTTGATCGCCAGGATAATCTGGTATTGCCCGTCGTTGTCCTCGTATGCACCGGGCGGGCCGTTGAAGCCGAAACCATCCGGAATGCCCACAAACAAGCGTGTCGCTCCGGCCGGAGCAATGAATTCCTGGCGAAGTCCGCCGCTGGTTACCCCGTCGCCGATAAAGAACACCTGGCCCAACTCCGGGGAAAGGGTGAGGAAGTCCCGAGCAGCCGGCGTGCTGAAGTTCAACGTGGCCGGGGGTGAAGCGGAAACGGGATTTGCGTTGGTCAGGAAAACCCCCGTCAGGGGGCCCTGCGTACCGGACCAGCCGGAAAGTCCTGCAAGTGGAGTCAGGGAACTCAGCGGCGTGTTGCCTTCGGGACCAAAGGGCGTTCCGAAGCCGTTATAGAAGTGAATCCCACCAATGGCCGGGTCGGCTACCTTCACCACATCGCCTCCAGTGACAGCGACCCATTGAGGATGGGTCTCCTGGACAAAATCAGGCGGGAAAGGCGGGCTGTAGTTGTGCCGCTTGAGAATGAACCCCGCGTCGAAGTCAAGCGGCGGCACTACGACATCATTCCTGCCGGCAAGATAAATCGCATCACTGCCTTTGACGGTGAGGTTGTACGAAGCGGCCATGCAAAAATCACAAGCCAAGGCAAATACAAGGGCAACTGCCAACAAGTGGACCAATGAATTCTCCCTGGATGAATTCGTCATCTGAGAATACCTCCTTATAATTGTGTCTTCCGGGTGCCCCTTCCTCTATCGGTTATCAAAGCAGCGGAAATGCGCAGACCAGTGAGCGAGGCCGAACCCACCTCCGCTACCGTGTTTAATTATACCCTCGGCCGTGACCTCAAATGTGAAAACTTTTCTTGGTTCCGGAAAGAACTGCCCGTGCATGGTGGCCGGGCTGCGACAAGGGATCGCTGCCGTGTCGTCAGCCCAAGTCGACCGGCATGAGGACGTAGAGCAGGTCGGGGCCCGCTTTTATGACCGCGGGTTTGGAAGACGCGTTAACCACAAGCGTTACGGTATCGGTATCGATGACCCGCAGGGCTTCGAGCAGGAAGTTGGGATTGAAGCCGATCGATACCGGCTCCCCCTCCAGTTGAATCGGGCAGGTCACTTCGGCCTCACCGGCCTCGGGTGCCCGGCTGGAAAGCGTCACTTCGCTGGGGCCGAAACTGAGCTTCACACCGCGGCTATCCTCGTTGGTCAGCAGAGCGGCCTGGCGGATCCGGTGCTCCAACTGGTCGGTGGACACCGTGGCTTTGCGGTTGGATTCGGTGGGAATCACGTCCTGGTATTTGGGGAAATTACCCTGGACGAGGCTGGATACCAGTACCGCGCGAGCCGTTCGAACGAGGATCTGGTTCTCCAGAACCTTCACCTCCAGCATTTCCTCATTGGAATCATTGATTCGCTGGATCAGACCCGTCAATTTGCCCGGAACGATGGCTCGGACGTCCTTCACAGCGGAGGTCGGCAGAGATCCCTTGGCCATGGCCAATCTGTACCCGTCTGTGGCTACAAGCTGGAGCTTTTTACCCGTAGCCTCCCAAAGAACGCCGCTGATGGCATAGTGGCCATGGGCTTTGGCCGCTGCAAACAGCGTTTTGCCGATCATGTCGGAGAGTTCAGAGGCCTGGACCTTGAAGTCCGGCTCCTCGGTAAATTCCGCCACGGCCGGGTATTCCCCCGGATCGTAGCCGAAAATCTTGAATCGGCTGCCCGCTCCGCGCACGTGGGCGGCCTGCTTTTCGGTCTCGATGGTCAGGCTTTCGTCGCCGGCACTTTCGCGAACGATGCCGTTAAGGCGATCGGCCGGGATCAGCGCTTCGCCCTCTTCTTCAATCTGCACGGCCGTGACGTGGTACCGGCACCCCACTTCCAGGTCGGTGGCCAAGAGGGTCAACACGCCATCGGCGGCGATCATCTTCACGCACTGCAGCACGGGCTTGGGCGTGCGGCTCTGGACGATGTTTCCCGCCAGTGCCAAGGCCTCCTGCAATGCACCGGTCTGCGCGATCACCTTCATGGTCGGTCCTTCCCTGTCTGGGTCGTCGGAATCCTTCGGTTTCTCTGGGAGATTTATACGACGCCCACGGTCGGCCTGCAAGGCCTTTGCCCTCTGAACCCCGGACCACAGGCCAGATTTCCCGCTCCGGCAGCGAGGATCCCCCCCGTGCCCTCCACCGGGCGGGAGTAGATGAGAGGACCTATCCGTGGGTTGCCGTCTGCTGCTAGGCTTGAGATTCCTGCCTGTCGCCTGTCACTTGCACCTCGTCGCGCGTCAGGTCGGGGCTGAGTTGCTCCTGGGGGAGATAGGCGCCGTTCTCGCGGAGCGTGGTGACCAGCGCCGCGGTATCCAGGTCGCAGGCGCTCCTACCTGAGAGGATACACTGTACCGCCGCTGTGCCGGCGGCCTGGCCCTGCATGACACACGAGGGCATCACGCGAGCCGAGCCGTGCATGATCACGTCGGCGCTGACACTGCGCCCCGGCGCCCAGAGGTTCTTCCAGCCCTTGGGGACGATACTCCCGTAGGCGATACCGTAGTGCTCCCCGGGCATCATCCAGAAGTCTCGATTGGAGCGGTCCGCCCGCAGCTGGCGATGCTTCTTGAGTGTGTCGATCTCGTCGCTGTAGCAGTGGATGTCCACTTCCTTGTTGTAGACGCCGATCTGGTCGGGGAAGCTGCGGCGGTCGCGGAAGTCCTCGGCCGTGATCGTGTACTCGCCGACGATACGACGAGACTCCCGCACGCCCATCAGCGGCGAGGTGGCGGCGATGTGCATTTTCTCATTACCCGGTGCATGTTCGCGCAGGAAATCGTTGTAGAGCTGGGCGAGCTTGCGACCCTGGGCCATGCCGGCAGAAAGTGCAGCGGTATCCAGGCTGTCGAGCTGGTACAGGTGCCCGGCGTTGTAGGTGGTCTGGCCGTCTCCCAGACGCGACGGGATGGCCCGGTATTCGTTGCGGGGGAACTTGCCCTCTTCCACCGCACGATCGACGGCCTCGCGGGCCTGCGGATCGTTCTGCTGGTTGCATGCGAACCAACAGAGGCTGGCGGGCATGATATCGGGCGTATCCCTGCCGGCGCGGCGCGTCTGGGCACCGGCCAGGTGGGAAAGGGCCCCCGAGCCGGTGGCGTCGATGAACATCCCGGCCGGGACGTAGCGCAGGCCCTCTTCCTGGTGGAGGATGGCGCCGTTGACGAGGCCGGCATCGCTGTCGGCGTCGACGTCGACGAACCGGGTAAAGTAGCGGACTTCCACGCCGGCCTCGGCGGTCATGTCATCCAGCAGGATCTTCAGCGCCTCGGGGTGGAAGCGCGTGGGGCAGTACATCTTCTCTCGCCAGAATTCGGGCCAGGTGCCCTTGCCCAGGCCGCCACGCTGGTAGAGCGTCTCGACGATCTCGCGCATGATTCCGCCGACCAGGCATTTCTCGCCGTCGCCCATGCCGTCGAAGGCGGTGACCAACCCGTTGGTGGCCATGCCGCCCAGGCATCCGGTCGCCTCGGCCAGCAGGACCTTCTTGCCCAGCCGACCGGCGGCGATGGCGGCGGCAAACCCGGCAGGGCCTCCGCCGCAGACGAGGATGTCATAGTCGCTCTCGGCCGGGATGTTCCGGGTGTAGGCGTAGCTCGGCATAGTCTCACCTGACTGTGGGATGCGGGCGGTGCGTTTCATCTGCTGGCTCCATGATAGCGGGTTGTGACGGGGGTGTATATCAAATGCACGGGCCCGCCGGGGGGTGTGCGAGCAGACTTCCTTCCAGGAAATCTGCTCGTACACAGAGCGGAGAAAGGAGTGAGTAGAAAGGAAAAGAAAGCGTAAAGACCGCTCTACTCATGAGTCCCATGTCCTGATCGCACCGGATTTCTCCGCGGTCTCCTGCTCTACTTTCTACTGATCCTGAACATACCTTCTGCTTTGATAACGGTCTGGGGTCAATTCTGTCTCATGGAATGCACGGGCCCGCCGGGGGGTTCCCGACGGGCCCGACACATCATTTCGCCGGCGACGGGAGGAGGAGCCGCCGCCAGGCGTGAGGACGTTTGTCTACTTCCTGCGCCGACGCAGGGCCACCAGGCCACCCAGGCCCAGCAGGCTCATCGTGGCAGGTTCGGGGACAATCGCATTGATCCGAAACGAATTCTCGCTTCCGCTTGTTAAGGTCCATTGCGTTGGGTCTGCGCTGTCGCCGAAGATGTAGCTCTTAAAAGCACCCTCAGGATCCGGGTTGATGTTGGGAAAGGTTGCCAGATTCTCAGTGTAGTTCTGACTGTTCCCTTCCCATGTGATCGTTCCGGTTCCCTGGACGATGGTCAGGAAGTACAGCCCATCGGCCTGAAGGTAGACGTCAGTATCCGATGAGAAGCTGTTCCAGCCACTGGTCAGAGCAGCACCGCTGGTGAGGTCCGCGAGCTTGGTGCTCGGGACGCCGTTTTCTCCGGCCCAGATGGCAACTCCCGCCGTCTCCTCTTCGTCGATTCCCGACAGCAGCAGTTCCGCGGTTTCGAGTATGTAGGTATCCAGGCCGGTGTTCATCTGGAAGGCGACGCCCTTGCCGGTCGCTTGGTTCGGGAAGGTCGTCCCTCCGCCACTATTCTCATTTGCGATGATCACATCGGCTTGTGCCGGCACGGCCAGGGCCAGTGCACCCAGTGCTGCAAGAATCATACTTGTGTTTCTCATTGCTTTCTCCTTTCGGAATCGCATCTCCTGCTCCTTGGATTCGACGGGCTGCTCCGTTGCAACCCGCGACTTGATAGACGCCATGTTATCTCCGGGCCCTCTCGAATGTATGCTTGTTTGTGCACAAACCTGTATGGTATATGACACGCAGGAGAATCGACCGATGCCACAATACGAAGCCCAGATTCATCGAACCATCCTGCTGTGCATGCGAAGTTGGCTCGGCGCCGCTCGGACGCTGATGACCGGCCTGGCCGAGTACGCCCGGCGCCATGGGCCCTGGGACTTCCAGTACGAAGTGGCCGACTGGCGCCTCGACGAGATGCTCCGTCGCTACCGCCGGGTGGACGGGGTGGTCACGCAATGGCCCCGGCCCGAGGAGGTCCGAGCCCTTCGCCGCCGGAAGATCCCCGCCGTCCTGCTCGGGGGCGACAAGCCCGTGGCAGACCTGCCGCTTGTGACCGTATCGAATTTCGAATCAGGCCGGCTGGCGGGGTTGCATCTGATCGAGAAAGGCTTCCGCAACCTGGCCATCTCATCGCCCTGCGAGCATTATCCCGGTAACCAGACTCTAGAGGGACTCGAGGAAGTTGCAGACCGGCGCGGCCTGGAGTTGGCCGTGCTGGACCCCGAGGTACACCGGTCCCTTCACGATCGAAAGCGACGCACGTCGGCCTTGAAGAAACTGCAGCGATGGCTGGAATCTCTGCCCAAGCCGGTGGGAATCGTCATGACCGTACTCAACGAGGGACGCGACCTGGTCACGATCTGTCACACAAACCGCTGGGCTATCCCCGAAGATGTGGCCGTGCTGGCCATCGGAGAGGACCCTTTGACCAGCAGCCTGTTCTGCCCGACGCTGACCACCGTGGACAATGGGGCCCACCAGGCGGGGTTCCTGGCGGGGCAAGTTCTCGACGGCCTGATGGCCGGGCAGGCCCCCCAGCAGCAGGTGACGCAGGTCGAGCCGCTCGGCGCCAACATGCGCGGCTCCACGGATGTCCTGGCCATCGACGATCCGTTCGTGGTGCAGGCCATTCGGTTCATCCGGGCCAACCTGGACGAGCCGATCAAGGTGGCCGACGTCTTGCGAAGCGTCCACGTCTCCCGCCGCACGTTGGAATACGCCTTCAAGAAGCACCTGGGCAGAACGCTGCACGAGGAGATCACGCGCCAGCGGATCGAGCGGGTCAAGGAGTTGTTGGCCACGACGAACATGGCCACGCCGGACATCGCAGCCGCGTCGGGATTCAATTACTCCTCGCAGATGTTTCACGTCTTCAAGCGGAAGACGGGGATCACTCCCAACCAGTATCGGGGACGATTTGTGCGGTAGGTGGGCCCTGAAGAGCTACGGGTGGCTTGCAGCGATATTCTGCAGGAAGGCAGCGGTGGCCTTGGCCCCGGACCAGAGCTGCTGAAGCTGGAACCGCTCGTTGGGCGAATGGATGCGATCGTCGGGCAGTCCGTAGCCCAGCATGACCGCATCCAGGCCCAGGATACGCTGGAACAGTTCGGTAATCGGCACCGACGCCCCGCAGCCGATCAGGACAGGCCTGCGTCCGAATGCCTCGGTCATCGCCTCGATTCCCGCCTGCATGGCCGGTGAGTCTTTGGCCAGTCGGACGGCTCTGCCCGCGCCCTGTGCCAGGACCGTCGCCTTGCAGCCAGGGGGCGTGCTGTGGGCAACGTACCGTTTGAGCGAATCGAAAATCTCCTTGGGATCCTGGTCGGGTACCATGCGAACCGAGAGCTTGGCCACGGCGCTGGAGGGGATGATGGTTTTTGATCCCTCGCCGCCGTATCCACCGACCAGGCCGTTGATATCCAACGCGGGCCTGCCCCAGCGGCGTTCCAGCACGGCCAGGGAATCTTCCCCACCGTCCAGACCGTCCACGCCCAGATCCCGCATATAGGCCTCGGGATCAAAGGGCAACTCCCGCCATTCTTGTCGTTCCTGATCGGTCAGTTCGATCACGCGATCGTAAAACCCCTCCAGGGTCACCCGCCCGCTGTCGTCGTGCAGGCCGGCCAGCAGGGAACAAAGGGCCGTGGCCGGGTTGGTCACCGCCCCCCCGTGAATGCCGCTGTGGATATCCGCCGACGGGCCCTGAAGGCGAATCTCGTAACAGGCGATGCCGCGCAGGCTGTAGGTAATCGATGGAAGCTGCGCGTCGAAGAACTCCGAGTCGCTGACCAGGCAGGCGTCGGCCTGGAGCAGGTCGCGGTGCTCGATCAGGAAGGCCTCCAGGTGCGGCGAGCCGATCTCTTCCTCCCCTTCCAGGAAGAACTTCACGTTGACGGGAAGTTCGCCCTCGGCCTCCTGCCAGGCCCGCACGGCGCAGATGTGCGCCCAGAACTGCCCCTTGTCGTCGTTTGCGCCGCGAGCATAGATGGCCCCGTCCCGGATCTCCGGCGCGAACGGATCGCTCTGCCACAACTCCAGCGGATCGGGAGGCTGCACGTCGTAATGACCGTAGATGAGCACGGTCGGCCTGGCCGGATCGACCACGCTCTGTGCCAGGATGTTCGGCTTGCCTTTGGCCTCGAGAAGACGCGCGGAAAATCCCATCGCGTTCAGCTGTTCCAGCAGCCAATGGGCACAGTCGAGGCAGGCATCGTGACCGCTCCTCTCGGGCGGGACATTGGCGATACTCGGAAAGGAAAGCAACTTCAGCAGCGGATCGAGGAGTTGATCGTGTCGATCATCAATGTACCGGGCAACTGCTTTGTGGAGCATGGGCGAGTCTCTGTGGCTATTTCTTCCAGAACTGCCACCATCTCGGGCGGTTCTTTCGAGCGTCTCGTTTCAAATTGGTTTCCATGACTTCCAGAGAAGGCAATTTCGCCTGCATGTCACGAAGATTCTGCTTTGCAAACATGGCCGGATTGCGCTGGCGTGCTTGCCGGGATGCTTCGTGGAAGAAGGCCGCTTCTTCGGGGAATTCATCCTCCACCGCATAGAACTTCAGAGCTTCCTGAAGGCACATGGCCGCCTGATACCCGAGCTTTCGCGCCTGGGTCTTGTCCTGCCGGCCGGCCGCGGATTCCACGAACTTCCGGAACAGTGCCACCCACTGGGCCAGATCGATCAGGCTGCTGGGAGAGTCCTCGGGGTTTATCTGCTCCAGACCGGCAATGGCCCTGCTGGACGGGTTGCGAATCTGAAAACTGAACTGCCGGCTTTGACTGCAATGGCGACATGTGGCCCGGACCTGGACTTCCTCTCCCTCTGCAGACACCTGGGCGGGCAATTGCACGTCCCACGGTCCCTGGCCACAGGAGGGGCAAGGCAGCGTCATGAAGTAGTACTCCAATTCCGCTGTTGTGCTGGCCTGCAGGACGGTGCTGGAATCGCTCATTGGAACCTGCGCTGAGTCTCGGGTCGCATTGGAACTGCATGCAGGCTGCAGAAAGAAAAACAACAGCCGGCACGGGAATGATAACCCGAAACCGGCTGCCGGGTGTCGGTGGATTGCAGAAAGATCCCGACGGCTAGAAAGGCAACCTGTCGCGAATATTGTCGATGATCCCGCCGCCACCGGAGTCACCGTTGCTGTCATCGGAATCGTCTTGGGTGTTTCCATCGTCGCCTTCGACTGAAGGTGGCTGGATTGGCGTACCGGGGCCGGTGGTTCCACCGCCTTGGCCGGGGGAGACGATCTTGCGCTGAAACTCCGATGAAATTTCCTGCCACTGCTCCCAGTCATCCGACAGGTCGGACTTGCGGATATCCGGGAACATCTGTTGCGCATTAGCCGCGGTGAGATAATCGTCCGCCACCCAGGCGATGGCATGGTCGTACATGCCGATAGCCGACTCGAGCACTTCGTCCAAGGCGTCCAGATATCGGCTCTCCAATTCCCGGTCGGCGACAGGCAGACAGATGACCCAGTCGATGGAGTCACCTTTCCGCAGGGCCATGGGCTTGCTCTCTCCGGGCAGGTACACAAAGGCCAGATCCTCCTGAAAGCGGACGGGCGCGCTCTGCTCGTCCATTATCGAATCGGGCAGAAGCTTGGGAATCTCTATGGAAACCTTGAATCCTGCGGGGATCTGAATCCCCTTGCCGCGGGCAACTTCCTCCAACTCCCGGGCCTTTTCTTCGAGTTTCTTGCTCACCTCGGATATTTCCTGAAATTGCCCAGGCTGAGAAGTGAAGCTTGCCAGTTCTTCGCGACCTTCCTTGGCCCTTTCGGCCAAAAACTCCAACGATTCACGAACCTTCGCGATCCGCGGATCACCGGTCGGAGCAGGTGGGATTGTCGGCCCTGCCGAGGTAGTGGTCGAGTCGCCGGTTGTCCCTCCCCGCTGGGAGCCATCCATCCCGGGCAGCGTGCCTCTGGGCGGCTGGGAGGTACCTGCCTGGCCACCTGCTTCCCGCTGGCCGGAGCCCTGGTCGCCATTGCCTCCTTCGGGACCTTGGGCCTCGTCGGCTTCGGCGGGGGCTGGCGTGTTCATCGCCAGCGAATAATCCGGCTCGCCGTGGTAGATCTGGACGGTGCCGATGCCGTCGAGGTCTTCGGAATAGACATCCTCCTCGGGCGGGTTGTCCCGGCAACCGCCCAGGAAGACTACCAGCCCGACCAACAGTGTTGTCATCACCCAGTGTTTCATGATTCACCTCAATAGGAACTTGCCGGGCCGGTGGGCCTCAGGCTTCGTCTTCGTCTTCATCGTCCGTTTCGGCTTCTGCCGTGGCAGCCACCATCTGCTCGCCGGGTCGATCGATCCCAAGAGCCAGCAGCGAGTTTCGTTCGACCATCGAGCGAAGCGTCTCGCGAGGCACCGAGGGGAGATTCGTCCCCTGGGTGACCTCGTGCAGGCTGTAAACGCTCTTGATGGCTTCGGCTGCGGTGCAGAAAGGAAAATCACTGCCGAAGAGAACCTTGTCCATCACGTTGAACTGGTGAGCGAGGATCAGTGCATTGTAGGCCTGCCAGGGACGACGGATCAGGCCGGCCATGTCCCCGAAAACACGGGGGTGCTTGCCGATCAGCGCGATACACTCTTCCACCCACGGATGCCCGAGGCTGCTGATGACCATGGTCAGCGTCGGATACTCACGGGCAATCTCGTCCAGCAGCAGCGGGCGGGCGTATTCCATCCGTCCCTGGGTCGGGAAATGTGTTCCATGCTGAATGAACAGCGGGATATCCCGCTGGGCCGCCAGTTCATAGAGCTTGATGGCCCTGCTGTCGGCCGGGTGGAAGTTCTGGGTGGCAGGGCTGATGGTCAAACCGCGAAAAGCGGGCATGTCCAGCAGATCGGAGGCTTCCGAGACCGCCTGGGGCTCGGTTGGATCCACCGCGGCAATTCCCACCATCTGGTCGCTGTATCGGCTGACGTATTCCCCGATCAACTCGTTGGGAACGTTGGCCGAGAGATGCGCCGAGCGATAAGCCATTACCAGCGTCTTATCGGCCGGCTGAGAGGCCTCGGAATGCTCGGCCGGTCCAGCCTGTAGATTGGCCAGCCCACTCTGACGCTGCAGGTAGGAATCAGCATTGTCACCCAACTGGTTCGGGTTCGACCACAAATGTGTATGGCAATCGATGATCATGAAAAGTGCAGACTGTCTTCTGGATGGCGTCGATCAGCAGCGCAAAACCGGCGCTGCTCCAAGGGCCTATTCTATGTCCCCTGCGACCGGGAAGCAACGCGAAGATACAGACCGGGGACGACGATCTTACACAAACTGTTTCAGATATTGGGCATAAGCGGGAAGGGCTTCTTCCGGTTCGGCCAGATCCGGTCGCCATTTCTTCTCCCACTCCAACGTCAGATACCCGTCATAGCCGCCCGAACGGAGAAGATCGATCATCTCCTCAAGCGGGACATCTCCTCCCTGCCCCGGCAGAACGTACTGGCTGTCGCGATCTCCTCTTGGCCTGCCGTCCTTCACATGAGTGTAAACCACCCACTGGCCGATGTTTTCATATGTCTGGGCGGGAGGTTCGCCGTTGAGGCGAAACGGATGGTGCAGGTCCCAGAGCACACCGACGTTTTCCGAGTTCACCTCCAGCATCACCTTGCGGAGAATCGCGGAATCCACCCAGTCATCGTGGGTTTCGACCGCAACGACAGCCGGCGAGGCAAGTGCGGCCATCTCGTCGAGCATCCGTGCGGCTTCGGCGATGGCATCGGCCCGATCCACCTCCTCAGGCACCCTGCCGCCAAAAACACGGATGAACCCGACGTCAAAGCGGCGGCATAGTTTGGCGTACTCCAAAACTTCGGCCAGGGCCCTGGCTCGCTGCCGGGCCTGGGCGTTGTACATGTTCGCCCCGGAAGAAAAACAACTGATCCCGAGATTCGCCGCCGCAAGCTTGCGTCGGGTCTTCTCGGCATCGTCTGTGAATTCCGAAAGGATGTAGACGCCCATCTGCCCGTCGAGTCCGCGGAAATCCACCGCGTCGTACCCGGCCTGGCTGCCATGCTCTATCACCTCATCCAGCGTCCAATCGGGGCAGGCCAGGGTTGTAAAAGCGATTTTCATACTCATCCCTCCTGCGGGGCGGATTCATCGTCGGCCAGTTCCCCTTCGGGGATCATCTGCCCGTCCTGGTTCTCGGTAAGCATCTGGATCTTCTGTTCCGCAGCGTCGAGGATCTTGCGACATCGCTTGACCAGTTCGATGCCCTCGGCATAGCGCTCGATGGATTTCTCGAGCGGGATCTCACCTCCCTCGATATCCGAGACGATCTGTTCGAGCTTCTCCAGTGCCTGCTCGAAGGTAACTTCCTGCTGGGAGTCTTGTTGGGTCATCGGTTCCTTTCCGGGTTGCTCTGCTAAGCCTTTCGGCTAAAAAAGCTTCCCTTGGTTCGGCGCAGAGGGCTTTGGGGTCCGGGTGGTTCGGCGGGGCCTGCCGGGGCTGCCGGGGGGCGCCTGGTGATCGTCTGTCTGGGCCCGACTGGTGATCTTACCGTCTGCCAACTCGGTCTCCAGTAAAACATCCGGCTGAACCTGACCGGTAGAGCGAAGCAATTGCCCCCCCTCCAACCGGGTAACGCTGAAACCCCGCTTGAGCACGCTTCGGTAACTCAGCGACTCCAATTGGCGGGCGATGGAGCCGATCTGCTGGCGGGCCAGTTTCAACTGCCCCCGCGGGTGCACGCCGGCCAGGCGTCCCTCCAGGCGTCCCAGAAGATCCGACTTGCGTTTCGCCTGGCTTCCCAAGGCCCAGTTGAGCCTCGCCACAGTCCGCTGCAACCTCGAACGGGCCCGCTCAACCAGCAGAGAGGGATGCTGGGCCCCGAGTCGATGCACCACCGGCTCAAACCGCTTATGCCGCAGCGCGACCGCCTGGCCGATGGCAAGGTTCATCCGGCCTTGCATTTCGTCGAGTTTCTGCCAGGTCGAGCGAACTCTCCAGAAGGGGTCCCGGAAGATCACGCTGCGCAGGATCGATTTCAGGCAGACTTTTGCCTCAGACAACCGCCTGCCCATCCCCATGGACATCCGCCCTGCCAGGCCCAGAAGGTCCTGGCGCACCTGGCCGGCCTCGGGGACAGCCAATTCCGCTGCGGCGGTCGGAGTTGCCCCCCTCCGATCGGCCACCAGGTCTGCGATGGTCACATCTACCTCGTGCCCAACTCCGCAGATAACCGGTGTGGCAAGTGCATAGAGCGTCCGCGCGACCGGTTCCTCGTTGAATGCCCAGAGATCTTCCAGGCTTCCTCCTCCCCGGGCCAGGAGGATCGTATCGATACCAAGCCTCTCGGCCGAGGCGTCCAGGGCCTTGAGGGCACGGCAGATTTCTCCGACCGCCGAGTCCCCCTGCACCCTTACCGAAGCCAGGTAGACCTTGGCACCCGGCCAGCGTCGCAGCAGTGTGCGGCGGATGTCCCGCACCGCTGCACCGGTGGGGCTGGTTACCAGGGCAATACCGCGCGGGAACCGTCGAATCGCCTTCTTGTGTGCCGGATCGAAGAGACCCTCTGCCTCAAGCTTGCTTCGTAGCTGCTTAAAGGCCAATTCCAGGGCTCCCTCGCCCTTGGGGGTCATGCGGTCCACGTAGAGTTGCAGCCTGCCTTGGGATTCGTAGCAATCTACGCGTGCCTCAACGACCACTTCCAGACCGTCCTGGGGCTCGAATTTCAGCTTGGAGGCCGTCGTTCGCCACATCACTGCGTCCAGGGCGCAGTTGGCATCTTTGAGCCGGAAGTACAGATGCCCCGAAGAATGCCTCTTGAAGTTGCTCAGTTCCCCTACCACCTGGATTTTCTGGGCAAAGGCGTCGGTCAAGGCTGCCTTGATGCGTCCGACCAGTTGTGTCACGCTCAGGATCGAAACAGTGCCTGTTCCGGGCGTCTGCTCACGATGGGTCTGTGAAGAGTCCTTTTGCTCGGCCGGGGGAGAAGCAAATTCCTGTGTGATATCCTGACCCACGTCGGGCCCCTTTCGAGGCCCTCGGGCTCTGGATGGATCGAAAAATGAGCGTCCTTGTCCCATGTCGGCATTCTAGCGTGGCCGGAGGGCAATGGCAAAGCTCACCAAAGCGGAGGTCTCCCCTGTAGACGATCTTTCGACAGCAGACGCCGTTGCACCCGGCGTCGGCTTTGCTACAATGCCCATTTGCTCACCTGCTCAGACAGGATGAGGCCCCGGAACCGACAGGAGAATCCGATGACAGAATACTTCCCGAACGTCAAGAAGATCGCGTACGAAGGCCCGGACAGCAAGAACCCCCTGGCCTTTAAGCACTATAACCCCCAAGAGGTCGTCGGCGACAAGACGATGGCTGAGCATCTGCGTTTCAGCGTGGCCTATTGGCATGCTTTCTGCAATGGCGGAGCGGATCCGTTTGGAGGCCCGACCCGCCAGATGCCCTGGAATGACGCCCGGAGCCCGATGGATGCTGCAAAACAGCGGGTCCAGGCGGCCTTTGAGTTCTTCGAAAAACTCGGCGTGGACTTCTACTGCTTCCACGATCGGGACGTATCGCCTGAAGGTGAGTCCCTGGCCGAGACGAATGCCAATTTCGATGAAATCGCCAAACAGCTCGAACAAGAGCAGCAGCGAACCGGGGTCAAGCTTCTCTGGGGTACAGCCTGCCTGTTCAACCACCCGCGTTTCATGCACGGGGCGGCTACAAGCTGCAACGCCGATGTATTCGCCTTCGCCGCCGCCCAGGTCGCCAAGGCCATGGAGGTCACCCACCAGCTCGGCGGTGCGGGGTACGTCTTCTGGGGAGGCCGGGAGGGATACAAGAGCCTGCTCAATACCGACATGATGCGGGAGATGGATCACCTGGCCAAGTTCCTGCACATGGCCGTGGACTACAAGAAGCAGATCGGCTTTGAGGGGCAGTTCTATATCGAGCCCAAACCCAAGGAGCCGACCAAGCATCAGTACGACAGCGACGCAGCCGCCTGCTATGCCTTTCTCCAGAAGTTCGACCTGGTGGACCACTTCAAGCTGAACATCGAGGCCAACCACGCCACCCTGGCCGGCCATACGTTCCATCACGAACTGGACTTCTCTGCCAACAACGGCATTCTTGGCAGCGTAGACGCCAACCGCGGCGACCTGATGCTCGGCTGGGATACCGACCAGTTCCCCACCGACCTGTACGACTGCACTTTCGCAATGTTGACGATCCTGGAGATGGGAGGCCTTACCACCGGCGGGCTGAACTTCGATGCCCACGTGGCCCGTGAAAGTTTCGAGCCGATCGATCTGTTCCACGCTCACATCGGCGGGATGGATTCTTTCGCCCGAGGGCTCAAGATTGCCCAGGCCATCCGGGAAGAGGGCGTTTTGAGTGACTTGCTCAAACAGCGATACGCAAGTTGGGATGTCGGAATCGGGGCGAAGATCGAAGCCGGCCAAGCGGACTTCAAGTCCCTCTCGGAGTACATCCTCGACAAGGGCCGGCCGGAACCCAACAAGTCCGGGCGGGTGGAGATGCTCGAGAATCTGATCAACCAATACATCTGAGCGTCAGGAGACTGGGCTTTTCAGGGCCGGGTCGGCGCGTTTTGCGCCGGCCCGGCTTTTTTCTTCCATGCACAGCCCGGGCAAACGACAATTCACCCTATGACCAATCGAACGTCCGACGAATACTACATGGCCCAGGCGCTGGAACTGGCACGGAGGGGACGGGGACAGGTGGAACCCAACCCGATGGTCGGAGCCTTGATCGTCTGCGATGGCCACGAGATCGCGAGGGGATGGCACAAACAATTCGGCCGGCCTCACGCGGAGATATTGGCCTTGCAGGCAGCAGGGATGGCCGGGGCGGATGTCGCCGGCTGCACGATGTATGTCACCCTCGAGCCCTGCAGCCACTTCGGCAAGACCCCGCCCTGTGCCGATGCCTTGATCGCAGCGAAACTGGGCCGCGTGGTGATCGCACTGGAGGATCCGGATCCGAACGTCTCCGGACGCGGCATTAACAGACTCCGTAAGGCCGGCATCGAGGTAACCACCGGTCTCTGCCAAGCCCAGGCCCGACAACTCCTGCGTGCGTATCTGAAACTCCGAACCTGCGACCGGCCATGGGTTACCCTCAAGTGGGCACAGACCCGTGAGGGCTGCATCATGCTTCCGGAGGGGCACGACCGCTGGATCAGTTGTCCCGAATCCCGGCAGCACGTCCACCGGTTGCGAAGCGTCGTTGACGGGATCCTCGTGGGCATCAACACCGTTCTTACCGACGATCCTCTTCTGACAAACCGCTCAGCCGGGGGTAAGCAGCCTGTCCGGGTCGTCCTGGATACCCACCTGCGGATCGACATCAACGCCAAGCTCCTCAATTCGCTTCACGTGAGCCCCGTCCTGCTGGCCGTGGGCGATGAAACCTTGCGCGATCAGGCACAGAAGGTCGAGTTGCTGCGAACCAAAGGAGCGGAGATCCTGCCCCTTCCAACCGACAAGACCGGACTGTCTCTCGAGGCCCTGCTGGACGAGTTGGGAAAAAGGCAGTGGACACACCTGCTGGTCGAGGGCGGAGCCCAGGTGCACCGGAGCTTCCTGACCAATGGCCTGGCCGATGAACTCCAGGTGTTTGTCGCTCCAGTGAGCGTGAATTCGGACCAGGCTTCGATTCTGCCTCAACTGGATCTGGCCAGGGTACGGGAGGAGTTCTCCCTCCCCCCCGGCCGGGCGGAGACCTCCGGCACAGACAGGCTGGAAACCGTCGAGATCCGGAGCCTGGACACGCTCAGCGCATAAGCAAGGGCAGGCCTTCCGGTCGACCCGGACAACCTGCCCTGCGGTTCTCGTTTCCCTGCGGTTCTCGGTTCCCTGCGGTTCTCGGTTCAGTGTGGGCCGTTTTAAGGCTGCGGAGTCGAGTCGCCTTCCTGATCGGTCTCCAGCAAGGTGATCTTGCCTTCCTCGACAAATCGGTCGCGATACTCCAGGAGCCGACGTTCCCTTTCTTCGGGCGTCATTTTCCGCAGTTCCTGCTTCTGCTCTTCAGCAAGGAGGCGATCGACCTGCATCAGCCAGTGTCGCCGTTTATTGTATTCCCGCTGCTGTTGGCCGGTCAATTCCACCAGATCGTCGTAATGCTCCTGCAGGCGCTTGCGTTCCTGCTCATCTGCGTGCAGATACAGGTAGAGGCGGCGGTGCTGATCCCGCTGATCGGGAGTGAGATTCTCCCAGTCCTCGGGCTTGCGCTCGTAAAGCCATTGGGCCCGGTCGAGCTTGACCAGAATGGGCTCTTCGGTCTGTCCCAGGGAAATCGGGCCCTGCTGGGTCAGGTGTTCCGAGGGATCTGACGGAAACCAGAAGACCGCGGCCAGGAGGACGGCTGCGGCGGCGCTTGCCGCGGCACCCCAGCGGGCAATGCGGAAGAAGAGGCGATTTCGGTCGCTCCTGCGGATATTGGCTTTGATTCTTTCAGCCAGTTTCGGTGAGGCCGAAGGGACCTGCCAGGTATCCAGGGCCCGGTCGATCCGGCGCATTTCCTGTTCCACGCGGGCCAAGTCAGGCTCTTGGGCCAGGCGCTTCTCGAGTCGGTTTCGCTGAGGCCGGCTCAACTCCCCGTCGAGCCAGGCCGAAAGGGCCTCGATGTCGGATTGTCGTATTTCTCTTTTCATGGGACTCTAACTGTTTAATTCGGAATGACAGGTTTTGTGTCGGACGTTTCGGCCGGCTGTGAAAACAAGTTTCAATCGGCTGAAATCTCCCTTGCCACAAAGGGGTCGCGGATCTGCGAGCTCCCCGGGCGCCCGACATTCCTGTAACCCCGCAGGCCCGGCAAGGCGTCGCGAATTTCTCAGAATACTTCTTCCCGGGAGACATATTTTCGCAAAGTCTGCCGTAGATTCGTCCGGGCACGCGAAAGCAGGCTTTTGACGGCCATCGTGGACATATCCAGAACCTGCGAAATCTCCTCGTAGCTCTTGTTTTCGAATTTATTGAGGATGATGGCCACTTTCTGGTTTTCCGGCAGCCTTTCCACGGCCTGGGCGATCACCTGTCCGAGTTCCTCGTTGTCCATCGGTTCCTGCGGGGCCTGGCCTGTCTCGTCGGCGATCTCCCAGCTGTAGGATTCGTTGTCGTCCGGAGCGCCCGACTCGAGGGGCACGGTGTGGGCGCGTTTTCGAGACCGCAGCACGTTGAAGGACAGATTGGCTACGATCCGGTAGAGCCACGTACTGAATTTCGCCTTGGGCTTGTACCGCTGGGCGGTTCGGTAGATCCGGAGGAACACCTCCTGGGTCAGGTCCTCCACCTGGTCGGGATCGCGCAGGAACCGATACACCAGCGCGTGGACTTTGTGCGTGTTACGATCCACAAGCTTGTCAAACGCCGAAACATCTCCGGCCTGAAAGCGCAGCATCAGCCGGACGTCTTCATCCTCCCGGGCCCAACGGGTCTTGAACGGGTCCCCCTCTTGCCCGGAAGCGGATTTCTTACGTTTCTTTGCGATGGTCTGCTTTCCCAAGACGACTCCCGGTATCCCGGTGGTGGCCCTTGCGCAGCTGCCCGCAGGCGGCATCGGCTTGCACCCCGCGGGATTTACGAACCTGGACGTTCACTCCCAGTCGTTGCAGCCTTTGGGCAAACTCCTGCGTTTTCGCGGGCGTTGGACTCTCATAGCCCAGACAAGCCACCGGATTGTATCGAATCAGGTTCACATTGCAACGCAGGCTCGAAGCCCATTTTGCCAATTCTTCCGCGCACCGGCGCGAATCATTGATCCCCTTCAGAAGAACATACTCCAACGTAATCTCTCGCTTTCGGCTGCGATAAAAGTCCTTTGCCGCCTCCATCAACTCTGCGATGGTGACCCGGGCCGAGGAGGGAATCAGCTCGCGGCGAAGCGCTTCGTTGGGAGCGTGGAGCGATAGGGCCAGGGTCACGGGCAGTTCCAGTCGGGCCAGTTTGCGGATCCCTGCAACCAATCCTACCGTAGAAACCGTGACTTTCCGCGCGCTGATACCCAAACGCTTCGGATCGACAATCGACTCGATCGCCTCGATGGTAGCATCAAGATTCGCAAGCGGCTCGCCCATTCCCATGAAGACGACGTTGGTCACCGGTCTGGCTGCTTCTCGGCCCAGCCAGAGAATCTGCTGGAGGATTTCCGAGGCCGTCAGGTTCCGTTGGCACCCCTCCAGGCCCGAAGCACAGAAGACACAACCCATCGCGCAGCCCACCTGCGTCGAGACACAGGCCGTCGCCCGCGGCCCGGAGGGAATGAGAACCGCCTCCACCTGCTGCTCGTCGCAGAGTTCCAGAAGGCACTTGAGCGTGCCGTCGGGAGTGCGTTGAACCTTGACAAGTCGGCTGTCGAGGACATCGATCTGTCCGGCCAGATCCTCTCGCAGAGATTTTGGCAGGTTGGTCATTTCCGACAGCGACAGGGCGCCCTTGTCCCAGATCCACTGCCGGATCTGGTCGGCCCGGTAGGGTTTCTGTCCCTGCCGGACCAACAGGTCCTTCAGGGCTTCGTCACGCAACTCGAGCAGATTAGACAAGATCGCCCCGCCGGCGCGCCTGAGACATCAACTCGGACAGTTCTCCCGAGGCCAGGAAGGTATCGAGCTGCTCGACGGTCTCGAAGATCCGATCACTGAAAGCCCGGATCACCCAGTTGGCCACCAAAGGGGTGACGCTCAGGACCGTTGATCCGTTGCGATAGGCTTCGTACATCTCAATGGCTGTGCCCATCGACGCGCTGGGGCAGTAGGCGATGAGCAGGTCGGAATCCATCGCTCGCTGGACCCCGTCTTCGAAGGTCAGGCGGATCTGGTCCAGATCGTACCCGATCGAATGGGGGTGAGCCGTGTAATGACAGTAGACCTCGGCCTGGGGCACATGGCGCGAGAGGGACGCCTTGATCGGTTCGCGCCAGTCCTGCTTGTGGATCTCCGCCTCTACCAGAGATCCCTGGATGATGCCGGCCAGGAATACGTTCATTCTTCAAAAGCTCCTGCTGGGGGATTGTGTCCGGAGTGACTGCAACCATTACGCACGAAGTTGTCGATCAGTTCAAGGACCTCCGGGCGGGAAAGATGAGAATCCAGCAGCCTGGGAGACAATCTCGGCCGCTTCGGATCCGCCAGGAGTATGCACTCCATTGCCTGGCGATAGCTTTTCGGGTCGCACGTCATCTCCAGCGCGCGGATGTGGGCTGCTCGCTCCTGGTATCGGGACTGGGCCAGGAGAACCGGCGACCACCCGCGCTCCCAAAGAAGATCGATCAGGACACAAAGGGCCAGCAGACTCCCCGGCCCGAGACCGGCACCGGCCATCTGCCGGGAAACGACCACCCAGGCCAGAAGGGTTGCCGAGGCCAGCGAGATCCCCCGCTCCAGCAGACGACTGGAACGGCTGTGCCCACAGGCGTGGTGGGCCAGCTCATGGGCAAACAGGGCCCGTTGGCCCCTCAGGCCCAGATCCATGACCGCAGAGCGAACCAGCACGATTCGCGCCGGCGTCCGGATCCCCGGGCCGAAATACCCCGCAGGGCTTGGCCCGGGCCAGAGATCCGGATCGGCCCAGCAGCACCAGACGTCCAGGTACCCACACCGGGCGGCAAAATCCTGAAGCTCACGCAGGCTGGGATCTTCCGAAAGAGGTTGAGGATGACGAGGCCGGCCTCGATGCAACTGCGAGCCCAGGACCAGCCACAAGGCCGTCAGGAGGATCCCTGCCCCTGCCAGGCCCGCAAACACCGCAGGTTCAGTCACGGATGCCGGAATCAGCAGAGACATCGGCAGCATCAGACAGGTCATGCCGGAACTCAAGCAGGCCAGGAGCGAATGCCTTGGCCAGGTCTTGGCTCCCTGGTCCTTCCGGCCCTTCCGCAGGGCGATTTCCCCCGGCAGAGTGAAAAGGACATAGCCCCCCAGCCACATTCCGCTGAAGATCAGGACCCGGGCCAGTCTCCCCGCCGGGCCCGGCACAGGGGGAGCCCAGAATCGCTCAACGAGGCCTCCAGCCAGAAAGAACGCGGCGCAGTACAGGATCTCCACACCTGTCTGGAGAAAACGGAGCCGGGTGAGGGTGAATCGGGACGCAGTGGAAGCCGGAGGTTGCATAGACGGATTATACCGCCGGGAAGCCTTTAGCGGTCAGGTGCTCCTGGAACCTTTTCGCTGCATCCAGACCCAGTGGATCAGCAGCAGAATGACCCCAACGACCAGAAAGACATCGGCCAGGTTGAAGATCCACGGGTAGATGCTTCGATCCCCGATCTTGAGCGAGGAAAAATCGATGAAGTCCCGTACATGTCGATCAATGGTTCCGGAACCTCCAGGCACCTCGACACTGCTGAACAGCCGATCGTACCAGTTCCCCAAAGCTCCGGCGAGGATCAGCCCCAGTGCAATGTGGGTGGCATAGAACCGGCTGGGACTCGACAGAAACATGCCCAACACCAGGGCGATGGTGGCCAGGGTGGCCAGGCTGACCATCACAGGGGGCATGGGCATACCAAAAACCACTCCGGGGTTCAGCGAAAGGGTGAATTCCATTCCCGCGGCTACCTTCTCGCTGAGGAGCCCATTGCTTCGCAGGGCCTGGAGCATGGTTTCCGGGCTGGGATCCGGCAGCCTCCCTTGAAGGTTTTCGGCCGCAGGCTCGAGTCGGGGGTCATCCAGAAGCCACTGAAAGACATAATGCTTGCTGGCCAGATCCGAGGCCAGACCCACTACTACAACCAGGGCAAAGAGCCCGATAGCAAAGGGGCTTCGCCAGGTGTGACCGGCGGGGCGGGCCTGTTGGACCAGCGGCTCAGAAGTCTTCTTCTTCAACGTCCTGGTCTTCCTCTCCGGCCTCTTCGAGATCGTCTTGCTCCTGGCTGTCCTCAATATCTTCTTCGTCTTCTTCTTCGTCGAGGCCCCCGTAGGCGTGTTCGTCGTCTTCGTCTTCGACGGGTCGGGCCAGGCCCTTTTCCAGCTGTCTCTGGTACTCAATGCAGTACTTGGACCAGGGCCGGGCACGCAGCCGCGGCAAGCCGATCGGATCGCCGGTGCCCAGGCAGACGCCGAAGGTCTTGTGTTCGATGCGTTCCAGGGCGTCGTTGATCTCCTGGAGGAGAATCCTCTCGGACTCCAGCAGCCCCAGTGTGAATTCCTGCTCGTAGTTGTCCGTTCCGACATCCGCCGGATGGGTGGGCATATTGAACGATTCGGGCCTGTCATCCTGCCGATCCTTGCCCAGGGCGTCGGCCTCGATGCCGTTCATGTCGCCGATCAACTCCCGTCGCTTCTCGATGAGCATCTTGCGAAACTCGCCCAGTTCCTTCTTGGTCAGGGGAGACTTGACCTTTCGGCCTGGGGAAGATGCCTTTTTGGTCGAGGTCTTTTTGGCGGTCTTCTTGGCCGAGGCCTTGCCGGCCTGGGCGGATCGCTTCGACCGGGACGCAGATTTCTTTGCCTTGGTCGAAGACTTCCTGCTCTTGGAGGCTTTCGAGGCCGAGGCTTTCTTGCTCTTGGAGGCTGAAGCGGTTTTTCGCTGGGTTTTGGTCTTGCTTGTGCTTTTTCCACTGCTCTTTTTTGCCACGATAACAGTCCCTTTCCGGCCGGCGGAGCCTGGGTTCTTCGCTCCGTGTGCCTGGATCCATGGAAACTGGATCACTATATGCTTCTGAAGCAAATTGTCAAGGCGTCCGATGGGTGCATTTTTCCTATATCGGCTCAACGGCCCCGGACGAGCAATGCCCCTTGCTACGAAAACCCGGTCGCGAAGGTTTTGGCTTTCTCTCTGAGGGGATTTTCCTATACCATTTTGCCTGCCGCGGGACCTGCCTACGCCCACAAACCAGAGCTTACTCCGACATGAAGCAGAAACAGAACATTCCGCCCTGGCTGACAAAACTTCGGACTCTCTGCCTGTCCGTGGTCTTCCTGACTGCTGTTCTGGCTGGTGGCTACTATATTTACGTCCGGGTCTTCCGGAACAACTTCCACGTGGTCGTGGAGGGGAAAGTCTACCGATCCGCCCAACCTTCGCCCACGCATCTTCGACGCTGGAGGGACCGCTACGGCCTGAAAAGCATCCTGAACCTCAGGGGGAGCAGCTCGAACGACTACTACCTGGCCGAGGAGGCCGCGGCGGAGGAACTGGGCCTGGATTTGGTTTCCATTCGATTCAGTGCCCAGGATCTGCCCCCCCGACCCTACCTCCTGGAGCTCTTTGAAGCCTTGGAATCCCTCCCCCAGCCGATGCTCCTGCATTGCGCCGAAGGAGCCGACCGCACCGGCGTAGCCAGTGTCCTGGCGGCTATGTCGATCGGGCAGCAGGGATACGAACAGGCCCTGGGGCAGCTTTCAGCCAAGTATTTTCACCTGAGTCCCGATCCGCTGCACATCGCCGGACTTTTCGAAGCCTACGAA
This sequence comes from uncultured Planctomycetaceae bacterium, assembly GCA_964583095.1. Taxonomy (GTDB): domain Bacteria; phylum Planctomycetota; class Phycisphaerae; order SM23-33; family SM23-33; genus CAZOVB01. The sequence continues at coordinate 46,018 of CAZOVB010000032.1, forward strand.
GAATGGTGCACCCAAGAAGGCAAGAATACGGCCGGATGGCAGCAGTTTCGCAGATGGGCGATGGATCATTATCACGTAAAGTACTATTTCATCCGTTACAAGGTGCCCGAACGAATCGATGGCCGTCCGGGCCAGAGGATTCCCGTAATCGTTGGAATCCGAAACATCAGCGACTCCGTGCTGCCGGCCTCGGACATGAAGAAGCACTTTACCCTGTCAGCCTTTCTGGGTTCGAGCCTCCAGGAGAAGCCCGACACGGAACTCGCTGCCCGAGTGGAACTGCCCCGCCGGGACCTGCCTCCCGACGAGGACCTCGAGCTTACGATCCAGCTTCA
>CAZOVB010000033.1:0-41133 GCA_964583095.1 uncultured Planctomycetaceae bacterium
GGCCTGGATCTCCTGCTCGCCGATGTCGGGTCTGGCCAGTGGGATTGGTTTCATGATGTTGTTTCCCTGATGGGTAAGAAATGAATGGGATACGGTTTACGGTTTTGGGAAATGTCGCCCCGGGTAGCTGGTTCAGGACACCTCCGCTGCCTTATCGCTGGTCTTGGGTTTCTTTTTGGCTTCTTCCGGGCTCTGCTGGGAAGATTTCGGCTGATTCAGGGGCGTATACTCCGGCACGGCCTGGGTGAAAGCCTTGATGATTTCATCTCTCTCTGTGGAGTTTACCAACTCTTCCAGACTACGGACAATCTGTTGGACCTTCGACCATTGGGTAGGTCTGTGTTGCCAGATCAGAACTTTGGGATGGACGGTCGGCTCGATATCCTCCCCTTCAGTCCGGAGTTCCTCGAAGAGCTTTTCGCCGGGCCTGCACCCGGTGAAGACGATATCGATATCCTCCCCTGCCCGGAAGCCCGAGAGGGTAATCATGTTCTTGGCCAGATCCACGATTTTGACCGGTTCGCCCATATCCAACAGGAAGATCTGGCCTCCCAGACCGGTCGCAGCGGCCTGGAGCACCAGTTGGGCCGCCTCGGGAATCGTCATGAAGTAGCGAGTCATCTCCGGGTGGGTCACGGTAACGGGTCCGCCCGAATCAATCTGCTTGCGGAACGTCGGGACGACCGAGCCGTTGGAGCCAAGCACATTTCCGAAGCGTACGGCCTTGAACTGGGTCTTGCAGTCTGGGCTGCCGTTGAGAGCCTGGGTATAGATTTCGGCTACGCGCTTGGAAACGCCCATAACCGAGGAGGGGTTGACGGCTTTGTCGGTGGAGATCAGTACGAATTCCGACGCTTCGTATTCGCAGCAGGCATCGGCAACATTTCGAGTGCCCAGGACATTGTTCTTGATGGCCTCACAGGGGTTGTGCTCCATGAGGGGCACGTGCTTGTGGGCTGCTGCGTGGATGACCACGTCGGGCCGATGCTGAGACCATAGGGCCATGACCCGGCTGCGGTCGTAGATATCGCAGACGCATGGAACGATGGGCAAGTCGGGGTGGCCGCGGCGAAGCTCGTTTTCGATATCGAAAAGCGGGGTTTCTGCCTGTTCGACAAGGATGAGTCTTTTGGGGTTGTACTTGCAGACCTGGCGACACATTTCCGATCCGATACTTCCACCTGCTCCGGTGATCAGCAGGACGCGGCCCTGGATGAACCTGGCCAATGCGTCCAGATCCAGTTCGACGGCTTCGCGGCCAAGAAGGTCGTTGATGTCCACCGGCCTGATTTGCGAGACGGTGAATCGGCCGTCGATCAACTCGGTGATACCGGGCAGATGTCGATATTTCAGTTGTGTTCCGTTGCACAGACCGATGATGTGCCTCATCTGCTTCTGGCTGGCGGAGGGCATGGCGATAAGCACTTCGTCGATCTTGTTTTTCTCGCAGATGTCCGGCAGGTCCTTGACCTTTCCCAGGACGGGCACGTCGTAGATCGTCACTCCCTGTTTGGCCGGGTCGTCATCCACTACTCCGATCACTCGGTAGCGTTCGACGGTCATGCGGCTGATTTCCCGGATCACCGCTTCGGCGGCATTGCCCGCCCCAACCAGGATGACACGGCTGACGCCCTCGCTGGACTTGGGGCGCAGGCGGAACTCTTCGTGGTAGAGGCGGAAACCCAGCCGGGCAGTACAGAGAAGGAAAACCGTCGCGATGAAATCCAGCAGCAGTACGCCGGTAGGCTGGGCCGAAACGAACGTCAGCGTCTGATCGAACCACCCTTGAGGAGCCTCCATGGGATTGGTGGCTGCCCGGGAGAAAAAGACTGCGGGAACCATGATCACCAGGAACAGCCAGGAGGCGAAAACGATATTTCCCACATCGCGAATGCTCGAATAATGCCACGCCCCCCGGAAAAGCTTCATTTTCCCGAAGATCAGGACCTTGAGAATCAGAAAGATCGGCAGCCAGGGCAGGAAGAACCGCGTCAGCCAGAGGTTGGTTTGCCCGATTCGGGCTACTTCTTCCCGGGCGGCCTCGATCATCCGCTGGGCGTGTTTGGCCTGCCGAGGCTGGGGGAAACTCTGACGGATGGCTTCTTCCAGGGAGTCGGCTCCGGCTTCGGAGGTCGAAAGGGCCTGCCTCGCGCCTTGAAGAATCTCGTTTTCTGCCCTTGCACTAGCCTCTCGGAGGGAGCCTTCGGCGATTTCAAACCGCACGACCAGGGCCAGCAGCAGGGCCAGGGAGAAAAGGACCAGGTGAATCGAGATGCTCACCGGCCGGCGGTGCCGAAGAACGAAACTCTCCAGCGCAACAAGCAGGCGGTTGCCGGTCTTGGGGCTCTCTTTACTGGCTTTGGCCATGGCGTTTCCCGCTTCCGGATGGCAAAACCGGACAGAAGGCTTCGACGCTCCAGCCTCCGGTTCGGTACTCCTTGCGATTCACATTGGGTGAGTATACCAGAAGGAGGCCAAACCGGACAGGGCTTTTCCCATCTGCAACGGGCCCAAACGGAAGGTTCAAGACCCCTTAACGCAGCGGCAGGACCGCGTAAAATCGAGCGGTTACTCTTCCTGACATGCGCCGGTACAGATTGCCAGGCCGGCCCAGGCGCACATCCCCCCCCGCTTTCTCGCCGGATGCGGTAGTGCACCTCGTCTGCCCGGCCTGGTTACGCAGTCGCATTCTTGCTGCAAGTGTGGCCCGAGCCAAGCCCTTCGGTCTATTGGGCCTCGGGCAGTTGGTTCAGGAAGGTCTTGATGGCTTCGAGAAGCTGGTCGTTGTCGCGTTGATTCTCATCCAGCAGAGCTTCCTGCAGTCGCCGGGCTTCCACGAGGTCCTGTCGGGCCTGTTCGTCTTGCCCTTTTCGGAAGCGGAAATAAGCCCGCATGAGCAGGGAGTCCGGCTCGGGGCCCTGTTGGAGGATCGATTCCTCGATCTTATCCAGGGCCTGGTCCAGAGATTGACCCTGTTGCCGACCGTGCAAGGCCTGGAAATCAAAAGGCACATGGACGAGGGTCGGGTCATACTTCAAGGCCTGGCTCAGATACCCGGCCGGGATGCCAAAACGCGACTTGGCCTGGTGGAGACCGGCCAGCATTGCCCCAACGTAGCCGCGCGGGTCGGTCTGGGATCGGCCGATGTACCGCCGATAGTATCGCAAGGCCCCTCGGAAATCTCCACTTTTGAACCGCGTCTCTGCTTCAACAAGCAGATGCCGATTGGGCAGTGATTCGGGCCCTGCCAAGGACGATACCGGTTCGGTGCCTGTGGGGAGAGACGATGCTGTCGGCCCGGGGGTCGAGGCAGCCCGCCGGCCGGGCCCGGGGACCGCGGCCAGATCGAGGCCACTGGACCTGGACAGGGGCGTGCCTACGCTGCGGGTGGCGGACATGGCCCGAGGGACCGAAACAGCGGTTGGTGCGGAATATCGGCTCCCGCCGTATCTTCGGGTAGAGTGGGGCACGAGATTGGAGGACCCACGGGCCCCCTGCGAAACGCCGACACCGCGTCGAATATCGAAGCTTGCCGCACCACGACTGCTCAGGTCGCGCGACAGGGGCCCCACCGAGGGGGCTGCGCTTTGGCTCCTGAGCCCATAGGAATAGGTCTGGAAGGTGTAGGAGGCTGCTGATCGGCCTACCCCGATCCCGGTGTTACCCGGTGTGGAAATTCTTCGTCCGATGCGGCTGTTCTGACCAAAGCAGAGTTGCCCCAGGCAAACAAGCACCAGAACGCCTGCGATTCGCGCTTTCATATCAATCACCTCGTTCCAGACATTATACCACCGATTCGGCCTTGGGAAATGGCGTTTTCTGTTGGAAGGAGGCCTGAATGTTGCGGCATCGCCGGCCTTGGAAAAAGCCCGCAGGTCAATTGGCAGCGTTTTCAGCGGCCTGATCGAGCAACTGCGTCAGTTCGTCGTGGCCGATCCGCTTTCCCTGTTCGGAAGCGACAACATTGCCCCGTTTGTCCAGGACTACAAAGGCGGGCAACTGCGTCACGTTGTACTGCCTTGCCAGTTCGTCATCGGTGTCCTCAACGATGGCCAGCAATGCGACATACTCCGATCGGGCGATCGCCTTGTCTACCTGTTCTTTTGGCAGAGCTCTGCGCAGGATGTGCCTTGCGTTCTCGGACGGATGGCGGGCATGGAAGAAAATAACCGCTGGGCGTCCCTCCTGGCGGGCTATTTCCATTCCATATTCCACATCCTGCTCCCAGCCCTGCGGGGCGGAGGGGCCTTCCAGTTGATGAAGGTAGATCAGTACGATCGCAGCGAGAAAGACGACGCCAAAGCCGATCTTGATCCACTTGTCCTTGCGGGACCCCTTCGGAGCCGGTCCTCTGGGGGGTTGTGACTGGGGGGGGCGGTTCTGTGAGTCTTCGGTCATAGGGTCGTCATCCGTGATTGGTTGAGGTTCAAGTGGTTCGTCGGCCGGCTCGCACGGATCGTCTCGATGCCAGCCCCATCGCTGCTCCGGTCAGCAGGAAGCAGAGGGAGGCCGGCTCGGGAATCGCGGTGAGCGAAGAGCTGGTGGACGAGGCAGTCGTTCCGGTCGTCCAGTCTGTTCCAAACCATCGGGCCAGGAGGGCGTAATCGGCGAAGTCGACGGCATGGTCTCCGTTAAAATCCCCCTGTCTCCACCACGTGGCGGCTTTCAGATCGGGATTTCCGTAATTGGCTTTAAGGATTGCAAGGTCTTCCTGGTCGACCCGGGCATCCCAGTTGGCGTCGCCGGGGGGGACAGCCCAATTCTGCAGCGCTGCGGCGATTTCATCGCTGTAGGAGCTGACCCGGATGGCGCTGAGCCGCTCCGGGGGTGAAAACCAGGATTCCTGGGGATGATCGCCGTAGTCGGGCAGGTAGGCGTTGAGCCCCGCCAGCTTCCAGGTGCCGCGATCCTGAATGAACCAGCCTCCCCCGGAGTCGAATAGCGCCAGGGTAGCTTCGTATTGGGTAGCCCCGAGGGAGCCTGGGGCGTCGAAATCGGCTTCAATGACCTCCGAGGTAAATCCGCTCGAGGTGATGGTTCTGGTTCCGCTGACAATATTGGTGCCCCACAGGTGGTCCTGCAGCGACGACCATTCGTACCCGTAAGGCTCTGAGTCTGCGTCGGTAAGTGTCGGACCTCTGGTTCGGCCGGCCCCCAGGATGATCACTTCGGCCAGGCGTTCCTGCCGTCGCGAGTAGAGCGGTACATAGCTGCTTAGATTGGCCGGCTGACCACCGGGACCTGAAATGGTCGCGACCCGCAGATCCACCTGCTGGTTCACGACCGTTTCGGATTCCACGGTATAGCTTTGTCCGGCAATTACCACGTCGGCTCCTACGCCGGAGAGCTGATGCCGCGTGGTGAGAATCATGTTGGGTCCGACGGCGATGACCGAGGCATTGCTTGCCCACGTGCCCAGGACATTGAGATCGATCCCCTCCGGAGCGGTGGTTGGCTCTCCTGAAGGATGCAGAACGATTGCCCAGCCGGTTTGGGTCAGCACCACCGACAAGAGCAGGACTGCAAGCCGTATACGGATTCGCTGGAGGAACATGGCCTCTCCGATTGAAGACATTTACCCATGGTTCCGAAGCACACGGGTCGTCGCAAGGCAAAAGATTTCACAATTATACTCCAGGATGGACTTTCTGTCAGGGGCTTCTGTTTGTTGCGATACGATCGGGGCCAAATCGTGTTGAACCTTTCGCGGGCTTGAATCGTCGTATAGGATAACCAAACGCGGCCGAGGCAGATGCCCGGTACGCCAGAGGACCCCGAAGTCCGCTCTTTTGCCTACACTCGAAGAAAACCCGGCCCGCCGACGAATGCGCCGGGACAGCCTAAGGAGCTTTTTGTGAATAAGAGAACGCTTCAAGTATTGATACTGCTTGGCATTGCGGCCGTTACCGGCTGGGTGATCGCCCAGGAGATGCTGCCCCCCGACCAGCAGGAGGCCCAAGGCGACCAGGCCCAGCAGGAATTGGCGCCCGAGACCGTCCTGGCCACCATCGGCGAGGACAAGGTGGTCGCTTCGGAGGTGACCCGCTTCCTGGAGCAGAGCCGCATCCCCCCCTCCCAGCAGGCGATGGTTCGGTACCAGGGGCTTATGCAGGTTCTGGCCAACCGTTTGATGGACAAGTTCATCTCGACCCTCGACATCGAGGCCGAGGATGAATTCCAGAAGATCAAGACCGAGCTCCAGGCCCAGGCCCAGTCCATGGGCATGGACATGAAGGAATTCCTGGAACGAAACGACCTCAGCGAGGAAGACCTGCGTAAGCAGGCCAAGGTTCGCAAAACCTTCGAAGAGGTCACCAGCGAGGAAAAGGCCAAGCAGTATGTTCAGGATCATCAACGGATTTTCAGCGGCACCGGCGTGACGGGACAGGTCGTTTTCACGGATGTGAAGTTCTACGATGAGACCTCTTTGCAGAAAGAGACCCTGGACGAGATGAAGAAGGTAGCCCAGGCCATCAACGCAGGCCAGACCACCGTGGAAGAGGCCATCGGCGCTCATCCGGAGTGGCGGGATTCCCTGGTCGAGGCCGAAGCCCTCGAAGCGATGCATCCGGGGCTGGCCCTGGCTGTCGCGAACACCGAGCCCGGCAAGGCCACAGAGCCGATTCAACTGGGCCAGGGCATGGCCATGTTCCTGGTCAAGGACATCGTGGAATCCCAGGCCATACTGGCCGACAAAGCCAGACAGATGGTCGAGAAAAAAGGCACCGAAGCCAGCGAGGACGAGATTCAGAAACTCGTCAAGGAGCACCCGGAGTACTTCGACGGGACGACCGTCCAAGCCAGCCATGTTCTGTTGAAGGTTGAGCCCGAGACGCCCGAAGAGAAGCGTAAGGAACTCAAGGCCAAACTCGAACAGATCTCCAAGGATATCGCCGAAGGCAAGACGACTTTTGCCGAAGCGGCCCGGGCCCACTCGGATTGCCCCTCTTCAGAGAAGGGCGGCGACCTGGGAGCCTTTGCTTTCGAGCAGATGGTGACGCCCTTTTCCAAGGCGGCCTTTGCCACCGAACTGGGCAAAATCACCGATATCGTGGAAACCCAGTACGGGTATCACATCATCAAGGTCACCAAGATCGCCGGCCCGGAACAGGCCGATATGGAAGCGGCAAAGAACTTCCTGACCTGGTCGGTCCAGAAGGACATGTTCCAGCAGGCGTTCCGCACGCCGATCAAGATCACCGAAGAAGGCGAGGTCCTTAAAAAGATCCAGGAAGAGGCCATGAAGCAGCAGCGCCCGGGCATGGGAGCCATGCCCCGGCCGCAACGGCCTGAGCCGGAAGAATCCCAGGAGGAACCTCAGCCCGAAGAGGCCAAGGAATCGCAATCTCAGCCGGAAGGCGACGCGGGCCAGGAGTAAGCCCGCCGTCCTGGAATAGAACGTATCTATCGAGCCCGGACCGCTTTACGGCGGAGCCGGGCTCGATACTTTTTAACAGGCCGGCTAACGGGTGATGCTGTCGAAGAACGCTCTGCGATCCATGCGTCCCTGCCAGAATTCGCCGGCCAATTGTATGTAGCCGCACGAGGCGCTGACGCACCGGGCGTAGACGCTGGATTTGTCGGGCAGGCGAAAGCGCTGCTCGATGGCATCGGCCTGGAGGGACTGTCCGCTTCGCAGATCGCGCAGAAGATCCAGCAGGGGATCGGCATCGTTGTAGAAGTTCACCTGTTCGACTGACCGGGAGAACAGTTCTTCGTCCCCCTCGGTAAGCAGCTTGTGCCAGAAGCCGAAGTCTTCCTTGAACTCCTGCAGCCGGGAGAACAACTCGTCGAGCCAAGTATCGGCCTCATCGGCGGGCTTGAGCGTATGGGCCCTGAGAAGCATACGCTGCAAGAGCGTGTGGACGTATTGTTCGAAGGTTTCAGCGTCCCACTCCAGTCCTCCGGGCAGCGGCAGGACGGGGTCCAGGGCATCAGGGCGGTAAGGAGTCCTCCTTCCCTTGCCGTAGACGCGGTCGAAGATGAATACGTCCTGGCAGATCCGGATCTGCCTCGGCGTGTATCGGCCATCGAAGGACTGCGAGGCATAGAGGGGTTTGCAGAGGCGGTCGGCGGCCCGGTGGCAGAGCGTTCCGAGACAGAAGGCCAGCTTGTCCGCATCGCGGCCTTGGGGGCTTTGTCCCTGGCAGCGGTCGCGGATGGCCTCGATCAGGCTGCCGCAGAACTTCTCGGTTCCCCGGGTCAGGGCCCCGAGGCGAAGCTTCTCCACATGCCCGGACAGGACATCCTTGAAAGGCTGGCAGAATCGCTCCGATGCCAACACGAGCAGTCGTGCGTCGTCGGCTACCGCGAAATGTACGATCTCTTCAGACATGGGCTTCTCCGGGGCGTTGGAGCCGTCGCGGGCAACGAGTCGCGTAGGCCATTGAGGCCCTCGACGGCTATTGATTCTCGAGAGCATCCATGCTACCAATTGCTCCAAAGGAGTGCGACATGGATACCGAGAAACTCGCTGCCCGCATCAAGGAGACCGCCTACCTGGAAGGGGACTTCATCCTGCGAAGCGGCAAGCGCAGCAAATACTACCTGGACAAGTATCTCTTCGAGACCCAGCCGGACATTCTGGCCGAACTTGGCAAGCGTCTGGCTGCCTATGCTGAAGATGTGGACGTGATCGCCGGGCCGGAACTGGGAGCTGTCTGCCTGGCCGCTGCGACTTCGATGGCCTCGGGCAAGCCTTGCGCCCTGGTTCGCAAGGCCCAGAAAGAATACGCCACCGGCAAGCTCATCGAAGGAACCGACGTGGAGGGCAAGACGGTCCTGCTGGTGGAGGATATCGGCACTACGGCCGGTGCGGCGCTCCAGGCCGCCGGGACCCTCACAGTGGCCGGGGCCAGAATCGCCCGGCTGGTGTTCGTGATCGACCGTCTCCAGGGAGCGCGGGAAAATGTGGAGAAGCAGGGATACGAGTTCCACGCGCTGCTGACCCGGGAAGATCTCGGCATCGGTTAGGCATTGGGAGAATCGCTCATGTCCACTCGTGGCCTGTGCATCCTGCTTGCGGTTACAGCGGCCCTGGTGGCGGTCGGGGGTTGCCGCTCCGATCAGGGCGTACCCGCCGGAGCCAAGCGGCAGGAGGCAGAGGAGGAAATTCGCAGTCGATGGGGCCGGAGCTTCGATGAACTGCCCTCGGTGACGCTGCGGATCATCAGCCCGCACAACGAGAACATCAAACAGGAATACGAGTGGGCCTTCAGCCTGTATCACGCCCGCAAATACGGCCAAAAAGTCTCCATAGACTGGCGCACCGTGGGCGGGGGCAGCAGTTCGATCGAACGGTATCTCCTGAACGTCTACAGTCGGGCAGAGACGTCCGAGATCGACATCATCTGGGGAGGGGGGGAGTTCACCTTCCGGGCCCTGGACCGCGAGGGCATCCTCGTCTCGCTTCAGTTGCCCCCAGAGACACTGGAGGCGATTCCCCGGCAGTTCGGCGGGGTGGAAATGTATCCGGAAAATCTCTCGTGGATCGGCTCTGCGGTGAGCGGCTTTGGTTTCATTTACAACAAAGGCCTGCTGGATATGTGTCGGATCGCCCCGCCGACAGGGTGGCAGGATCTGGCCCAGTCGCGCTTCGCCGATCGGCTGGTCCTGGCCGATCCAACACAGTCCGGCTCGGTCGCCGCCGCTTATCGGATGATCGTCGTCTCCAGCCCGTCCTGGCAGGAGGGATGGAAGAGGCTCCTGCTGATTCTGGCCAATGCCAAACGGTTCACCGATTCGGCCGGCACAGCCGCCAACGCGCCGCTGATGGGCGATGCGCTGGTTTCGGCCTGCATCGATTTCTACGGAGCCCTTCGAGTGGCGGAGGCTCCGGGTCAGATGGTCTACGTTTCCCCTCGGGGCCAGACGACCTTCAGCCCGGACCCGATCGGCATCCTGAAGAATCCGCCCAATGCGGAACTGGCCCGGCGGTTCGTGGATTTCGTGCTCAGCAAGGAGGGGCAGGCACTCTGGGCCCTTGGGACCCGGGCGCCGCATGGCCCGTTTCGCAGCGTTCTGGGCCGACAGCCGATTCGACGGGATGTGTACGATTTGTACGACGATCAACTGCTGGGGTGGATCGTCAATCCGTACGAATCCGGACAGGCTTTGGTACTCGATGGGGACAACGCCCGGATGAATCGCGTGAATTTCGGTGTCCTGCGGGCGCTGGTCGGTGCGGCGGCGATTGACAACCCCCAGGGCCTGCGCGAAGCCCGGGCCCGGCTGATCGAGACCGATTATGACCCCAAACTCCTGGCCGAGTTCACGGCGTTGCCCGACAACGTGGCGACCCTGGAGGCGATGTCGGGTACTGCGCGGCTGCTCAAGGACCCCACCCAGAGGGAGTTGATCCTCACCGGTTGGCAGGATTACTTCCGCGAGAAATATCGGCGGGTGGCGCGATGAAGCATGCAAGCCTGTCTGATCGGATGTATGCAGCTTTGGGCGGGGCTTTTGCGCATCTGGCAGGAGGCATCCGCCGCGCGATGGGCCGACCTGTTGCGACGATGGTTCTCCTGCTGCTGGTGGGGGGGCTGGCAGCATTTCTGCTCTGGCCGATCTGGCTGACCATCCAGTCGGGGTTTCGTCACGAGGGGCAGATCAGTGCCTACTGGTTCGTGCGCATCTGGGACAATGCCCAGTTGACCCGGGAGATGGTCAACAGCCTTACGCTGGCCTGCACGACGACGCTGGCCTGCATGGTCGTTGCCTTGCCGATGGCCCTGCTGCGGGCCCGGTGTCGCTTCCCGGGCCAGGGACTGCTCAGTGTCCTGGTGCTGGTTCCCATGATCCTGCCACCGTTCGTCGGCGCCCTGTCGATCCGAAGGCTTCTGAGCCAGTACGGAGCACTGAACCTCCTGCTGGCCAAGGTCGGCATCCTGGATTTCTCCCAATCGCTGCCCCCGGATTGGCTGGGCGCGGGATTTGCGGGTGTGGTCCTTCTCCAGACGATGCACCTGTTCCCGATCCTGTACCTGAACGCCACGGCCGCCTTGGCCAACGTGGATCCATCGCTCTCGGCTGCGGCGCGGAACCTGGGGGCAGGTCCCCTGCAAACATTTTTCCGGGTGACTCTCCCGATGATCCGTCCCGGGCTCTTTGCCGGGGGGACCATCGTGTTCATCTGGTCGCTGACGGACATCGGCACCCCGTTGATCGTGGGATACCAGGAGCTGACCCCAGTGACGATCTTCAAGGAGATCTCCCGGGGAGAAGTGGCCGGCAGGATCTTCAGCCTGGTGTTCCTGCTGCTTTCGGGCTCGGTGACGCTCTACGTCCTGGGTAAGTTTCTCTTCGGACGACAGATCCTGGCAGAATCTTCCAAGGCCGGCAGCGCCTCTTCGCTTCGCAAGCTAGGCCCCCTGGGGACGCTGGGCGCCTGGGGGCTGTTCGGATCGGTGTTGATTGTCTCGGTGCTGCCCCATCTGGGGGTGATCCTGCTGAGCATCTCCCAGACCTGGGTCAACACCGTGCTTCCTTCCAGCTACACATTGGATCATCTGAAGTTTGTTCTGACCCAGCCGACCACGTATACATCCATTCTCAATTCCCTGCGGTATGCGGGAGTTTCTACGGGGGTCGATCTGGTCCTGGGCGGACTGGCTGCGTGGCTGATCGTTCGAACCCGTCTGCCGGGCCGATCGCTCCTGGACGGCCTGGCCATGCTTCCCCTGGCCGTGCCGGGGTTGATTCTTGCCGCAGGGTACGTCGCCATGACCGTCCAGGGAGCCTGGCTGGAAGAGCTGGGGCCCATGGGGCGCTGGCCTTTCGTGATCCTGATTATCGCCTACACGGTTCGCCGGCTTCCATTTGCGGTTCGGAGCATCTCGGCCGGTCTCCAGCAGGTGCCCGTATCGCTGGAGGAGGCCTCGCGGAATCTCGGGGCAGGCCGGGTCCGGACCGTCGGAAGAATCACCTTGCCCCTGATCGCGGCCAACGTCATTGCCGCTGCCGTCCTGACCTTCGCTTTTGCGATGCTGGAAGTCAGCGATTCGCTGGTTCTGGCCCAGCAGGAGAAGTACTACCCGATCACCAAGCAGATCTACGAACTGGGGACGAGCACCGGCTCGCCCGAGACGACCAACCAGGCCGCTGCCCTGGGCGTATACGCCATGGGGCTCTTGGCCGCGACCATGGGAGCCGCCGGCGCCCTGCTTGGCAAGAGGCTCGGGGCCATCTTCCGCGCCTGAAAACCCAAGAATCCACTGCCATGAAAACCATTACCATCCAGTCGCTATCGAAAACGTACGCCCAGCCCTCCGGACTCGTCCGGGCGGTGGACGAGGTCAGCCTGCACATTGAAAAGGGAGAGTTCTTCTTCCTGCTGGGGCCCAGTGGATGCGGCAAGACCACGTTGCTGCGGATGATTGCCGGGCTCGTGGAGCCCTCGGCCGGCAAAGTGCTCTTCGGCGAACAAGACGTAACGAACCTGCCTGTCGAGAAGCGCAGGACCGCTATGGTCTTCCAGAATTACGCGCTCTGGCCCCACATGACCGTGGAGAAGAACGTGCAGTTCGGTCCGAGGATGAAAGGCTTGGACGCATCGAAACGCTCGCGCATCTGCCAAAGCAACCTGGCTCTGGTGGAGATGGAGAACTACGCCCGCCGCAAGCCCAATCAGCTATCGGGGGGACAGCAGCAGCGCGTCGCCCTTGCCCGGGCCCTGGCCGCCGAGCCCGATTGCCTCCTGCTGGATGAGCCGCTGAGCAATCTGGACGCCCGACTGAGGCTGCACATGCGGGGGGAACTCCGAGCCCTGGTCAAGAACACCGGAGCGACCGCTGTTTATGTGACCCACGACCAGAAAGAAGCCCTGTCGATGGCCGACCGCGTGGCGGTGATGCGCGATGGACAGGTCATCCAGGTCGGCACGCCCGAGCAGCTTTATCACAGGCCCGAGAGCCTTTTTGTGGCCGATTTTCTCGGCGAAGCCAACCTGCTGTCCGGGCAGGTTACCGGAAAACAGGGGGATCTGGTCGAGGTGAAGACTCCCTTGGGACCGATCCGCTCCACTTCCAGCAGCCTGGGGGATGTGACCTGCTGCATTCGTCCCGAGAGGGTTTCGATCCTGCCATCGGCTTCGACAGCACGGGGCAATACGCTCCCTGCCCGGGTGGAGTCTGCAACTTTTCTGGGTGAGATTCGCCAGTACACCTGCTCCCTGGTCCAGGGGGAGACATCCTGGCGGGTTACGTGTCTCTCGGCAGCAAAGGCGGAGTTTGCAGCAGGTCAAAAGATCTGCCTGCATTTCGAGCCGCAGGACGTGGTCCTGCTGGAGGCGTAGTTGATCTTGCCGGGGGAATTTCGTTAGCCTCTTGGCCCGGAGAGGCCAAACCGTTATCGTCTGGAAGCCATGATTGATTCCCAGGAACAGAAACAGTCCGAGCTGCACACGGTGCGCGACACGGTCGAGAGCATCTGGGTGGCGATTGTCCTGGCGTTTCTGCTGCGCGCCTTTCTGATCGAAGCCTTCGTGATCCCCACCGGATCGATGGCCCCGCGTCTCTACGGCGAGCACTGGATGCTCCACTGCCCCTCCTGCAAGCGGGAGTACGCTTTCGGTGTTCAGGCAAGGCGTGGTTCGGAGCTTCCGACTGGGGCGCTGTGCCCGAATTGCAGCTTTCACTATGCCTTCTCACGGGAAGATGCCGGAAAGGTTCGCAGCGGAGACCGGGTCCTGGTGCTCAAGTATCTCTATCAGTTCGTCGAGCCCGAGCCCTGGGATGTCGTGGTTTTCAAGAACCCCCAGGACAACCACCAGAACTACATCAAGCGGTTGATCGGCCTGCCGGGCGAGACGATCGAGATCGTCCACGGGGATATTTACTTCCGCAAAGACCCTTCCCAACCCATGCAGATCCGCCGCAAGCCTCACCGGGTTCAGGAGGTCATGTGGCAGACGGTGTACGACAATGATCTGCTTCCGGATCCCGACGATTTTGTCGAATACTACAGCCGGCGTGAGGAACTCGAATCCCCTTCCCGATGGTACCCATTCTGGCGTCCAGCCACCGATGCCTCGGCTGAGACCTTTGACGGTCTCCAGAAGGTTCCCGTCGGTCCCAACGAGCGTCAGTGGCGAATCGCTCGAACCGCTGTTTACAAGGGTGGCCCGACGCCGGGGGAACTGGTTCTCGATGCGACGCGTTCCAAGTTCCTGCCCCATTACGGCTACAACGGCCAAGGGGGAGCCAGCGCCCCAAGCATCCATGAAGATGTCGATCTGATCACCGATCTGAAGCTTTCAGCCAGCTACAGCCCCAAGGAAGATTCCAGCCGGCTGACCTTGCACCTTTCCAGCTTCGATCACCGTTTTCGCGCGGTGGTTGACGCCGCAGGACGGGTGGAACTGCAGCATCAGAAGCGAGGACCCGGACCGGAAGACAATGGTGCATGGGAAACCTGGGCCGGCAGCGAAATCGACCCGCTGACCGGGCGTATTGTCAATGTTGCATTGACCCATGTGGACTTTACCGTCAGGGTATGGATCGACGGTCAATGGATCCTGGAAAGCACCCGGGAGCAGTACGATGCCGATTATGAGCAGATGAAACGCCGTCTGGGGATCGGTCAGAGTGTGGATATCGCCGAATCCACACGCCGATGGTGGTTTGAGACACCCCCGGAAGTCCGGATCATTGCATCCCAGGCTCCCTGCGAGTTGACGCATCTGAAACTGATGCGGGACGTGTACTATACGAATTCCAGTATAGACTCCCGCCTGGATCAGGACATTGCCGGCACCGAGTTCGCACCGCTGCTTCAGTACGCCCACGACCTGGCCGTGACCGAAAGAACCCAAGACCTCCCCGAATGGGCAAGACGCCTGGGGGACAAGAGCGATGTACCCAACGGGTGGGGAGTTACGGATTTTCCGATCCAATTGGATGACCACCCGGGAAAGAACGATCTGGATGAGTTTTACGTCCTGGGCGACAACAGCCCGCAGAGCCACGACAGCAGAAGCTGGGTGATGGCGGCTCCAACCCTCCGACTGTACGATCAGCAGGGAAGGCCCCAGTACAAGCTCGGCACGGTGCCCCGATACAACATGCTTGGCAGGGCGATGTTCGTCTACTGGCCCTCCGGGTTTCGAATCAAAGGTCTGAACGTGCCCCTGATTCCCAATGTCGGGAAGATGCGGTTCATCAAGTGACCAAACATTCCCACGCGAAATCGATGGACTTATTCACAATTGATCTGTCCAGCTGGTGTCCACGCGATCCGGCCATTGGCCAAGCAATGCTACGCGTGATCGGTACGGAAATTGCCCCATGAGCCTTGAAGGCCAACCGTGGTTGTTTGTCGCTGTAAGGCTTGTCAATAAAGCGTTTTACGGATGAGTGGATATCTGAGAAGAACCTGTTTCTTCCGCCTCTGGGAAGCAGGACCCGAGCATAGCATGGGCCGATCCCTCTCGGGAGTCCGTGAGGAGTCTCGCAGAGTTTTCACGTTACTGCACAGGTTATCCACAATCCCGCACCCCTAGCAGAACAGTGAGGAGAAACCCTCAAAATGATCCTTCTGGAGACCAAGGGACTTGTCAAGCGATACAGTGGCCGAGCTGTGGTCGACCATGTCTCCTTTACCGTTGAGCAGGGAGAAATTGTCGGATTACTTGGTAGAAACGGAGCCGGCAAGACCACCAGTTTTCGCATGACCATGGGCATGATCGCCCCGGATGAAGGCGAGGTCATCTTCGACGGAGTCAACGTGACCAAGCTGCCCATGTACCGGAGGGCACGAAGCGGAATGGGGTACCTTTCGCAGGAGCCGAGCATCTTCCAGCGACTCAGTGTCCGCGACAACATCATGGCCGTGATGGAAACCATGTCGATCCCTCGGAAGCTTCGCAAGCAGCGGTGCAGCCAACTTCTGGAACAGTTCGGCCTGACCGTGCAGGCGTCTCAGCCAGCGCGGACGCTTTCAGGTGGCGAGAGACGGAAACTCGAGATCGCTCGTGCCCTGGTGACCAATCCCACGATGATCCTCCTGGATGAGCCCTTTTCCGGCGTGGATCCGATTGCGGTCGAAGATCTCCAGGCTGAGATCAAAGGACTCAAGGACCGGGGGATCAGCCTACTCCTGACCGACCATAACGTTCGCGAGACACTGACTGTTACAGACCGTTCGTACATCATGGATTCGGGAAGAGTGCTCCGGGAGGGCAGGCCCAAGGACCTGATCAACGACGAACTGGTCCGCAAGACGTATCTGGGCCACAGTTTCCGCGGCGACGAGTTCGACACCGTCCCCGGGTACCTCCGGTCGGATTCCTGACCCGGATCGGTAGGGAAAGGGAACATTCTTGGCCAAGGGATCGGTCTACGCTCACATTATGCGATGCTCGGGTTGGACTTGTGGCCGCTACCGGGGCAATTCGCGATCAAAACGAAAATAAGTGGAGAAAAAAGAAGACTTTTATTAATGGAAAAGAAAGGGGTCATTCCGATAGACTACAATAGAAGTGAACTACTGTCGTAAGCCACAGAAGAAGCCGCGCAGGTCTCCCTCCACCTGACCCGGCACTGTGGCGAAAATGATAGGCGACTTCCGGGTCTCCCTCCGCCCGAAAGTCGCCTTTTTTGTTGCGCCGGTTCAGAAACGAGAGGGACGCACGACCCATTGGTAAGGGTCGTACGCCCCGAACGTATGACAGATCTACCTTCGCCTGATTGACCGACTCGGGAAATTACTTCGACTGAGCCAGCTTCCGGGCCTTTTCCTCTTGGGAAAGCTTATCCCACCGGCGAGGGCAACCGCCGCAGCAGAACGCCACCTGTTTGCCGTCGAACTGGCGTACAAGGGCGGGCTTTACTTTCTCAGGATTGATTCTCTTTCCCATGATCGGGCATTTGCTGTTGGCAAACCTGGCCTCGGGGCTCTCCTTGGCAGCATGCTTGGCCTGTGCGTTTTCTGCCTTGGTCCCGTGATGCATCATGTGATGAGCTACCTGCTTGACCGCTTTTCTCGCATCGGCCAGATGGGCCAGGGCCTTTTCCTGGTTGCCGTTCTTTACGGCCTTCTCGGCATGTTCGATCTGGGCCAGCAGGCCTTGGAGCTTGGCGCCGGCCGGGTCGGGGCAGGAGCCCTTTGACTTCTTGCAGGTACCGCAGCAGTCGCCCTTTTCCTTGGCTTGCCCCTCGGCGTCCACGCTCAGCAGGACATCGCCTTGATGTTTGCCGGCCTGGCAACTCTTCTTGCCATCGGCCGAGGCGACAGCTTTGGCCTTGGAGGGGCAACATTTCTTGCCATCGGCCGACGCGACAGTATGAGCTCCACTACCGCAACTCTTCTTACCATCCACAGAGGCAACGGCGTTGGCCTTGGAAGAACAGCTCTTGCCGTCTACGCTTGCTACCTGTCCTTCCGTGCTTCTACAGGAGCCTCCTTTGGCATCTGCTGAGGCAACAGTTGAGCCACAGGAGGATTGGCCTTGCACCGAGGCCACGGCCTTATTCGAAGAGCAACTGCTGCTCCCGTGGCCTTCTCCGGCTACAACAGGATAGGAAGCGAATCCAACAACCAACAGAGAGGCTGCCAACAGGGCAATCCATTTCGTGTGTGACATTTTCATAACTCCTTGCGTTTGGAATTTTGCGATTGGTCTTTGTCTTTCTTCACGACATAGTAGGCAACGGGATAAAAATCCCCGGCGTTCCGAAAAACAATTTTGCCGATAGATTCAGTGAGATATAGTCTTGCCGCGCGGAATTCCCGCCTCAGAAAGGCGAAGAATACGAGGTGGCCCCCTCTGGCCAGCGGTCAATCCTGCTGGGGCGGGCCTACGATTTCGACAAGGAGTTGTTTCAAGCGGTCATGTTCGATCTTGTCTGAGACGGCTACGTAGGTCAGATCCCCGTGTCGCACCGCTACCATCCTGCAGCCTTTGTGTCTGCACATGACGAAATCCCTGCCCGCCTGCTGCTCCTGGTGCCCGAATCCCAGATCTGAGACGGCCCTTCGAAGCAGGATGATGGATGCCTGCCCCTGGGGCAGGGCGACGCGGAAGCTGGCGACCTTTTCATCAAAGACCTTTCGGGGTGCGCAGCCATCCACCCGGGCCTCGGCGGGCAGATGATCCAGAGCAATGGGCATCTGCATCATATCGCTGACCCGTTGCCCGGCGTCCTGCGGCTGCGAAACGGGCATGAAGGCTCCACTGCCGGCCAGATTCGCCTGGTGTATGCGGAAGAACTCCGGTTGAGCGCTGGCCACCGAGGGCGTGCCCAGTTGCCAGAGTACGCCAACCGCGATGATCAGGCCTGCGGCAATGGCGGCCGCAGCTCCAAGACGTGCGGGAAACCGCAATGTTCTCTCCCGCCAGGAAGAATTTGACTCTGTATGGGAAGCCTTAGCCAGGCCGGCAGCAATCCGCTGCTCCAGACCTTCCGGAGCTGGAACAGAAGCAAAGGCTGACTGTAATCGGCTTCGAATCGCCCGATGGGCCTGGACCCGGCCTTGCTGAGATGCAGGGATCTGCTCGTCGTCCTGGCCGGGGCCGGTGACGAAATCTTCGAATTGGCTTTCATCGAGTGTCATTTGTCTCTCCGACCAATGATTCCCATGTCCCTTGCGTAATCCGTAAGCCGTTCTCGAAGAATTTCCCGGGCGCGACTTGTGCGGCTCTTGACAGTGCCGACGGCCACGTCGGTAATATCGGCTACTTCATCCTGGCTGAGATTCTCAACGTCGCTGAGGTACAAAGTGATCCGTTGTTCGGGGGGAAGCTCGTGCAGGGCCTGAATGACCTGTTCGTCGGAGAAATTCTCCATCATGTCCTGCGGATCGGACCAGAACTCTTCGATCGAATCGTCTTTGCCGCTGAGCAGTTGCTCCTCGACGGGAACGGTGGGGCCTACGACCTTTCGATGCCGTAGCCGGTCGACCCAGGTGTTGTGCAGGATCCTCATCAGCCACGCCTTGGCATTTGAGCCGGACCGAAACGATCCGAATCTTCCAAGTGCTTTGAGCATCGTGGTCTGCACAAGATCCTCCGCCGTATTGGCATCACGCGAGATCGCCAGCGCAGCACGGTACAATGCGGTGGTGTGCGGCAGGGCGACTTCTTCAAATTTGTTTCTATCGGCCATGAAGCCGGTGCGGATTTTGTTCCGACACCCTCTTAACGGATGCTGCCTGGGGCAGGTTCCGGGAATCTGCAGGCAAGGGACTTTGGGAGCAGAAACACTCTGTCCGGCCGAAACGCATGCCGGCAAGCAGCAGTTCTCACCGGCCAGGTCGGCTCTGCCTATAGAGGTAACCTCTCAGAAGCCGTAACGCAAGGCAGCATACACATTGCTGTTGCGCTCGAACTGTCCGAAGAAGGTGTAGTCCTGCCTCCCGAGGAAGATATTGCCGCCCACTTCCACAGACCAGTGGTCGTCGATCCGGTAGTTGATCTTGGGTCGGAGATAGGCGTCGGTGTCCGACGGGCTGTAAAACGCGAAAAGCGACAGCGTCAGGTCCTGGTTCATCAGCTTCCTTGTGACCCGGAAGGTCGTGAGATGGCGGACCTCGTCGGCCGGATTCGTCCCGGCCGGAAGGTTCCCGCGGTAGTCGCCGTAGTCCATCATCCACTCCACGTAGTACTGCACGCCAAGGGTCAGGTCCTGGGCGAGTTCGGGCAGGTCGCGCTCAAATCCGGTCAGCAGGCGAAGCTGGGAGTTGTTGACAAACGGGTCGTCTCCGTCGAGGTCGTCGCGGGAGTGGTAGTAGCTCGTCTCGAAATTGGCGATACCCTCCAGCAGCGGGCCTCGAATGCTCGCTCCGTAGGCATCCAGGTCTGGGAAGGTCGCGCGCCCGGTCAGTGGCTCCTGGCCGCCGGGGCTCTTCCAGTACCCACGATAGGCGTATGCTGCCAACTCGATGCTCTCAATGCGTCGGTGGAGACGCAGGTGCATCTCGTCGTCATGGAAGTATCGGTTGGGCCGATCCGAATCCACGATGCGATCTTCTCCGGCCCGTCGGCCAAGGGCGGGACTATAGTAGCTGATTCGCCTGCCGGTGATGTAGCGGTCGGGGTTAAAGAGGGGCACGTAAACGAAATCCACGTTCAGCCAGTCGCTGTAGGCCCCAAAGCGGATGGCATCGGACGGCGCCTTGAGGTACTCCACGTCGCGCCCGGCGAAAAACGATTGCCAGTCCTTGGGGAACAGGTCGTTGAGGAACACCAGGTCTCCTGTGCCCCAGGTGAGAACCTGCCTGCCCACGCGAACATCCAGAAAATCCAAGGGGGTCAAGTCCACGTAAGCTTTTCGCAGATCCAGCCAGCCCCGGCCACGGTGGAGATCGATCACTTGCGTATCGGCCACTGCGTCAAAGAGGAAATCCACCGTGATATTCACGGTGGCCTGCTCGAAAGCTTTTTCCCATTCCAGTTGAGCCCTGGCTTCTCCCAGGATGGCATCTTCTTCCTGGTGGCGGTCGGGCTGGGTTCTCACGCCCCCGCGGAAATCCAGAAAGCCTGAGACGTCGAACCAGTCGATTCGGTCTTCTTCTTTCTGGTCGGTTTCCTCCTGGGTGGCCGGTCCCAATGGATCGGGGCCCTGTCCGCCGGGTTCCAACGGGGCCGGGGCGTCGCCGGGTCCCAGGGGCGGCGGGGCGTCGGTTGGATTTCCCGGGCCCTGCGGCAGGGGCGGGGAGTCTTCCATGCCGGGCCCTTCGGGCAGGGGCGGGCTTTGAGAAGATTCCTGGGCCCAAACGGCGGGCGCCGCGAGCAGGATCGCGGCGCCCAGTACCAGGTACATCAGGGGTATTGCAGCTCTGGAATCGCTCATTTCAGGTAGCTCCTGGGGGCTCTGCGGAGATAGCGTTCGGTGAAGATGCTTTCGGGCAGGTCGATATTGTACTCCACGTCCGAATACTGCAAGGTCGTATAGCCTCCCATTTTCTCATCCTGCATGCGAGAGGCCAGGACGGTGGGGTACTTGTTGTCCCCGACATAGTCCCACTTGAGCACGGTGTACTTTCGGTAGGGCTTGTCTTGGGCATCGTAGTAGACCGTCTGGCGGACCAGGAAGTTGGACTTCATGATCCAGGTCTTGTAGTAGGCGAATTCGACGGCATCGGGATCCTTGGGGGTGGACTTCAGGATGTAGTAGTGTTCGTCCTGGCCGATCAGCTCGTGCTTGTCGGCATTCATGTTCCTGCCCGATACATCTTCATAGAGATAGTGCGAGCCGACAAAGCTGGTACGCTTGTCCTTGCCGGCGATCCGCTTGACATTGTCCAGGGCGGGCATGTACATCCAGCGGTCGTCTTCGGTCTCCAGGTGCTTGTGGACCAGGAAGACCATCTTGTCGAAGCTCGATGGCTTCTCGAAGTAGACATAAAACTTCTGCTGCCCGAGCATTTTGGCATCGGCCTTTTTGTCCTTTGCCTGGTCCGCGCCTTGCTCCTGGTGGTCTCTTCGGAGGATCTGCATTTGTCGGGTCTGTTTGGCACCGCCTTTGTCGACGATGACCATATCCACCCGGGCCCGGCCATCTTCGCCCTGGTAGTACGAGGCGTAATTGCTCTTGCGGACAACGTCCTGGGCGGTGAGTTCCTTGCCTTGCTCCTGGGGCCATGCCGTGGTCGTCATGGCCAGGATCAGCGTCGGTGTCAGGATTGAGATTGCATTGCGTCTCATGATGTTACTCCTTGGTTGGAGAACCGGTTGTTGTCTGAATTTCGCATTTCCGGCGGCGGCTCAGCAGGTTGCAGGTCATCGCCAGCAATGGGACCAGGATCAGGCCGATCCAGGTCAGGGTGGTCAAGTCCAGTGTCTTGGAAAGGGTCAGGGCGATCAGCCCCACCAGGGCCAGCGAACCGACCAGGCAGACACCGCAGTTGCAGGACAGGCGGCGCTGCTTCTCGGGTTTGAAGAGGTACTTCCGGGCGACGGTGATCAGCGCCGGCAGCAAAAGCAACGTGCCGATGCCGCTGAGCAACAGGATGGTCGCCAGGAGTATGCCCACCGTCTGGTAGGGAACCAGTGGAGCCAGCAGCAGGGGAGTAAAGCCCACCGCGATGACGATGATGTTGCGCACGATGGCCCGGGCCGGCTCGCCGAAGACCGCCGGGGCGACCTTCTGCCAGGAACCTTCTCTGGCGTGCATCGCACGTGCACGGGCCAGGAAGTGAATTGCAAAGTCCACCGCCAGGCCCAGCGTCAGGCTGCTCAAGACGGCTACGGGCATGTCGTAGTCCTTGCCGATGATCCCGATGGCCCCGTAGATCGCGGCGATGGTCACCGTCAGCGGAATCATGCTCAACAGGCCCCACAACGGCGAGCGGAAAAGCAGGGTCATCAGAAGCAACACCACCAGGAAGCTGCCTGCAAAGGCTTCCATCATCCCGAAGACCATCTTCTCCTGCCATTCGACGTTGATATAGGTCAGGCCGAACCAGCCCGGAGAGGCCTTGACGCCCTCTGGCGGGGGATTGCTGTCCACAAAGGCTGCCACCTGCTCGACCACCTCGGACATGTCCTGGTTGTCGCCGCTGGTCAACTGGATCCAGGCGCTGGTGGTGCGGTAGTCGCGCGTCACAAAATGCCACAAGTCATCGCGCGTATTGGGACTGCCGTCCTGGAAGCGATCCAGTGTCTGCTCGACGCCCTTCTGGGTGTTGGGGATGCGGTAGTCCTCGGCCGTGCCGCCGGTCAGGTCGCGGTGGATGGTGCGGGTGATGGTCGTCAGGGAGTTGGTCTTTCCCACCTTTCCGCCTTCGCGTGTCGCCTGCTCCAGCTTGACCATCCAGTTCAAAACGTCGGGCCGAGTGAAGGTCTTGAAGCGATTGTACTGGTCGGCCAGGAAAACGTCCTGCACGTGCCTGCGGGCGATTCGATGGACCGGATCCATCGCTTCCGGGCTCGGGTCCGACGGCGCAGGGCCACCCCCGGCGGGGGGGAGGGGCTCGCCGGGACCTTCGCTGTCAAGCGGCGCAGGAGCTGCATCCAGATCTTCTCTGGGAGGGGCCGGTGGCGCGTCGAGAGGTGCATCGAGGTCTTCGCCTGGAAGCGGGGGCAGATCCCGGCCACCTGGTTGTTGTGATTCTTCCTTACCGCCCTCCAGCCGCCGGGTCAGTGCGGAGAGGAAGTCTCGTGCGGTGGGTGGTTCCTGGGCTGCGATCTCCTGGATATGCGCCCGCGTCTGCTGCATCCGGTTGGCGAGGGCTTCTTCCAGGCGGGTGATTCGTTGCTGGAGTCCATCCAGGTAGGCCTGTTTGTCCATGGGCTCGGACGCTTCGCCGACGCCAGAGGCTTCCAGGTCCAGGAAATCCCCCACCAGGGCAAAGGCAGAGAGCTGCTCGTCGGTTGCCGACATGATCTCAGGTTGGAGGCGGCGGCGCAGGTTGTCGAACCATGTGCCTCGCGTTCCTTCCTCCTGCCAGTCAAAGGTCGGTCTCGCCCGGGTCTGCCGGGCCTGCTGCTGATATTTCTCCAGGAGCTGCTCCACGCTCTGCATGCGCTGTCGGGTTCTCTCGGTCAGTGTCTGAGCATAGCTCTGGGGCTGATAGTCCGGCCGGGTCGACTCCAGCGCCAGGTAGGCCATGTAGGTTCCGGCGAAGTGGTCATTCAGAACGCGGTCGGCCTCGCGGATGGGGTGGTCCTTCACGAACCATTTGATCGGGTTGTCGTTGACGTTGATGCGGCTCATGCCCCACAAGGCCACGGCGAAAACAACCACCGCTCCTGCCAGGATCGGCTTGGCCCTTCGGACGGTCCAGGCTCCCATGCCCGTCAGGAACCTGCCCACCAGCGTAACGGGCTGCTCGTGGTCGTCCTGGTTCTTCCTGGCTCCGAAGTTTTCCAGCGTGGCGGGGGAGATGAACATCACATATGCCGGGATGAATGTCACCGTAAGCGCCCAGGCGAGCATGACGCCCAGGGCCACGAACAAACCAAAGATCTGCACCGGCGGAATGGGCGTAAGGGCCAGGGAAGCAAAGCCGGCCGAACTGGTCAGCGACGTGTAGAGCATGGGGGCGAAAAGGTCGTCCATGACCGACATCATGGTGGCCTTGCGATCGCGGTTCTGCTGATAACGTTCGAAGAACTCACTGATGATGTGGATCGAGTCGAGCACCGCGATGGGCATGATGAAAATCGGGATCATGCTGCTCATGATGTGGATCGGAAAGCCCAGGATGATCAGCAACCCCATGGTCAGAATTACCGAGAGCATCGCGATGATCATCGGGGCGATAATCAGCACGAGTTTGCGGAAGAACAGGAGCATCAGCAGGAAGATCACTACCATGGCCACCGGGGCCGAGATGGCCATCTGGATGAACATCTCCACGCCGAAGGTGTCCTCGGCCACCGGCAGGCCGGTGATGTAGTACTTCTCGGGCCCGTCGAATTCGGCGATCTTCTCCTGCAACTGTTTGTAGACCCGGTAAGAAAGGTCCTTGGCGGTCAGGGGCAGGTAGAGGGCGATGGCCTTTCCGTCGGGGGTAGTGAGGGTATCTTCCAGGAAAGGAACCGAAATGGCCCGCTGGTGAATCGTCCGGGCTTGGTCCTGGGTTTTTGGGACCGAGGGCATCAGGCGGGTCATCTGAACGGTGGGCCGGCCCTGGTCGTTAACGTCCCGGCGGACATAGTCTACCGTGGAGGGGCTGATCAGATCGCCGGGAATCACGCCCTCATCCTGGCTGTCGGCATTGACTTTCTCGCCCTGAAGCGTTGCGGCGAATTGTGTAAGCTCTTCGATGCGCCCGAGGATCTCCGGGGTATACACGCCTTCGGCGCCCTCATGCACAACGCCCACGACCACCATGTCGTGCAGGCCGAACTGCTCCTTCATGTCTCGATGGAAGACGCGAACGGCTTCGTCTTCCGAGAGCATGTTCTCCGGATCCGTATCGACCTTGATCGGATTGAGCATGTCGAAGGTGTCGGGAGCCAGTGAGCCCAGGGCGGCCAGCAGGGCAACAAGAACGGTCAGCCCGACCGAAACCGTGACGACGAGTTTCGGATGTTCCAGCGAAAACCGGGTGATGCGTTGCGGAGTGTCCATGAAGGCGTTTCCTTTTCTCTGGGGCTATTCGAGGACCGGCGCGAGGATCTTCGCCTCGTCCCTGGCCACGGACTCGCCCATGACCTTGGCGATGTTTCCGCCGAACATCTTTCCCATCAGTTCGGTGTTCATGCTCGAGACCATGACCTGCCCGTCTTCATTTTCGTAGACCGCTATCGCACAGGGCATGAGCGTGGCTACGTATCGATCCGTCCCGAGGACATCCGCGGCGTACTGCGGCTTGCAGAGTTCGACCACCTTCACCCGGTAGGGGAATTCTACACCCTGCCGGGCCAGCGATTTCTGCAAATCCCGTGTGCCGCTGTGCGTCCAGCCGTTTGCGACGATCGATTCTTCCAGCGCCTGAACGGTTTGGTCGAAGCCACGCTTGCTGGGTCTGTCGTGGATCATCATCCCGAGCATCATGGCCCAGCCGACGAGGCCCACGAGGGCGGCGCCGAGGACGAACCCGGCCAGGCCGATCATCAGGGCCTTTGCGCGGCTTTTTCCGGCGGAAGTCTTTCTGGTTTCTTGAGCTGTCATGTTCTTCTTTGCTTTCCCGAGGGGTTACAGGGCGTTTTCGAGCAGTTCGCGCAGGGACTGTCCGTTCTGGAGCCCTACCAGCCGGAGTACTTCCTGGCCATCCTTGATCAGCAGTAGCAGCGGGATGCCGCTGACGCGAAAGCGTGCGGCCAGGTGGGGATTCTCATCCACGTTGACCTTAGCGATCCGG
Source organism: uncultured Planctomycetaceae bacterium (assembly GCA_964583095.1). Classification (GTDB taxonomy): domain Bacteria; phylum Planctomycetota; class Phycisphaerae; order SM23-33; family SM23-33; genus CAZOVB01. The sequence continues at coordinate 25,747 of CAZOVB010000033.1, forward strand.
ACCCGGCCCTGGAATTCCTCGGCCAGTTGCTCCAGGATGGGGGTCTGCATGCGGCAGGGCCCGCACCAGGGCGCCCAGAAATCCACAAGGGTCACACCGTCGGCGACGGCGGTTTCGAAGTTCGTTTCGTTCAACTCGGACATGAGAGCGTTTGGCATCGTGTATCTCCTGTGCACGGATCTCGGCGGCGCCACCTGCGACGCCGGTTGACTTGATGCACAGGCTGTGCCAGAATAGCATTGTCTGCTCGGATATCACATAAGACCAAATATATAAACTGTTTACGGTTAGGAAGAACTGAGAGAACTCTCAGCAGGAAGCGCAAACTGAAGATAACAGGTGGCGCCAACAGTTTTTGTCAGTTTGCGCTTGTTGGCGCCTTGGAGGCTCAGAGGTCGATTCCGAGTCGCTTGAGTTTCTTGTAGAGTCCGGCCCGGGTGATGCCGAGGATCTCGGCTGCCCGGGTCTTGTTGCCCTCTGCCGCGGCCAGGGCGTCGCGCAGATCCCGGGCTTGGGAGTCCGGGTCCCGGGTTGACTGCCCAGCGGAGTTCTCTGAGTTTTCTGGTGGGGTGACCTGGATCCGGCGGATCTCTGCCGGCAGGGCCGAGGCGGACAGAACCTTCTGGCCTGCGGGGGTCAGGGCAAAGGCATGCTCAAGGGCGTTTTCAAGCTGTCGCACGTTGCCGGGCCAGGGACAGGCCATCAGGAGGTCCATGGCCTGAGCGTCCGGTCCGCTGACTTCGCGGTGGTAGCGGCGGTTGAACTGCTTGCAGAAATGCTCTACCAGATGGGGGATGTCCTCACGGCGGTCCCGCAATGGCGGAACGTGGAGCGTAACGACGTTGAGGCGATAGTAAAGATCTTCCCGAAAGGCTCCTGCCTGGATCCGCTTGTGCAGGTCTCTATGCGTTGCAGCCAGGATGCGGACATCCACATCCCGGGGCAAGGCTTCTCCTACACGCGTCACCTGCCGCTGCTGGAGGACCCGGAGGAGTTTAACCTGGGCCGGCTGGGGCAATTCCGCCACTTCGTCCAGAAAGAGGGTTCCGCCCTGGGCCTGTTCGAAGCGGCCGGGCTTGTCCTGGATGGCCCCGGTGAAGGCTCCCTTCGCGTGCCCGAACAGTTCGGCTTCGATCAGTCCTTCGGGCAGGGCCCCGCAGTTGACGGGCAGGAAGATCTTCTCTTTCCGGGACGAGTGGGAATGGAGCGTTCTGGCTACGAGTTCCTTGCCGGTTCCCGTCTCGCCCTGGACAATCACCGAGGCGTCGGTAGAGGAGACCAGTTCCATCGCCTCGAAGAGCTTGCGCATCTGTTCGCCGCCCCCAATGATCTGCCCGTATCGCCCCAGCTGGGCGATCTCGTGTTCCAGCGACAGGATTTCGGTTCGGGCCTCGGCGATGACACTTACGTCCACGAGGATCTGGATGGCGCCGACGGTGTTGCCGTTGTCGTCGAGGACCGGCTGGGCCTTTCGGACCACCGGGAGATGCTTTCCATCCTTGCGACGTATCTCGAGTTGCTCATCCCAGATATCCCCGGCCCTGCCGAACGGACACATCGTTCGCAGCACGTCGGGGTCCTGTGCGGCCGAGAACATCAGGCTCAGGCCCTGGCAAGTCTTTCCGACGATCTCCTCGGGAGAATAGCCTGTCAGATCCCTGCTGAAGGGATTGGCATAGGTGATCCGCTGAGAAGCATCCAGCAGGAATACCGCGCAGGGGATCGTCTCCAGCAGCGCCTTGCGGAATCGGTTATCGAGGAGGTCGGCTCGTTCCATGCCGCCCGATCCTATCGATTTACATCTCTGCCGGCAATGCTGCGCACGGCTTGCATCCGACCGCTGCAACCTTGCAGGTCCTCCAGGCCAGACCCCGGCCGCGCCGGATCAGGAAGCCAGGGCATCGACCCGGAATTGCCTCTGCTGGTTGGCGATGCCCTGTTCCTTGGCAAGGGCCAGTCGCACGGTGAAGTGGAAGCGGCTGCCCTGACCCACGCGGCTGGAAGCGGTAATCTCGCCTCCCATCAGGTGCACAATCCTTGCCGCGATGGCCAGGCCCAGGCCTGTCCCGCCGAATTCCCGCGTATTGGATCCATCGACCTGTTGGAAGGCGTCAAAGATCTCCTGGAGCTTGTTGGGGGGGATGCCTTTGCCGCTGTCTCGAACCGTAAAACCGATCCGGACGAAATCCGTTGATTGGCTGAGGGTATCGACGCTGACCTCCACTCTCCCGGAGGGCGTGAACTTGATCGCATTGCCGATGACATTGTTAAGCACCTGGCTGAGGCGCCCGGAATCTCCCACAACCCATTCCGGGACGTCTCCGAGGTCCAGGATGAAGTCCAGTTCCTTGTTCTCGGCGCGTTGCCCCAAGGCGGCCAGGGTCGTTCGGAGCAACTGGGGCAGGCAGAAGGATTGTTCTGTGAGAAGCTCCTGGCCGGTCTCGATCCCCGCAAAATCCAGCAGGGCCCGGATGATGTTGTCCAGCTCGTCGGCCGACTGTCGCACAACCGAAAGGTACTCCTTCTGGGTCGGGTCCAGCGGAGTTTCCAGGGCCAGTTCCGTCATTCCCATGATGCCGTTGAGCGGAGTGCGAAGCTCGTGGGAGAGATTGGCAAGGATTTCATCCTTGGCACCGCGAGCCTTTTCCGCATCTTCGGCGGTGCGGACCAGGGCTTCGTTGGCCTCCTGAAGTTTGCCGGCCAGGATGTCTCGGCTGGAGATCATCCCCACCGGTTGGCCGTCTTTCATCACCGGCAGATGCCGGATGCCGTTTGCAGCCATGATCAACTGCGCCTTGGCCACGCTGGTTTGCATGTCGCAGGAGATGATCTCGCGCGTCATGACCTCGCCTACGCAGACGTCCTGGGGGGGTTGGGATATCCGGACCAGGCAGCGGATGACGTCCCTTTCGGTGAAGATGCCGACCAGTTGGCCCGACTCGCGGACCAGCAGGCAGCCGACTTCCTTCTCTTCGAGCCTGGCCACGGCGTTGGAAACGGATTCGCCGGCATCTATGTCGTAGATCTTGCCCATGCGACGGGCGAGTCTCTGGATCCGACTGATATCGGACATGCTTCTTCTCCTTTGGGGTACTTCAAGCGAAGGGACCGCTATCTTCAGGTGTCGGAGCTTTCGCTGCCTGGCTTTAACAGTGCTTCAGGCGGGCAAGTCTTTGGCAGAACAGGCCTTTTCTGAATCGGCAAGATCCGAAAGACCGGACACATTGCCGACGATCCGGGCGTTGCTGATGTGGGTTTCCACCCATTTCTTTTCTGGCATTTCCCGATGGGCCCGTCGGTACTGAACCGTTCCGGCCATATAACCGAAAGGATAGATGTCCAGCAGATGCCCACCCGACCCCCAGGAGGAAAAATGTCAGGAGTCAGGAGAACCGCCGAGAGAATTCTGCCAAGCCTGTCGGCGGCCACCGACCAGATCTGCGATACTTCGAGTCTACACGAAATGCTCCACGCGGTGACACACGAAGCCAGGAATCAGCTTGCTGCAAAGGCAGCTGTGCTCTACCTCCTCCGGGCCGGGAGCCTGGAGCCGGTGGCAGCTTCTGCCCCGGGCCTGCTGGCCGGTGGGGCGGACTGGTTCGATTCCACATGCTTTCCTGCCGACCTGGATTCTCCGATCGGGTACGTGGCGGCCACGCAGTGTCCCCTGATCCTCTCTGCTGAAGAGCCGGTTCCCGCCGATGCCGGCTTCCAGGATCCCCTGGAGTACTGCGACTGCCTGGGGGAGTTGGAAGTCCGGGCAGCGACGATCCTGCCTCTCTGCGACGATGAGAAGAAGATCCTCGGCGTGCTGGTGGGATACAACCCCCGAAAGCTCCACGGGCCCAGCAATGTTGCCGGGGAAGTTTCCATGCTGGCCAGGATGATCTCCCTGGATGTCCGGAATGCGATCCTTCGATCCCGCCTTCGGGAAATGCAGTTGGATACCGTTTACCGTCTGACCCATGCGGCTGAGATGTGTGACGAGGGGATGCACGATCACATTCGCCGCATGAGCCGGACATCGGGGATCCTTGCCCGAACACTGGGGATTCACGCCCGCCAGGCGGAGTTGATCGAGAACGCCAGCCCGATGCACGATATTGGCAAGTTGGGGATCCCTGAGGCGATCCTGCGAAAACCTCGGCAACTGGCCCAGGAAGAGCGAAAGGTCATCGAAACGCATGCTCGCATCGGGGCCGACATCCTGCGGGGTTCGAGCAATGAGATCCTGCATACAGCCCGGAACCTGGCCTTGACGCACCATGAACGCTGGGACGGCCGCGGATACCCGCAACGCCTCCGGGGCGGTCAGATCCCCCTGGCCGGTCGCATCGTCAGCCTCGCCGATGTCTTTGACGCACTGGTATCGCCGCGATGCTACAAGCCGGCCTATTCCCTGCCTGTCGCGATCGGCCTGGTTCAGCAGCAACGGGGCAGGCAGTTCGATCCGGAAGTGGTCGACGCATTCTTCACCTCGCTTCGGGAAATCCTGGCCGTCTACGCCAAGGCAGAGGCCAAGCGATCTTCGCAGACCCAGGTAGCCTGACAGCCCGTTTGTAGCCGGCGACACAGTCCCTTCGCGTTGTCCTTGTGATTGTCCAACTGCACGTTCCCTGAACGCAGATCATCACCGCAGGTCGCAGGCCCTCTCGGCCGGCAGAAGGTCGCCTTCGGGCGTTAGGTAGCGGACTTCACAGTGGAGACGATGCCCGATGCGGTCGCAGACCGCGTTCTCGATGCGGGAGATGAGTTTCAGTACATCACGGGCTGAGGCCTGGTCTGTGTTGACGATGAAATTGGCATGTTTCCGGCTCACCTGGGCCCCTCCGGCCCGCCAGCCCTTGCAGCCTGTCTCTTCGATGATCCTGCCCGGAGGCCCCCAGGCTTGGTAGAGAAGGGGGTCGGACAGAAAGACGCTCCCGCAACTGGGCCGGCGTGGAAACTTGCGTCTTCGCTCTTCGAGGATTTCCTTCATCCGAGAGCGGATCGCCCGTGGATTGTCCTGAACCAGATGCAGATGGGCGCCCATGACCCAGCGTGTGCCTCCCTGAAAAATACTGCGGCGGTAACCAAAGCCACAATCTCGGGGTTCCAGGCACTCCAGCCGACCCCGCGAATCGCAGACTTCCACGCTCTGGATGCACTGGCCGACGTTTTGTCTTTCGCTGCCGCCGTTCATGGCTACCAGGCCGCCCAGGCTGCACGGGATTCCCGCCGCATGTTCCAGCCCTGCAAGCCCCGCCTGGCAGGCGCGAAGCGCCAGGCGTGGGACGCTCATTCCGGCCTGGACGCGAACGCCGGTGCCCTGAATGATGCACCGGGACATCCTGCGCGAGATACAGACGACCACCGCGCGGATGCCTTCATCCGGAAAGAGCAGGTTGGATCCTCGGCCGATAACGACGAACTTCATCTGATGCCTTTGGAGCAGCGAGATCAGATCCGCAAACTCGTGGGGACTGTCAGGTTCCACCCACAGATCAGCGGGGCCTCCGATACGCCATGTGCAATGCCCAGCCAGGGGCTCGTCGGTCCGGACACGGGCGTTGATTTTCCGACGGATCTGCTGGGCAAGATCCTTTTTCAGGTCGGCTTTTCGGTCCTCTCGCAGCGGCATGGGCGAGAGCATAGCCTTGGGTCGGCCCGTCGGCAAGACCGATTCGATGGTCTCAGCGTTTGGCGCGTCGCCGAAGGAGTCCGATCGATGCCGTGGTCAACAGCAGCAGGGCCGAGGGCTCGGGCACTACGCCGTAGACCTCGATCTCCGTTGCGGAGGTGTAGGGTCTCAGGCCTCCGGCTTGTCCGACCAGACGGATCGCGCTGCCCTCGATGGCCTCAAAGGAAAGCTCGATTGACTGGAAGAACTCAAGAGGATCCAGTTGCTGATCAAGTTGCAGCGAATCGACCTGCACCCACTGGTCGTCCTGGAGGACTTCGACATCGAGTTGGGTGAAAAACCCTCCGTAGGGCTGGGAATCATTCGGGTCGCTGTTGATACCGTTGTAACGGACATCGCCTTCAAAGAACTTCAGGGCTTGGAAGATCACTTCCTGATCGAAATGTAGCTCATAGGCGTCGGTGCGGGGGGCATCGCTTGCGTCATAGGTATCGAAGGCCAGGACGCCGCTGTAGCGGAGGTCGGACATGCCGTCGATCAGACGCTGCTGGTCTCTCCGGTCGTATGTCGGGCCGTCGGGCATCACCAGGCCGTTGCGCGTCACGACGACTTCTACGCTTCCACCTTGCTGGAGGATCTTCCCGACCAGCCCGGCCGGGCCAGAAGGGGGCAGTACGCTGCCCGGGCTCAGGGCGTCCAGGCCGGTGTTTCCGTCGGGCAGGGAATAGAGCGTTCCGGAAGGCCCCTGGACGATGCTTCCGCCACCGGCAAGTATCTGTCGTTCTGTTGCGGTCTGCATCATGTCCAGAACGTTTGCCATCGTCCACTGGTCCTGGTCCAGGACGACGGTGGTACTGTCGTCGTAGACCCCGGGGAGGTTGGGGTTGTAGCCGGCCGCGGCCAACTCGGCCAGGATGCTGCCTTGTCCCTTCATCATGCCGATCAGCCCGCCGGCGGTGGCGGGGTTGCAGTCGGAATCCTTCCCACCCCGCACGCCAAGCTCGACGGTTTTCATGAAGCTGCCCTCTCCGTAGAGCAGGGCCAGGGCTGTCAGGCCCGTGTTCGACGAAGATTCCACCCAGGACCCGGCTCTTCCCCGTTGGCCGGCAAAGGTCAAAATCGCATTCCGGCTGGTCAACCAGTCATCGGCCTGTCCGTCGGAGAGATCCTCCTGATACAACCTGCGTGCTTCTGTGACGATCCGTCGCGTCCAACTGCCTTCGGGCAGCGCCTCCAGACCATCTACGACCAGGTCTTCCACGTCGGAAGAAAAGGGGGCCTGAGCGTACATGGCCGCATAGAACTGCGCGGCGTGCACCGGATACCCTTCATTGGTGATGCCTCCGAAATCGCCGGCCAGATCGACCGCTCTCTGCCGCATTCCCGGTGTGAGGGCTCCGAGAGACTCGGTGGTAATCTGGCTGTCGATGGCCCAGCCTGCGTGTATATTCCACTTGACGCTTCCCGACTGGGAAGCCGTCTTGCCATGTTCGTGGATCTGATACCAGGCCTGGCGATTCGCGATATACAAACCACTGAGGTTCAATCGGTTCTGCCACAGTTGGGTTCTGTCGGCTGGGCCGGGAGCGGCATCTCCACTGAGCGTGTGGAGATAGAGAAACTCCAGGCTGGTATCGTCGTCCCCATTCCAGACACTCGAACTCCCGGCCGGGGAGGGCACATAGCCCGGTGAAGGGGACGAAGGAGGCTTGGGGTAGAATTGCCCCTGACTCAAAACATCCCACTGGGGGCTGTAGGAGGTGATGGGAATTGGCGAGGCGTATTGGGTGCTGCCTTCGTAGGTTACGTCGTTGAGGCCCTCGACTTGTCTCCCGGCATAGTTGCCAAGCAGTTGCCCGGTCCACATGCCGGCCAAGCAGTCGCGATGGACGTCCGCATCGAGGGTTCTCTCCGCCAGGGCCTGTGAAGGCAGGCCAACAGCAGACAGCAGCAAGACGGCTACGGTGATGTGTTTCATGAGTGTCCTCCAAGTCTGAAATTCAGTATGCCCGCAGTCAACAAGTGCGTAATGGATAATACATTCATCGCCTGGGGCGGTCAACCTTGAAGATTCAACGAAACGACGACCCCGCTGCGCGCAGGCCCTACAGCGAGGAGATCGTCCAGGGCTACAAGAACCCCCGCGCGTTTCGCGAGGGTGTGGTGATCGGCAAAGACGGTTCCTGGAACATCGAACTGGAGATCAGCCGCAAGCTCTTTGCCGGCTACGGCGTGCACACGCAGTTCGGGCCGGATGTCACCTACGGTTTCGATCCGGCCCTGGGCAGCGCCACCGACCCTTCCAAACGCGTATACCTGTTCGGCAGCGAAAGGAGCGACACCGACACCCGCGTCTTCGGCTCCCTGGTCAACGAGGGCCCGTAAATACATCGATCTGGTAACCCCCTGTTGGTGCGCTCCCTTGCAAATGCCGGCTGGGCATCGCTATTGCGCGAATCGACATAGACCCTTGCGGGATTATCCACTTGCGCAAAAGTCGACCGTGGTAGAATGCACGAGCCAAGACATGAGGTCTGAGCATTCCACAAGGAGAGGCTGTCTATGACCGTCGATAGTCAACGCCGCACCCAGGAAGAACTCGCCCAGCAATTCCGCTGGTCCAAGAAGAATTTCTGGACCAGCGATCGCTATGAGATTCAGCCCTTTGCGCCCGACCACGACGCCCGAATGAAATGGTGGCGCGAGGGGAGGCTGGGGCTCTTCATCCACTTCGGTCTCTATGCCGTACTGAGCCGAAACGAATGGGTCATGCACAATGAGCGAATCCCGATCGAGGAGTATGAGAAGCTCACCGATCAGTTCCGGCCCGAGCCGGGCAGCTTGCGAGAGGCGGTTCGATTGGCCCATCAGACCGGCATGCGATACGCCGTCTGCGGCACGAAGCATCACGAGGGCTACTGCCTCTGGGACACCGCCCAGACGGACTTCAATGCCGTGCAGCGAGGGCCGGGCTATGACCTGATCCGCGAGTACTCAGAGGCGTGCGAGGAATTCGGCCTGGCCAAAGGCTTCTACTATTCGCTGATGGACTGGCACCATCCCGATGGCACGGCCTGTGACCGGGACGAGGCTGCCCGCAAGCGATTCGTCGACTTCACCCGGAACTGCATCGAGGAACTGCTGACCCGCTACGGCAAAGTGGACGTGCTCTGGCTGGACGTGCCGGCCCCGCTTTCACCCGAGCAGTGGGGCGCCGAAGAACTGATGGATCATTTTCGACAGCTCCAGCCCGGCCTGCTGATCAACGACCGGTTCGGCGTGCCGGCCGACTTTGCCACCCCTGAAGAAGGCGTCGTCGTGGCCGAGCCGGGACGCGACTGGGAAGTCGCCATGACCGCCAACCACGCCTGGGGGTATTCTCTTTCGGCCGAGCGGGACTGGCGCGACGTGCGCGAACTGATCCGCATTCTCTACCAGGCCTGCGCCCACCAGGGCAACTTCCTGCTCAACGTGGGCCCGCGCCCCGATGGCTCGCTGCCTGAAGGCTATTACGAGATCTTCGGGAAGTTCGGACGATGGCTCCAGCGAAACGCCGAGACGGTTTTTGGCCGATTCCCGCGGGTCGAGGCCTATCAGCTCTGGCGAAGTGCGGTGGGCCAGTGGCTTGTCGCCGACGAGAGGACGCTGTTCCAGTGGTGTCACCTCTGGCCGGGACGGACGCTTACGCTTGCGGGCCTGGAGTCGAAGGTCGCATCGGTCAGGCTGCTCACCGACGGCAGCGACGTGGCCTTTCGGCAGGAGCCCGATCGGATCGTTCTCACATCTCTGCCCGAGCAGGACCCGGACCCCGAGACCGGGTTCAATGTTTTCCGGATCGACCTGGAAGAGCCGGTGAGATTCTGCAAACGAAAGATGACGCGAACCTGGTAGTTCCGGCAAAGGCAGCCTTGGTTTGGTGGGCCCGGAATGGGTACAATCCCGGCCGATGAGTTTGGACCTCGACCGGAGAAAAGCCATGTGCCGAAGCTGCTGCTGGACTTGCGTACTTGCCTGTCTGTTTCTACCTGCCGGGGCCCTGGAGGCCCAACAAGCCCCTGACGCTTCGACGTTCTCCTTTGATCGCAAGGAGCAACTGGCCTCCTGGAAGGTTCAGGGGGCCGTCTCGATCGATAATGAAAAGGCCCGGGGCGATTCCGGCTCTTCCCTTCGAGTTGCGCCGGGCGGCAAGGCGGTGTTGGAGCTTCGCAAGACAGACGGCGGAGGAAGTCTGGATTTATGGGTTTACGATGATCTGACCGCACCGGCCGAGGCCCGCAAGCGACGGGTGGGGCCCAGGTGGGGGCTCGTGAATGCGGACGGCAAGGTGTTGGCTTGCGGGATCCTCTATGCTCCCTACCTGGCCGGCGACAAGACCTACTGCACCACCGAGTACGCCGGGCAGACCTGGTTCAAGGTCAGCTACCTCGGCGAGAGCAGACGGTCCAGGGGATGGCACCGCTGGACCGTCACGATGGATCCGAAGAAGGGGCTGAGCATCAGCTTCGATGGCCGGGACGTCAACGCAAAGCGAAAGCGCTTCGACTGGAATAAATCGCAGGTGGGGGGATTTGCCGGAATCGCGATCTTCGGCGATGAGAAAGGCCCCGGCGGGCAGACGATCTGGGTTGACGATGTGTCGGTGGAGCTTTCGGGCAAGATGCAGGCCGGCCCGACGCCTCCGCCTCCCCCCCAGCCAGTGGTGCCCGAGAAGGATCCCCAGGAGCAGAACCCTCCCCGTCTGGTGGCTGAGGTGATGGAAGACCATCCCCGCCTGCTCTTCGGGCCGGCGGATATCCCTTCCCTCAAGCGATTCGCGGCCGGGGCGGGCAAGGCGTATTTCGAGGAGCTGGTCAAGTACCGCGCCGCCTGCAAGCCGCCGGCCAAGCCGGGATTCCTGCGCGATGCGACGGACGGCCAGCGGGTGGGGCTGTGGCGCATGCCCACTGTTGCCCTGCATTACGTGCTCACCGGGGACGTTTCCAGCTATCGCGACGCGCTTGGGTACATGAAGCTCCTTGCTTCCCTGGAACACTGGGAGACAGGAAAGGAACTCGACAGCGGTATGAGCTCAGCCAATGTGCTCATCGGCGCAGCCCTGTGCTACGACTGGCTGTACAATGATCTGCCGGCCGATTTCCGCGAGCAGTTTCGACGCAAGCTGCTCACCATGGCCCGCAGGCAGTACTACGGCGGGCATTTGAACCGAAACAACGCCACGGCCTACTGGCAGGGCGACCCGGCCAACAACCACCGGTGGCATCGGGATGCGGGAATGGTCCTGGCGGCGCTTACCGCCTATGAAGGCGACCAGCGGGACAACTGGCTTCTCGCTCGCTGCAAGGAGGAGATGGAGCTGATCACCCGCTACCTGCCCCCCGATGGTACGAGCCACGAGGGGCCCAGCTACCTGATCTTCGGCGGGGCGCACCTTACGCTGGCCTGTCAGGCGTCCGATCGTTGCCTGGGGACGAACTACCTGCAGGATCCTTTCTTTGCAAACGTTCCGCTCTTCCGCCTGCACACGGTCTGGCCCGGATGGGAAAAGGCCATGCCCTTCGGGGACGGCGGGGGAATGGGCAACTACTCCAACTTTCTCTACAAAGCTGCGGCAGAGCATCGCCTGGCCCACTGTCAGGACGGGCTTTCCACGCTGCATCAGGCCAACCCCAAGGCCTGGTGGCTGGGGTGGATGTCCCTGCTCTGGAAGGATCCTACGCTTACCGCCGGAACGGTGGGAGATCTGTCCACCTGCGCGATGTTCCCCGACCTGGGGCTGGTAACCCTGCGGGACCGCTGGGACCGCTCGGGCGTGGGGGCGATGTTCAAATGCGGGCCCCTGGGAGGCTACCGGCTCAATGCGTACCGCAACTCCCGGGATTTCGCGTATATCAACGTGGCCCACGACGACCCGGACGCCGCGAGCTTCCTGATCTTCGCCGATGGACAGATCCTGGCAGAGACGGACCGCTATTCCAAGCGCAAGAAGTCGGCCAACCACAATACCATCCTGGTAAACGGTGTCGGCCAGACGGTGACAGGCCGGAAGGAAGGCGGCGTCTGGTCCCAGCCAGGCCGGGGCGACATGACCGACATGGCCGTTCTGACCGCTTACAAGCGCACTGGGAAGATCGTCCTTGCCGAAGGTGAGGCCGGCGGTGCCTACCCGGCCATCGGGAAGGTTTGCCCCGGCCTGGAGCGGTTCCGCAGGACTTTCATCTGGGCAGAGGGGCAGTACATCCTGGTCCTGGATGACATCCGGGCCGAGGAGGCGGTCGATGTCTCCTGGTTGATGCAGGGGCCGGACCTGGTGGAGGTTCGGGAGGCAACGGGAGAGTATATCCTGCGTTCGGGCAATGCGCGTTGCCCGTTTGCGGTCCGGGCCGATCGAAAGGTGGCCGATCGCATCGTCGCCGCTCCTGCCGATGACCGGGGCAAAGCACTGGGATGGAAACAGCTCCGCCTGGAGTGCAAGACCGATCGGCTTCGGCTTGTCAGCGTGTACGACCCCTGGGGCAGGGGGCTGGAGCTGCAGGTCGACTACAGCAACCCGGGCCGGGCGAAGGTGGTGGTCTCCGGCAAGGGCTTTGAAGACGACTGGACCTGGAGGCCTTCGGAGGGGCGCTTTGAAGCTTCCACCCTCCGATGTGTCCGGGACGCGCGTCCAAAAGCGACGCTTGGGCCTTCCGACACGCTTAAACGGCCGCAATGAAATCACTTACGCTGCCCGACACGGGATTCGCAGTCCCAGGATTCCTGCAAATTGAACATTCAATATTCAATTTGCTCTTGCCTTCGGTTGGGCAGGCAGCAATAATGCAGATTGGACATTCAATATTCAATTTGCAAGAAACACCATGGCTATTGAGAGACATCTGACACGAAGGCTCAGAAAGGGACTTGAGCAATACCCGATTGTCACGCTGACCGGCCCGCGGCAGTCCGGAAAGACCACGCTGGCTCGAATGGCTCTTCCCGGCTACGAATACGTAAGTCTGGAAAACCCTGACGACCGCCGCATGGCCCTGGAGGACCCACGCGGATTCCTCGACCGGTTCAAGGGCAACTTGATACTCGATGAAGCTCAGAATGCCCCCGAGGTCTTCTCTTATCTGCAGGGCATGGTGGATGCTGATCCCCGTCCAGGACGATTTGTTCTCACCGGATCGCAGAACTTCCTGTTGCTGCAGAGTGTCAGCCAGTCGCTGGCCGGAAGATGCGACATCCTGCACCTGCTTCCATTCTCCCGGAGTGAGTTGGCCCGTGAACCGATGGAACCGATCGAAACCATCGCGGCCCGGCCTCCGCGTGTCATTGGTTCAGGTCGCGAGGCCCTGCTGGACGCCCTTTGGACCGGGAGCTATCCTCGGATCCATGACCAGGGCCTGGATCCCCAGATCTGGCTGGGCAATTACTATCAGACGTACATTCAACGCGACGTGCGGGATCTTACGCAGATCGGCGATCTGGAAACCTTCGAGCGATTCATGGGTCTCTGTGCCGGCAGGGCGGGGCAACTGCTCAACCTCTCGGCTCTGGGATCGGATTGCGGCGTATCTCACGCCACGGCCAGACGCTGGCTGAGCATCCTCGAGGCCAGCTTCATCGTCATGCTCCTGCGGCCTCACAATAGAAGCTTCAACAAGCGTCTGGTGCGCACAGCCAAGTTGTATTTTCTGGACACCGGCCTGTTGTGCTATCTGCTGCGGATACGGCAGGCAGAAGGCTTGGCCGTTCATGCCTCGAAGGGGTCCGTCTTCGAGAACTGGGTCGTCTCAGAAGCTCTCAAGAACTACACCCACCGGGGGCTTCGACCGGAGATCGGTTTCTGGCGGGACTCCAGCGGGCACGAGATTGATCTGCTCCTGGAATCCTCCGCTTCCCGGCCGGTACCTGTCGAGGCCAAGGCAGGCCAGACCTACAAAGGGGATTTCCTGCGAGGCCTGGACTGGTGGCGAAAGACAACCGACTCACCGGAGCTTGCCGGAGTACTCGTCTACGGCGGGGAGACGTCGGCTGTCCATCGTGGACACAAGTTGCTCTCTTGGAGAAGCTGGGGCTGAGACTACTTCTGGGCCAGGGGATCCAGGAGGTTCCAGTTGTAGATTCGTTCGGCGTCGTAGGGTTCGGGGTAGTGGGTATACGTCTGGTCGGCCACCTGCTTGCGCTTTCGGATCAGGGCGGCATACTCGGGCGTTTTCATGAAGGCCGGTACTTCCAGGTCGAACGGGCGCGGGAAGGTCTTGACCACCCTGGCCAGCTCAGCCTTGAGCTCTTCCAACTTCTCCGTGTAGGCCGGATCATTGGCCAGGTTGTTCCGCTCGAGCGGATCGACGCTCAGGTCATAGAGTTGATCCGCATCCAGGTAGCCGGGCTTGAAGGGCAGGTTCAAGTCGCCGAAGACGTTGCGGTTGTTGCGGAACGGCTGGTCGGCGGCCACTTCAATCTCCCCCGAGGCCATCTTATCCAGGATCCCCTTGGGAGGGCGAAACGCCACGTAATGCAGGTTGCCTTTGAGTATGCCCCGGTGCCAGTTGACCTCCATGTAGATCGGCTCTCGGGAATCGGTTTTTCCCTGCATGAGGGGCATAAGGTCCGTGCCGTCGGTGGGCTGGGTCTGGGCTCCGGCGGCGGCAAGGGTCGTCGGGAACAGGTCGACCAGCGACACCGGCGTCTGGACGGTCTTGCCGGCCGGCAGATGTGAAGGCCACGACGCGATCATCGGCACGTGCGTGCCGGGCGCGTAGACCGTTCCCTTGCCGTAGATGCTGTGATCCGCCAGCCAGATGATCATGGTGTCGCGTGCGATGTCCAGTTCCAGGAGCTTCTGCTTCAGGGCTGCCAGTTGATCGTCCAGAATGATGGTCCCTGCGTTGATGCTCGCCAGGGGGCCTGAGGTATTCAGCCCTGCTCGTTTGAGTCTCTCCAGGACGGTTCTTCGGGGCGGGTGACAGGTCAGGGGCTTGTCCAGCTTTCCTGCCTGGGTGTAGCGGGTGTCCTGCTTGAGGGTTTCGAGGTTATCCGGCGAGTGCGGGATCGAGTTGGCCAGGTGAAGGAAGAACGGCTTGCCGCCCCGGGCCGAGCCCTCGATGAAATCCAGGGCGCCCTGGGTCTGCCATTCCGGGTTGTGGTAGCCCACCTTGGGTGCGGTCTTGGCCTTGCGGTCCAGATTGCCCACGACCAGGTTGCCCACGTGGTCGAAGCCGGTGAACTGCTTGATCATCTCGACATGCTTTGCGTGGCGGGTTCGCAGCATGCGGTCATGATCGGGATTGTCGGGATCCATGTCCTCGGGCCAGTTCAGGTCTGTGCCCAGTTCGAAGTTGCTGTGCCACTTGCCCACGTAGCCGGTGACGTATCCGGCCTGCTTGAGCCTCCGGGCAATGGACGGATCGTCGGCGGTGAGCTTGGTCGACTGGCCCAGCCAGTAGGGGTCGTTCTTGTCGGTGCGGCTCCAGGTGTTTTCGTTTCGGCCGGGGAACTCGCCGGTCAGCAGCGTGTAGCGGCTGGGGTTGCACAGCGGCGTGACGCAGTGGGCCTGCTGGAAGACCACGCCCGCCTTGGCCATTGCGTCCAGATGCGGCGTGGGGGTGGGCCCGCCGTAGCAGCCCAGGTATTTTGGCGTCAGGTCGTCGGCGACGATCACGATGATATTGGGTTTTCGCCCGGAGGCGCCGGCGGACTGGGCCCGCAGGAGGGAGGGCAGAACGGCAGCTCCGGCAAGCATCGCACCGGAACGGGTCAGGAATTCGCGTCGTGTCGAGGCCATG
>CAZOVB010000033.1:41233-44260 GCA_964583095.1 uncultured Planctomycetaceae bacterium
CTGGTGGGCCTGGCCCTGGTGGTCTTCTCCACGACGCTCTACGTGGGCGACAAGGAGACCGGGATCATCATCGTCAAGTTCGGCAAGGACCTGCCCCCCGGGCAGATCATCGCCACCCAGGGCGAGAAGGGCCCCCAGGCCCGCGTGCTGCCTCCGGGATGGCATTTTTGGTATTGGCCCTGGCTGTACAAACTCGAGACGGTCGAGACGAAGGTCATCGGCGAGGGCATGGTGGGAACGGTGGTGGCCAAGGACGGCCAGCCCCTGCCCGAGGGAGAGACCTTCGCCCAGAAGTGGCAGGATGTGCGTTCCATGCTCGACGGGCAGATGTTTCTCGCCAGCGGCCAGGGCTATCGAGGCCCGCAGCTAACGGTCCTGCCCCCCGGGGAATACCGCTACAATCCGCGCCTCTTCGAGATCCGCCAGGAGCCCGCGATGGAGGTCCAGGTCGGGGAAGTGGTGGTGATCAAGGCCAACGCGGGTCCGGATTTTGAGGGCGAGGCCGAGGACGTCAACGGCGTGCCGATCGTCCCCAACGGGTACCGGGGGATCTGGGCCAAGCCCCTTACTCCGCAACTGTACTACCTGCATCCCAGCGCGCTGATCCCGACCCGGGTGCGAACGACCAACCGGATCTATTCCTATACATCCGGGGCCGGCAAGGGCAGGAACAACCCCATCGGCGTTCGCAGCAAAGACGGCTTCGAGTTCTCCGTCGACGTTCGGGTCTCGGTAAAGATCACGGCGGAGAACGCGCCGTACTGCGTCGCGCTGCTCAAGGACCCGGACTCGGACTCCGATGGCGACGGCTACGATACGCTGGAGGAACGCGTGGTCCTGCCTTCGATTCGCGCGATATTCCGCAACTCGGCCGAGCATCGCGACGCCCTGGAGTACGTCAACACCCGTTCGGAGATCGAGAAGCAGGCCACCGAGCAGTTCGCCCGAAAGCTGGAACTCTTCCGCGTCAATACCGACGGCGTGTTCGTAGCCGACATCGGCCTGTCGGAAACGACCCAGGGCAAACAGCTCCTGGCCACCCAGACCGAAAAGGAAATCGCCCTGCGGGAAAAGGAGACCTGGCAGCAGAAGATGGAGGCCGAGATGGAGCGGGCCAAGACCGTCCGCGCCGAGGAAGAGGCCAACCAGGAGAAGGACAAGGCCCAGGCGCGTGCCAAGATCGACATCAACCAGGCCCTGGCCGAGGCCGCCGTGGCCGAAGCCGACGGCCAGAAGCAGGTGTACCTTAAGAAGATCGAAGCCCTGGGCGGCGTGGACAACTTCGTCCGCCTGGAGGTGACCAAGATGATCCTGGAAGGCCTGGAGAACGTCAAGCTGCCCGAGGTTCTGGTGGTTTCCGGCGCCGGCTCCGGAACAGATTCTTCCGGCGCCATGGACGCACTCGTCGCCCGCATGCTCCAGCAGGCCCAGAAGCAAAAGCAGGCAGTGGACGGCGGCCAGTAAGATCGGCTCGGGCTCAGGCCCGCCGGAGCCTTGTCGGGTCCGACGCCTGGATGTGCGTGCGCGCATTTCGCGCGGGAAGATTTTCCGCAGGACAACTGTCGGCCGGTTCGGTTGAATAGAATAACGTTACACTTCGGATAAGGAGCTTGCTATGCGCGATCTGGAAAGCGTTTTTGTTCTGGTTGGGGTTGTTGCGGGTCTGATGCTCTGTGTCTCGCAGGCAGCGGGGCAGGAAAAGGCCGCCAAACCCGAAGTCAAGGACTGGTATGAGTGGCAGGCCCAGGGGCAGGCGGGCTCTGCAATGAGCATGGCCGAATGGGCCGACGCCCCGGCCGGAAAGCACGGGCGGATCCTGCGCGACGAGGACAAACTCGTCTACAACGGCAAGCCCATCAAGCTCTGGGGCCTGAACGTCTGCTATGCCGGCTGTGCGCCGGAGAAGCAACTCGCCGAAGACCGGGCCTTCTTCTATGCCGACTACGGCATCAACGCGGTGCGGCTGCACAAGTACGCCGACGGCCCCGGCTGGGCGGGGATACAGTCGGACCAGAGCTTTGCCGAGTTCGACAAGGAAAAGCTCGACCGCATGGACTACTTCGTCTCGCAGCTCAAGGAGAAGGGGATCTACACGAAGCTCTCCAGCACGTTCGGAGTCAAGCTCGGCCCGGCCGACCGCGAAGCCGTGCCCTTCATGAACGAGTTCGGCAAATTGGGGCGAGGCCGAAGCCCGCGCATCAAGACAGGCCACGGATCGGTCTTCCTGTCCCGTGAGCTGCAGGATCTCCAGATCCGCCAGATCGTCAACCTCCTCAAACACAAGAATCCGTATACGGGCAAGACGTATGCCCAGGATCCGGCCATTGCGATCATCGAGCTGTTCAACGAAGACAGCGCCCTGTTCTTCGGGACGATGAACCAGCTCCAGAAGGTTCCGACGCTTCGCAAGCGGGCCGGCAAGGAGTTCTTCCAGTGGCTCAAGGACAAGTACGGCAGCAAGGAGAAGCTCTTGGCCGCCTGGGGAGACGGGGCCCTCAACAGCTTCGGCAACGAAGGACTCGTGGGCGAAAGCTGGGAAGGGGAGTATATCGTCCCGGCCGGCAATCCGTGGTTCTATGACCCGGCCCAACTGGCTACCAGCCAGGCCCACAAGAAGCAGCGGATGCTCGATACCATGCTCTACCTTTACCAGCGCCAGAACGAGTTCTACGCCCGGTATGTCAAGGCGATCCGCGAGGCGGGGTACAAGGGCGAGATCATGGCCGGCAACTGGCAGGCGGGGCGGGCGATGAGTCATTACTACAACCTTCACAGCGATGCCCTGGTGGGGTTGATCGACCGACACAACTACTTTGGCGGGGGCAGCCGAAACCAGATCAACAACGCCACCATGCTGGCCGTGCCGGGAAGTGCCATGCTCTCAGCCGGCATGCAGCAGGTTGCGGATCGGCCTTTCAGCCTTTCCGAGTGGATCCACGTCCTGCCCAACGAATGGGGCGTGGAGGGGCCGGCCATCATCGGCGCCTACGGCATGGGCCTTAACGGCTGGGATGTGTCGTTCATGTT
>CAZOVB010000033.1:44360-46076 GCA_964583095.1 uncultured Planctomycetaceae bacterium
ATGGGCATCTTCCCAGCCGTGTCGCGCATGGTCCGTCGCGGCGACGTGAAGGAATCCGACGTGGTAGCCCGCAGGTACGTTTCCATTCCCGACCTGGCCGAGGGAAAGATGGGTTTTGAAGACCAGGTCAAGCAGGAGTGGGATGTCAAGACGTTCGACAGCGACAAGGTCCCGGCCCGTTCCCTGGCGGCCGCCCGGTGCGTCGTGGAGTTCACCGACGAGCACAAGCCCACGCCCCAGTTCGACCTGAGCAAGTACATCAAGGATGGCGTCATTCACTCAGCCACCGGGCAACTGGCCTGGAAGGCGGGCAAGGAGAAGCTCGACGGGTACATCACCATCGACACCCCGGCCACCAAGGCGGTGGTGGGCTTCGCCAAGGACGTCCCCTGCAAGCTGGGCAATGTGACCATTACGTCCCACAGTCCGTACGCGGCGATCTTCATTACGGCCTCTGAGCCGGACAAGACGCTGGCAGAGAGCGAAAGCATCCTGGTCACGGCCATCGCGCGGGCACGCAATACCGGCATGAAGATCGAGGATGGAACGAAGATCGTCAGCCACGGCAAGGCGCCGATCCTCATGGAGCGCGTCCAGGCGACGGTGGAGATCCGCGGCCGAAAACTCAACCTGAGCCCCTTGCTTCAGAATGGAGATCTCCCTTGTCTCCAGCTCGTCCTGAACCACGACAAGAAGTCCCTCGAGATTGACACCGGCAAATGGCAGAGCCCGTACTTCCTTCTGACTCCGCAGACCCCCCAGGCCGGCGACGGCGATAGATAACCCGCCAGACGCAGCAGAGATAGTTCTCCGATCGGGCACTCAGGGCTGGAGGGGCTCTTCGTCCCCGGTCCTGCCGTCGTAGAAGAGCTGGTAGTAGGCCTCGTCGATCCGGAACGGGTCGATCGGGTTCTTCTCCCAGTCGTAGTCCTCGGGCAGGACGCCGTAGAGCTTCATCGCGCGGATGTAATCTCCCACCGGCCTCCAGTTCTCGGCGTGGGGGAAGGTGCCCTGGCTCTGGAGGTGCCGGCTCATGCGCGTAAGCTCCGAAAGCAGCGCCTTGTAGTCCGGGTCCTCCTTGGAGGCAAAGACATTGGCCATCGGGCGGGGATCGTCTTCCTTGCGTCGGCCTCGCACCTTGCTCAGGGCGTCGCCTTTGCGGCAGAGCCCCAGGCCGCCGGCCTCCTTGGACAGCGGGGCCAGGAGCAGCAGGGAGTTCTTCGGCTCGGTCATGTTGAAGACGTGGTCGTAGTCGCGTCCCCGAGGCCAGCCGCGTCCGGTGTACTTGGAATGCCGGTAGCTCTGGCTTCTCTTCCGGTCGCCCTGGACATGGCAGGAGTCGCATCGCTTCTCCAGGACCGATTCGTCAAAGTCCAGGACCACCGCGTCGGGGTTCTCGTGTCCCTGGGGACCCCTGGGATGGCTGTAGGGGATGTCGCACTCGTCCCCGCCGGTGCCGAAGGAGGCATACGTGCCGCTCTGCTGACACTTGACGGCGTACCACCAGCGAAGCGTCTCGATTTCATTCTGGCTGAGCTTGACGTCCTTGTGTCCCTGCTTGACGGTTCTCAGCAGCTCGCCGCGGAGCAGGCCGTTGCGTTCCATGTAGGACAGCGACTGGAGGAATCGCACGCCCTTGTCCTTGTTGAGGATCAGCTCTCCGGCGAACTTCTCGTAGTTGTGGCACGAGGCGCAGTGCTTGTCGAAGATCGGCTG
>CAZOVB010000034.1:0-45886 GCA_964583095.1 uncultured Planctomycetaceae bacterium
AGAGAGGAAACGTCCGACGGTGACGCAGACGTTCGTGAAGGGGAAGGATCAGTTTGCGCGCGATCAGGGGGTTCATCTTCGTCTCGTCACTTCCTCGTAGAGCCCGTATATCCTCTCTGCCATCCTATCCAGACTGTAATGCTGAATCACTTTTCTTCTGGCGGCGGCCCCCATGGTCTTTCGCAATTGGCCATCTTCGCTCAGACGTACGATCCTGTCCGAAAGGGTCTCGACATCTCCCGGATCGACCAGGAAACCCTCCACGCCGTCGGTGATGACCTCGGGAATCGCCCCGACACGCGTGACGATTACCCCCAGGCCGGCCGCCATCGCCTCCAGCATGGCCATGGGCAGCCCCTCGGCGTAGCTGGGCAGGCAGAAGAACCCGGCCTGTTCAAGCCTCTCCAGCTTGTCCCGCCCCTTGACGATGCCGATCAGTTCCACCGCCTCGGGCTGGGGAGATTGCCGGATCCGCTGGCTGAGTTTCGACATTTCGCCGGTCGCGGTTTCGTTGCCGGCCAGCTTCCCGCAGACCTCGGAGCACTTCTGCCGGGCCCGGATCAGGGCTTCGACCAGGTCCGAGGCCCCCTTGGGTCGACCGAGATTCCCCAGAAACAACAGGCAACGGTTCGCCTCGACTTTGGTCGGCTCTTCCGGCACGGCCACCCCGTTGGGCACTGCCCGCCACCTGGCCCCGGGGGCAAAGCCCTCGAGCGTCCGGATCCACTGGTTGCTCAGGACGATCACGGCGTCAGCCCGGGTCAACATCAACCGTGCAATACGCCTGCCTGCCCAAGGGAGTTTGTCCAGAAACTGCTTGAACCTGCCCCCGTGCACGTGCCAGACCACCCTCGAGCCAAGCCCCCTGGCCACCAGAGCGTGCAGACAGTCGCGAAAGAACGTGAACCCACTGCAAGTGTGGATGTGCGTTATCTTATCTTGGCCGGACGAGAGGGACTTGATGATCCTTCCAACCAGGCTCACCTGGGCGCCAACACCAGCAAGGAAGGACCTGCCCTCCCGCGTGGTCTTGGCGTTGTGAATTACCCTCAGGTCGCACAGATCCGCCAGTCGACTTTCACAAAGCAGATTGGTCACCGTGGCCATCCCCCCCGTTAGAGGATATCGCGGCCCCAGCATGACAACGCCGGGTCTGGCCTCTTCTGAAGGACGCTCTCCGCTTATGGGCATGATCTTTCTGAACAGGGCCATGTACTGCTTTGCCATTGAAGAAGCGCTATACTGCGCACGAACCCGTTCGGCAGCCAGCTTCCCCAAGCATTTCCGTTTCTCCGGCTTCTCCACGAGTTCACGAAGGACATGCGCCAGAATCTTCGCATTTCCAGCGGGGACGATCTTTCCATATCGCCCCGAGCCAAGCACATCGGCTATATCCCCGACATCGCTGGCCACACAAGCAAGCCCAGCCGACATAGCCTCCAGAAGGGCCATGGGCAAACCCTCCGTAAGACTGGGCAGAACATACAGATCTGCCCCGGATAGCACAGCCTGAAGATCGCTGCGCATGCCGAGCAAACGGAAGCGTTCTGCGAGTCCTCGGGCTTCCAGCTTTTCTTCCAGGAGCCGGGCATAGTTGGAATCATCGATTCGACCCGCCACTGCGACAACGAAGTCTTCTTCCACCTCTGAGAACAATTTTTCGGTAGCATCGAGCAGCTCGATGTATCCCTTTTCGGGCTTGATATTGCCGACTGCAAGGATCACAGTGGTTTCATCTGCAATCCCAAGTTCCTTCCTGAACAGGTCTCTCAGACGAGGATCCCATTTGACCGGGGTAATGCCGTTACGGATCACATCCACCGGAATCTGCCACCCGAACAACTGCCGATATGCTTCCCCGACAGACGGAGACACGGCCGTCACGGCCTGAACATCCCGGGCCAGAAATCGTTCGATCCGACCAAGGCTCTTTGTTGAGTGCAGCAATCCGTGTGCCGTGAACACTACGGGGGAGCGATGCGAGATCGTCTTGGCGGCATGAACGTATTTTAAAGACGCCCGGTCATGAACGTTGATGACGTCCAGCTTTCCTGTATCGATCCAGGTGGCCAAGCGAAGAAGGCCCGATATGTCCATCCTGCCTGTGGATTCGATTGAACAAACGCTGATGCCTTCATCGACCAATTGCTTTCCGAACTCACCTGAGTCTCGCATGCAGCACACGCGAACCGTCGCTCCAAGCATTCGAAAGTTCCGCGCCAGATGGCACACCACCCGCTCTTTGCCCCCCGGCACAAGGCGATCGACTACAAGGCCAATGCGCATGATTCTCTTCGTATCCTCTTGAGGGGAAGGCCTGGCATTTTGCATCTCTGCTTTAATCATGCCGAAGACACAGCCCCAAGTGGCCCGACATCCTCTTCAGTCTCCTCATCGGTTCCAAGCGACTGCACCGCCCGCTGCATCATGGCTGGGAAAAGAAGGAACCACCACTGCATTTCGGCGTACAGCCTGGAAATCGTGAGGCCACAGACAGCCATCGCCACCAACCCGAGAAAGAAGCCATAGGATAAAAGTTTTGCGTCTCTCTGTTCCTGGCCCAAAGTATAGATCTCTTCTGAGCGAACTTTCCCAAGAACCCACAGTCGCCAGCCTCCCAAAACCATGATCAGGAGAAACAGCCCCAACCCCAACCATCCCAACTCACCTAAAGCCAGGAAGTATGAACTGTGAGCATCCCTGCCGGTATACTTTTCGTTGTACTGCCCGATGTACTGGTCAAAGTTATCAGGCCCGACACCCATCGGATAGTCCTTGGACATTTCCAGGGTGGCAATCCAGGTGTCAATTCGCCCTTGGGCCGAGGCGTCACGCTCTCCTTCCTGGGACTGAATGGTTTCAGTCCTCTCCCAGAACCCTTCATCGGTCAGCGCATAACCCCCGACTGCTACAACAATCAGGCCGCTCAGTATCTTGAGTCTGTGCTTTTTCGGAGCTCGAACAACTGCCAAGACAGCGACGACGGCAGCAGCAATTACAGCCCCTCGGCTGCGAGTGGCAACGATGCCATTGACAGTGAACACACCTGCAAGCACTGCGAACACCTTGCCCTTCCACTTGCTTGTAATAAACATGACTCCAGCCAACGGAAGGAACGCCAGCAAAAACGCTCCCAAACCATTCGCTTCTCTGAAATCAGGACCTCCTATTCCTTCGATTCGTCCTTTGTGAAGATATCCAACGTCAGAGAATATATAGTAGCCCAGAAAGAGACACCCGAACAGGAATGTCCAGACCAGTATCCTCACACGTCGAACGGTTGTGCATAGATGAGTGATTACGAGCCCCATGAGCAGGACTTTGGTAAATTTCAGGGGAATCGGATCGATGTTCGGCATCGATCGCAGCGGAGGTCTGATCAGACTGTAGGCTGACACAAACACAAGAAAGAGCAGAGCAATCTTCTCCACCAGAAAAGCCACAGATCCCCGTCTGTTATGCTTCCACCAGTGGAGTATCAAGCCGATTGAAGTCGCCAAGGCCAACACCAGAGAGAAACGGATTCCCGTTTGTTTCAGCGGAGCGCCGAACCACATTCCTTCCGGACCCAAGCAATAGTGGATTACATAGCCAACAATTCCCATCAGTGGTTTGAAAACAGCACCAATGACACAGACTGCAAAGAATACGAGAAATGCAAGGGCGGTCAGGGACACTTCACAGTCCTCCGAAAGCGCAGTTGTGTACCATTCCAGTATAAGACGAAGACCTCTGTCCCAGGCACATTGATTTTGTCGTAAGCGTCATAGACGGACACCGTTTGGAGGCTGACATCGCAGGCTGTCAGGCGATTCTGCGATCCCCATAAGCCTCTCAACAGCACCTTCCCATGAATAGGAACACTCAACGGTCTTTCTGCCGGTCTGCCCCAGTCTCTCGCCTTTCTCGGGATCCTTCAGCACTTTCTCAATTGCTTGCGCAAATTCGACGGGGTCTTCGCAAATCATGCAATTCTCAGAACTGGCCTGGGAAATCCCTTCCACTGCCAACGGGGTCGCTACGACCGGAGCCGACGCAGCCCAAGCTTCCAGAACCTTGTTCTTTATACCTGTTCCGCTCACCATTGGAATCGCCACGACCGATGCACTCCAAAGATACTCGCGCACATCCGGAACACTTCCTGTCACCGTAACTCTTGCAGACGACAACGCCTGAAGTTGCGGGGTCGGCTCTGCTCCAACCAGGACAATTCGGGCCTCTGGAATCCGCTTCCACAGGGCCGGCCCCACGACTTCAACCAGATACCTGGCAGCCCGTTCGTTGTTGGGGTTGGCCATGTTACCGAGGAACACAATCGATGGCTCAGCTCGATGCCGGGACAGATCATCAGGCCTTTTGAAGAATTCAGTGTCGACACCATTAGGAATCGAGTACGTCGACATCCCGGGATTCCTGTCCAGAAATCCTTTGCAGTCTGCCTCGCTGACAAAAACCACCGCGTCTGCGTACTTTCGGAACTTCCTTTCGTATCGCTTCTGCCCCAACGAAAGCTTTGCCATTCGAAGCCGATCCCAAATACTCGGGCTCTCCAACCGGCGATAATGCTCACGCAGAGGATCGTCCACCATGTCCACGATCACTCGGTTTCCTGCCGAGGCTTCCGGCGCGTATTGCATCATCCTTGCTCCAAACAGCACCACGAACTCGGCTTCTCGACAATGCTTCGCGATAGGAGCACACCATTCCTCTTCAAATAGATATGCAGACAATAATGTTCGGCCTGTGCCAGAGGATCCTGCTTCTTTGCAGGTGAATAGGCTAACACTCACGTCAATGTCTCTGTAAGCATCGACTCCAGCTTCTGAATCGCCTCGAGAAAGCAGACACACCTTTTCCCCTGCATGAGCCAAGCCACGTGCCAGATGATATACGCGAAGCCAGCTTCCATGTACGATCGGCCACGGAAAAGAATATGTTGCAAATAGCCATTTCATCTTAAGCCAATCCTATTCCTTCTTGTTGTTGGCTACTGCTCAGTCAGTAATCAGTTTTCCGGATCATAACGGCTTCACTGCAGCGTATGAGCAACACGGGCGCAGAACGTCAGCCAGCAGCTTGGTCACAGGAGTGGATCGTATGATCGCAAAAGACCTGCGTTTTCCAACAGACGAACCAGGGGCCAGTGGAAGCGACCATCGGTCGAAAACAGTCCTGAACCCGGATTTCCGAAGCATCCGACGCGCTTTCCAAGGCGTAAACCAATGAATGGCAGGCCGTTGTGTGTGTCCCACCAAATGAGGACGACTTTCGCACGCCCACTTCATGATCCGACGTTTCAACCTATCAGGATACCAGCCAAACAGAGGAACTCCTTGGATTTCCTGCTGCTTTGGGCAGACACTGCTTGCCGTCAGGAACCAGAATACTCCACCGGGCTTCAGTACCCGATACGCTTCGTCAAAAGCCCTCTGAGCATCATCAACATGCTCAATCACGCTCATTGCGTGCACAATGTCAAACGTTCTTTCGTCAAACGGAAGCATCTCAGCCGTGCCGTGGCGAATATCGAGAATCATGTCGAGCGATCTTCCAAACTCCCTCGACATTTCTATTGCAGGCCCCCATGGCTCTACACCTGCTGCTTCGAACCCCATTTCCTTACAGGCAGCGACAAAACGTCCCTGTGCCGCGCCGACATCAAGAATTCGACTTCCAGAACTAAACGAGCCCAGCTGTGCCAGCCGCGGCAGAAGATTTGCCGCATTGGCCTTGGCCTTGGGATAGCGTCTCTTGACCTCTTCGAGGTCAAGAGTCTCCATAGCCTGCATACTTGCACTGGCCTTTCTGCCTTTATTAGATGCCTCTTTCATTAGCCTTGCCACCATTCCGAGTCGGTCGCTTCCAGCAAATCCCATACGCTCGAACAAATCTCCTCTGAGTCCAGCACATCCATGCAACTGGGGTTCTCATCGCAACTCCGCCGATAGCACGGCGAGCAGGGATGTGTGGTTACGATCTTTCTGCCCCGTTCGAACAGGTCGATTTCCTGTTCGCACGTCGGGCCAAACAAAGCCACCACGGGCACCTTCTGGGAAATCGCGCAGTGCATCGCCAGCGTGTCTCCCGCAACGACCACGTCGCACTGACCCACGATGGCGGTAAACTCCAGCTCCGTGTTGTCGCTGCCGGTCTGCAAGACCTCGGGGCCCAACTGTTCGGCGAGCAGGCGGTTGGTTTCCGCCTCATCCGGGCCGCCCAGCAGGGCGATCCGACAGCCTCGCTGCATCAGGATCTTTGCAATCTCCACCCAGTGCGAGGGACGCGGGGCCTTGTGAGCGAAAACCCGGCCGGCTCCGGTGTTGAGGCCCACGATCGGCGATTCGCTGCTGCCAAGAGGAGAGAAAATCTCCTCGGCTTTGCGGCGGTCTTCCGGGCCGGGGTACAGCAGATAAGGCTCCCGGACATATTCGATGCCCAGTGCTTCGTGGATCAGTTCGGGGTACGTCTTGCGGTTGTGATGGAACTTGAGATCGTCGTCCAGGCCCAGGCGGAAATAGGGCTCGCACCGCTCGTCGGTGGGCTCGGGCGTCCCCCAGGCTGACATGCGGATCCCACGCTTGTCCTCGCACTGTATGGCATTGCACAGGCCTGTCGGGCCCGGCTCCTTGTCAAGGGAGATCACCAGGTCGAAGGACTGGTTCTCCAGTGCACTGACCCCCTCGGCATCGAAGACGAACAGCCGGTCGATCTGCGGATGGTTCCGGAGAATCCGAACGCCGTTGGGTTTGGAGATCCACGTGATGTGCGACTGGGGCCAGGCCGCCTTGAGACTCGGCAGCAGGCTCACCGTGCGCACCACGTCGCCCAAGGCGCCCAGCTTGATGATCACGATCCGCTTGCCCATCGGATCGTAGTGCTCGCAGCGACAGAGGCACTTGTACTTGCAGGGCCTGTCGCCGATGTAGTGCCGGCAGTCGCGAGCGATTTCAAATGACATTGGCTATTCCGCCTCTTGGACAACCTTCTCGAAAACATCCAACGCCCGGCGAGCCGTGGCCTGCCAGGTGAATTCTTCCACGCGGGCCAGTCCCTTGCGGACCAGCGAGTCCCGAAGCTCTGTATCCTTCAGCAGCCTCTCCAGACCCGCCGCAATGGCATCCACATCATACGGGTCGGCCAGCAAGGCCGCGTCGCCGGCCACTTCCGGAACGCTGGTGGTATTGCCCGCCAGCACAGCCGTACCGCAACGAAAACCGTCCAGCACCGGCAGGCCGAAACCCTCTGCCAGCGTCGGATAACACAAGACCTCAGCCCCGCTGATCAGGGCTGACATGTCCTCTTCCGGCGCAAAGCCGTGCAGGTGCATCGATTCCCAGGCCGGTTGGTCCGACCAGGCATCCCGGGCCCGGCTGCGAACCGGATCCGGCATACCGACGACCACCAGGTGGTATTCTTCGCGAAGATCCGCGCCGAGCCGACTGCAGGCTTCGAGAATCCGCTTGCCGTTCTTTCGCTTGTCCGCGCCGCTGAAGGCAAGGACGTACTTCTGCTCAGCTCGACCCGTGTACTTCCGACGGATCCCGGCCAGCACTTCGGCGTCCTCGACCTGTTCGTATTTGGCATCGGCCGCCCAGAAGTTTACATCAATCCTATCGGCCGATACGCCAAAGACTTCCACGATTCTTTCCTTGCTGTACGTGCTGGGCGTAAGAATCCGCGACGCCGCCCGTGCCGCTGACCCCACCCGACTGGCCCACTGAGATGAGTCCGCGACCTCCAATCCCGGCTCCAGCGGGATCAGGTCGTGAATCGTCAAAACCATCGGAACCCGCGACTTCTCGGGGCCGGTATTGGCCGGGCAGTGCAGGACATCCGCCCGCAGCCTGGCCGCCGCCCGGGGCAGAGCCTTCCTCTCCCACCGATGCCACCTATCCCCCCAGGTATCCACGATCTCCTGCTTGAACGCCGGCAAGTCCGCAAACGGATCGTCCTTGCCCTTCCCCCGGTGAACCAACACAAACTCCCACCCCGGCCTCATCTGCGCCATCGTCCGATACAGATCAATCAGATTCTTCCCCGTCCCCCGCCGGGCAGACGAATACACCGTCCTGGCATCCAGAGCGATACGAATACCGTCCTCTGAGTCCCGAAGCTTATGTGGGGAAACTTGCGTCGGTCTGTCCATTAGATTTTCCCTTCAAGTTGCGACCCGGCTGAACGATCCAGGCCAGCCAACTCGATAACTACCTCTTCCACAGAATCAATGTAGGATTCAAGAGCATGACATTGACGTGCCCGCCGCCGGGCACTGTTACCCATCGTCCGGCACAACTGCCTGTCGAGGCAGAGCTTCTGCATTTGTGCTGCCAGGTGCCCTGTTTGCGTAAGATCGTAGGTCAAACCCTCGGTGCCTTCTTCGATGATATCGGTAAGGGGGCTGATGATCCTGGGAAACTCTCCGATCGGGCCGATCAGCGGCAGGCCGGCAGACATGGCCTCCAGGTATACGTTGGGATAGTTGTCATACCAGGCTGCGTGGACGAACACATCGGCCGCGCTGTAGACAGATGGCATATCTTTTCGGGCGCCGAGCAGGTGAACCCGACCTTCCATTCCATGTTGGAGTATCCGGGTTTCAAGGTTCGGCCTTTCCGGACCGGAACCGCAGATCCACAGCCAGGCTCTCTGGTCGCCGCAACGGGCAAACTCCTCGATGATGTGCCCGAAGTTTTTGTTGCTGTCCAGATGCCCCACGGCCAGGAAGACCAGCGTGTCTTCGTCGCAGCCTAACTCTTGGCGAATCTCTTGCCGGCTGCAGGTCGGTCGGGACCGGTCAGGTGCGGGGGTGGGGATGATCCGGAGCCGGGGCTCTGCTTCCGGACAGAAGGCTGTGACATCCTGCACAACTGAACGGGACTGAACGATGATCCGGTCGGCAGCCTTGCAGGCCTTGTGCTCCAGCCGCTTTGTCAGCAGAAGGTTGATCCGGGGCCAGAACCCTTTCTCGACCAGTCCTCCAACAACCAGGCAGCGCCACAGCAGACAAGGGAACGCGTAGATGATCGGCAGTTCCGGCCAGACGGCCCGGGCAGCGGTCACATGGTAGGGAGATACCGCGATGAGCAGGTCGGGCCTGTCCATCCGGGAAAAGACGCTCTTGAGATGTCGCTCGGCGGCCAGGGCAACCAGACGCCAGAGCCGCCCCGCATCGAAAGGGACTCTCTGGACCGGGAGGCCCTGGATGTCTCTGATTTCATTCTCTGACCCGCTGTCGTCCTTGCACAATATCCTGGTGGAGTAGCCCCGAGCCATCAAACCCCGAGCCAGTGTCAGCGCACGGGTGACGCCTCCTCCTCCGAACCGTACGTCGGAAAAGCACGCCAGGAGTATGTTCAGACTATCATCCATCAAACGCGTCAGTTGCTCTTTGCCAAAAGACACCTCGGGATTTCTCCCGCAGACTGTGCCAACGATCAGGCCGTCTGCTTGCGTCGCGCTTTACAGAACAGGTAACAGCCCATACCAATCTTGCACCACGCCTTCCGAAGAGGCTCTTTACCCAAAAAGGATAAGATCCAATTGGCCTTGACTGAATTCACACATCTCATAATGCCGCGGCTCGAATATTCAGCGTCTCGTGTTTCCATCCATTCAACTGTAAAGCCCTGCCCGAGATAACCACGCAAAGTCTTCTGGTCTACCCACTGCTCGATTGGCTGGGCGCTGCTGGGTCGCGTGGCCCAGTACCTTCTTGCGGCCCGGGCATTTGGCGTAGTCAGAAGCAACAGCCCTCCAGGCCGTAGGGATCTGCGAATTACGTCCACGTACCTCTCCTGGTCAGGGATATGCTCAAGCACCTCGATGGACAAGACGCAATCATACTGCTTGCGAGGAACAAATTCCGTAGCACTCATCTGGAACACGTTCGCCTGGGGCGCAACCTCTCTTGTCTTGCACACCCCTACCTCACTCAGATCCAGAGCATCTACTTGCCCGTACTCTACTGCAACTTTCGTATAGCGACCACGACCGCAGCCCAGATCCAGTATTTCCAGCTCGTGATCGGAGTTCTCGGCATGGTTTGCTAGTTCATCCCGCAGCCACGCCATTCGATATTTGTCCACAGAAGACAGTTCGCCCTCCTCCTGCTGCCACCTGCGGTCATAGAAACTCGAAGAATCCTTTTTCTCCGTCATGATGCCATCCTTATGCATTACCGGCGCCCCTGTATTTCGTCCGGTGAAGCTCTCTCGAGAGTCGCAGTTTCAAGATCGGGACCCCCCAATACCTGCGCCACCTGCCACCTTCCTCATTGCCGTAGCAAACGCGTTCCGGATGCGCTGTTTGTCAGGAGGGAGCAGGAGAAACGCCCCCGAAAGCACAAAGCCGACAGAACCTGCAATTAACGCTTTGGCGAAGAACGTCCCCCAGTGGTACGACGGATGCACAGCATTTGCTGTGTAGCAGGCCGCGGAATAAACAATGGCAAACACGCAACTGGGCCAGAGGATATCCCATATGTACTGGCGAACCGACATGCCGAGTTTCCGCAGTGCATATGAAAACACATACGCCGGTTCAATCAGCAACTGGGAGACGAGAGTTCCCAACGCCACTCCCATCAGCCCCAGATCCAGAACCATCACGAAAAAGAGCGAAAGCCCCAGGTTCACCCCGGCGGCCACAAGCCCTGTGATGGTGTTCATCTTCACCATTCCCTTTGCCGCCAGGGCTGAGCCGATCCCGCTCCAGAGCGACTTGACGATCTTGGCAATGGCCAGGAAGATCACCACGATTCCCGCTTCTGCAAAATCGGGCCCCAGCCAGAGCACCAGAAACTCCTGGCCGAAGAAACACAGCCCGATCAGCACCGGCAGGCCTATCATGCAAGAACTGCGTATCGAGCGGATCACCAGGTATCTCAACTCGCCGTCTTTGCCTTGGGCGGCTGCTCGCTGCACGGGCGGGAAGAACACCGAGTTGATCTGCTCCAGGAAGCCCCAGGAGTAAAGCACCAGCATGATACCGAAACTGTAAACCGAGACTTGGCCAACCCCGATGAGAACGCCGACAACGATCAGATCGGTCTGGTTGACAATCCGGTGACACACTCCATACAAGAAAGCCGGGATACCATAGCCGAACATTTCCTTGAGGCGTGATCTTTCCAACGTGGGGGGCCAGAACGAAAGAGGAGGATACACCTTCTTGGCGACCCAATAAATCAGCAACAAGGGAAAGACGTGGCTGAGGATCGTCGCCCCGGCCAGCCCTTCCAGGCCCATACCGGCATGGAGGACTGCCACGATCGCAGCCGATCGAAGAATCAGCGACAGGACCGCAACTGCGCGGGACAGATCAAAACGGTCATGGGCATCCAGGACGCTCGATATCCCTCGTGAACCTGCTGTGATGGCTATGTTCAGGGCCATGATCGGCATGACGATCGATAGCAGAGTCGCGTATCCTTCGGGTACTTTTTCGAACAGCGCGGGGAATACCCAACCTAGCCCAATGCTGATCGGTACGATTACGGCCGTCATGAGCAGAAAAAAACCCAGAGAGTTCTGCAGGATCGAACGAACGCCCTGTGGGTCTTCCTTGCCTACGTAAAGGATTACAAATCTTCCGGTACTCGCCCGGATCCCGATATCCAATACTCCCATGTATCCGGTAATCGTAACGATCAGTGTCCAGACGCCGAAATCGACTTTACCCAGGCTGTGGACAATGAACGGCGACAGGAAGAACATCACCACCAGGTTGGCCAGGTGGGCCCCCCAGTTGCACGCGAGGTTCCTGATAAATGTCCTGGCTCCGCTCACTCCGGATCTCCACGCATCTTCAGCATACTGCATCTCATCTAAGCATTAGCGTCAAACTCGTATTCTGCTATACATTAATGACTCGCTGCAGATTACAGCACAGATGCTCTGCCATCTGCGTCTCGTCTACTAAGGCACTTCACGCCATGTAATGTTGTCTGGAGACCTCCGCCCAGATCACATCACTAAGATCGTTCTCCAATCTGTATTCTTTCGAGCAGTGAGGGCCCTGTATTGCGTCAGCGATACAATTCAGGTCCCAGCAGGGTCGGCATATGCCATGAGATTCCAAGGTACGTAAGAGGTCTGTCTGATGGTCGTCCTGGAGATCACGATTGGGTACAGGAACAAATGCGCAATTCAGATGCAGAAGCCTAAACACGGTCCCCGTCCCTCCGTGACAGACGACGAGGTCTGAACGTCGAAACCATGTATCCAATTCATATGTGTAATCAAAATACTCAATATTTCTTGGGGAGTATTGTCCATTTCCTATCTGAGCCACAACACGTTCTTTAATGGAATATTCTCTTGCCCAATTATCAATAGCCGCAACTAATGGATCGAAATTCGTTGACCCCACCGTAATAAATATCATGCCAGCCTTCCCTGATAGCACGCTTGGCGATATAGCTTTTGGGCCTCTGGCCACTGAACATAAAGTCGATCAGCCAAGCTCAAGTAGGAGATGATCCGCCCCGTGGTAGAAGGTTTGGATATTCTGGTAAGACTCTCCAAAAAAACGGTTTTGCTTCCTTGAATCTTTGCACACAGAAGAAGCGGGACTGAAATGGGGTCACAGATGCTTATGACCCAGTCTGGTCGTTCGAGCAGCACAATATCTCTGCACGCTTTCAGCCCTCTAAATAGCCGAAGTATTGCGGTACATATGCCAGGATGATTTCGACTTCTCTGTTCAGGAAGATAGTGAAGTTTTGTCTTTTCGCAATGCTCCAAAGGAACATTCAAAGCTTCTATTGACGCCTTGTATTTCGAGAACATATGTTTCGTTGCAGCTAGCACTAATTCAACATCTGAGGGTGCCCTTTTGAGAAGACATCTAGCTTGAAATCCATAACCACCGCCGGAAATCCCAATCAATACCTTGCTGCGTCGCATCTTCAGTACTTTGGAGTCTCTCTCTCTTGGCGGGCTGACCTCTCTCAAGCCCTGTTCGATCTGCTCCAGCTTGGCCGGCCAGGTTTCTGTCTGCATGGCGCGGGCGAGCTCATTTCGGCCTTGGGGGGAAAGCTCCAAGGCGCGGGCACAGGCGGCCTGGAAGTCTTCACAGCCTTGGGCGATTTCGATCAGATGGCTGTAGAGTTCCACTTCCGGCATGGGGGTGGAGATGACGGGCAGGGCGGCGGCGAGGTACTCGCGGAGCTTGATCGGGTTAACCGCCCGGGTCAGCTCGTTGACCTTGAAAGGGATCAGGCCAACGTCGAAATGCCGGCAATAGGCGGGCAGGTCGGCGTAGGGCTTTCGGCCCAGAAAGTGCATGTTGGGCATCCGGCGATACGCGCCGATGTCGAACGTGGCGTCGCCGATGAGCACGAACTGCCAGTCGCTTCTCTTGCCGGCCACCTCGGCCAGCAGGGCAACGTCCACCCAGTCGCGGATGAGGCCAAAGAAGCCCAGCCTGGGCCTGGGGATGTCGGCCAGGTCGTCCGGCTCGGGCAATTCCTCTTGCCAGGCGCGGGCGAAGTGGTCGTAGTCCACCCCGTGGGGCACGAGAACGGTGTTGGGGTTCAGGTGCTTCTTGGACTCCTGGAGGGTTAGCGAGGTGGTGACGACCAGGTCGCAGCGGCGGGCAAGGTCTGCCTCATCGGCCAGGACGCGGTCGGCGTCGTAGCCTGTAAAGTGTGCGAAGTCATCGACGCAGTAGTACATCACCTTCTCGGGACGGAAGTGATCCACCAGGTAGCCCACATCCGGGGCAAAGGACCAGATCTGGAGCGGCCCGCCGCGGATGGCTGACAGGGCCTGCTTGATCTGCCTCACCAGGGCCAGTTCATTGATTCTCTTGGCCAGTCGGCTCGAGGGCAGGGGCAGCACCATGGGTGTGAGGGTGTAGAGATTCTCCCGCTGCTTCTTGAGCCCGCCCAGGACCTGCCCGAGCTTCTTGACGATGTACATCGCATCGGAAGCACTGGCCGAGGGAGTGCGCGAGGCATGATAGTTCACCCACAGCACGGTATTGTGCTCGGCCAACAGGTGCATCACATGATGCTTGCTGGTCGGCGGGGCTTCATACCCGCTGGCAAAACAAAGGATGGTTCGGTTCCGGATCATCGACAGATCTGTCCTGTACTGGCGGCCGGGAATCTGGAGCGGAGTCCCATGGCGGCCAGGATACCCAAAAAGCTTCCAACTGCGTTACTTACTGTATCGGCCAAAGTACCCAGTCTTCCGGGGATGAAGCTTTGAAGAATTTCCAGGCCGGCCCCGTAGGCGGTCAGGCAGAGGGCCAGGAGCACCAGCCAGGCGGGGCCTCGACCCCTCTTGAGCAGGGCCAGGCCGGGCCAGAAAGCCAGGGCGGCGTAGACCACCGGATGCATCGCGTTCTGGAAGGCCCCGGAGACAGAGGCATCCCATCCACCCGGGGCGTGCCGGCCGCCGGGAAGCACGCTGACAAGTGTGGATCCTGCCAGCAGCAGCGCCCAGCCGGCCCAGAGAAGGCGGAGTTTCCGCGAGCGGGTCATTTCCCACCTCCGGCCGGGGCAGAAGCAGCAGGCGTGCGGCGGGTGGATAATTCGCAGCCAACCAGGTTCAGGCACGTTTCGACCAGTGGTTCGAGACGGCGGGCCCAGTTGTAGTCGGCCAGGATTCGCCGGCGGGCGGCCTGGCCGATCCGCGTGCGAAAATCCTCATCCTCGATGGCCCGACCGATTTGCTGGACCCACTCCTGGGGGCTTTGGGCTACGAGAGCGTCGGCGCCCAGTTCCACGTCCAGGCCTTCCATGGCCTGGGCAGAGCCGATCACGCAGAGCCCGGCGGCCATCGCTTCCAGAACCTTGTTCTGCAGCCCTCGTGCGGTCAACAGGGGGCAAACCGCCAGAGAAGCCCCCGCCAGGTAGGGCCTGACATCGGGAACCGAGCCGGTGACCTCCACATCGGCCCTGTCGGCCAGCGCCCGGACAGGCTTGGCCGGGTTGCGCCCGACGATCTGGAAGATGGCTGAGGGGATCCGCTCGCGCAGGGCGGGCATGATCTTTTCGGCGAACCAGCAGACACCCTCCACGTTGGGCCTGTAATCCATCGTTCCGGTGAAGACCAGCCTCGGGGGCTGGACACCGGGTGCCTGCGAGGCGGGCTGAAAGTACTCTGCATCGACGCCGTTACCGACGGGCAGGATATTCGGGCTGGCATGGCCGAAGGCGTCGGCCTCGGCCTGGCTGGCGAAGAAGACGGCCTGGCAGATATCCACTGCGCGGTCTTCGAGCTTTCGCACGCCGCGGGCCTCGCGCCGGTAGATGAGACCCTGGATTGGCCCCGCCTTGTCGGCGTAGGCCTGCCACTTGACGCTGTCTGCGTCGCAGAGGTCGATGACCCGCGCCTTGGCCTGGGCGGCTTCGAGGTAGCCCAGCACGCTGGAGGAGAACCCAAAGGCCAGGTCGAAGGGACCGCTGCTTCGCAGCTGATTCATCAGTTTGGCCAGTCGGAAGTAGCCTCGCGTCATGCTGCCCCCGATGAGCATGTCCATCCCACCCCGGAGCAGTCCGCCCCACTTGCCGCGAGAGCAGATCAGGGTCTCCCGGCAGAATTCGGAGAGTCCCTGGGAGCTTCGGGCTTCTTCGGGGCTGTGGGCGATGGCGGCCAGGGTGATATCAAAATGCTTGGCCAAAAGCCTGACCTGGTGGTACGCGCGAACCTTCTCGCCCTTATCGGGAGGATAGGGCACGCGGTGGGCGACATAGAGCAGGCGGGGCCGAGACATGGCTCAGGGTATCCATTTGGTCAGGCACGCCCCCAGGGGCCTGGTGATACAAAGCGGCATCTTCTTCCAGAGGTTCCCAGCCAGCTTGAACTTGCTGTTGCTGGGGGTCAGGTTGGGCATCTGGGCATCGCCCTGGAGCTGGATCTGGTAGTGCAGCGGCTGGGGTTCGAAGCCCTGGTGTCGCTTAAAGGCGTGCGGGCCCCGGTTGTCCTTGCGGGTTCGGTTGAAGTCGAAGACCTTGAGTCCCTGCTCCACGGCCCACTTCATCAACTCGTAGTACATCACGTTGTTGGCGTTGCAGTCCATAGACTGCGGGATGGAGCCGGAGAAATACGGGACCACCTCGTCGCGGAACAGGTAGGAGACGACCGCGCTGACCGGCCTGCCATCGCTTTGCACGATGGTCACCACGCAGTCCTGGCCATAGTGCCCGGCCAGGGCGCGGAAGAAGCTCTTGCGGTAGTTGGGCGAGCCGAGCCTTCGCAGGTTGTAAGCGTACAGGCCGTAGACGGTGTCGATCCCCTCGCCGCCGCGGAAGGTCTGTGTCGTGCACTGCTCGAGGCCTTTTCGCACGGCCGCCCGGGCCTTCTTTGGCATATCGGGCAGGACGGTCTCGGGATCTTCGGGCAGGTCCTTGCGGAAGGTGTCGTAGCGGTCGATGATCGGCACGTCGAGGTTGCGCTTCTCACGGTGTCGCAGCTCGAGGTAGTTGGCCTTTTCCTCGGCCGCGAGCTGATTGGCCCGTTCGAGCAGTTGCCCGGCGGTCGGATCGTCATCGGCCAGGATTCCGCCATAGGTGGCGTAGGGGACGCTGACCAGGACCCGGCCGACAAATACGCTCTTGATACGAAACAACGGAAGCAGGCCGGTGATCTTGCCCCCCTCCTCGGCCAGCAGGTGCAGCGGTTTGTGACGATAAGCATCGGCTACCGCCTGGTTCCACTGGTTCAGGTGAAAGACCGTCCCCTGGGGATGATCCAGAACGTAGCGATTCCATTGCGGCAAGTCGTCATCCGTGGCTAGCCGAATGTCGGCCATGGGATGTTCGTCTCCTTCCCAACCGGAGCAGGCGAGCGGGCGGTTTAGGCGTATTTATAGATATAGCTGGGAATGTGGTACTTGCGATGGGTCAGGACCATCCCGGCCACCTTGCAGTGAGCGGCGTGGAGCAGGCGGATGGCCTTTTCGACCGATTCCTTTCGGGTCCTGTTCATCTGCACCACGATCAGGGCCTCGCCGACAATGCGCCCGAGCATGCCGGCGTCGGAGAGTCCGTTGATCGGCGGGGCGTCGAAGATCACATAGTCGTATTGCTTGCGAAGCTCGGTGACAAGGTCTTCCAGTTCACGGTTGGTGGTGATTTCGCCGACACGGTCGAAATTCGCATCGCCGGCCGGGATCAGGAACAGGTTCGGATAGCAGGTGGGCTGGATAATCTCGTCGAGGGTCGCCTTGCCGATGAGAAGCTCCGCCACGCCGGGGGTTTGCTTGGCCCCGAGCAACTGGGCCAGCGTCCGCTTTCGCAGGTCGCAGTCGACGATGACGGTGGTCATGTCCGTCCGTTCGGCCATGACCAGTGCAAGATTGGTGCAGGTGACGGTCTTGCCTTCCTTCGGATTGGCCGAGGTGACCATATAGCAGAAGCGCTCGTCGGGGCTCTGGGCGAGCAGGCTGGTCCGAAGCGTCCGGTATTCCTCGGTGATCGCCCCGCCGCGTTCGTGATGGGCCTTGAGTACGCCGGCGAGTTTGCCCCCGTCGTAGGGGGAATCATCCAGCATGGGCGGCGAGGCCGGAGGGACCGCATCCTCGGCCAGGGGAGATACCGGCTGGGCGACCGGAACGTCCTGCTGGGCGGGCGTCTGGGCCTTCATCAGTTCGGCCAGGGACTGGGACTTGTCCGGGGCACTATCCGATCCGGATGCCCCCGCTGGAGCTTTGGGGGCTGCAGAGTTCTTCTGCTGCTCCTTGAGGTGCTTCTTCATTGCATCGGAAACGTTACCCACGGTGCTCTCCTCGCCGGCGGCGGTTCATCGTTCGGTCCTGTCTTGCCTTGGCCATCAGTCCCCGGTGACCTTTCGGATAATCGGATCCACAACCCGGTTGCTCAG
This sequence comes from uncultured Planctomycetaceae bacterium, assembly GCA_964583095.1. GTDB lineage: Bacteria > Planctomycetota > Phycisphaerae > SM23-33 > SM23-33 > CAZOVB01. The sequence goes on from CAZOVB010000034.1 coordinate 17,832, forward strand.
GAAATGCACCCGATCGGCGGTCCACTCCTGGTAGCGGTCGGGCTTCTCCAGCCGGAGATAGTTGCTCATCAGGGCCAGCATCAGACCCAGACCCAGAACGACCCCCACCAGGGGCAGGAGGAATCGGGTTCGAAGCTTGCGGTAACGTTTCTGGGCAGGGGTGACGATCTCGCCGATGACACCGTGAATCGGAACGCCGAAGTACCGGGAAGCGTCCTCCGGGGTCGAAATCGTGCGATCCATCAGGTGCCCCAGGAAGACCAGGCCGGCCCCCGCAGCCAGGCCGAGCAGAATCGATCCACCGGCAACCATGAGGAACTTGGGCGAGGAGGGCTTCTGCTGGGGCTTGGCCATCGAGATCGATTCCAGGCGGGTGCGATGGCGTCCGACCTCTTCGTTGAGCCTCTGCTTCAGATCCAGCAGGTCGCCCTGGACATCGTCATAGCGCTTCCGGGCCGTGTCGCGGACCACCTTGAGCTTCTCGTGTTCTTCGCTGTAACGGTTGAAGTCGGTCCGGGCGCGGTTGCGGGAAGCGAGCTTCTCATCGACCAGTTCCAGGTCCTTCTCGAAGCTCTCGATCTGGGTGCGTGTGAGCTTCAAATCCAGGGTCAGGCTGTATCCGACCCTGCCGCCCTCCCGCTGAACGTTGGGAATCTCATCGAGTTGCTTTTCCAGGGCGGCGATTCGCGTTTCCTGGTCGGCGATGTAGTCCTTCATCTTGATCACATTCGGATGAGCGTCGGTCATCCGATTGATCGTCTTCATGTTGTGCAGGCTGTCGCGGGAACGCTCGAGCTCTTCCTCGATCTTGGTGATTTCCTCGTAGAGTTTGGCGGCCTTGGCGTTGTCTTTCTTGACCGGCGGGCCGGAGACCGATTCTTCGATCTCCTTCTTCTTGGTCTCAAGCCCATCGAGTTTGAAGCGGGCCAGATCCAGGTCGCGCTTGAGGTCTTCCCGCCGACGCTCCAGGGCCTCGATGCCGGCCTTGATCGAGTTCAGGTCCTCCGTCACGTGCGGATGCTCATCCTGAAACTGCATCAGGTTGTGCTGGGCGGCTGTGTACTTGTGGTAGGCGTCCTTTTCCTCTTCTTCGCGGAGCCCGACCTGTCGCTTGAGTTCATCGAACATCCACTGGGTGAAATCGTTGATGTACTCATCGGTGAGGGCATTGACGAATTCGGCGGCTTTTTCCGGATCGTCGTGGGTGAAGCTGACCTGCCATTCATCGACGGCCGCGGTCTTGGTCACCGGCTTGACGGAGATATTCGAGCGCCATGTCTCGACGCGGTCCTGGAGCATGCGAAGCCCCTCGGGGGTGTATTCGCCGGTTTCGTCGCGGGGCAGGTCGCGAAGCATACCGATGCTTTCAGCCGCCGCTTCGATATTCTCGGGACGCTTGAGCTCGGTTTCCACCGTGCTTCGCTGAACGTCGCCGAACGATGCCCCTTTTTCCGCCTTATCACCCAAGGCAATGCGAGCCTTGTCGCGCCGCTGGAAGGTCCTCGATGAGGTAAAGCTCTTGGGCCAGTAATGGAAAAAAATAGCAACCAGAATGGCCACCAGCCCGGCTCCCATGAGAAACAGGGAGACTCGCTGAAAGATTGCCCGAAGCAGATCGCGGGGCGTCTTTTTGTCTTTGGATTCGCTCATGGTCAGGTTCTCAATCTCGCCGGGGGCGCCGACGGGGTTACGGCGTCGCTCCGGCCGCTGCGAACTGGGCGGGGGTCGACATGGCCGACAACGCCGGTCGCACCGGGAACAGGACGTTCTGGATGGCCAGGCCGACCTTGGCGAACGGATTGGCCTGAACGTAGATGATGTCGTTGGGCTTGAGCAGGATGTTCTGGCTGAAGTCGCCCTTTTCGTACATGGCCGTGAGGTTCACGAGCATGCGGTATCTGGGATTGCCCGGTTGTTCGGGCTGCACACCCCAGAGGCGGTACTCGCGGGAGGCCTGCTTGCCCTCGGGCCATTCCTGTCCGCCCACCTGAGGCGAATCGCCGCGAACGACCCAGATTCTCTCCGGCCAGGCCAACTGCGTCGGCTGGGCCGATGCCAGGGCGTCCAGCAACGTGTCGCGCCCGGTCCAGCGCCGGGGGCCGGCCCCGGCAACCTGCCCGAAGATGTAAAACTTCTGAGAATTGTACCCGGCGATGTTGACGGTGGCATCGGTTTCTTCGTAGTACGCTTTGGCCTGCTCGGCCAGGACCTCTTCGATCTCCTTGGGGGTCTTGCCGGCTACGTAGATCTCCCCGAGCAGGGGCAGATTCAGATAGCCGTCGGGACGCACCTGCTGGGTCACATCCTGCAATTCGAGGATCGTCCGGGAAGAGATGCTGATCGCGTCGGGGGGATAGATGCGGTATTCGTCGGCTGAGACGACCGAATCGCGTGGCCTCTGCAGGAAGGCATTGACGGTCGAGGCGTCATAGTAGGTATTGCAGCCTGTGGCCAGGGCCATCAGCACCAGTGCGAGCAAGACGTTGCATTTTGTCATGGTTTTCCCCATGGCTGTTTCCTCCCTCGACAATTGTAGAGTCGAGCGGAGAAGGGTTCTCCTTTTCCTGTCAGCTTCCCACGCGAATCTTTACGCCGCTGTTGCTGTGCGGTTCAAAGAAACCGGCAATCCGTGCCGACGTCGGAAGTTCCGCTGGGAATAGATTCTACCCGCTTTCCCGCGGGAAACAAAGATTCCGCCGGGGCGGGGCGGTGTCCAACGGTCCTGCATCCTACTTATCGGGCCAACGGGGCGGGCCTTTAACTACGATCTGGACGACACTTGCGCAGATCGGGGCCCGGGAGGAAATGTCCGCCGCTTGCGTCCAGAATTTGTCTGAAATCTAATTGCCTTAAAGAGCAAGAGTTACGTTTTTCGGTGCTTTCACATTCTTTTTTTTGTCCCTTGCGGGTTGGCACCAAGCGGCTACAATATGGAGACTGAAGAAGGAAGGTTTTCCGTGAGGTTCCCGTTGCCCCGAGGGTGGCAACGCCAATAAAGGATGGGAAGCAGAGCCCCGCAGAGCAGAGCTCCGCAAGACTTGGCTGTCCATCGCTGCCTGGAGCAGACCCGGCGACGCCGAAGCGGAACATCAGAACGGATTCGCATGCCCGGACCCGCGCCCTGCTTTATCTGATTGGCAGTACTGCAGGGCCGGCGGCGTCAAAGGCAAGCGAGGGATTGGGCCAGACGAGGTGAGGGAAATGCCAGAGCCTATTACAATCATCGGAGTTGGAGGAAGCCTGACGGGCCTGACCATGCATCTGGCCCGCAGGCACTTCGAAATCGCAAAAGACGTGCTGGACGTGACACTGGGCATGTTCTGCCTGATCCTGTCCCTGCCCGTCCTGCTTCTCTGCGCCCTGCTGATCAAAATCTCCGACGGCGGGCCGATCTTCTTTGTCCAGACCCGTGCCGGCAAGGACGGGCGGGACTTCCGCATGTACAAGCTGCGCTCCATGTTCCTCGACGCCGAGAAACGCAGCGGAGCCGTCTGGGCCCAGAAGCACGACCCCCGCGTCATGCCCCTGTGCCGCTGGATGAGAAGAAGCCACGTCGATGAACTGCCCCAGTTGATCAATGTCATCAAGGGCGAGATGTCTCTCATCGGCCCCCGCCCCGAGAGGCCCGAGATCATCAACGAACTCGAACAGACCTACCCCGACGTCCGCCGGCGACTGGCCGTAAAGCCCGGCATTACCGGGCTGGCCCAGATCCGCAACGGCTACGATACCAGCGTCGAGGCCTTCAAGCACAAGCTCTCAGCCGACGTGGAATACATCCGACGCCGATGCTGGAGGCTGGAACTCAAGATCCTCGCCCTGACGTTCCTGAAGTTCCGCGACAACAAGTCGCACTGAGAACGCAAAGCGACTTTCGATAAATCAAGCCCCGTGGCCTGAGGCGGCGGGGCTTTCTTCTTTCTTCGAAATCACAGACGATCTCTGGACCCAGAACCCGCCCACCGTGGGCGTCAAAGCTTCCAGGGCTCCTCGTCCTCGTCCGGTTCTTCGGGCTCTTCGTACTTCCAGCTTTCGGCGTCTTCCTGCTCGTCGATCTCGCGCTCCATGAACTTGAACATTTTCTCCTGCATGGGGGCGAGCTTCTGATAGTAGCCAAGCTGAGCCTGGTAAGCCGCCGACATCTGCCCCATCTGGGCCGACATCTGGTTGATCTTGATCAACTGCCATTTCATCAGGCATTCCGGTTCGACAATCGTTGAGAACGGATCGCACGTCAGCGCGATCTCTCCGCTCTCGCTTCGGGTGAAATATTGGCATTGTTCGCAGTGAATCATGATCGGTCCTTGGTTTGAGACGTTCGGGGTGCCCGCCGTTACTATACCCGAAGCGCCCCGGCAGATACAATCGCTGCCGCAATCACTTCCGCTTCGATCGGTTTTGCGTTGGCCGGCACTTGCAGCCAGGCAGGTCGTGGCAGGCCTGCCTGCGGTGGCTGCGTCTCCTGCGGCGATTCTCCAATTTCGTTCCTTCCATGTCCTGCCCGGACGGAAAAGGAGGGAAATGGGTTTTTTGCGGCCAAATCCAGGCCACAATACGGTCATCACCTTATTGCTAAATGCTCAGTTTTTGATACAATAGTCTCCGTAAATACGGGTGGACTGGCAGTCTGTGAGGGTTGTCTTTCTAACGGAGGCTCGGAACCGGATTCTGGTTTTGTCCTTGGAGGGCATGATCCGGGGCTCCCCCGTTACACATGGATTTGGAAAAGGAGTCTTTTCGTGTCACGAACGTGTATTCAAGCAGTTTCGGTCATGGTGGCCATCGTTTCGCTGGTTTCGGCTGCTTCGGCAAACTCGGCCTTTGACAGCCAATCCGACAACGAAACCGACCAGTACGGCTACTACTATGCCATGACGGGTGGCAAGTTCCCCACCGGGACCACACCCAACGGCGACAACGCCTCTGGAGGAACCTTCCGGTTCCTGCTGGATTCTCCCGTCTGGGGCAGCTATACCCTGGGCCAATGGAACAAGGATGACTGGTTCGAGTCCAACGCCAGTCTTGCCCTGACCCTTCGAAACGGACAGGCAACCGTGTACGACAACAACGGACTCGAAGACGGCAGCTACGGCGACTACTACGATGCGAGCAACCTCTCGGCCAGCGGCGACAAGCCCGGGCTCTACCGGGGGTATGCGATGTCCAATAACTTTGACTGGATCTACGCCGGCTATTTCAAGATCGAGGAAACCGTCCAAGTCACTGAGATTATCGGCTATTTCGACCCCAACAGCGGTTTTGATCCGGATTCGCCCGACATCCTGTTCGATATGAACATCTGGTCGGCCTATCAGGACATGCCCGATACTCGCCCGACAAGCTGGATGCCCGTCAACACCGGCGGCTTCACCGGCGATGTCTTTTCCGCCAAGAATACTCCGGGCACCTTCGCCTGGTCGGATACCGGCGTGGACCGCGTCTTCGGTACGGACTACAACAACGCAACCGACGACATCCACCGACTCAGCTACAGCCTCGAAGAGGCCCTGACCCTCGAACCCGGCGTCTATTTCTTCAGCCACGATGCTGAGATCGCCGCTTCCCAGCCGGTTCCTGAGCCGGTGACGATGCTGGCTTTCGCATCGGCCGCTGCGGGCCTGGGCGGGTACATCCGCCGGCGCCGCCGCGCCTGATCTTCTTCTGTTCTCTTTCTCCTCCACCCGTCGCAGGCGATCGGCAACGGTCGTCTGCGGCGGGTTGTTTTTTGCCCGGGGCCGACGCAATCACTGTCGGGACAGATCTTTGCATTGGAAAGAGAATTCGTATGCCTGGGGCAATGTTGTTTGACCCTCCAGGCCGGGGGCGATACCATCTGGAGCGAAAGTCGAGGAGCCGATGGCCAACCGCTACGAGAATATCTATGTCCTGAGCGTCCTGAGCGATGACCACCCCGGCATCGTAGCTGCGGTGGGCAGTGCAATCGATCATTTCGACGGCAATATCGACGCGTGCAGCCAGACGGTCCTGCGGGGGTTCTTCACGCTGATCATGGTCGTCTCGCTTCCCGATTCGGTCGATCCGGAGCAGCTTCGCCGGGAGATCCGCCGCCAGGATGTCCGCGGCAGCGATCTGCAGGTCTCGGTCCGCTCCTTCACCGCCCGGACGCCCCACGAGCCGGGCGAGCCGGTCGAACGATTCGTCATCACCGCCTTCGGATCGGACACCCCCGGCGTTGTCCTCAAGTTCAGCCGGTACCTCGCCGGCAAGGACATCAACATCGTGGACCTGTACGGCCAGCGGCTCGAGGGGCAGTTCACGCTCATCAGCCAGGTGGAGATCCCCACGCGCCTGGATTTGCCAATGCTCCAGGAAGACCTGGCCCACCTGGGCAGGGAGAGTCAATTCACCGTGCGTCTGCAGCACGAGGATATCTTCGTTGCGACCAACCAGTTGCGTCTGCGGTCCGACCGTCAGGGACTCTGGAAGGTCCCGCCGCCTGCCCGGAATCCCTGAGCCCTCCTGCGAGATCCGCATGCTCCATACCGACGAGATTATCTCAACGATCGAAATGCTCCACACCGAGCACCTGGACGTGCGAACGGTGACTCTGGCGCTGAACGTGGACGACTGCTCGGCCGGCAGCGTCGACACCCTCTGCCGCAAGCTCGAAGCCAAGATCCTCTCCCGCGCCTCCAGGCTGGTGCGGGCCTGTGAAGAAATCGGGGCCAAGTACGGCATCCCCGTCACCAACAAGCGACTGGCCATTTCCCCGGTGACGCACATCCTGGCCGGTCACGGCCGGGCTGCGGCGCTGGAAGTCGCCCAGACCCTCGACGACGCCGCCGCCCAGTGCGGGGTGGACCTGGTCGGGGGATTCACCGCGCTGGTCCAGAAAGGCATGACCCCCACCGACCTGCTGGTGATGAAGGCCCTGCCGGAAGTGCTTTCCACTACCCAGCGGGTCTGCTCGTCGGTCAACGTGGCCTCCAGCCAGGCCGGCATCAACATGGACGCCGTCTCCCTGATGGGTCAGGTGGTCTGCGATATCTCCCAGGCCTCAGCCGACCAGCAGGGCTTTGGCTGTGCCAAGCTGGTGGTCTTTGCGAACATCCCCTCGGACAACCCCTTCATGGCCGGGGCGTACATGGGAGCCGGCGAACCCGAAGCCACCGTCAATATCGGCGTCTCGGGACCGGGCGTGGTTGGACAGGCCCTGCGAAAGCGCGTCGAATCCGGCGAGAAGCTCACTCTCGGCGACCTGGCCGAGGAGATCAAGATCACCAGCTTCCGCGTCACGCGGGTGGGAGAGCTGATCGGGCGGGAAGTCGCCGCCGCCCTGGATGTCGCCTTTGGCATCGTGGATCTGTCCCTGGCTCCCACGCCGCAGATCGGCGACAGCGTCGGGGAAATTCTTCAGGCCCTGGGAATCGAGCGCATCGGGGCCCCGGGCTCGACCGCTGCGGTGGCCATGCTCAATGATGCGGTCAAGAAGGGCGGGCTCTTCGCCTCCAGCAGCGTCGGAGGCCTCAGCGGCGCGTTCATCCCCGTCTGCGAAGATGCAGCCCTGGCCCAGGCCGTCGCCCAGGGAGCGCTGGTCATCGAGAAACTCGAAGCGATGACCAGCGTCTGCTCGGTCGGGCTGGACATGATCCCCATCCCCGGTGACACGCCGCCGGCGACCATCGCGGCGATGATTGCCGACGAGATGGCCATCGGGGTGGTGAACAACAAGACGACCGCGGCCAGGCTGATCCCGGTTCCGGGAGGCACTTCGGGGCAGGTGGTGGAGTTCGGGGGGCTCTTCGGCTCGGCTCCGATCATGGATATCCGGAACGTCGGCGCGGCGGATCGATTCATCGCCCTGGGGGGCAGAATTCCCGCTCCCCTGCGCTCGCTGACCAATTGAAGGAATAGACTGTAACAGGCCATCGCCTCCCCGGCCCTTTCCCGGAGGAGCCAACCCGTTACGAAGGAGCAGGTATGTCCAGGGCTGACAGCAGCTTTCGCGTCAAGGCATTCTCGCAGGAAAAGCAGGCGGATCCGACGGTTTTCGCCATGTTCGGGGCCACCGGAGACCTCACCGCCCGGAAGATCGCACCGGCCCTGTACAACCTCGCCGTTCAAGGCCACATCAGCGACAAGACCGTGGTGCTTGGCGTGGCCCGGAGAGACCGCAGCGACGAGAAGTTCCGCGATGAGATGCTCCAGGCCGTTCGCGACCACGGCAGGAACGGCGTTGACGAGAGCTTCTGGCAGGCGTTTTCCAAGCGATGGTTCTACCACGTCACCCACGCCGATGAACACGGGGAATACGAAACCCTCCGAGACAGGATCAACCAACTCGATGAGCAGTTCGATGCCCAGGGCAATCGCCTCTTCTATCTGGCCATGACGCCGGAGACCTTCCCCACCATCTGCAGGCACCTGGGGCAGGTGGGTCTGAACGAACCCGGACGCCAGGGCGCCACTTCCCGCCTGGTCGTCGAGAAGCCCTTCGGGCGGGACCTGGCCTCGGCCGCTTCGCTCAATGACGACATTCACCGCTACTTCGACGAATCGCAGATCTATCGAATCGACCACTACCTGGGCAAGGAGACCGTCCAGAACATGCTGGTATTGCGTTTTGCCAATACCATTTTCGAACCCCTGCTGCGCCGGGAACTGGTAGACAACATCCAGATCACCACCTCCGAGGAGGTCGGCATGGAAGGCCGGCGGGGTCCGTTCTACGAAGGCGTCGGAGCCATGCGGGACATGATGCAGAATCACATGCTTCAGTTGCTCGCGCTGCTGACGATGGAGCCCCCTTCCGACACCGATGCCGAGAGCATCCGCGACGAGAAGGTCAAGCTCCTGCGTTGTCTGCGGTGCAAGCAACCCGACGATGTGGCCCGCGAGGTGGTCCTGGGACAGTACCAAAAAAGCGAAGACGGCCCGGCTTATCGAGAAGAGGAAGGCGTGGACGAGAATTCGACCGTCGAAACCTTCGCAGCCATGAAACTCTTCCTCGACAACTGGCGATGGGCCAAAGTGCCCATTTACCTGCGAACCGGCAAGCGCCTCGCCGCCAAGGTCTCCGAGGCCGTGGTGGAATTCCGCCGCGAGCCGATCAATCTCTTCCAGGAGTTCGGCTGCGACATGGGTGGAGCCAGTCACCTGCACATTCGCATCGCTCCCAATGAAGGCGTGAGCATCTGCTTCGATTCCAAGGTGCCCGGGCCCAAGATGCTCCTGAGGCCCGTCACGATGGACATGTCCTACGACAACGCCTTCGAGTCGGCCACGCCCGAGGCGTACGAGCATCTTATTCTCGACGCCATGCAGGGAGATCCCACGCTGTTCATCCGCGGGGACGAGGTGGAGGCCTCCTGGCGTTTCATCGACAGCGTCCGCCGGCACCTGGGCAGCGACAAGGGACCCAGGCTCCATGGATACACCCCGGGCACCTGGGGCCCGGAGCAGGCCAACGATCTTTTTCAGGACCCCTACAAGCGCTGGCATCTGGTCGGCGGAAGGGTAGAATAGGTAGATCATGAGCAATTCCGAAAAAAACAGGAGAGTGTTCGTCAGGCCTTCGGTCGCGCAGGCGACGCATTTCGTGGCTGAGCTGTTCCAGTCGATCATCTGCGAGGCCGTTGCCGAGCGAGGCACGTGCAGTGTCGCCCTGGCCGGGGGCACCACCCCCCACGCGCTGTATCATCTGCTGGCCTTTGAAGGCGGCATCGCCGAGCTTCCCTGGGGCAATGTCGAGTTCTTCTTCGGCGACGAGCGCGACGTGCCCCTGGACCACGTGGAAAGCAACTACGGCATGGCCCAGCGGACGATGCTTGACCACGTGCCGGCCGACCCCACGCGGGTCCACCCGATGCGAGGCGATGCCCCCGACCTGGACGAAGCCGCAGCAGAGTACGAACAGATCATCCGTCGCGTCGTGCCTTCCAACCAGGACGGTATTCCCGTTTTCGATATCATCCTGCTGGGCATGGGCTCCGACGGGCACACGGCCAGTCTCTTCCCCGACACGCCGGCCCTGAAGGAAGACAATCGCCTGGTCGTGGCCAATCACGTCCAGACCATGGACCGCCACCGCCTGACGATCACCTATCCGCTGATCAACAACGCCCGGAATATCATCTTCCTGATCACCGGACAGGACAAAGCCGACGCGGTGGCCAAGCTGGTCCGCCAGGGCCCCGACAGCCAGGCCGACATCCCCGCCGCCCGCGTGGAACCCCAAAACGGCATCTGCTTCGTCGTCCTCGATCCCCCCGCCGCCAAGAAGACCGACCACCGCCCGGAGGCATAGCCTGGGGACAGAATGCTCACGGAACTGATTGTCAGGAATTTCAAGGTCTTCCAGGAAGTGCGGGTAGAACTGGGCAATCCCGTCGTCTTCGTGGGTCCAAACAACTCCGGCAAAAGCTCTGCCTTGCAGTCATTGGCCCTGTGGCATCTTGGCCTCAAGAGATGGCTGGAGAAGCGAGGAACGACAGCCGTGCCGTCCAAGAGGCCCGGGGTGACCATCAACCGGCGAGATCTGACATCGGTGCCTGTGCCTTCCTCAAAAATGCTGTGGCGAGACCTGAGTGTAAGAAAACAGAAGCTGAACTCCTCGGGAGCACGAGGGACCTCGAATATCCTCATCGAAATCGAAGTCAGGGGCGTCGGAAAAAACAAGGAATGGGTATGTGGATTCGAGTTCGATTATGCCAATGAAGAATCCATTTATTGCCGACCCCTGCGCCTCAGCGAGGACAAGAACCCCGAAAGGATGCCGATACCCCCTGAGGCCGGGGAGGTCGAACTGGCTTTCCTGCCACCCATGTCGGGCCTGGATGCGCGTGAGTTTCGAAAAGACCCCGGTGAAATCGACACGCTCATTGGGGAAGGGCGAACCGCCGAGGTACTGCGAAATCTCTGCCATCTCTTGAGTCAACAGGAAGAAGGCAAACCCTGGCAGCGCGTAACCAGAGCGATGCGAGACCTTTTCGGCTTGGAGGTCTCGCCCCCCCAGTACGTCCCCGAAAGAGGAGAGTTGACGATGGGGTACAAGGACCCCAGAGGGGTTGCTCTTGATTTATCCTCCTCCGGCAGGGGCGCGCAGCAGGTCCTTCTTCTTCTGACCTACCTCTACCTCAAACCCCACTGCGTTCTCCTGCTGGATGAACCGGACGCACATCTGGAAATCCTCAGGCAAAGGCAGATATACAACGCTTGTGTGGAGGGAGCCGAGGAGACCGGGAGCCAGATCGTCGCCGCAAGCCATTCCGAAATCCTTCTGAATGAAGCGGCACACCGGCACACGGTGATCGCCTTTGTTGGCGACCCGCACAGGATAGACGACCGTGGTTCGCAGGTCCTCAAGTCCCTCAGAGACGTCGGCTTCGATCAGTACTACCAGGCAGAGATCAAGGGATGGGTTCTCTATCTGGAGGGCTCTACGGATCTGAGCGTTCTGCGAAGCTTCGCCCGCCGCCTCGGACACCCTGCCTGCAAGCTCCTCGATGATCCGTTCGTGGTCTATGTGAAAGACCGGCCTGCGGCTTCCAGGAGTCATTTTCACGCCCTGAAAGAAGCCAAGAAGGATCTGGTGGGGTTCGCGCTTTACGATCAGCTTAAGACAAATCCGGAATCCGCCCAAGGGCTTGAGCATTACTGCTGGAAACGCAACGAAATCGAGAACTACCTCTGTCAACCCGAGACGCTCAGGGCCTATGCCCGTCATTCGGCCTCGATGGATGCGGGAGGCCCGTTGTTCACCGAAACTCTGGGGCGGGAACGGGAGAAAGTCATAGAGGAATGCATCCGGGATGTCGTTCCGCCCATAGCCCTGCGGGATCCGACCGATTCCTTCTGGACCCAACAGAAAGCCAGCGACGGTTTTCTCGACAAGGTCTTCCGGGAGTATCACTCGCGTCTGGGCCTTGCGTCCCTGCTGGGCAAGACAGACTACCATCGTCTTGTAGACCACGTCCCCCAGGAGAAAATCGATCCTGAAGTTGCTCTGGTGCTCGACCGGATCTCGCATATAGCAGATCAAGCTCGGCCCCGTGGGCACTGACCCAGACGACTCCCTCCAGCCAAATCCGACTACAGCCTGGAGGGCGGATTATCTCAGCTTCGGCCCCTGGCGGTAGCGCCGGGGGCTGGTGCCCACGTGGCGGCGGAAGGTCCGGTTGAAGTGCGACAGGTCGCCGAAGCCGCACTGGAAGGCGATGTCCAGAACCTTCCGATCGGTTGTCTGGAGCAGGAGCATGGCCTGCTCGATCCGGCGGGCGGTGAGATAACCAATCACCGTTCGGCCCGTGTAACGACGAAAGCTGCGGGATAGATACGACTTGCTCAGCCCCACCTGCCCGGCCAGGTCGTCCAGCTTCCAGGCTCTTTGAAGATCCGCGTCGAGTTTCCGGCGGGCCCTTTCCGCCCAGGCAGCCCAGGGGTCATCCGGTGCCTGGGCTGCCTGCATCCCGCAGGCTCGCGCGCAGCGGGCGCACTCCAGCCAGAAAAGCTGCGTATGCAGCGAGATGGCTGCATCGGCCCCGGACGCACCCCCGCCCTGCTCACGCTCAATGGCGTGAAGGTGAAACTCGATGCCCTCCGGACGATCGGCCCGGATGCGCGAGACCCGCAGCGGCCCGGAGCCAAAGGCCGGGTGCATCGGCAGAAACGCTCCCAGTTCGCGCCCCAGACCATCGGGCAGCGGTGGCAGGCGGTGCCTGCGCAGGTCGACATAGATATTGAACAGATCGACCCGCCCCCCGATGGCCTCGAGCCGGTGACGCTGATGATAGTGCACCACGCTGAGGGTCCCCGGTACGTCCTCAGCCGTCACCGCCTCGAGCCGATGCCGCAGCCTGCCCGAAACCAGGTACACCATCTCGACAAATTCATGCCCGTGAAGGTGCTCACCGGTGGTGGAGCGGAAGTTTGCAAACCGCTGCACCGCAAGTCCGCCCCGGGCCAGTTCCGCCCGCACGGGCTCGGGCAGAGACTGCCGGTCGTACATCCTGCGCTCCTGGAGGGTCCGTTTCGCCATGACAAAAAGCATGATGCGCAACGTTTTTGCTCGTTTCCATGCTTAAACTGCCCTTCGAGGTGATTCCATGCAGGCAATGACAACGCGAGAACGATTCCACGCCACCATGAACTTTCAGCCCGTCGACCGCATGCCGATGCTCGAGTGGGCCGGCTGGTGGAACAAGACCATCGACCGCTGGCACGAAGAAGGCCTGCCGGCCCAGCTGGAAGACCGCTACGAAATCTGCCGCCACCTGGGCCTGGAAATCTACCGCCAGGCCTGGATGCACATGATCCACTGGCAAGGCCCGAGGCCCAAGAGCCACGGAGCCGGCGTCATCCAGGACCAAGCCGGCTACGAAGAGATCCTGCCCTACCTGCACCGCTGGCCGGTCGACCACGAAAACCTTGCCGCGTGGCGAAAGGAGCAGGAGAAAGGCGATATAGTCGTCTGGCTGACCCTGCCGGGCTTCTTTGACGGGCCCCGCCGCCTGCTGGGCATCGAGGGGCATCTCTACGCCTTCTACGATCAGCCGGACCTGATGCACCGGATCAACCGGGACCTGGCCGATTGGCACGTCCGCGTCTTCGAGGAGGTCTGCCGGACTTGCACGCCGGACTTCGTAACCTTCATGGAGGACATGAGCTACAACCACGGGCCCATGCTCTCGGGCCAAAAGTTCGAGACCTTCCTGGCCCCGTACTACCGGCAGGTTATCCCCACGATCAAGCAGCACGGAACCTGGGTGTTCGTAGATTCCGACGGGGACATCACCGAGCCGGCTCCCTGGTTCGACGCAGCCGGGATCGACGGCATCCTCCCCCTCGAACGACAGGCCGGCGTGGACCTGGCAAAGCTGCGAGAGACCTTGCCCCACCAGCGCTACATCGGCGCCTTCGATAAGATGACCATGCCCAAGGGGCGCCGGGCCATGGAGGCCGAGTTCCAGCGGCTCTTGCCCATTGCCCGCCAGGGGGGCTTCATTATCAGCGTCGACCACCAGACGCCCCCCGGCGTCTCTTTGGAAAACTACCGGATCTACCTGGACCTGCTGGAACAATATGCCCGCCAGGTCGCCCGCTGAAGCCGACCCGCTTACCCTGCCGCCCGGTCGGCTTCTTCCATGGCCATCTGGGCCCAGGCGTCCAGTCGCTCGGGCTGACGGTGGAGCGTGTGGACGTCCTTGAGGATGATCTCCACCCGACAGCCGCGACAGGCATCGAGTGATTCCCGAAGGGCTTTGCGGGCCGCTTCCAGGTCGAAACGCGGCGCGCAGACATCGGTCGGGTTCGGCTTGAGCGAGAAGATCATGTCGGTTCCGATCCGCTCGGCCGCCAGGGCGGTATCGGCCCACGGGCTTACCGATAGGCGGCGAAGACGGGGAACCGTGCGGATGATGTCGATCTTGTCATGCAGCGGCTCGCAGCAGCCGTAGGCGACCGGGCCAAAACGGGCCAGCCATTTCTTCTCATAGGCCAGGGCGAACTCATCGTGCATCCTCGGCGAGACTTCCGAGAAGATCTGGGCCATGCTCGATCCCCAGATCTCGTCGGCCCGGGCCCGGCGGACCTCGCCGTCGTATCCGGGCAGCGCGTCGTAGATGGCCAAGCCTCCGTTGCCGATCGTGTAGTTGCCGTTTCCGGTCGTGACAAGCCCCAACGATTCCCACTGGTCCAGGCGAGAGAGCATCGCGTCGGTCATCCGGCCGATGGCTGCGTGAACCAGTTGGGGCTGCTCGATCATGTCGATCATCAGCGTATCGATCCCGTACCATTTCATCAGGCGGTCCCACGCGGAGGTCCCCCCGCGACAGATGCCCCGCAGGGCTGTCGGAGCGATTCCGTCGAATACCTCGCCGGCGATGGAAAGTCGACGCTGGGTCAGGTCCTGGTCGAGATTCACGATCGGGTCCTGGATCTTCTCCACGTCGGCCAAGCTGTGAATGACCGGCTCGAAGTGGGCCGATGTCCGGTACCCATCGGTCCGCGTGGCCGCCCCTCGCATGCCAAAACCGGAATCCCCGAAGGCGGGGGTCACGTACCAGGTATCGTCCAGCAGGAAGTCGGCCGGGAAGTGCTCCCACTGCCACAGGCGCTGTCGAAGGGCTTCTTCTATGGGCGCCAGATCCGGATGGCTGACAGAAGCCCGGCAGGCGTCGAACTCTTCCCACGGGATCTGGTAGATGTACACAAGTGGGCGCCCGGGTCGAAGATGGTTCAGGTCGTTCCAGGCTTTCTTTCGCTTGCCGTTGGCCGGGTCGGCTGCATGCTCGGCCCAGCGTCGGGCCAGTTCCCGGACAGTTTGCAGCTCGGACGGATCGATTCGAGACGGTTGGGTCTTTTCAGGATTGCTCATGGGGCTGATTCTACCCGATCCCGGGCGCAGCGACCATGGACACGAGTCGCCTATGCATGTACCATTGTGACATGATCGACTTGTCCCGCGATCTCCGACCCGACCTGCTGCACTGGCATCGGTCGACACTGAGTCCCGCCTGGCGGTGCGCCGCCGTGCAGGACGACCATACCCGCATCTACCTGCCCCTGGCCGGAAGAGCCTGGGCCAAAGCCGGCGACGAGAAACTCGATCTGCGTCCGGGGCGATGCTTTTTGATTCCCCCCGGCCCGGGGCACTGCTTTGGATGCCAAAGCTCCATAACGCTTTGCTGGCTGCACTGCCGCCCGACGGTCTGGGAGGCCGTCGACCTGTGGCGCCTCGCCCAGCCACGCCTGGAAATCCCCGTCGATGCGACCATCCAGGCCGCCATGCACCGCATCTCTGCCCTGGACCGCGACGATCCCCTGGAACTTTTCGAGGGCGACGGGCTCTGCCGGATGCTCCTGTCGCGTTTTCTGCCCTCCCTGCCGGCCATCGACGAAGCCGCCTGGGTTCGCCCTGTCGTTGCCTACATCGAGGCCCATCTGCACGAGCCGCTGCGCGGGGCCGACCTGGCCCGGCGCGCAGGCTGGGACCGGGCCTACTTCACGCGTCGCTTCGGCCAGGTGCTGGGCCTGCCGCCGATGCGCTTCGTTCGTCTTCGCAGAGTCCAGCGCGCCCGGGCCCTGCTGGTCTCCAGCGACTGGAACCTCCAGGCCATCGCACAGCAGACCGGCTTCCACGACGCCTTCCACCTCTCGCGAAGCCTGCAGGAAGTCCTCGGCCTGCGTCCCAGCCGGATCCGCCGATCGGCCCGGGCACAGGAACCGATGCCATAGGGACAGCCAGACGCTTTGTGTCAGCCCTGGGCCTGCTTGATCTTCCGCATGGCGAAAGCCTGCCAGGCCACCGCGGGGTTCATCGGGGTGTGGATCTGTCGGTTCCAGAGCTGGATCTGTGTCCAGTGGGCCCGCTCGCCGGCCAGGTGGGAGTTGTAGCAATCCGGCCCGTTGAAGATCCCGAACGGCACGTCGGGGTAGGTCCTGTAGTGGTGTCGCAGGGTCATGCGCTTCCAGACGTCGCGGGCCTGGTCGGTCATGCCGGTCTCGGCCAGGGCCCAGATCATCCACGCGACGGTCTGGGGCCAGACGCCGCCGTTTTCGCCCTCGCCGGCCGGGATGGGCAGGTGAGAAATATCCGCCGGCGGCGGGGAGGCAAACGGCTTGCTGACCAGGCAGAGGCCCAGCTCGGTCCGGCAGGCCTCCAGGGCGGTCTCCAGTGCCCTGCGACGCTGGGCATCGCTGCCGCAGCCTCCCAGGACCGGCCAGGACTGGGCGTTGAGGAAGACACGCCCGTCGGCGCTGCCGCCCACGATCTTGCCCTCGTCGGTATACCCGCGCAAGAAGTGGCCGGCGTCGAATCCCTCTGCCACCGAGGCGCGGAGGGATTCCAACTCGGCCTCTACCTCGCGGGCGAAATCCCCCAGGCCGCGACGCCGGGCCAACTCCGCAAGCTGCGCATAAGCCCTGCAGGCCATGCCGCTGTTCATCATCGACTCGCCGCGTCCCCGCGAGCCCATCGGCCCGAGGTAGTCGTTCCAGTCTCCCCGGACGAACCGCACCAGCCCGTGAGAACCCCGCCCGATCGCGTCGCGGACGTGCACGAACGCCCGGGCCATGTGCTCCCACATGCTCGCCTGGCCCCCGTCGGCCCAGGGGATCGACACATCGAGCATCTCTGTGTCCCCTTCCAACGCGACAGTGGTGGCTCCCAGGAGGAACCAGATCTCCGGGTCGCTGCAGTCGGGCTCCTCGGCCGGGGGTACGACCTCCCGGCGACGGCTGAAATTGTGTCCCTTGGGCATGTCACCGTTGGTCCACTGCGTCCGGGCCATGAAGCGCAGGTTCGACCGGGCCAGTTCGCCCTGCCAGGTGCTCAGGACCATCGAGACCTCGCCCAGTTCTCGCTGGTTGAAGCCTCGCCAGCCGTAGCCGCCCAGCGAGACATAGTGCTCGGCCAGGGAGCTGTCGTAATTGGTAAAGGCCAGCAACTGCCCGAAGGTCCAGAGGCACTCGTCGCGGATCCAGTCTTCTTCCCCGACCGGTCCGGCAGGGGCGACTTTCCTGGCCCAGGCCTGGACCACGGATTCAAATCTCCGGTCCCGGCAGGCCTGCTTTGCCCGGTCGCGGTCCTGGGCGCTGCCGTAGCCCATGCACACCGCCACCTGGGCCTGCTCTCCCGGCTGAAGGTGGACCTTGCGAGTCAAGCCGATGGCCACCAGGGAGACGGCCTGGCCCTGCCATTGGGGCTGATCGGTAACCAGATAGACATCCGAAACCGCCTCGTGGACCTTCTCCAGGCAGACCATGCCATCGCCGGAAAGCGGCTTTTCCGGCTCGACCTTGCGGTAGTCCTCGATCAGCGTGATATCCGATGCGACGATCCATTCCAGATCGACGGGCTTTTCGGTGAGGTTCTCGATCCGGTAGAACCCGTGCAGAAAAGGCTCTCCTTCGGGCGAGGCTGCGAAGATCTGCTCGACGCCCAGGGAGCCCAGGCCTTCCAGATCGGCCTTGCCGGTATATCGGGCATACCCGCAGCCATAGCGGGTCGACTCGCGATGCGACCACTGGCCTGGAATCAAGGAGACCAATTGTCCATCGAGGCGGACCATCGAGTAGAGTCCGCTGCGGCAGAGATGCGCATTGCGGGTGATATCCAGGTACCCGCATCCTCCATCGGTGGTAAACAGTGCGAGATTTCCCCAGCGATCGGCAAAACCGGAGAGCCGCCCCGAAGCCAGCAGATGCCTCAGAGAGGTGTACGGATGAGCCGCTTCGGGGGCATCCAGGTCAAAACAGGGCAGCTGGGCCTCGTCTCTGGTCCATTTTCCAAGACAACCTTGCAGATCTTCCATGGTTTTCTCCGCATTTCGACCGCCGGAAAAGTGAGACATCGGGCTGGTCGAACGAAAGTCGATTCTTGTGCAATTCCTTTTACTGTTGTTACCCGGTGGCCGAGTCCCTGACCGACTAGAGCCTGGATGAAGCCCGCGACAAGGAGCTTGCCCAACGGGTCACCCTGGAGGATTTCCACCGCGAAGACTCGCAGCAGTGTACGATTCATGTCCGGCTACACCTCGGATGTCATCGACCGCCAGGGGCTCATGGAAGAGGGCGGTCACCTTCTCCAGAAGCCCTTCACGGCCGAGCAACTGGCTGGGAAGATCCTGGACGTCCTGCATCGGGACGCGGTGGATTGATCGTCCCAGCCGATCAGGCCCGGAGGGTTACGCTGATGCCCTTGCCGGTTGAAAGCGAAGCTTTGCGTTTGAGGACGATCCGCACCTGGCCCGAATCCACTTCGACATCGTAGTCGGACTTCTTCAAGGCCTTGCCTTTGACTCGCACCTGGGAGACGGTCGGGTCCTTCATCCCGGTCTCGACGCTGAAGCGTTTGAGGGAGAACTTCCCGTCGGCGACCTCGAAGCTGTCGGTCCAGCCGGTCTTGGTCATCTTGCGGCGGAAGTGGCCGGTATTGCCTGCAAAGGCGACGTAGAGCGTCTGGTCGCCGGAGAGCTTGGGATCGAAGATCAGGCTCTCTGCGTGCAGTGACGCCCCTGCCAGGGCATGCAGGAGGGCCCAGGCCGACATCGGACGGAAGTAGTGTCCGCCGAATTCCTGGTGGTCGAAGTACATCCCGGCCTTGCGGTAACGCTCGTCGACGGTCTTGACGACCTTGAGGCCCTGCTTGAGAAGCCCTTCGTAGATCAGGAAGGAGGCAAAGGCCAGTTCCACCCCGCTCCAGGCGGTGTTGTGCTGGTCGGACCAGCAATCCTCGGCCACGTCGGCCAGGAACGTGTCCTCCCCGGGCCAGCGGCAGTTCCGCAGGCCGTATTCCTCGTCATAGCAGCGGTCCAGGATGGCCTTGAGGGCCTTGCGGACGCGGGAGGCCTTGAGGATCGGTTCGACACCGGTAAAGTGCGTCGCCCACTGCCCGATCATCTGATCGGCCAGGCAGCCCTCGTCGATTTCCTCGACCTTGCCCGCGGCGCTCTTGCCGCCCATCGGACCGCCCTGGTTGTTGTACAGGCGGTAATACTCGCCGTTGAAGAGTTTGTCTTCGAAGACCTTCTCGGCCTGGTGGAGAATATCGCCGTAGCGGTCCTGGCTCTGCTGGTCCCCGATCTCCCGGGCCGTCTCCTGGGCATAGGCCAGCGCCGCCAGCCAGAGGGAGGCCACGTAGGAGGCCGCCCCGTACATCGGGAAGTTGTCGTACGTACACATGTTGCCCTGCATATCGGGCAGCAGGTCGCCGTTCATGTCCCGCTCGCGAAGGACGTAGTCCAGGGCTTCCTTGACACTGGGCCAGATCTCCCGGAGGTACTCCTTGTCGCCCGACCAGAGGTACGTCCGCAGGGCCATGATCGCATACTGGCTGGGCAGGTCCAGTCGGCCCTTGACGCCTTCCTTGATATCCGGAATGGAGAAATCCCGTCCGATGCCGTGAGCGATCTCTCCGCTGGGCTGTTGAATCCGCTTGTGGGCCAGGAACATCGACTTGTCCAGTTGCGGGAACAAGGCTGCGGTCGAGACCGAGCCGTACATCGCCACGTCGATCGTCGCCAGCGGGCCCCAGCACGTCTCGGGGGTCATGCCCTCCTGGATGCCGAAGTCGCCCGAGCGCGTGAACCACGAACTGGTCAGGAAGGTCGTCAACTGGGAATTGACCTGCTCCAGGACGTACTGCGGGGCCGTCGAGTCGCAGAAGTCTTCGCGGAATTTCTCGCTGGAAGACAGGAGTTTCTTTCGGCCTGAGATGACATAGTCCAGGACCTCGGTGGCCGAGTCGAAGAAGTTCGAGTAGTAGTGGCCTTCCAGTCGCCCGGAGCCTTTCTTGCCCGCCCGCTGCTCCTTGGGTGTGGTTCCGGCATAGAGGTTGGGGAAGTTCCAGCCCAGCACGAAGCTGTGGTCGAAGCTCTTGCCCTTGCCGGTGAGTTTCCTGCTGGTGGCGATGCTGGAGAAGCAACGGTTGCTCACCCGCTTTTTGCCCTTTTGATCGACCTTATTGCGGCCTTCGGTGTCGTTGTAGTCGCGGAGCCTGCGGTTGCGGATCACGTACTCGTAATACGGGTGGCGGTGCTCCCAGCCCAGGTAGTAACTGCTGCGGGAATCCAGGCTCGCCAGGGCCATCTGGCCGTAGGAATCTTCCGTGCCCTTCATGTCGCCGCAGGTGAGGTTCATCGCCCGGAAGCCCTTGCCGTCGTGGATATCGCAGACGTAGTAGCGCTCGGGCGTTTCGTAGCCCACCACGTTGCGGAGGGTTCCCAGGAGCATGACATCGACGGGGTTGGATGTCTTGGAGCGGACCTGGAAGTCGAACACCGCGCAGGGCAGCGAGGAATTCTTGGCATCGCCGGGAATGAAGGGCGACCAGGCCAGCAGGTCGATCTCCACGGGCATCTCGGCGTCGCGGAAGGTCATCTTCGTAAAGGGGAAGAACTGCTCGCACTCGATCTCGTCGACGCCCGTGATCCACGGGAAGGTGTAGTGGTGCGAAGGGATGGTGGCCACCTCGTAGCCCTGGTCGATCTGCAGGAGCTTCATCTTCGGGTGCTTGCCCTTTTCCTCGAAACGCACCACGAAAAAGAGCATGGTGTCTTCGGGATACTCCAGGGCCGGGCCCTGTCCCAGCGGCACGTTGTTGAAGATGTTCCAGTTGTAGAAGATGCCGTCTTTTCGCAGTTCCAGCCAACCTGCGCCGATGCCCCCCAGGGGCAGACCGCTGCGAACCTTGTGCTCTCTTTTGATGACGGAATGAATGGGCATGGGGTTTGCTTCTCCTGAATTTCCTGTCGGTGCGGGGCTTGACACTGCTTGCCGGGTTGAACTCGAAGTGCATAGAAGAACGTTCCATCCACCATTCGTCAACGGTTTCTCGCCCACATCCGAGGATTGACGCCCCCGTCCGAGACGCTCGCCGGGGCTTCCCCGCATCCTGCATACAGGCCACCCGGCCTGATTTCCTCACCGAGCATCTTGCCAGATAAGCCGGACCTGCTACAATCCGCTCAACCATGACCGCCACCGTACTCATCCCTGCGCGCTACGACTCGACCCGCCTGCCCGGAAAACCCCTGCTGGCCGGGACCGGAAAACCGCTGATCCAGCACGTGGTCGAAAACGTCCGCCGGGCCTCGAACGTCTCCCGCGTCATCGTCGCAACCGATGACGAACGAATCGCCCGGGCCGTCCAAAGCGCCGGAGCCCAGGCCGTCTTAACCGGCCGCGACTGCAGAACCGGAACCGATCGGCTCGCCCAGGCCGCCGATGCGCTGCAACTCGACGACGAGCAGATCGTGGTCAACGTCCAGGGCGACGAGCCCGATATCCCCCCCGCCTGCATCGAAACGCTCGTGGACCTGCTGGCCGGCGACGAAGCCCCGATGGCCACCCTGGCCGCTGCGCTCTCGCCCGACCGGGCCCACGATCCGTCCAAGGTCAAGGTCGTCCTCGACCGCAAAGGCCACGCCCTCTACTTCTCCCGGTCGATCATTCCCTACGATCGCGATGGGCCCCAGCAGAGCCAATACCTGCTCCACCTGGGGCTCTATGCCTACCGCGCCGGCTTCCTGCGGTGGTTCGCCGCCGCGCCGTCCACCCCGGCCGAGACCTGCGAAAAGCTCGAACAGCTCCGCGTGCTGGAAAACGGATACCCCATTGCGGTAAAAGTCGTCGAGTACGACGGCGCCGGCATCGATACCCCCGAAGACTACGCCGCATTCGTGCGAAGATGCGAAGAACAACCCCCTTCCCCAAGTGAATGAGTGAGAGACAACCTATGAAACCCATCGCACTGCAACTGTTCTCCCTGCGTCGGATGTGCAAAGAGGACTTCCCTGCCGCTTTGAAGCTTGTAGCCGAGATGGGCTACGACGGCGTGGAGTTCGCCGGATTCCATGGCAACGACCCAGGCGATCTGCGGAAGATCATGGACGACCTGGGCCTGGCCGCCGCGGGCTCTCATGCCCCCCTGCCGATCGAAGAAACCCTCGCAAAGAGCGTGGAGGATGCCCAGGCGCTGGGGCTGAAATACGTCACCGCCATGAAGGGCGCCGCCGATTTCGACAACCCCGACGCGGTCAAGAAGACGGCCGAGCTGTTCGAAAAGGCCTCTCAGGACCTGGCCTCGCACGATCTGGTCCTGACCTACCACAACCACTGGTGGGAGATGAAGGATCTTGGCGATCTCTCCGCCCTGGACCTGCTCTACCAGCAGGCCCCGAGCCTGAAGGCGGAGATCGATGTGTACTGGGCCGGCGATTTCGGTCGGCTGGACCCGGTGGAATTCGTCTCGCGCTACGCATCGCGCATGCCCCAGCTTCACCTGAAAGACGGCCCGCTGGTCCGCGACGAGAAGCACACCGCCCTGGGTGAGGGGAAGGTGGATCTGCCCGCGTGCATCCAGGCGGCCGACGAGGACGTGATGGACTGGATGATCGTGGAGATCGACGCGGTGGAAGGCGACATGGCCGCGGCTGTCAAACGTTCGATTCAGTACCTTCGCGGGCTGGACCTGTAGCGCAGCCCCCCGGTCCGGCGCCGCAGGCGGCCCGCTTGACGCAGCCTCTGCGCCGGTAAATACGTGCAAGACGCATTTTTGGTGAATTTCCGATGAAATCCGCCCTGTGCGGGCTTGCCTGATCCCGATGACCTTTTTAGACTGAGGCTCCATGAGCGAAGCCATGGATATGCTGCGATCGATCAAGGATCGCACCGACGAAACGGAATTCTACACGCCCCTGCCCGAAGGCTATGAGCTGGGCAAGACCAAGTACGTTTTCATCTTCGGAACGGTCATCAGCGGCCTGGGCAAAGGCATCTTCTCCTCCTCCCTGGCCAAACTGGTCAAGGACAAGGGTCTGCGCGTCGCGCCGATCAAGCTCGAGGGGTACCTCAACATCGACTCCGGAACGCTCAACCCGTTCCGCCACGGTGAGGTCTTCGTCCTGGATGACGGCATGGAGACGGACATGGACCTGGGGACCTACGAGCGCATGCTCGACCAGGACCTGACCGGAGAGAACTTCGCCACCAGCGGGCAGATCTTCTCCTCGATCCTCAACAAGGAGCGGGCCGGCGGTTACCTCGGACGCGACGTCCAGATGATCCCCCACGTGACAGGCGAGGTGAAGCTGCGTCTGCGAAAACTGGCCGTCCGGACCCAGGCCGACGTGGTCTTTGTCGAGGTCGGCGGAACCGTCGGCGATATCGAGAATATCTTCTACATCGAGGCCCTTCGCGAGATGCGCTACGAAGAAGGCCCCGACTCGGTCTGCAACGTCGCGCTGACCTATGTGATCCGCCCCCCGGCCCTGGGGGAGCAGAAATCCAAGGCCGCTCAACTCGGCATCAAGCGCCTGATGGAACTGGGCGTCATGCCCGACCTGGTGGTCTGCCGGGCCGAGTCTCCCGTGACCGACAAGGTCCGCCAGAAGATTTCGGTCTACACCTCCGTGCCGACCCAGCGGGTCTTCTCCATGCACGACCTGGAGAGCATCTACCTGCTTCCCGGGCTCATGCGGGAAAAGAGCATCGACAGCGAGGTCATCCAGATGCTCCGGCTCGGGGCGAAGGTCAACAGCGCCCAGGACGCCCGGGCCGCCATCGAGTGGGAGAAGTTCGTCCGCAGCATCCGGGAGGAAAAAGACGGCATCACCCTCGGCATCACGGGCAAGTACACCGCCCTTCGCGACAGCTATGCCTCGATCATCAAGGCCCTGGAACATTCCGGGGCGGCCTGTAGAACCAAGGTCGATATCGAATGGATCGACACGACCGACCTGAACGATTCCAACGTCGCCGACGCCCTGGCGAAGGTGGACGGAATTATCGTTCCCGGCGGCTTCGGCGTGCGCGGTACCGAAGGCAAGATCGCCTGCATCCAACATGCCCGCGAGAACAAGATCCCCTTCCTGGGCATCTGCCTGGGCTTCCAGATGGCCGTCATCGAGTACGCACGCAACGTCTGCGGGCTTAAAGGCGCTCACAGCACGGAGATCTACCCCGAGGCCGACCACCCCGTAATCGATATCCTGCCCGAGCAGAAGAAGATCGAGGGCCTGGGCGGAAACATGCGCCTGGGCGGGCAGGACATCGTTCTCCAGGGGGGCACGCGGGCAGCGGAGCTCTTCGAGAACCGCAAGAATATCCGGATGCGATTCCGACACCGCTACGAGGTCGATCCACAGTACATCCAGACACTGGAAGAGCACGGGATGATCTTCTCGGGCAAGCATCCGACCCACCCGATCATGCAGATCATGGAACTGCCTGCCCAGGAGCATCCGTACTTCGTCGGCACGCAGGCTCACCCATGCCTGACCAGTCGGCCATTACGGCCCCAGCCGATGTTCAAGGCATTGGTGGAGGCGGCTCTCGAAAAAAAAAAGACCGGTCGGTACGTAGCTGAGAAGACGCAAGAGCCCGCGAATTCATCGGAGCCTTCTTCGAAGCAGTCGTCTCAGGTGTAGTTCGGGTTCCTGCCGTTCTGACGGCGGATATCGTCGGGGGAGATCTTCCCGTCGGGCCAGGTCGCGCACTGCCAGCGGACGTTCATCTGCTCATCGTGCCTGCCGACAAGCGGCAGCATCGTCTTGGGACGGGTCGTCGCGATCAGCCAGTTAAGGTACTCGCTGCGGATGCGGTTGATGCGTTCCTGCTGCTCCGGCTGGAAGTAGAGATTCTCCATCTCCCAGGGATCTTCCCGGATGTTGTAGAGCTCGCCGAAACCTTGGGGGTACTCGTCGGCGAACATCTCGGGCGGGTAGATCACCAGGCGAAAGTCGCCTTGGCGGATGGACCGGCTCCAGGGAAATTCCGTCACCCCCAGAGGGTGGATCTCGTCCTGGCCGCCTTGGAGCAGGGAAGAAAGATCCAGTCCGTCGGAGGTCCCCATGGCCGGAAGCCGCGCCAGGCTGCAAAGAGTGGTCGAGACATCCACGGCCTCGACGATCGGCTCGGCCACGTGCCCGGCCGCCAGGTTGTCGCCCCATCGCCAGATCATTGGAATCCGCGTGATGGCGTCGGCGCAGATGCCCGGAGCTTTTTCGATCACCCCATGCTCGCAGGCGTAGTCGCCGTGGTCGGCCGTGTAGACGAAGATCGTATTCTCCGCCAATCCCTCCTGCTGGAGATAGTCCATCAGTTCGCCCACCGCGTAGTCCACCTGGGAGACGTTGCCCAGGTATCCGCGGAGTTTGCGCCTTCGGCCGGCCTCGTAGGTCTCAGGCTCGTAGCGGGTCCAGTCGCCGCTGCGGAAATTCTCGACCATCGCCCGAAGATGCGGAGCCTTGCCTTCCAGATCGCTGTCTGCATTGGGGGGCAGGGAGATCTGCTCTTCGTCGTACATCTCCCAGAACTCGCGCGTCGGGCAGTACGGCTGGTGAGGCCGGGGGAAACTCACATGCAGAAAGAACGGCCTGGCCTGGCTGCGGGCCTGCTTCATGAACTCGATCGACTCGCTGACGCACCAGCCCTCGGGGCAGTGGCGATACTCCTGGCTGGAACAATATCCATCCAGCGTGTGCGCCTTGTTCTCCCATTTGCCTTCGGACTTGCCGAACTCCTCGGCCGTGCCCCACCAGTTCAGACAGTTCATATAACGGGGGTTGCCTCCCACCGAGCAATGTTCCAGGACCTCGCCGAACAGGTCGCTGTCATCCTCGATCCAGTACTCCGGGCAGTGGATCTTGCCGATGGCAGCGGTGGTATATCCGTGTCGCCGGAAGTGGCCCAGCATGCTGGGCAGCCCGCCGGGGTTGGGGCCCATCAGTCCGTAATACCCGTGATTATGGGGGTACTGACCCGAGAGAAAGCTCACGCGGCTGGGGGTGCAGATCGGATTCTGCGTGATGGCGTTATCGAACCGCACGCCCTGCCGGGCCAGGCGGTCCAGGTTCGGCGTCTTGACGTCCGGATGCCCTTTGTGAGAGAGCACCTTGGCGTTGTGCTGATCGGACAGAATAAAAACCACGTTGGGCTGGGTCATGATTGCTCCTTATCGGGCGCGGGCCGGACTGCGACAAATCTGGGCCAAAGGCAGATCAGTGCTTCTGAGGCTCGAACCAGCCCTCCTTGTAGGCCTTCCATGAATGGCCGGCCGTGTCGTGGCCCACGTACTCGTAACTGTCGAAGAGATCCCCGTCGCCGAAAATACGCGGATCTCCCGAAGCGCGAAGGGCTCCCTCCAATTCCCCGCGAAGCCCGAGCAGCGCGTCGCGGTGCTTCGGATCGTCCACTACGTTGTCCATGCAATGCGGGTCCTCGGGCAGATAGAACAATTCCTCGGCCGGGTGCTTGCCGAAGCACAGCTCGTGGTACTTGCTCTCGCCCTGCTCCTTCAGTGCGAGGATCAGGTCCTTGGTGGGCCCGCCGTCGCAGCCTGGAAAGCCCGTCTCGGGGTTACACGCCGGCCAGAGATCCGGCTTGAAGTTGCGGACGTACAGGTAGTCCGGCGTCCGCACGCAGCGGACCGGGTAGCCCACGTCTCCTTCGCGGCCCAGGTCGTGACGTTCGCGACCCATGTACGCCCGGGTGCGGTTGGGGTTGACCTGTCCCGAAGCGCGCGACCGGAAGATATCCATCAGGCTTCGGCCCGGCAGGTGCCCCGGTGCGCTCAGGCCGGCAACTTCCAGGAAGGTCGGCATGAAATCGACAAAGCTGGCCAGGTCGCTCACCGTCCGCCCGGGGCCGATGACATCGCGCCACATAGCCACGCAGGGCAGGCGGAAGTCGTCGTCGTACATCATCCCCTTGACGCGGGGGAACGGGCAGCCGTTGTCGCTGGTGACAATGACGAGCGTGTTGTCCAGTTCGCCGATCTGCTCGAGCTTCTGGAGCATCTTGCCCAGTTGGGCGTCGAACCACTCCACTTCCAGCGCGTAGTCGGTCATGTCGGTACGGACCGCGTCGTCATCGGGCCAGTACGGCGGGATCACGTCCACGTCCTGGAGGCTCTTGCCGTGGGCGACTCCCTCCCCCCGAACGTAGTGCCGATGAGGCTCGCGTCCGCCGTACCAGAAACAGAAAGGCTGATCCTGCTTCCGGTCGGCCAGGAAGTCCTCGAAATTCGCGGCGTAATCATCCGGTGCAATGCCCGAGTTCTCCGGCGGGCTCAGCCTGCGGTTGCTGTAGTCATTCCCGGCCGGGTTGCGCTTGCGATTCTTCTCCCAGTCTCCCGGGCCCCAACCTTTGCCGGTGAAGCCCACGTGGTAGCCGGCCCCCTCGAGCAGGTCCGGATACAGATCAAACTCCCCGGGCCCCGGGAACACACACCAGTGCGTGCAGGCTTCCTTCATCTGCCAGGTGTGCAGCCCGGCCACGATGCTCGCCCGCGACGGGGCGCACTTGGGGTTGGTGGTAAACATCCGATCGAAACGGACCCCTTCACGGGCGACCCGGTCGGCATGGGGCGTTCTCACGAAATTATGGCCATAGCAACTGAAATGCGATGCGTCGTCGGCAATGGTGAAGAGGATGTTGGGTCGTTTTTCCGGCATGTCGGGCCTTTCGTGTGCAATACAGGTGTCCGCGGAGCGTGCAGGATACCATGGCCTGCGCCGCGTACAAGCGCAACTCCTGTCCGGCAGCGATTCCGCAGAGATGTGTGTTGTGTCAGCTTTGACGGTGAGTTGCGTGTG
>CAZOVB010000035.1:0-45574 GCA_964583095.1 uncultured Planctomycetaceae bacterium
TGCTGCTGAGCATCGCCATTTATGTTGCTCTGCCGCTGGTTGCCGGATACTTCTCGCGGAAGTGGATCATCAAGACAAAGGGTCGGGACTGGTTTGAGGCCAGGTTCCTTCATGTGCTCACGCCGGTGTCCATCATCGCATTGCTTGCGACGCTGGTGCTGCTGTTCAGCTTCAAGGGAGAGACCATTATCGGCAACCCCCTGACGATCCTCTGGATTGCCATTCCGCTGTTCATCCAGACGGTGCTGATCTTCGCCTTGACCTACCTGTTGGCAAAGCTGCTGAAATTCAGCTACGCCGATGCCGCTCCCTCGGCCATGATCGGTGCGAGCAACCACTTCGAAGTCGCCATCGCGACAGCCACCATGCTCTACGGCCTCTCCAGCGGAGCGGCCCTGGCGACAGTGGTGGGAGTCCTCATCGAGGTCCCGGTCATGCTCATGCTGGTGCGGATCTGCCTGGCCAGTCGGGGCTGGTTCGCGGAGTCCCGGCAGTCGAACTGAGTCCTTCGTTCTCCGGATGGAACCTGGTGCGCCTCGGAGCCTCGGCCGACTCCTGGAAAAAGGTTACTGGAAAGGCTAGAATTGACGTAGCTTATTCTCCTCCTGGGTGTTTCAATGATAGAGTCAAGAGCAAGCCAGTCAACGAAGGATGGGAGTTCCTCATGAATCGACAGCCAGTATTGACAATATTTTGCATTGTGATGATCGGTATGATTACCGGCCTTGCCGCCGCCCAGCCGTTCAGTTGGCAGAAGCCTCACGCTAAAATCCTTCCCGGCGGGGATTTGCAATGGGCACCCGAGCCCTTCGGATTGGTCAAGGGCGACCAGGTGCGCTATATCGACTATGACAACGGCAATGACGCCAACGACGGCCTGACCAGACAGACCGCATGGAAACACCATCCCTGGGACCGCAATGCCCAGGCCAAGGCTTCCGAGGCTTCCGGACCGATCACCTACGTCTTCAAACGCGGGGTGATGTATCGCGGCCAACTCCTGGCCGATGAGTCCGGCAAGAAGGGCGACCCGATCCGTCTGACATCCGATCCCCAGTGGGGCCAGGGAGAGGCCTGGCTGGTGGGCTCGGTTCGTCTACCCGACAAGTGGGTCAAGGCTGAAAGTGTGCAGATCCCCGATCGCCTGCCCGATCCGGAGAAGGTCTGGGCCCTGGATGTCAAACCCCTGGGGATTCTCAAGGAGAAAAAGTCCGACGAGGGCTCGGACAAATACGCGATCCAGTACATCAAGCCGGATGGTCGCGAGTATTGGAACCCGCCAAGTGCCGCCTTTACAGGGCTCTTCAGGATCGGCCAGGGCCGGCAGATCCAGAAACTCCATCTGGCGCGCGATCCCGACTGGCAGCGAGGCAGCGACAACTTCGTGATCGACTACTGGCACAAGTGGGGCAGGCCGGTCGAGGTCACCGACAAATCGGGCACGGCCAAGGCAACCGCCCGGGCGGCCGAGAGGCTCAAGGGCTTCCCCGAAGACTACTTCGTCGGGGGATTCATCTGGTCGCAGTATCCCTGGTTCATGGGCACGCCTGTGGCCCGCAGGATCGGAAAAGAGAGAAAGAAGGGCGGCAAGACCTGGCCTTTGTATGATCCGCAGAAGGGCGCCCTGGGCTATGGCGGCATGGGCGGGGTCAAGCCAAACCTTCGCTACATGATCGAAAACCTGCCCCAGTACCTGGATTCCGCCGGTGAGTTCTACCTGGACTACTCCACGGGCCTGCTCTTCCTGCGCCCCGAAAACGGAGAGAATCCCAACAGCATGCATCTGGAAATTGCCCGGGACCTCGGGACGATCCAGATCGCCGACAAGTCGCATATCGAGATCAGCGGGCTGAAGTTCAGCTTCGCCCAG
Organism: uncultured Planctomycetaceae bacterium; assembly: GCA_964583095.1. GTDB lineage: Bacteria > Planctomycetota > Phycisphaerae > SM23-33 > SM23-33 > CAZOVB01. The sequence continues at coordinate 1,871 of CAZOVB010000035.1, forward strand.
GGCAGCACGATCTCGCTCACGGGCAATACGACCGACATCTATATCCATCACTGCGAATTCGAGCACGCCTGCCGGTTCGGCATTGTCGGCGGTGTTGAAAGCGGGAAGCCAGAGTTCATGGACAAGGTCCGCATCGCGGATTGCAGCTTCACCAATGTCTGGGAAACGGCCATTGGCCTCTCCAACGGCGGAAAGTTCCCCAAGAGCGCTGATTACGGCCTGCTGGGCCACGTCGACGTGCTGCGTAACAAGGTTTACAACTCCGGAATGCGACACAACGGAAACGTGCAGTCCAACGTGCCGGCCATTTCCATCTTTGCCCCCACCACGGCCGAGATCGCCGGCAATATCGTCAAGCGCACCTTCGGCTCGGGTATCGTGGTCTTCGGCGGTAAGGAAGGCGCCCTGGGCAGCGAAAAAGGCCGGGCACGCGAGATCCCCTTGATCCGCATCCTGGTCCACCATAATGAGACCGAAGATACCGCCCTGGCCGTCAACGACTACGGCGGCCTGGCCCTGTGGCAGGGCGGGCCGATGTACGCCTACAGCAATCGCATCGGCAACTCCCCCGGCCACATGCCCGGGGGCGTGATGGGCATTAACCGCCCGATGAACCTCTCCTATCCGCTGTACCTGGACGGTGCGTACAAGATCTACAGCTTCAACAACATCATCTGGGGTCGTACGACCGACCCGAAGGACCTGTACCACAACCAGAACAGCGGCTACTTCATGGTCTTTGGCTTCCTGAACCAGTTCACCAACAACACCATCTACCGCCAGGGCAAGGCGATCGGCGGCTCCAGCGGAAACCGCTGCGACATCCTGGGCAACCTGTTCTCGGAGATCACCGATCAGTTCCTGGCCAACAACCGCACCGGCGACCCATCGCTGGTCGGCGGTGGCGACGATGCAGCCTCGGGCGTTCGGGGAGTGCCCTCGCTGGCCTTTGCCCACAATGTTTTTTACGGCAAGGCCGATGCCGGGCGCATCCTGGAGCAACGTTTCGATGATGACGGCAATCCCAAGTACCCCGGCATCCCGCACGATATCAAGGCCGACAGTGTTGAGAAGATGGCCCAGCAGATGCAGACGTTCCCGATCCGTCTTGGGCAGTTGGGCCTGGAGGTCGAACGGAATCCGATTGTCGGTGCGACCGAGCCGATCATCGAAGACGGCGACAAGGAGGTGAGTTTTCGGTTGGTCGAGGGCAGCAAGGCCATTGATGCCGGCTGCCGCTACTTCATCCCCTGGTCTTTGTATGCAACGGTTGGCGAGTGGCACTTCACCGAGAACCGGGCCAGGCCTGAGCAGGTCGTGGACTACCACTGGTACATGGACGAAGCCCACATGCATCGGAAGCTGTATGAACAGATTCCTTCCTTCGACCTGACAGCCGACGGGGCGGACCTGGATGTCTACGTGGCTTCACCCAGTGAAGACTGGGCCAAGGGCGCCATGGCGTTTGACGGCAAGCTCTCTGCTTCGTATCCCGACGCGAAGATGCGACAGGACCTCGTAATCAACCTCGTCCGGGCCGGGAAATTCGCCGATGCGATCCCCGAGACAAACTGGACCAAGGACGCCCCGGCGCGAAGAGACCGCAGGGGCAGGCCGGTCTACAGCCCCGACGATGTTGCCACGTATCCCGGCAAGCTGCGAAACACGCTGATTATCAAGACGCAGAATCTGCTGATGGAATCCAGCTTCCGCACCGGACAAGGCCATACCGGCGGGGTGATCGCCGGCAAGCATGACGGTAAGAGCGGTTACCGCCTGGGCGTCGACGAGAACGGCAAGGCGGTGTTCGAAATCGCCTCCGCCGGGAAGAAGGCAACGGTCGCCTCATCGGTCAAGGTCAACGACGGGAAATGGCACCACGTGCTGGCCGAGGTCGACCGAAAGGCCAACCACATGACGATCTACGTCGACGGCCGAATGTCCGGTCAGGCCAAGGTCTCCCTGGCCAGCGATGCATCGCTGGATAACAAGGCCGATTTCGTCGTCGCCGGATCTTCCGAGGCCGACAAGACCTGGTTCGTCGGTGCCATCGACTTCCTGCGCGTAGCCCAGGGCACCCTGGCCGATGCCCAGACGGACATTCACGAGCTCTATGAATGGCAGACCAATGGTCCGTTCACCCGGGACTTCGCGGGCAACAAGCCCCGAGGCCGACGCGATGCCGGCGCCCTGGAGGCCGTCGGCAGATAGAGCCGGTGTGGTTGCTGCCGGGCCCCGGTCCGGCGGCCTGCAATACGATTGCCGCGCAGAAAAGAAGGCGGGTCGGGAGAAGTTCCCGGCCCGCCTTTTGCAAGTCAAAGATTCTGCTGAAGGATCAGGCTTTGAAGATTTCCTTGTACCAGCGGTGCATTTCCTCATCGCTGATGGCGGTGGTGCGTCCCCGGTCGTATTCGGCGTCGACCCGGTCGCGTATTTCCAGCAGTTGCGGGTTGCTCTTCTCGACATTCCCGCCGTAGTTCATGTCGATCCATCGCTTGATTCCTGCAGCGCCGCTCTTGTCGGTGATCGCCACGACGGTGGGGCGGTTGAGGAGCTTCTCGGTATCGAAGGCCGAGTAGATCTCCTCGCTCTTGATCAGCCCGTCGGCATGGATGCCCGCCCGGGTGGTGTTGAAATCCCGCCCGATCAGCGGGAAGTTGGAGGGGATTTCCTGGCCAATCTTGTTCTGGAAGTAGTCGGCGATTTCGGTGATGACCGGGTAGTTGACCTGGGCGTTTTGTCCCTTGAGCTGGGCGGCTTCGACGACCATGGCTTCCAACGGGCTGTTGCCCGTTCGCTCGCCGATGCCCAGCAGCGAGGCATTGCAACTGGCACAGCCGTAGAGCCACGCCGTGGCCGGGTTGATCAGGACCTTGTGGAAATCGTTGTGGCCGTGCCACTCCAGCAGCCGACCCGGAACGCCGGCTTCATGCACCAGCCCGTGGACCAGCTTGGGCACACTGCGGGGCAGGGCGGCATTGGCCCAGGGAACCCCGTAGCCCATCGTGTCGCACAGGCGGATCTTGACATCCATATTGTACTGCTCGCGGAGCTTCATCAGCTCGATCGCGAAGGGCACCACGAACCCGTAGAAGTCGGCACGGGTGAGGTCTTCAAAGTGGCAGCGGGGGACGATGCCCTCATCCAGGGCCGAGCGGGCGATGTCCAGGTACATCTCCAGTGCCTGCTTGCGCTCCTTGCGCAGCTTCAGGAAGATGTGGTAATCGCTGCAACTGGTCAGGATGCCGGTCTCGGGCAGCTTCATGTCTTTGACAAGCTTGAAGTCGTTCTTGACCGCCCGGATCCAACCGGTGATTTCCGGGAACTTGTGGCCCAGTTCGCGGCACTTGTCCACCGCGTCGCGGTCCTTCTGGGAATACAGGAAGAACTCGCTCTGGCGGATGATGCCGCTGCCCCCGTCGAGCTTGGCTTCCAGGTTGAAGATATCCACAATCTGGTCCACGGAGTACGGCGGACGAGCTTGCTGGCCGTCACGGAATGTCGTGTCGGTTACCCAGACTTCATCGGCCGGTGAAAACGGGACCGTCTCTTCCTCGAACTGCACCTTGGGCAATTCATGGTAGGGATAGACATCCCGGTACAGGTTGGGTTCGCTTACGTTGTTCAGGGGGTATTTTGTGTTGGCTTCTGTCAAGGTTGTCTCCTGTCTACGAGTATGGGTCTATAGTCCGATGTCGGCCTGAGTAAACTGGGCAGGCATCCGTAAGAACCTAGGGATACCCCGTCAAGGCCGATCGGGCCTCTTTGAGTCTGTGCATTATACGGCAATTCCGGGGGGTTTCAAAGCCATAACCGCATTCTTCGAAGGAGTGAAGGAGTTGTCTCGGGCCAATTCCTGCAGATCCGGGCCCGTACAGCAGTGAACTTTTCTATCCAGGGCCCTTTCAGGCACTGGCTGTCCTCCTGGCGTCCGATGGAGGAATCCCCCATGCTTCTTTCCGCATCGCTCCCATTGGATCACCCCCTGCGGACCGCTAGAGTTCCAATAGACTTCAAGGAAACGAATATCGGTTCAACAAGAAAGGAAGAACTATGAATTATCTCAAGAAGCTCCTCCGACCCTTGGCCGCTCTGTCCCTTATCGTTGGGATCACCTTCGGCTCGGCCACAATGATGACCGGCTGTGACGACGACGATCCGATCGAAGACGCCGGCGACGAAATCGAAGATGCGACCGACTGAATCGGTCTGGATACGGAAGAGTTCACCGCAGACTTGTTTTTTTTGCTCGGGGCCACTAGGCCCTGACCGTTACGAAAGGACAATACCATGGGCCTTCTATCGTGGGCATTGATATTCCTCATTATCGCACTTGTTGCCGCTGTCTTCGGCTTCGGAGGCATCGCGGCCGCCACCGCTTGGATCGCGCAGATCCTGTTCTTCGTGTTCCTGGTGGTCTTCATCGCCTTGTTGATCGCCGGGCTGCTCGGAAGACGTGCCGGACCCAAAGGCGTCTGAGCGACGAGCGATTTGAAATTCAAACGGCCGGCAGGTCCATCCCTACGGGGGGCTTGTCGGCCTGTCTGTTCGCTCCACACACACGCAGCGCATAAAGACGCGGACGCGAAATCAACCTCGCGTCCGCGTCTTTCTGTATGATTGCCTCGGGTTTATTCTTCCGGGGCTTCCTTGGCGTCCATCCAGCTGAACATCTGGCGAAGCTGTCGGCCGACCACCTCGATCGGGTGATTCTTGTCGGCTTCGTACATCCGCTTGAAGTTCGGCTTGCCGGCCTCGCACTCGGCCAGCCACTCCTTGGCGAACTTCCCGTTCTGGATGTCCGCAAGGGCCTTTTTCATGTTTTCCTTCACTTCCGGGCCGACAATTTCGGGCCCGACCTTGAGATCCCCCCATTCAGCGGTGTTGCTGATCGAGTACCGCATGTAGCTCAGGCCGCCCTCGGCCATCAGCTTGATGATCAGCAGCAGCTCGTGGAGCACCTCAAAGTACGCAATGCCGGGCTGATAACCGGCTTCTGTCAGCGTTTCGAAGCCCGCCTTGACCAGGCTGGTCAGTCCGCCGCACAGAACCGTCTGCTCGCCGAACAGGTCGGTTTCGGTTTCTTCGGTGAAGGTCGTCTCGATGATGCCCGCTCGCCCGCCGCCAATGCCGATGCCCCAGGCCAGGGCCAGTTCGAAGGCCTTGCCTGTGTCATCCTTCTCAACCGCGACCAGGCAGGGGACGCCCGAGCCTTCTTCGTAGCAGCTTCGGACCGTGTGGCCGGGACCCTTGGGGGCGATCATCACCACGTCCACACCCTCGGGGGCCTGGATGCAGCCAAAGCGAATATTGAACCCGTGGCAGAAGCCCAACGCCTTGCCCGGACTCAGGTTCGGGTGGATCTGCAGCTCGTATACCTTCGCCTGCACCTCGTCGGGCAGCGTGATGATGATCAGGTCGCCCTGCTTGGTGGCCTCGTCGGCAGAGACCGGCTGGAAACCGGCAGCCACCGCGTCCTGGTGATTTTTCGTGCCTTCCAGCTCTGAAACCACAACGTTCACGCCGCTGTCACGGAGGTTCTGGGCGTGGGCATGGCCCTGGCTGCCGAAACCGATCACCGAAACCGTCTTACCGGCCAGCGGTTCCAGCGACCCGTCCTTGTCGTAGTAGATTTTCAATTCGGACATTTATCTGTCTCCTAAGGGTTTGGCTGCATCGTTCTGAGAAACCAGCCCTTTTACCGCCCCGCCCCGCCTGCGTCAAGCACTACCAGCAGCGAAATTCCCTCTCGAGGCAGTTTCCGCCCCCGGGGGCTCGGCGTTGGGAAGCACCAATGGAGGATGGAGCAGATCGGGAAGGAGGGGGGAGACGGAAAGTTGTGAAAATACGGTGAAGACCCGATTGTTTTTGTGTTGGGGTGCGTATATCGTTCTGAGTCTTCGGAAACGGCCGAGGGCTTCGGAAGTGAAGTTCATGCCAATAGATAGCGTCTTTCGGACTATTTTTGGTATCGAGCCGGATTTCTCCGTTTTCGGTCCCGGCCTCTTCCGATAGGTGGGTGGTATCTTCAAGGAAGAAGGCGCCTTTACCAGCAAGGATGCCGGGCAAGGGAAACGGGGCAAAACATACCTGTTTCCCCAACCGGACAGCGGGGCGGTTTCGGGGCAGAAGCCGCCGGAAAGAGCAATACGATGATCCAGGATAACACCGTTCGCAACCAAATGGCAACCGCCCGGCGCGTCAGGCACCTCTGCCAGGACGAGGCCACGGGCGATCTGTACAACTATGGCCGCCTTGAGAAGCTTCTGGAGCGGATTCAGCCGCCCGAGGCGTCTCCGTTGGCCCTGGAGGGTGACTATGTCTCCGGCCGGGAGGAGAGGCCTTGTCCTGAGTCGGCACGGGATGGCTCTTCCACCTGCCAGGGCAGAATCCTGCTTGTCGACGATGAGCCGGAAGTGCGGGAGATGGCCTGCAGCGCCCTGGAAATGAGGGGCTACATCGTTACCCTGTGCAGCAATGGTCAAGAGGCTCTGGACCACTACCGCGCCAACAGTGAGTCGATCGACCTGGTCGTCAGCGATGTGGTCATGCCGGAGATGAACGGGCGGGAACTTCTGGAGAATCTCCAGCAGGTCGACCCGGACGTAAAGGTCATCCTGATGAGCGGTTATTGCACCGAAACGACGGCCTCGACCCTCCTGGACGAAGGCGCTTCGGCCTTTTTGAGCAAGCCTTTCAGCCTGGATGAGCTCTGGGATGCGGCGGACAGCGCCTTGACCTGCGAAGGCCGGACTGCGTAACAATCCTCCGCGGACAACTCAGGTGGTAACCGGTTCAATGTCGGCCAGGGGCAGATCCATCTCGAAGGCCCCGGACTGCACAATCGCCTGTTGTTTCTCGAGGTCCATTCGAATCAGCGTCGCGCGTTTGTTGAAGGGGATCACGAAGACCTGATCGCCGGGCTGGACCTCCTCGAGGGCCTTTCGATTCTTGCGAGCCGCCTTGGACTCCACGTCTCGTCTCCGCATGGGTCGATCCGGCTTGTCCTTCCGGGTTTTGCTCTTGCCCTTTGGCCCGGATTTTCTGCGCGGGGCTTTGCGACTCTTCTCTCTCTCCGGGGCTCCCTTGGGCGCAAAGGGCCCGGTCTGGGGGAACAGGTCCTGGAGGCTGAAGCTCTCGGTGCCCTTGGAAGTCTGGATCTGTGCTCGCAATCCGGGCAGGTCGACCGAGACGACCTTTCCCTTTCCGGGCTTGCGGGCCAGGGGGACCTCGTCGCCGACCTTGAGCCGGGCGATCCTTCCCAGCCAGAGATCGAACTGCTTTGCCCGCTGCTTCTGGGCTTCCAGGGCCTTTTCCTGCTGCCGGAGGAGCTGCTGGGCTTCCTTGCGATCCTTCTTTGCCTGCTCGGCCTGGGCCAGAAGCTCGCTGCGCAAGGCCGCGATCCGGTTGCGGGCTTCCTCCTGTCCCAGGCTGGGGACCAGGTCCTTCAAGGGCACTTCCACATGCTTGCCCTCGCAAAGAACCAGGGCACGCTGCTTGTCGAGTTCCATTCGCACGAGGGTCCCGGTCTTGCCCAGGGCCGGGACGGGTACGCTGTCACCGGGTTTGAGTTCCGGCAGGCAGGCCAGGAAGGTGTGGAACTCCTGGCGCAGTTTCTCCAGGTCAGCCAGTCGGGACTCGTACCTGTCGGCCTGGTTGGCAGCGGCCAATTCCGCCAGGCGGGCGTCGGTGCGGGCCTCTTCCGCCGACTGTCGCGCGGCGTTGGTGGACTCGATGGCGCTTCGAAACTGCTGGCCATGCCGGGTGAGGTACTTCTTGGCCCGGTCGGTAATCTGCTCGGGCATTCCCAGTTGTCTTGCGACGGTGATGGCGTGGCTTTCTCCGGGGGTGCCGATTTGCAGGTGATAGGTCGGCCGCAGCGTCTGGACGTCAAACTCGACCGAGGCATTGTCGACCCGGTCATGGTTGTAGGCGTAGGCTTTGAGGACGCTCAGGTGGGTGGTGATCATTCCCAGGCACCCGACATCCCGAAGGTGATCCAGGATGGACTGTCCGATCGCGCCGCCTTCTTCGGGATCGGTCCCGGCTCCGAGCTCATCCAGGAGGACGAGTGTGCTGTGTTTGGCATGGGAGAGAATGTGGCGGATGCGCTGGATGTGCCCGCCGAAGGTGCTCAGGGAGTGCTGCAGGGATTGCTCATCGCCGATATCCAGCAGCAGGTCCGAAAAAACCGGCAGGGAAGCGCCTCGCCGGGCGGGGATGTGCATTCCCGCCTGTCCCATCGCGCAGAGCAGGGCCACGGTCTTGAGTGTCACCGTCTTGCCGCCGGTGTTGGAGCCGGTGATGATCAGCAGGTCGAAATCATCGCCGATGCGGACATCGATGGGTACGACGGGGTGACGCTTGTCGGGGGCGATGCCCTGCTTCTCCTGCCGATACGCCTGGTCGATCAGCAGGGGATGCCGGGCCTGGTCCATGCGAACCTGGCGTCCCTGCTGGAAATCGGGCGCGGACATCTCGAACTGGTAGGAATACTGGGCTTTGGCGCTGATCAGATCCAGCTTGGCCAGGGCTCGCAGGGCGGTGTGGATCGGCTCGTCCTTTCGCTGGACCTTCAGGGCCAGGTCGTTGAGAAGTCGGGTGATTTCGCGTCGCTCGTCCTGGGCCAGGTCGGCCAGTTGGTTGTTGAGTTCCACCGAGGCGTTGGGCTCGACGAAGACCGTCGCGCCGGTATTGGAGGAGCGATGGACCACGCCGGGCAGGCGGCCGCGGTTCTCGGTCTTGACCGGCAGGACGTAGCGGTCGCCGTGAAGGGTGACCGTCGGGTTCTGGAGCAGCTTGGAAACCTCCGCGCTGCGAAGATAGCCGTAGATCACGTCGTGGATCCGCTGGGAGGTCTGCTCCATCTCCCTGCGGAGGGTCGAGAGCTTGGGCGACGCGTCGTCCCGGATGGTCCCGTCGGAGGCCACGACGCGGTCGATCGATTCCAGCAACGGTTGAAAGTCTTCAATCGTCTCGGCCAGTTCGTGTAGCTGGTCCATTTTCTCAGGCAGGCGGCGCAGCCAGGTTCGGACCTGCTGCGAGCCTCGAAGTGTTTCTCCGATGCGGGCGTAGTCTTCGCCGTCGGCGCCGCCTCCGGGCTTGGCCTTGGCCAGGGCGTGGCAGATGTCCGAGATGCCGGCCATGGGGACCATGCCGAAATCCCGCAGGGCCTCGACCATCTGGTCGGTCTGGGCGAGCCATTGGAGAATCACCCGCGGGTTGGTGGAGGGGGTGATTCGAAGCGCCAGGGCCTGTCCCAGCGCGCAGCTGCAGTACTCGGCGAGAATCTCGCGAACGGCGTGGAACTCTATTCTTTCCAGGGTAAAGGAATCCAAGCTACTCTCCGTGGCCTTTGGAACCTGACATTATAACGTCCAGGGCGAAAACGCGAAGCCTGGATTCAGGGGGATTTGCGGGCCACCAGAACCAGCAGATCGCTGGTCTCGGGCTCGAACGGCTCGAGGTCCAGTCCGCCGAAGCATTCCGGAGATTCGAACAGTGCATTGCCCAGGGCGTGCTGGAGGGTCTTATCGGTAAGGCCTCGGATTCTCGTCGAAAGAATCCGGGCTTTGGGGTCGGAACCGTGGCGGACCCTCATGACGTTGAAGCGAAGTTGCTGATCGTGGAGAAAGTCATAGAAGCGTACAAAGCTCTCTTGGCCCTGGCTGGTGAGGCCGACAATCCTTTCCTGGCTGTCCAGGATCTTCCGGTAGTTCAGGAGCGAGAGCACCAGGTGTCCGCCCGGGACCAGAACGGATGCCAGGGCCTTTAGTGACGCCTGCAAGTCGGCATCGGTCAGAAGGTGTACGATCGAGTTTCCAAGGCAGGTGACCAGGTCGAAGGGACCGGGCGCGCATTGCGGGAGTGTCTCGAAACTGCATACGTGCCAGTCGATAGACAGGCCCTGTTGTCGGGCCGCCCGGCGCGCCTGGCGGATTTGACCGGCTGAGAGGTCCGCACCCGTAACGCTCAGGCCAAGCCCGGCCATGGCCAGGGCATAGAGGCCTGTTCCACAGGCGGCGTCGAGGACCCTTTGTGGCTGATAGCGGTCTTTGAGGGATTGGCCAAACTCCAGGGCGACCTGCAGCTTGTTTTGAACGCTGGTGCAGTCGCCGTAGACATCGGCCAGTTGGTCGTAGAATGCTTCCGGGTCGGTCATCGAGGGTATGATAGCGCCTGGGGCCGTGCGGAGGTCGGATCAGGGCTGATGGAGCGGATTGAAGATCGTGGTGGGAAAGCCCTCCGGCGTGAGTCTGCGGATCTCGGCGTGTCCGTCGTAAAAGACCACGGGGGTCTTGCCCTGGTGGCGGTCGTCGTCGGCGCTGATGGTTCGGGGATCGGCGTTCCTGGTCTCGCCGTCAAAGGGGACGTGCGCGACGGTCCAGGTGTCGTGGCAGTCGAACTGGTGAGGATTGGAGTCGATGCGCTCGTTGCGGATGTTTGCGTCGGTAATGTGATACATCTGCGAGGGCGAGCCGGGCAGGTTCTGGATGCGGATCGGACCGGCGTTGTTGTTGGCGACATACCTGCCCTCCCGCTGGTAGCCCTGGAAGTCCACGCTGTTGCACACGTAGTGCAGCACGTGCGGGCCCGGATCGCGCAGGGAAGGGCACTGAAGCTCGGGCATATCCTTGTACATCCGGTAGAGTTCCTCGCTGTCGCGACGGAAATCCGCGTCGGTCTCCTCGTGGCCCAGGTGGGGACTGTACCGGGCCGCCCAGTGGTAGTGGGTGGAATCCGGCCGCAGGTCGTGGTCCCGCATGACGTAACCTTTGTTGCGTGACGCGTAGAGCATGGCGGCTGTGGCGATATCGCGCGAGTTGGCGGCGCACCGGGTCGTTCGGGCCATCGCCATTCCCATCCCGATGGAAGGGACAAGGATGGTCAGAAGCAAGGCCAGGCAGGCGATGGAGATGAGCAACTCGAGCAGCGTAAATGCACGTGAATGTTTCATTCGATCGTGTCCTCGTCTTGAATTGTCGCAGGCGACCCCGTTACCCGCGTATCGGATCTGATACTTTTATTATGGAGGCGGAGGGGAAGGCAGGCAAGCGCCAATCCTTATGGAAATCCTTATGGAAAGGGCTCGAACTTACTCGTAGAGTTTTCGGAGTTTACAGGGAGGGATCCGCAGGGCCAGGCCCAGCAGGACCAGTTGGTTGATGGCGGTGGTTTTCCAGATTCCCTTTTTTCGCCACCTTCGGGCGGAGGTGAGGACGAACTTGCCGGCCAGTGCGACCCGGCCCAGATGCTTGAGCTTTTCGACCAGGGCGAGGTCCTCGGCCAAGGGGCGCTCGGGGAAGCCCGCGACCTGCCGGAAGGCTTCTCTGTCAACGAAGATTGCCTGGTCTCCGTAGGGCCTGGCCAGGATTCTGCATCGCAGTTCCACGAGCAGTTCGATGAGCTTCATGGAAACCGATGGCAGGTTCGTTCGGAATCGAAATGCGCCCGCGACGTTTCCGGCTCGGCCCATGACGCGAAGGACTTCTTTCGCGTAGCCTGCGGGCAGTTGCGTGTCGGCGTGGAGGAACAGGAGGATGCTTGCCCGGGCCTGGTGCGCCCCGGCATTGAGCTGGGTCGCTCTGCCAGGAGCGCTTTGGAAGAGCCTGGCCCCGCAGCGGCGGGCGATCCGGAGGGTCGCGTCCCGGCTGCCGCCGTCGATGACGAGAATCTCGCTGGACGGCGACCGGGCCGAGAGGATCGTCTGCTCCAGGCAATCGGCCTCGTTAAGCGTCGGAATGATGACCGAAATTTCAGGAGGGGCTGTGGACATTCTCAGTCTTTGAACCCGAACCAGTCTCCGTGGTCGCCGGCGTAAATAAGGGTCGTATTGGACATCAGGTTGTTGCCACAGAGCAAGTCCGGAACCTTCGGCATCCGATGGTCGGCCACGAGGATATCAGCGGGCTCTTGGCGCGTCATGAGGAGCAAAAGATTGCTTCTCTTTGTGTTCGTGTTCTTCTGGAATCTTGCATCTTTTGCCTTAACCGTAATTTATGCGTGGTTTTGAGGCTTTTCCAATTGCAACTGGACGTTGCACTGTCAAATCGGGAGAATAATCGACTTTCCTTTGGCCGGGTATGCAATGTCGTTGATCGTCACGGAAAACCTCTCCAAGAGCTTCGGGGCCGATGTGGTCCTGAACGGGGTCAACGTGCGCCTTGACGCCTCCGGGCGAGTGGGGCTTGTGGGCCCCAACGGCCAGGGCAAGACCACGCTGCTCAAGCTCCTGCTGGGCCAAATGGAGCCGACCAACGGCGCCGTGCAGACCTCTCGCGGTCTGCGGATGGGCTACCTTCCTCAGGACCCTCCCGAGCCGAAGGACCAGACTCTCTGGGATGCAATGCTCCAGGCGGTCAGCGAGGTGATCGACCTGGAAGCCCGCATGCATCGGCTGCAGGAGGATCTGGCCCGACATCCGGATGATCCAAAACTCCTGGAACAGTTCGGCCAGGTGCAGCTTCGCTACGAGAGCCTGGGCGGCTATTCCTACCGAACCCGCCTGGAGATGCTCCTGGAGGGCCTGCGGTTCGACAAGGAGCAGTTCGACAAGCCGCTCAAGCAGTTCAGCGGAGGCCAGCGAAGCCGAGCCATGCTTGCAGAGCTGCTTGCCGGGGACCCGGATGTCCTGCTGCTGGATGAGCCGACCAATCACCTGGACATGGAAACGGTGGAATGGCTCGAGAGCTACCTTTGCTCCTGCAAGGCGGCCATGATCATCGTCTCCCACGACCGGTACTTCCTGGACCGCCTGGCCGGCCAGGTCTGGGAAGTGAGCTTCGGTTCGGTCCAGGCCTATCGCGGCAACTACAGTGCGTACGTGCAGCAGCGACAGCACCGTTTTGAAGAGCGGATGCGTCAGTGGCAGCAGCAACAGGAATACATCCAGCGGACCGAGGAGTTCATCCGGCGCAACCTGGCCGGCCAGCGGACCAAGGAAGCCCAGGGGCGACGAAGCCGACTGGAACGATTCAAGGCCACCGAGGCCATCGAGCAGCCTCGCGAGCATCAGGAAGTACACGTAGCCTTTTCGCCCGCGCGTCGCACGGGGGATCTTGTCCTGCGGGCAGAAGAACTCAAGGCGGGGTATCTGCCGGGCGAGCCCCTGGTGACGGCCGAGAGGTTGGAGATCCGGCGCGGCGAACGTCTGGCGATTCTGGGACCCAACGGCAGCGGGAAGACCACGCTGCTTCGGACGCTTCTGGGGGATATCCCGCCGCTATCGGGGCAGGTCCGCCTGGGGTCCCACGTGCAGGTCGGCTATCTTTCGCAGACGCACGCGGAACTCCAGGCTCAAGACGACCTTGTAACCAGCGTCCTGCGGGATCAGCCGCAGCTTCAAACCCAGGAGGTCCGCGACCTTCTGGGCAGCCTGCACTTCAGCGGGGATGACACAGCCAAGCGCATCGGGGAGCTTTCCGGAGGGCAGCGCAGTCGGATGGTCCTGGCCCGGCTGATCGCCAGTCGGGCTAATGTTCTGGTGCTCGATGAGCCGACGAACCACTTGGACCTTCCCACCTGCGAAGCCTTGCAGGAGGCCTTGCAGGGCTTCGAGGGCACGGTGTTGATGGTCAGCCACGATCGGTACCTGATTGAGGCGGTCGCAACGAGAACCTGGCTGCTGGAAGAGGGCGGGATCGTCGATATTCCCGGATCGTGGCAGGATGTTCTGCGGTGGCGCGAGCGACAGGCCGAAGGTCTGGAATCGACCCGAAAGGCTTCCAAGGCCAAAAGTTCTTCGGGCCCAGGCCGACGGGCCGACTATGAGGCCGAGAAGAGAGCCCAGCGCAAACGCGAAAAACTCCGTCGCGACCACCAGAAGATCGAAGCGGAAATCCACGAACTGGAAAAGGAGCTTCGCGACCTGACCGAGCAGGTCAACCAGGCCTCCCGACAGGGAGATATGGAGCAGGTGGAGAAACTCGGACAGCGGTATTCGCAAGTGGACACCCAGCTCCAGGCCCGCTGGCAGAGCTGGGAAGAGGTCGGCCTGGAAATCGAGGCCCAGGACGAGGGCGAATGAGTCATGAACCCAGACGCAGCGACCAACCCGGCTTCCTTTGAACAAGAGCTCTGGCCCCAGGGGGCGCCCGGTGCGATGGGGGCCGACCGCCGGGATCGACCCTGGCTGGAGGTGGTGCTGCCCGAGAGTTCCAAGCCGACGGCGGCGGTGATTGTCTGCCCCGGCGGAGGCTACACCCAGCGGGCCGATCACGAGGGGCTGCCCGTGGCAAGATGGCTGGCCCGGCGGGGCGCAGCCGGCCTGGTGCTTCACTACCGTGTTGCTCCCTATCGCCATCCGGTTCCGCTTGCCGATGCCAGGCGGGCCCTGCGCCTTGCCCGGGCGCGCAGCGAGCAGTGGAACCTGGATCCCCGGCGGATCGGCATTCTCGGCTTCAGTGCGGGAGGGCACCTGGCGGTTTCGGCAGCAACGGTCGACGAAGACGGATTCGACCCGGTTGACGATATCGACCGGCTCAGCCCCGCGTGCAACCTGTTTGTCGCGTGCTATCCGGTCATCACGTTTGGCCCGGATCGTCACGACGGCTCGATGCGGGCGCTTCTGGGCGAGGAGCCCGATGCGACATTGACTGAGCAGCTCAGTCTGGAAAACCGGGTCTCTAAGCGGACGCCGCCGGGGTTCATCTGGCACACGGCCGATGACAAGGCGGTTCCGGTGGCCAATGCGCTGCTGCTGGCAGGGGCGATGGCCCGAGCTTCCAGGCCCTTTGCCCTGCATGTGTTCCCCCGGGGGGCGCACGGCCTGGGCCTGGCCCGGGATGCAGAGGGGAGCGTCTCGGCCTGGCCGGACCTGCTGGAAGAATGGCTGGCGGGGGAGGGGTTCATCGACTCTCCCGAGGAAGCGCCAGGCAAGGAGTCCCGATGAGACAGGACAAGAGCCTTGGACAAAGAATCGGCGACTGGTGGGCCCTGCGGTGTCTGAGGCGTTCGGGCTGCCGGATCAGCGGCGCGGGACACCACGTGGGCCGGAACCTGGATATCCGGTCGGGCCCGTCGTCGCAGATCAGCATCGGCGCGAATGTTTGGATCGATGATCAGGTTTCCATGCAGGTCCCTTCGGGGAAGCTGGAGATCGCCTCGAATGCCCGGATCGGGCGGAATTGTCTGCTGCTCTGCCGCCGGAAACTGACCATCGGTGAGTCGAGCGTACTGGACAACAACGTGACCGTCGTGGACTGCCGTCCGAAGTTTCAGCAGATCCTGCCCGGGATGTCCCTGGATCGGCTGGCCCGGACCACCAAGCCGGTTCAAATCGGGCCCAACTGCTGGATCGGCATCGGGGCGGTGATTCTGCCCGGGGTTCGGATCGGCCCCAACTGCGTGGTAGCGGCCGGGGCGGTCGTGACCCGGGATGTACCCGGGGGCGTTACGGTAGGCGGCGTGCCGGCCCGGTTCCTCAAACGTCTCGGCCCAGCAGCTCCCGAAGCGCCGGGCGAGGATCTTCCTGATCCGCCCCCCGGCTCAGAAGTTGAGCCTGGCGGGAAGTAAAGGCCGTCGGTTCGGATGTCTCCCAGCCGGTGAGGTCGAGTTTCTCCGCGATCCTCCTCCGCAGGCGATCCACGCCCTGGCCGGTCTTGCTGGAGACGGCGAGGTCGGCGGCAGGGCCCGCAGGACAGATATCGCACTTACCCGCGACCTGGAGCAGGGGCATATCGCGCGGGAGCCACGGGGGGCCCTGGGCCCGGGCCCCGGGGCTGACAAGCAAGATCAGGTCGGCCGAGGCGGCCCGATCCCGCGCCCGCCCGACCCCCTGGGCATCGATTCCCCTGGCCTGCTGCCAGAGTCCGGCGGTGTCGGTGATCCAGACCGGCCAGTCGGAGACCAGGGCCTCTTCTCGCACCCAGTCTCGCGTGGTGCCGGGCTGATCGTGGACCAGGCTCACAGGCCTGCCGACAAGGGTGTTGGCCAGGGCGCTCTTGCCGGCGTTGGGGGGGCCAAGCAGTACGATTTCCCATCCGTTCAGGAGCTTGCGGCAAAGGGTCAGCCTCTCTGCCGCTCGTCGCATCCGGAGGCGAATGTCGGTGGTGACGGACGGCGCGGACAGGGCGGATTCGACCAGCGCTGCAAGCCCGCCTTCGAACTGATGTGCGATCGTGGCCAGGGCGGTTTCCGATCGGCAAGCGCCAAGGGCGCCCAACAGCTCTTTTGCGTACAGGCTTGCTCCGGTGATCTGGAGCAGCGCCTCATCGGCCGGTTCGGAGGGCATTGGCGTGGCTCCCGCCCGGGCAAGTGCCTGCATGACTGCGGTGGCGACGCCGGGCCCGCCGTGAAGATTCAGCTCCCAGAGTTCGTCTTGCCGGCAGAGCAGTGCCTGATCGATCGGGCCGTCGGGCCCGACGAGCCGGCCTAGGTGGAGCCGACCCGGAGGGAAATCCCACCTGCCGGAAAGGGGCTCAAAGACGCTTTGGAGAATTTCGCGGGCTCCGTGCCCGGTCACGCAGAGGACCGCGATGCCCCCGCGTCCGGGAGGAGTCTGCAAACGCACCTGGGCCGCGGGCATGGAACTTCTACTTGCCCAGGAGGCTGTTGTAGTAGCTCATGGCCACGCCGCGAAGCGTCAGGTCTTCCACGATGGTCTGCACCACAGCGGATTCGCCGGGCCTGGCACAGATGAGCTTGGCGTCGCTGCCGGTAAGCAACACCGTCGGCCAGCGTCCCAGTTCCTCGGCGTAGGCCTCGACAATGGCCTGCAGGGCGCCTCTTGCGCCCCGGACGATTCCACCGACAACGGCCTGGGAGGTGTTGAGGCCGAACGTCCAGGTGGGCTCGGAGATCTCGAACAGGGGAATCTGGTCGGTCCGGGCTTCCAGTGCCTGGGCCTGGGCCCCGAGGCCGGGCAGAATCGACCCGCCCAGGAAGACGCCCTCCTGGTTGACGCAGTCGATGGTCACGGCCGTTCCGAAATCCGCCACGACGCAGGCCTCTCCGAGGCGATCGTATGCAGCCACCGCGGCGCAGAGTCGATCCGTTCCGCAGGTTTCGGGCTCTTCGAGCTTCGTGGGCATGGGCATGGGCAGGTCGCGACCGACCACGCGGACCTGCCGGCTGATGTTCTCCGCCGCAGCGGCCTCGAGCGCGTTGAGTCCGGTTTTGTTTACACTGCACGCAGCCAGGACGCGCGGCTCGGGAATCTGCTCCCAGAGTCTCCAGATCGAGCCTGCCATGCCGGCCAGTTCGCCCAGGCGGAATCGACGGACGTCCGAGACGTCATCGCCGTGCACGTGGGCAAAGTGAATGCAGGTGTTTCCGACGTCGAAGGCCAGTACGTGGGGAATCGGGTCCGAGGTCATGATTTCTCCTTAGAGGCCGTCTCGGAGTTCTCCGGGTGCAGTCGCTCCCAGATTTTCTGGGCCAGCTCAGCTGTGCCTTCCCCGGTAACGGCGCTGATGGCCAGGAGGTCGGGCCCCAGCTCTTCCCGGAGCTTTTGAAGGTGCTCCCGGGACTCGGTCAGGTCCATCTTGTTGGCTACGATCAACTCCGGCTTGGTCGCCAGAGCAGGGGAGTATTGCTCCAGCTCGCTGCGGATGCGCCGGTAGTTCTCGGCCGGGTCGCCGCCATCGGAGCCGCTGATATCCAGCAGGTGGACCAGCACACTGGTTCTTTCGATGTGCCGCAGGAATTCATCGCCCAGCCCGGCCCCCTCGTGGGCCCCTTCAATCAGCCCGGGAATGTCGGCCAGGACGAAACGCCGGAAACCGGGCAGCTCGACAATCCCCAGACTCGGGTGCAGCGTGGTGAACGGGTAGGCAGCAACTTTGGGCCGGGCCGCCGAAAGACGAGAGACCAGCGTGCTCTTGCCCGCGTTGGGCTTGCCGACCAGTCCGGCATCGGCCATGAGCTTCAACTCCAGGTGGAGCTTGCGGACCTCCCCCTCTTCTCCCGGTTCGGTTTCCCGGGGCGCCTGGTTGGTGGCGCTCTTGAAGGCCGCATTGCCCCGGCCTCCCTTTCCGCCCCGGGCCACGCAGACGCTCTGGCCCGGCTCGGTCAGGTCCTTGAGTTGCATCTGGGTCTGGGCATCGAAGAGCAGCGTCCCGGGGGGGACGGGAATGGTGATGTCCTTTCCGTTGCGGCCGTGGCAGTCCTTGCCCTGCCCGTGTCCGCCCCTTTCGGCGCGGTAGTGGTGGCGTCCTGCCAGGTGCTGGAGGGTGTTGTACTGCTCGTCGGCCTGGATATGGACATGGCCGCCGTTGCCGCCGTCTCCGCCGTTGGGTCCGCCCTTGGGGATGTACTTTTCACGTCGGAAGGACATGCAGCCATTGCCGCCGTCTCCGGCGATGGCGAGGATGTCGACCTCGTCAACGAACATGCCGCGGGTGATGTTGTCCTGGGAGGCCATTGGGGTCCTAAGAAACAGGATGGCGCCGCTGCGGGGCCATCCTGCATTGAAAAAACGTATTTACCGGCTGCGCCCTGATCGAGGCGCGGTCAGTCAGACAATGTCCACGAAGCGTCCGCGGAAGTTGACCGTTCCCTCGCTGAGAGCAAAAAGGGTGTCGTCCTTCCCGATGCCGCAGTTCTGGCCCGGTTTGAACTTCGTGCCGCACTGGCGAACGATGATCGAGCCGGGCTTGACGGCCTGGCCGCCGTAGCACTTGATGCCGCGATACTGGGGATTGCTGTCACGTCCGTTGCGGGTCGAGCCCTGTCCTTTTTTGTGTGCCATGTCTTCTGCTCCCGGCTGGAAGTCCAGTCTCCGCCCGACGGGACGAGCTTGGCCTTCGTGTGAGTCAAAGGGTTAGGTTCAAGGTCTTTCTGGGGAACGCATTAATTTATCGGCCCAGCCGGCTGTTGTCAATGGAATCTTTGCCACGAAAACGGCATGACAAAACCAGGACCGGTTTGGGTTAAAAGAGTTCGCCTCCGGCATCCGATACAAACAGTGCGCGACCGTAAAAATCGGGGCTTGTGTAGACTGGAGCGGTATTTATGACGCAGTTCGAAGTGAAGCAGACGACAGAGGCAATGACAGACACGGCCGAAAACCCCCAACCCGGGGAGTCGGTCGTTCTGGTCATCGAGAACAAGCCCGTCGATGCCACACTGATGCGATTCATGCTGAGCGAATCGCGTCAACCCAGTTACAAATATCTGTGGTCCAGCAACTTACGGTCGGCATTGGCTCTGCTTCAAAAACGCTCGGTCGATGTGGTCCTGGCCAGTCTGGATCTGCCCGACGCCCGGGGACTGGAGGTCCTCAAGGGCCTGGGCCAATGGACGGATCACCTCCCGGTGGTGGTCGTCCTGCGACAGGCCGAGGAGATTCTGGGCCCGGCCGCCGTGCGACACGGAGCTCAGGACTACCTGGTCAAAGGTCAGATCGCGACCAACCTGTTGCTCAAGACCGTCCGGCACGCCGTGCAACGCAAGGAAATGCAGATTCGCCAGCAGCGGATGGCTGAGCAGATCCAGGCGAGCCTCAAACACGAGGGATTCTCGGCGATGGCAGGTGCGATTGCCCACGACTTCGGCAATCTCCTGGCGGTGATCCTGGGCAACAGCCAGATCTGCCTTTCCAAGGTGGGCGACGGCAGCGTCATCGAAGAGAATCTGAAGGCAATTGTCAAAGCGGCGATTCGCGCCGGCAAACTGACCGATTCGATGCTGGCCTACACCGGCAACGCCCACTACCGGATGGAGCCCTGCGATCTGAACGACGTGGTCAAGCATACCGTCGGGCTTCTGGGTGCGGATCAACTGCCCGATCACCAGTTCCATGTCGAGATGCAGGAGGATCTTCCCGCAGTGGTGGGAGATTCCGACCGTCTGGGAGATCTGCTCACCGGTCTCCTGGTCAATGCCATGGAGGCCCTGGGAGAGAAAACCGGCAAGATTACCGTTGAAACCGCCAGGCCGAAGGAGAACGAAGTGGCGCTCTGCGTGACGGACACCGGCTGCGGCATGTCCGAAGAGACGCTCAAGAGAGCCTGCGAACCGTTCTTCACCACCAAGCTGATGGGGCGGGGTATGGGATTGGCCACCGCAATGGGAAACGCCAGGGCCCACAATGGGAAACTGGAAATCCAAAGCGCTCTCGGGCAGGGCACGACGGTGACCGTTACGCTGCCGGCTGCACAGACGGCCAAGCAGGAGCGAAAGGCGCATATGCAAGCCAGTCGGCAATCCAGGGTTCCCGGCGTACTGGTGGTAGACGACGAACCTTGCGTACGGGAGGTAGCGGAGGACCTGCTCTCGGCCGGTGGCTACCAGGTGTATACGGCAGGAACGGGACGCGAAGCCCTCCAGGTTCTGCGGGGATCCTTGAAGGAGATCAAGGCCGTCATCCTGGATATCCACCTGCCCGACGATGACGGACGCAAGGTATTCCATGCGATCAAGTCCTTGTCGCCCGGCGTTGGGGTCCTGCTTTCCAGCGGCAACGGGCCCGAGTCGGCCGCCGGGCTGGAAGGAGATCCCGCCTACGCAGGTTTCCTGGATAAGCCGTTCCAGTTGGAATCGATCCTGAAGCGGATCGGCCAGGTGGTCGAACCTCCCGCCGGGCCCAGCTACCAGAGCGAAGATTCCCAGTCGTACGAGCCGCTCTTCGAAGAAGACCAAGACCAGAGCATCTTCCAGCAGCAGTGGGCGGCGTCGTAGAACCCGCCAGGCCAGGGGACAGCGGATACGAGGCTTCCGACCAGAGCGCTGGGGGGCTTTGGGATTGTCCCATCCCCTCCCAGGGGGTAGGATTCGGGTAGCGCAGATTCCCTGCTAACGCTCGCAAAGACGGGTTGTCCTGTATTTTGCGCGTAAGAAATGCCCTCTTTCCGCGACGCTTACCATAGAGCACTGGCAACGGGATCGAGATGACCGACTGGCAGCAGGTATACGACCAACATGTCCAAGGCGTCTGGAAGACGACTTACCGGCTGCTGCGCGATCCGGATGACGCGGCCGACGCCGTCCAGGAGGCCTTTGTCTCCGCGATGGAATACGCCGCTTCCCACGAGATTCGCAATTGGTCCGGGCTGCTCAAACGAATGGCGACCGCGCGGGCGCTGGATCGGCTTCGTAAAAAGATCCATCTTCGTCGCAGCCGGGACTGCCAGGCCCAGGTCGAGAGTCTCTGGGACCCGCGCAGTCTGGAAGACTCACAGGGACAGGTTGATCCCGAGGAGCTTTCCAAGGCGCTGGCCAAGGCCCTGACCAGACTTCCCGCCGCCCAGGCGGAGGTATTCTGTCTCAAGTGCATTGAAGAGATGAGCTATGCCCAGGTTGCAGACCAGACAGGATTCTCGGTTGGCCACGTAGGCGTCCTTCTTCACCGGGCCCGGGCGGCCCTGCGGGACTTGTTGGCCTGCGAGGCGTGCCTGGTCCTTGACAGGTGAACTATGTACGAGAAACAAGAACACGACACGGATTCTGAGATTCTTCGCGAAGCAGCAGGGCACCTGCGCCGCTGCCCCGTGCCTGCTGTCCCCGATGGGTTGCGAGGGCGCGTTTTGCAGGCCTTGGACGCAGTCGGCCCGGGCAGGACGCAATCCGCCGTCGCCGGCAGGGGGGGCCGATCCGGCCGGGGACGCTGGAAATGGATGCTTTTGTCTCTCGGGGCAGTCAATGCAGTGGCAGCCCTTTTGATCGCCGCAGTCCACGCTCCCTGGCTGGGCCGGGGGAGTATCGAGAAATCCCCCCCCCAGACCTCACCGGTCGCCTGGCAACTGGATACCCAGCAGCTTGACAGGGGATGGAGCCTCCTGGGATCATTGGAAGACAAGCCGGTCCTGCCCACCTACAGCGTTACCCGCGGTGTGGTGGAAGCCCTGTCTTCGAGCTATCAGGAGGCCAGGCGAGTCACCCAGGCCTCAGCCCAGGTACAGAACACCGTTACCCTGGTTGCCCTGGCGCCCTCGCGGCCTATGAATCTCCACTGGATGCAGGAAGGTCTCCGCTGGGCCGAGAAGGTCGCACACAGGTCCCAGCCACAGTAATGCCTCCAGGCCACTTTTTTTCTTGAAGGAGGATCCTCTTGTCTGGGCAAATCCCCCGCAAACCCGAAGCCCAGATCATGGATATCCCTGCCGAAGCCGATGCCTACGCCCGGGCGGATTTTTCCCAGGTCAATGCCGCTTTTGTGGATCGGCTGCTGGAACTGGCCGGCGACTGCGAAGAAGCTCTCTGCGTTGATCTGGGTTGCGGACCGGCGGATATTCCGATCCGGCTGGCCCGGCGGAAGCCTTTTTGGCGGATCCTGGCGGTGGACGCCTCGGAGCCGATGCTGGCCTGGGCCCGATCCGCTATTGCCAAGGAGGAACTGGAGGACCGGATTCGCCTGATCCAGGCCGATGCCTGCGGTGAGCAGGAGTGCCCGGCCTGTGACGTGGTCTGCTCCAACAGCATTGTGCATCACGTGGAGGACCCGCTTGCGTTCTGGCGACAGCTTGCCGGCTGGGGCAAACCCGGAAGCCTGGTGCTGGTTCGTGACCTGTTTCGACCGGAGAGCCTGGAAGAGGCCCGGCGTATCGTGCAGGTCCAGGCCGGGGAGGAATCCCAACTGCTCCAGGAGGAGTTCTACCGTTCCCTGCTGGCGGCGTATACGCCCGAGGAGATCCGCCGGCAGCTTGATCGCTCAGGCTTGGAGAACCTGCAGGTGCGAAAAGTCAGCGACCGACACGTCGATGTCTGGGGTCGCCTGAAAGATACGCGCTAGTCCGCGTCCGCTTCGGGCTCAGCCATGGCTGATACCGGCAGGGGCGTACCGGCCAGGGCTTCGAGTTGGGCAATGGCCTGGGTCCGGTCGGCCAGGGCGCGCTGGACGGCCCGCTGGAACTCCAGGGCCACACGCTGGGAGTCGATCAAGTCGTTGTAGTCGGCCTGGCCGGTGGCAAAGGCGGTTCGGTTGACGTTGACGGCCTCGATGGCCTTGGGCAACAGGTCCCTTCGATACAACTCGATGCGACGCAGGGCGTCCTGGTAGCGGAAGAGCTGCTGCTGGATCTGGGCCCGCAGGTCACTGAGATACTGTGCTTTCTCTGCCGCCACAGCCAGGCGGGTCAGACGGCCCTTCCGGATGCCGGCACGGATTCGATCTCGCCAGATGGGCAGGTTGATCCCGGCCATCACCATGACGGGGTCCTTCCCGTTGTCGTCGACATTCGCACTTCTTGATCGGGTATCCAGGTAGGTCACGCCGATCGTCAGATCCGGGATCTGCTCCTGCCGGGCCCGTTCGGTTTGGGCCCGGGCGGCCTGGAGCAGGGCATCGAACTGGGCAAGGCGGGGCGAGTGTTCTCGGGCGAGTTCGAAGACTTCCCGGTCTTCCAGATTCAGTATCAAAGCGGGGATGTGCTCGGGCAAGGCGATCGGCTGGGCCCCTGGGGGGCGATTCATCAGGGCATCGAGTTGTCTTCGGGCGGGGGCGACCATTTCGCTCAGTCGCTGGAGCCGGTCGTGGAGCTTCCCGATTTCGACTTCGATCCGGATGACCTGTCCGCGCCGGGCCCCAGCGGCAGCCTGTCGTGTGCGCAGGACTTCGGCCACGCTCCGGAGCAGTTGAAGGTTCTCCCGGGTGATGCGGATGTCCTGGGCGAGATAGGCCAGTTCCGTCCACTGGCCGGTGACCTGGGCGTCGAGACGGTGCTTCTCCTGGACGAATTGCTGCCAGGAGGCCTGCGCCCGGGCGGCGGCGGCATCGCCGGCGGCCAGGAGCTTACCGAACCAGGGGAACTTCTGAGTCAGGGAAAACGCCTGCCTCTGGGGCCCCACGCGGGTCTCTACCTGTCGAATCTGGTAGGTGTAGGAGAACATCGGGTCCGGCAGTGACCGGGCGATGGTCGTCTCCTGCATGGCGGCCTTGTAGCGATAGAAGGCCGCCTGGAGCGACTGGTTGTTCCTGGCGGCCACGGCGCGAGCCTGCTGGAGGCTTCGGATGGGTCCCTGGGCTTGGAAGGAAACCGTCTCGGACGAACCCTCCATCGCCACGGGGGTGGGCTTGGTTTCCGCCGGCCGGTCCATCTCGGCCTGGTAGAGATCGGCGAGGTTCTCCTCCAGGGCAGGCTCTTGCGAGCCACAGCCTATCAGCAGGACCGGGACCAGCAGGCAGGGCAGGAAGATCTTCGAATGCATGCAGGCTTCATCCCTTCTCTTGTGTGCCACTACCATTATAGGATACCGTCAAAGGCAGGTGATCCGCCATGGTTTCATGGATTGTCCCCCGTGGCTGCCGTATTGTAACCGCAGGAGGATGCGAAAATGACAGATCTCAAAAGCAAGGCGCGCCATCTTCTGGAAGCCTGGAAGGAGCCTGGGTATGTCTTTGGTCCGGGGTGCAGTGACCGGTTGGGGGGTCTGGTGCGTCAAGCCGGCTCTCGGGCGGCCGTGGTCGTTTCCGGGCTCAATGCCCCCTGGGCCGATGAGATCCACCAGGTCCTTCGGGAGCAACTGGCCGGGGCGAAGGTAGCCCAGGCCGGAGAGATGATTCCAGGCCCGAGGCCCAACAGTCCGATCGAGGATATTCGTCGTCTGCGGGACGAACTGGCCCGGAGGGATTGGGATGTTCTCGTGGCGGTGGGAGGCGGCAGCTTGATCGACGCGTCCAAGGCGGCCCTGGCCTGGGGGACGCTCCAGGGCCGGGCCGAACTGGAAGATCTGCTGGGCACGGGACTGGTTACGCGGAAGCTTCAGGAGAGCGGCCGGAAGCTGCCTCCGCTGGTGGCGGTTCAACTGGCCTCTGGCTCGGGGGCCCATCTGACGCGCTACGCCAACTGCACGGATCTGGCCGGGGCTCAGAAAATGTTGATCGTCGACGATGCGCTGGTTCCCGACCGGGCGCTGTTCGACTACGCCTGGACACGAACGATGCCGGCCTGGTTTACCATGGACGCCGCATTGGACGGCGTGGCCCATTGCTGGGAAGTGATGATGGGCGCTTCGGGCAAAGCCTTGGAGAACGTGCAGGAAATCTGCCTGACGGGCATCGAGCTGATCGTGGCGAACCTGGAGCGGGCCATCCAGGCCGGCGACGACCTGGAAGCCCGCGAGGCGCTGGGGCTCGGGACCGACCTGGGCGGCTATGCGATCATGCTGGGCGGGACCAATGGCGCGCATCTCAACAGCTTCTCCCTGGTGGACATTTTGCCCCATGGGCGGGCCTGTGCGCTGATGAACCCGTATTGGACGGTGCTGTTCGCCTCGGCCATCGGGCCGCAACTGCGCGCCCTGGGACGGATGTACCATCGCCTGGGCTACATGGAGCAGGACCCCGCGAAACTGGAGGGCAGAAGCCTGGGACTGGCCGTGGCCGAGGGCATGCTGAACCTCTCGAAGCAGTTCGGCTTTCCCACGAGCCTGGAGCAGGTGGAGGGGTTCGAGCCGGGCCACATAGACAAGGCCCTGCGGGCGGGGCGGAACCCCAAGCTGCGCATGAAGCTCCGGAACATGCCCATCCCGATGGAGCCCGGGCAGGTGGACGAGTGGATGGGTTCGGTGCTTCAGGCCGCCCGGAAGGGCGATCCGGAGAGGGTTCTGGCCCCGTCGCGAGACCAGCAGGGCAGCCAGGGGGCTTCCCGCGTCGAGGTGACCGGAGGGTAATCCGCCTGATCCGGCAAGAGAAAGGTTCGCAGATGGCGCTGTCAGGCTGGAAAACCGTTCCAGAGTCGCTAGGATAGTCCGCTTGCAGACCGATAACCGCCCGACCCCCGCTTCAGGAGCCAGAGAGAATGCAATACGGCCACTTCGACGATGCCAACAAGGAATACGTCATCACCCGTCCCGACACGCCTCGATCCTGGAGCAATTACCTCGGCTCCACCCAGTACGGGGCTATCATCTCCAACAACGCCGCCGGGTACAGCTTCTACCGCTCGGCCGGGTTGGGCCGATTCATGCGCCTGATGCTCAACGCGATCCCCATGGATCAGCCGGGCCGCTACTTCTACCTCCGCGACCGCGACAGCGGCGACTACTGGTCGAGTTCCTGGCAGCCGGTGGGCAAGGACCTGGAGACCTACAAGAGCACGTGTCGTCATGGCACGGCCTATACGATCATCACCTCGGCCTACAAGGGCATCGAGACCGAGAGCACCTACTTTGTGCCCCTGGGCAAAGACTACGAGTGTTGGATGCTCCGGGTGACCAACGCCTCCGATGCCCCGCGAAAGCTGAGTATCTTCAACTTCCTGGAGTACACGAGTAACTGGTCGTACCAGCAGGACCTCAACAACCTTCAGTATTCGCAGTACATCGTGAAGATGGACGTCGTGGACGGCATCATCCGACACGCCATCAACGACAATGTCCCGGCCGATCCGGACAACTTCACCAACAACGACCAGGGACGGTGGACCTTCATGGGCCTGGTGGGGGCCGAGCCCGTCGGCTTCGATACCGACCGCGAGGCCTTCATCGGTCCGTATCGCAGCTACAACAACCCGCTGGTGGTCGAGCAGGGCCAATGTACCGGCTCGCTGGCCCACGGGGACAACGCCTGCGGAACCTACCAGGTAGACGTGGACCTGGCCGCGGGGGAATCGAAAGAGATGATGATCGTGGTCGGTGTGGGCAAGGCCGAGAAGGAAGGCAAGAGCGTCCTGGCCGAGATGAACTCGCTGGACAAGGCCCGGGAGGAGCTGGAGAAGGTCCGCCTGCACTGGCACAGCCAGATCGGGAACTTCGTGGTCGATTCGCCCGATCCCCAGTTCAACAGCATGGTCAACGTCTGGAACGCCTACAACTGCCTGATCACCTATGCCTGGTCTCGTGCGGCCAGCCTGGTCTACCTGGGCGAGCGGGACGGTTTCGGCTATCGCGACACGGTGCAGGATATCAACGCGGTCCTGCCGGTGATTCCCGAGAACGCCCGGGAGCGGATCGAACTGATGCTCACCGGGCAGGCCTCGACCGGCGGGGCCATGCCCGTGGTTCGACCCTACTTCCATAAGCCTGGGCGGATGCAGGCCCCGGAGGAAAGCCAGTACCGCAGCGACGACTGCATGTGGCTCTTCAACACCGTTGCGGGGTATGTGAAGGAGACCGGCAAGCTGGGCTTCTACGAGAAGGTCCTGCCCTTTGCCGACAAGGGCGAAGCGACCGTGCTGGGCCATCTGCGACGGGCCATCGAGTTCAACCTGGCCCGGGTGGGCCGGCACGGGCTTCCCTGCGGGTTGCTGGCGGACTGGAATGACTGCATCGAGTTCGGGCCCAAGGGCGAGAGTGTTTTCGTGGCCCTTCAGTTGCGCCTGGCCCTGGCGACGTACCAGGACATTTGCCATACGCTGGGCCAGAGCGACCAGGCCGACTGGGCCAAGGTCCAACTGAAAGACGTGGACAGGAAAATCCAGGATTTTGCCTGGGACGGCAAATGGTTCCGCCGGGGCACCAAGGCCGACGGTTCGCTCATCGGCGCCGCCGGGGACGAAGAAGGCTTCATCTTCCTGAATCCGCAGTCCTGGTCGGTGATCAGCGGAGCGGCGTCGCAGGACCAGGCCATCGCAGCCATGGACTCCGTGGCTGAGCACCTGGCTACCGAGTATGGAATCATGGTCTGCACGCCTCCGTTTGAAAAGGCCGGCGTGGAGACGATTCGCGCTGTCCTGATGAACGGCGGGATGAAGGAAAACGGGGGCATCTTCTCGCACACCCAGGGCTGGGCGGTGATGGCCGAGTCCATCCTCGGTCGCGGCGACCGGGCCTACCAGTACTACCGGGCGTACATGCCCTCGGCCTATAACGACCGGGCCCAGATCCGGCAGGTCGAGCCGTACGTGCACTGCCAGTCGACCCACAGCAAGTTCAGCCGGCGCTTCGGTGCGTCTCGGATTCCGTGGCTTTCGGGTACGGCCGCCTGGTCGTACGTGGCTGCCACGCAGTACATTCTGGGCATTCGCCCGGAATACGACGGGCTTCGCGTGGATCCGTGCATTCCTTCCGGCTGGGAGCAGTTCACGGTTCGTCGGCGCTTCCGGGATGCGGTGTACGATATTACCGTCAAGAACCCCAACGGGGTCTGCAAGGGCGTGGGCCGGATGCAGGTCGACGGGCAGCAGGTCGAAGGCAATGTGATTCCCCCGGCCCAGGCGGGGCAGGAAGTCAAGGTCGTCGTGGAGCTTGGCAGCTAGCCCGGCCTGGGGCGTTGGCGGCGCAGCCTGTGGGGGCGGGTGCGGATCAGTTCTGCCGTGATGCGGTGGTGGATTTGCGGGCTTCGAGCCTGGGAGGGACCTTCTCGAACAGGTCGGGAAGGTCGCGCCCGGCTTTGTCCTGGTCTATCAGCGTCAGCAGGACTTCCAGAGCGCGTCGCCCGATGTCGAAGAACCCCATCTCCACGCTGGTCAGGGCCGGGCGGGTCAGTTCCGCCACGGAGTTGTCGTAGCCGGCCACGGCGAGATCTTCTCCGGGCGTCATGCCCATCTGGTCCAGGGCATGGTAGACGCCGACGGCTACCAGGTCGTTGAAGCAGACGACGGCTGAGACCTCCAGCTTTTTCTTGAGCTTGCAGAGCATGTTTTCCTGGGCCTCGCGAACGAGGACCTCGCCGAGCCACCAGTGGGTATCCTCTCCCTTGATGGGCCAGACGTCGGCCTGGACGCTCGATTCCCGGCAGGCCTGGGAGAAGGCCTGGAGACGAACGCTGCCGGCCCCGGTGGTCCATTTTTCGGGTCCGAGCCAGGCGATGCGGCGATGGCCGAGCGCGACCAGGTGCTCGACCAGCAGGCGCGAAGCCTCGATGTCGTCGCATCGAATGACGGGGACCTTTCCGGCGGTCTGGTACTGGATGGCCACGATGGGCGCGTCGACCTCGGTGAGCATGTCCAGCTCTTCCTCGCCGTACTGCTTGGGGACCACCAGTCCGTCGATGCGGCGCTGGCGGAGGTGTTCCACCGCGCGCCGCAAGGCCGAGCGGTCTTCGCGGGAGTCCGGGCCGGTGAGGGTCAATTCATAGCCGGCACTTCTGGCACCGACCTCCACGCCCCCCAGCAGGGATCCCCAGTAATGCCCGGCAAGAACGTTGCTGACCTCCCGGACCGACAGCGCCACGCCCACGTTCATGCACTTGCCTCCGCGCAGGATGCCGGCGTGGTAGTTGCGATGATAGCCAAGCTCCCGGGCGGCATCGCGCACGCGCTGAATGCAGGCGTCACTGAAACGGCCGGCCTGGTGGGGCGAGTTCAGGATCTTGCTGACGGTGGTAATGCTCACGCCGGCAAGCTGGGCAACTTCACGGAGGCTTGGCAAAGGCAACTCCTTCGATCAAAAATGGGGTTCTTGACGGTCAAGAGCATAAACCTTCGGTCGTTGCCGGGCAAGAACGGAAACGCATCAGGACAAACGTTTGGGGTCGGGTCCGTCGGGGGTAACCCTTGTCCGGAGGTGCTGCAAAAGGAATCCGGCGGTTGACAGTTCGATCGGTTGCGAATAGAAAACCTCCATGCGGTTCGGCCTTGTATTCTAGCTTGTGGGCGGTCTTGCGGTCGTGTTCGGGATGAACATGATCCCGGCCATCGCGTGGGGGCTCTATTACCGGGAATACGAGCACATCGTGCCGCTTCTCTGGTCAATGGTCCCGGCCTGCTCAGGGACCTGCGTCCAGGGCGTCCGCGGCGGTGAGGCCCAGCAGGACGCCGCCGCCGTAGCGGGTGGTTTCGCTCTGCATGGTGACGCTTTGGATCTCGACGCCGGGCCGGGGGTTGTTCCACTGCATCGACCAGAGAACCGCTTTGTGGTCCGGATCGTCGCCCATGGGGGCCGACCAGGCCAGTCCGGCGCCTTTGAGGCCCTTGGGCTGGGTCTGAACGTAATGGTCCACGTCGCGCCCGTAGACCACCGGGACAGTCTCGGTCTTGCCGTCGGCGTAGGTGACCCGATAGCTCCAGAGCGTGGGGGGCTCGTCGCGGCCACGACGGGCCGACCAACTGCGCTGGCGAACCATCGTGTGCAGGAAGAAGAGGACATCGGCCTTGGAGCCGACATCGATCTTCACCTTCTCGGGCGCCTGGACACCTTTCCATCGCTCGACGGTAACAGCCGATTCCAGCGGGGAGGTCTTGAAGTCGCGGATTTCATAGGTGACGCCGGCGAACTTCCGGCGGTTCAGAGGCAGATGGGACAGGTCGTTCTCCCGGTCGGGCCAGCCTTCCTTGGTGGTCAGGTACAGGTTGGCGGCCGTCTCGGTTGAAATCGGTCGATACGCCAGACCCGCACCACTGAGCAGGGCCCGCCGGCCGGAGAAGGAAGCCCCTAGGTTCCCAAGCAGCGCGGCGATCAGGGCCTTCTTCTTCTGCGCGTTGATCGGCAACGGCTCGGACTCCATCACCTGAACCTGGTTGAGCACGATGCCCCCGGCGCCTTGTGGGTACTTGACCAGCACGCCGATATTGAGCAGGGGTGTGACCCGCTGGAGAAATTCCGGGCTGCGACGGGCCAGGAGACGCAGGTTGTCCAGGCCGGTCAGATCCCGCTGGTAGTTGGTATCCAGCTTGGTGATATCGAAGGTGACCTTTTCGGCTTTGCGGGGGTCGAAGGACCAGTCCTGGGGTGTGTCGGGGTCCTCCACGCTCAATTCCACAGCCGACGACGCGTCGTCGTCGAAGGTGAGCTTCATCTGGAGGATGTGGCGGAAGGTATCCCGCGGGTCCAGTTGAAAGCCGACGATCTCCTCCCGGCGGGGCAGTTGGATGCTCCATCGGGTCTTGTCGCCGCGCTCCATGATGATGGTGAACGCATAACGCCAGTTCAGTGCGTCGTCAAAGCCATTGACCATGTTCAACGGGTCGTGGTCCACGCCGCCGGAGGGTTTACCCATCTCCTGCGGACTGGGCCACTTGGCGAAGGGGGCGACGTCGCGGTAGTCCACCACGTAGCTGTAACCGTCGCTGGAGGGGTGCTCATTGGCGCTGCCTCGCTGGATTCTTCGGCCCGTGCTCATGACGACGTCGCGCTGGCTGAGCCCGGCCAGGAGCGAATCACGCGGCGTGGGAATCCGGACCTTCTCGGCCCGGAAGGGGCGGATGAGGTGCTCGACGCCCACGAGTTTGTTGAAGTGGGCCAGGCCTTCGGGCTCCAGCCCCCAGAGCATCAGCCATCCGCCGGATTTGGTGAACGCCTGCACCTCTTCGATTCGCGAGGTCAGGCCGGCCAGATTCTCCGGCGTGGCCTCGACGATGACAATCTCGTAGTCGCCGGAGGCGAGGGTTTGAATGGGATGATCGGCCCGGGTGAACTTCACGCCGGTCTCCGAGAGCATCTTGTGTTTGTCACTGTCGGCTTCTGTGACCAGGGCGGTGGGCTTTCGCACGGGCTTGTAGGTCAGGGCGTAGTTGAGCATCTGGTCCAGCAGGCGCTGGGCGACGGGGTCGGTGTCGATCTTGCTGCCCGCGACCGCCTGAGAGAGGAGGAGGATCCCGTCGGCCACCGGGCATTCGGCGATGGCGGAGTAGTTCAGATCGGTATCGCACTGCAACAGCGACCGGGCGCCCCGCGAAGCCTTGCTGTAGACATTCCGGTAGACCGTGTGGTCGCCGCTGAGGGTGCGGAAGTCCTTCTGCCTCAGGCCTGCGAAGATCGGGTGGTCGGCCTTTGGGCAGACGCAGGATTTGCTCCTGCTTCCCGAGCAGATCGAGTAAGATTTCGCCGGTTGCCCAGATTGGGGCATAGTTACCTATCACTCATGCATCCAGGACGGAGTTCAAGGTGACCCAGGAGTTCATGACCCAGCCAGAGAGAACGGTTCCCGTTACCGGAAGCTATGACGTGATTGTTGCAGGAGGCGGAATTGCAGGCGTATCGGCTGCTTTGGCGGCCGCCCGGTGCGGGGCTTGCGTCTGCCTGCTGGAGAAGACCTGTTCGTTGGGGGGCCTGGCCACGCTGGGCAATATCATCATCTGGCTGCCGCTTTGCGACGGTCGCGGGCGCCAGGTCATTGCAGGACTCGGGGAGGAACTGCTCAAGGCTTCGGTTGCGGATCTGGGGCAGGATCATCCCGAGGCCCACATGAAAGGTATTCCCTCCTGTTGGCAGAGCGACGGGGGCGCACAGGAGCGTATCGAGAAGCGTTACATCGCCGAGTTCAATCCGGCCGGCTATCTGCTGGCCCTGGAGAAGATCCTCTGCCGGGCCGGCGTTACGCTTCTGTACGATACCCTCCTCTGCGATGTGACCCGTCGCGAGGACCGCATTGAGTATATCCTTACCGAAAGCAAGGCTGGGCGCCGAGCCCTCAGGGGCCGAACGTTCATCGACGCCACCGGAGACGCCGACATCTGTCTGCGGGCCGGGGAGCAGACAGAATCGCTGGAGACCAACGCGCTGTCGGCCTGGTACTATCAGTGGCGCAGCACGGGGCTCGTATTGCGCCGCCCCATGAAACCTTTCAGTCCCACCGGAGGTCGAGAGGGGGCCGAGGGGCCGTTTTTCAGCGCAGAAAGCCCCGAGGAAATCACCGCTTTCATGCTTGCAAGCCGCCGGATGGTCCGCGACGACCTCGAGGCCGTGCGCAGGGAGAATCCCGGCGATTTCGTGGAACCGGTCATGGTTCAGACGATTCCCGGCCTGCGGATGACGCGCCGACTGGTCGGGGACTTTTCACTCTCGGACCGGGACGTGCATCGATGGTTCGAAGATGCCATCGGCCTGACCGGCGACTGGCGCAAAGCGGGACCGGTCTACGCAATACCGTATCGAACGCTTACGGGTGTGGTGAATCGGAATTTACTTGCCGTCGGGCGGTGCATGTCCTCCGACCGGACCGCATGGGATGTCACACGGGTGATTCCGCCCTGTGCTCTGACCGGTGCGGCGGCAGGAACCGCTGCCGCGATGGCCTGCAGTGAAACCGGCGCGGATGTACGAAGTCTTCCGGTGTCCAGGCTTCAGGATCGCCTCCGAAAGCAGGGGGAGTTGATCGACCGGCGGCTGGTCGAACCTGTCGGCAGTTGAGGTAAAGGCCGGATGTCTCCGGGCGAAGAATGCGCCCTGGACGATCTGGTTGGAATCGCTGAACAAGAAAGGCCGGCTCCGCATGGAATGCCACGCGGAGCCGGCCTGGTGTTCCCGGATACTTGCAGGCTATTTGGCGTATTCGATGGCTCCGGCGTCGCGGCGTCCGACCGGCTTGTTGCCGAGCATGTCGTACCGCCAGGGACCGTCGGTGAACCAGGTGTAGAGTTCCTGGATATCGGTCCGGGCCTGGGCCAGGGTGCCCTTGGCCACACGCATCGTGTCGATCTTGCCCTGGAAGCTCTTGCCGTCGTGGGTCTTGCCCACCAGGAAGTCCGAACGGTTGTCCAGGGACTCCTCGGGCGACGGTGCGCCCTGGGCGGTGCCGGATTCCTTGCCGTTGACGTAGATCGTCATGCGGCCGGTCTTACGGTCGGCCTCGGCCAGCACATGATAGTACTTCCCGTCGTTGACCTTCCGGCTGGAAGCGACACTTGCTGTCTTGCCGCCGGAGGCAAGCTGGAACTCCGCCTGCCCTTGATCGTTGATGATCAGCCGGTAGCCGCTCGTGCCGTCGTACTTGCCCAGCAGGCCGGCATTGGTCAAGCCGGCCTTTGCTTCGAAAGCGGCTTCGACCAGGACGTTTTCATCCCGAATGCAAAGGGTGTGACGCAATTTGCCCGGGTAGCGGAGAGCCGCATCGTCGGCAAACGTGGCCTTTCGCGGATTGTCCAGGGAACCCTCGGTCGGTTTGGGCACGATCCACTCGAATTCCGGGAAGTCGCGGATCATCACCTTCTCGCCGCGCTTGTTCTCGGTGTAGATGGGGATCACGATATCCTCCCGCATGTCGGCGTCGAGCACCCGGGCGAATCGCTTGCCGTCAAAGACGACCATGCCCTTGGCCCAGTCTTCCAGCGGACTCTCGGCGTAGCCATCCACCGACAGATCGTTGAAGACCAGATCCAGCGGCGGGATGAACTCGTAGAAGCCTCGCTCGAAGTGCGCCATCGTGTTGTACCAGGCGTAGTCGATCTGGCGGGTGGGCTCAGCCCGGTTTTCCGTGAAGTGCCACTCGCCGACCGTTGCGTAAAGGTTGAACGGGATGTAGTAGGTCGCACCGTGATCGATGGCCAGGGAACCCTCGGCCGGGCGGAAGTCCGCATCGGAACCGTCGATGATCGGCTCGCGGGGATCCTTGCCGACGATCGGGAGAGTGTCGGTCGCCCAGCCAAGTTCTCCAAAGCGGATCGGGAAGGCCTCCATCTTCTTTGCCAGTTCCGCCACGGTGTCGGCAGCCACCTCTTCATGCTGGGCTGTGCCGCGAAGCAGCTTGCCCGCAGTGGCGCGGCCATGCATTACATTGTGGGCATAGGCCAGCGTGGGTACGCCGCGTTGGCCGCTGGAACCGTCGTCGCCTCCGCCGATCAGGGAGGGGTCCCCGGAGCGGTCGTGCGCGATGAAGTGGTCTTTGCGGGGGTTGCCTCCGACGTTGGCCATCAGGTTGGAGATCACGTCGTTGCGGTGTCCGCTCGAGCCTCCCACGCCCTCGCCGGTGCGGTAAAGGGTGTTGTTGGTGAACTGGTTGAGGAATCCGAAGACCATGAAGTAGCCCGGGGTACCGGTGGCGAATTTATCCATGCTCTTGTCGTTGCTGCGGGCCCAGATGATGTTGTTGAAGGAGTAGACCTTGTAGGCCCCGTCCAGGTACAGCGGGTAGGAGAGGTTGGTGGCCTTGTCGGGTCCGCCGCCTCCAAAGAGGGTAATGCCCGCGGGCATCACGCCGGGGCTGTTGCCGATGTTGTTGTTGAAGCAGAAGATCGGGCCGCCCATCCAGAGGCTCATCCCGCCGTAGTCGTTGACGGCCAGGGCGGTATCCACCGTCTTGTTCTCGTGGACCAGGTGGCGGTTGAGGGGAATGTGGGCCTGCGAGCCGCCGCCCTGTCCGATCGTCCCGCTGAAGAGCATGATGCCGCTGCCCCAACTGTCTTCGATAATGTTGCCTGCCACGTGGGAGGCGATGAGGAACTTCAACTCGATCGAGGGCAGGGGGGTCTGGATATTGTCCTTGTGGCGGATGCCGGTATTGACGGTCTTGTTGCGCATGATCTCGATGGTGTCGAGGATCTTCTGTTTGTGCGGCGTGCCGCCCATGGAAATCGCCGTGGTCCAGATGTCCTGAAAGTAGTTGTCGTGGAGGCGGATGTCCGTGGCGTACTCGGGGGCCTTCTTGACACGCCAGTTGCCGAAACTCTGGCCAACGCCGACGTTCAGGATGTCCTCGAAGGTGCAGTTGCGGACCAGGATATCCTTGACGTCGCCCTCGATTCCGACCCCGACATTGCTGTAATACCGCAGCACCAGGCCGTTGATGGCGATGTGGGACTTGTCCTCGATGGACAGGCCGTTGTGGTAACGCGTCAGTTCGATCGTCTGATCGTTGGGGTTCTCTCCCTCGGCGGGGCGGTAGAACAGCGTGCCGGTGCTCTTGTCGTGGTAGAACTCGCCCGGAGCATCCAGGAACTGAGGCAGGTTGTCGATCATGTACCGCAGTCCGCCCTTGAGGGCCCCTATGCCCAGGCCGCCGGAAATTGCGCCGGCTTCGGGGACGTACATCGGGCCGCCGCGACGGGTTTCCGCCTCGATGAGCTTGGGCGCTGCTCCGCCCATGAACGATCCATACTGCTGCCAGATGTAGCCGCCGAGGAAGTAATCTTCCGGGTGTCCCTTGAGCCACTCGTCCACAGCGCCCTTGCGGCGCTTGCCCTTGTACATGTAGCTGCCTTCGTCCATCGTGTGCCAGTCGGAGAGGGCGAAGTTGGGGTTGCCCGGCGTCCAGTCCGGCGTTCGGGCCAGGTGCAGCATGTGGCTGACGCCTTTGTCGTCGATGCGGTGAAGCCCCAGCCAGGGCTCGTTCATCGCCTTGTTGTCCATCCAGTGCTTGGTAGCATGGCGAAGCGCGATGGATCCCGCCTTGTCGCCTTCGGTCACCGTCAGGCCCAGGCTGCCCAGGTCGATCGCCCAGACTTTCTCCGGATCGGGCAGACGATCCGGCCGCTTGACCTGCGTCGCCTTGACCCACTTGGCCGGCAGACGGACCGAGCCGAAGAGGCTCGCCTCCCCGTCGCCCCAGTAGTGGGGCGAGCCGGCCTTGGGATCCGAGGCCGACAGGACAACCGGGCTGCCAGGCTTGCCGGATTCTTTGGCCACCAGTTCGCCGCGATAGATCACGCCGCGCTTGAAGACATAGGTCGTGGGTCCGGAATGCTTGGCTGCGTTGCCCTCGGCGAAGCGATCCCAGGGGTGGTGCTTCCAGGGGCTGTTCTTGCTCTTGCCGTCGTTGGCGTCGTCGCCGTTTTCGAAGTCGATGTAGCGCACCTCCTGCGAGGAGATGAACCGGAACGCCTTGGGCGCCCATTTGATATCGCCGGCGGGTGTGACTTCCGCCTGATGCTGCTGCCAGGCGTACTGTCCGGCCAGGGCTGATACGCAAAACAGCGAGAGTGTTACCGCGAGAATCCTCCATCTCATGGCATAATTCCTTTCAATAATTATCTTTATGTATCTGTCAGACCGGTCGGCCGTGTCGAAAAAGTTCGCACTTGGTTTGTCTGAACGCTGTAACAATATAACAACACAGGAGAGCCCGGGTTTCCACTGTTTTTCAGAACAAACAGGCCCAGCCGACCGACAAGCCCTATGGCTGGACACTGGTTGACGGGGCTGGAATCCCCCGGCAAGACGCAAGCCCGGGACAGGTGCCCGGGCTTGCGTTGCCGCTGCGTCCGACGGATTCAGTTGTCCTTGTGATATGGGTCAATCCAAATCGAACCGATCCAGCTGCATCACCTTGGACCAGGCTGCGATGAAGTCCTTCACGAACTTCTCTTGTGAATCATCGCAGGCGTAAACTTCCGCCAGAGCCCGAAGCTGGGAGTTGGACCCGAAGATCAGATCCACGCGGGTTGCGGTCCACTTCTTCCGGCCGCTCTGCGGGTCAATGCCCTCGTAAATACCCTCGGCCTGCGAGGCCGGTTTCCACTGGATGTCCATGTCCAGCAGGTGCAGGAAGAAGTCGTTGGTCAGCGAGCCGGGCTGATCGGTCAGAACGCCGTGGGGCGACCCGTTGACATTTGCTCCCAGCACCCGCAAGCCGCCCAGAAGAACCGTCATTTCCGGCGCTGTGAGCGTCAGCAGTTGGGCCCGATCCACGAGCAGATGTTCGGGTCCTACGGCGAAGGGCTTCTTCTGGTAATTGCGGAAACCGTCGGCCACCGGTTCCAACACGCCAAAGGCCTCCACGTCGGTCTGCTCCTGGGAAGCATCGGCCCGCCCCGCCCTGAAGGGGACCGTCACGTCATGGCCTGCCCGGGCGGCAGCGGCTTCGACAGCAGCGGCGCCTCCCAGGACGATCAGGTCGGCCAGTGAGACCCGCTTGCCGTCCGACCGGGCGTCGTTGAACGTCTGTTGGATCCCTTTCAGGACCTCAAGGACCCGGGCCAGTTGCTCGGGTTGATTGACCGGCCAATCCTTCTGAGGAGCCAGCCGAATGCGAGCCCCGTTTGCCCCGCCCCGCTTGTCCGAACCGCGGAATGTCGAGGCCGACGCCCAGGCCGTGGAAACCAGTTCCGGGACAGTAAGCTCCGAGCCCAGGACCTGCTCCTTGAGGTGGGCGATGTCCTCCTCGTCGATCAACGCATGGTCGAGGGCGGGAATCGGGTCCTGCCAGAGCAGCTCCTCGTCGGGCACTTCCGGGCCCAGATAGCGCGACGTGGGACCCATGTCACGGTGGGTCAACTTGAACCACGCCCGGGCGAAGGCGTCGGCGAACTGCTCCGGATTGTCACGGAAGCGACGTGCGATCGGCTCGTAGATCGGATCGAACCGAAGGGATAGGTCGGCCGTGGTCATCATCGGGCGATG
The DNA here is from genome assembly GCA_964583095.1 of uncultured Planctomycetaceae bacterium. Classification (GTDB taxonomy): domain Bacteria; phylum Planctomycetota; class Phycisphaerae; order SM23-33; family SM23-33; genus CAZOVB01. The sequence goes on from CAZOVB010000035.1 coordinate 39,680, forward strand.
CTTCCTGGTCGGATCGTGTGCGTCGGCAACCATGTCCTCTTCGGCTACGTCCTTGGCCAGCCATTGGTTGGCCCCGGCCGGACTCTTGACCAGCTCCCATTCGTATTTGAACAGCACGTTCAGGTAGCCCATGTCCCATTGGGTGGGGTTGGGTTTCCAAGCGCCCTCGATGCCGCTGCCGATCGTGTCGCCTCCCTTGCCGCTGGCGAAACTGCTCTTCCAGCCCAGGCCCTGCTGCTCAACAGGGGCCGCTTCGGGTTCGGCTCCCACATGGGTGGCGGGGCCGGCGCCGTGACACTTGCCGAAGGTGTGCCCCCCGGCCACCAGGGCGACGGTCTCCTCGTCATCCATGGCCATCCGGGCGAAGGTCTCGCGAACGTCCCGGCCGGATTTCACCGGGTCCGGCTCGCCGTTGGGACCTTCCGGGTTGACATAGATCAGCCCCATCTGGACCGCTGCCAGGGGGTTTTCCAGATCACGGTCTCCGGAGTATCGCTTGTCTCCGAGCCATTCGTCCTCGTTGCCCCAGTAGATGTCCTCTTCCGGCTCCCAGACGTCCTCGCGCCCGCCGCCGAAACCAAACGTCTTGAAGCCCATCGATTCCAGGGCGCAATTGCCGGCGAGGATCATCAGGTCGGCCCAGGAGATCTTGCGCCCGTATTTCTGCTTGATCGGCCAAAGCAACCGACGTGCCTTGTCCAGGTTCACATTGTCGGGCCAGCTGTTCAGCGGGGCCAGTCGCTGACTGCCCGAGCCGGCGCCGCCGCGCCCGTCGCCCATTCGATACGTTCCCGCGCTGTGCCACGCCATCCGGATGAAGAGGGGACCGTAGTGACCCCAGTCCGCCGGCCACCAGGGCTGCGAATCGGTCATCAAGTCGAACAGGTCCTGTTTGACGGCGGCCAGGTCGAGGGTCTTGAAGGCTTCGGCATAGTCGAAGTCTTCACCCATGGGATCGCTCTTCTGGGAGTGCTGGTGGAGGATCTTCAGGTTCACCTGCTCGGGCCACCAGTCGCGATTCGATATGCCTCCGGCGGTGGTGCTTCCGTGAGCCTTGCCGGTGACAGGGCATTTGTCGTGTGATGTCATGTTCGTTCTCCTATGCAGTTGTTTCCTAACTCGTAACTATTCCGACTGAATTTCCGTCAATAACTTTCACTGCCAATGTTCTTGTGGTTCAGGATCCCTTGCTCATGCAGGCCGAGCAGACCCCGCGCACCTGCACCTGAGCGGCCTGGACGGCCCCGAGCGATCGAACGGATTCGGGGATCGGCAGCTCGTCCAGCGCCTCGCTGCGGAAGTCCTTGATGGCCCCGCAGGAAGTGCAGATGAAATGGTGGTGCTTCTGCGTGTTGGCGTCGAACCGTGCCGATCCGCTCAGGGCTTCGGCCCGGCGAATCAGCCCATGTTCCTCCAGCGTCGCCAGAGTCCGGTAGACGGTGTCGCGAGAGATGGCCGGTACGCGCCGACGAACGCTCTGGAAGACAGCCTCGGCGTCGGGGTGCTCCTGGCTGGCGGCAAGCTCGCGGAAAATCTCCATCCGCTGATGCGTCGCCTTGAGCCCTTTTTCGCGGCAGGTGGTCTGAAAATCCTTCAACCGCCGATCGAGTTCGGATCTGGGAACTCCCACGCGGGTTCTCCAAAAAAGTATCGGTTACTACGTAGGAATCATACGCATTTGCGCCCCCGCTGTCAAGACCTGCGATGTGTCTGCATCGGGTGGGGCTGCGAAAACGACCCGCGCACCCGCGGCGGCAGGGTCCTTGCTCATCCGGGCGAGCAGGTCGTGCGAGGCTGAGTTGCCGGCCTGTCCTGCCGCCAAGCCAGGGCAAAACACGGCCATCGTGGACAAAAGCGGAATCGAGAGCTCGCGTCGCGGGTCATGGGGTTCCTATCGGTTCGGCGGGGCAGGGATCTGTATCCAAGGACACCTCTTGAACGCTCGGGGCAGCCTTGGTATCGCACAGACCCCAGATCGCCCTGGTGGCAATGGCCCCGAGCACCCTCGCCGCGGAAGACTTACAAGTCCACCACGCAGGCCGAGGGGGTCCCGCCGGCGTCGGTGGTGAAGACTACTGACTGCCCATCGTCGGCGAATCTCGGGTGCGGGTGGCTAAGCTGCGTCTGCCAACTGGTATCGTGCCGACAGAGGGCTTGGGCCCGCAACACGTTATTCTCATCGGGAGTAAGCAGCGAAAGGTGCCCTTCATCGGCGGGCTTGTCCCACGAGGCTGAAAAGGTGTCAGCCACGATGCACGAGCGGTCGCCGCCGGCTTGGACGTGCATCGAGGCCTTTGCCGGGTGTGCGTATTCGGCCACGATGTTGCCCTGCATGTCCAAAAACAGGACCCCGTGGCGGCTGCGGGGATCGTCGAAAGGCATCTCCTGGTGATCTTCGGGCCAGAGGCTCATCTGCACGCCGAGGTTGCCGTCGGGGCAGAAGAACTCGTGCACCAGGAAGTGGTTTCGAGATTCCTCGAACAGGCACCGGGGCTTCTTCTTATGCAGGGGCCTGGCGCTGACGGCCCAGAGACGATGATCGACCAGATGGCCTCCCTCGTGACAAAAGACGATGGTCTCCGGATCCCTCGGGTGGATCAACACGTGGCTCAGCCAGCGGTTTTCTCCCCAGATCACCCGGGCCTCGAGACTCTCCAGGTCCAGACGGACGATCAGGCTCCGCAGACGGGCGTAAAACTGCTCGGGCATTCGTGAATAGATGGCCTGCGAGGTGTTGAACACCGGGAGTTCTTCGGTAACGGCAAAGGCTGCATATTGCCCGGAGGCATCGACGGTAGGGGTGTGCAACCGGTAGCCCTGCGGGGCGGAGAAGACCGCCTGGACCTGTCCGGTGGTCATGTCGATTCGCAGCAGGTCTCGGCCCTGGATGAGCATGGCCTGATCGCGGGCCGGATCCACGCAGTAGGACTGGGGCTTGACGTCGGGCAGGTCGGTAAGCTGAAAGCAAGTGCCCATCGCGAGGTCTACCCGACAGAGCTGAACCTTCCCATCCACCTGCATCGAGAGAATCCAGCGTCCCTGGCTGTCGTTGCTGGTAGATGTGAAGTAGGCATGGGTGGAAAGTACAGGCGGCTGGCTGATCCGAACCACGTTGCGTCCGGTCGTCGGATCGGTGGTCGTCTCCGGGGTAAAGGCGATTTTCTTGGGCTTCATGGTGTTCTCCTGATCGGGCTTGTCCGAAGCTGGTTTTCAGCCAGGCAGAAGGCTAGTGCGAATAAAGCGGATCGAGTCGTCGTCGCTCGGATCCGGCGCTGTTTCCCGGATTCAGCGGTCGGTGCGGTCGTTGAGTGTGCCTTCCAGCCAGGAGACGAACGCTTCGGGCGCCCACTGTCTTGCCCAGTCCAGGCATGAGGAGCCGCTCGCGTCGCGGTGGTGGGGGTCCGCTCCGGCCTGGACGAGCCGTTGGCCTGCCGCCAGATTCCCGGACGAACAGGTCCGCGCAAACGGTGTCTCGCTGGATTCATTTTCCGCATTTGGTTCTGCCCCCAGGCGAAGCAGCAGATCGATCGTCTCCAGGCCTGCACCATGTGAAATCGCCATCGCCAGAGCTGTGTCCCCCAGCGTGTCTCGCTGATCCACATCCACACCCATTTCAACCAGTGCTTCAAGCCGTTCGGGATGATCTTCCACAGCCCAGTGCAACAGCGGTTCCGAACCCCCGTCGCAAAGGAGCTGATCTCGCCCCAAGCGCGGAAACTGCGCCAGAAGGGCTTTGAGCCGATGCATGTCTCCGGCGTCCAGAAACTCCAGGGCCTTGCTGAGGGGCTCGAACGTTTCTGTCTGAGCCCCGCGCCCGGCCGCCTTGGACAGCAGCAAGCTCAACTCCTGCGACGACCAGCTCTGGGCCCAGTCGAGGCTGGTGGATCCGTCCCGGTCCATGCACAGTGGATCGCCGCCGGAAGCCAGCAGGATTTCGGCTCGGTCTCTGCTGTCAACCATGCAGCATCTCATCAGGCAGGAGACACCGTGGTCGTCTTGGGCATTGGGATCGGCCCCCAACTCCAATGCCTGCTTGACCAGCGAAGGGGGAGAAAGCTCCTCGATCAGCAACATCAGCGCCGTGTATCCGGACCCGTCGCGTTGGTCGATCGGAATCCCAAGCTTCGACAGGGCTTCCATGAGCATCGGTCCCTCGCGCGCGGCCAGGTGCATGGGCGGCTGGGCATGGGTCAGCCCATCGGGTGGGCGATCCCACATCAACTCCGGACAATCCTCCAAGCATCTCCTGCAGTCGTCCACGGACCCCTGGCGGATCGCCAGGCAGATATTTTCGTGATGTGCGGCCGGACCTGCCATTCCTATTCTTACCTCGATCCAGATTGCTGGGGACCTGTTCTCTCCTTACTGCCCCGAGTCTTTTTGTGTGAACGGCAGAGACAAGCTGGGCCTTCCAGCACTCTGAACCCTTAATCCAAGGTCCAGTTCTATCTGCCACCCATCGGAAGTCTCTATCTCGTGAACGCGGCCGCTTCTGCCGGCAGGCAGGTTCAAGGTATCGTTGGAACAGCATCCGTAATCGTATTTTACCACCCGCGCGTTGGGATAGGTAACGGAATTCGCCCGGAAGTTTTTCGCATTGTCCGTCCCCGAGATCGCGTAGCCATACTGAACATCCAGCGTCTGGCCGTCGACCACTCCCGAATGCTCCTGCCGGCTCCTTGAAGCCATCTGGCCGTTTCGTAACTGCTTGTAATGACAATACTTGTCCTTAACCGGTGCCTGTCCCTATTTGTTCCAGTCGTCAACCTGCCGAAAAGACCGGGCGATAGCCAAGGCTGCTTCGATCTCATGGTCTGTTGCTTCACAAACCATCAGTACCCGAGCCATGCCCTTTGCATCGAATATCATGATTCTCCTCACCTTACCGGACCTCCCGGACGTGTTCCACATGAAGACGTTCTCGCCATATTGAGTGATTTCGCCGTCAGGAATCAGCCACAGATCCCGAAATGATAGGCCCGCGTATTGAATAGCCGCCGCGACTGGATCATTCTCGGCAGCTTGGAACGCGTCCTTTGTTGCAGCTAATGCTTCTATAAACTTCTCCTTATCCGTCTTTCCATCATGCCGCCTTGCCTGCCACTTGATCTCACCCCACTCCTGGTCGCGGGTAACCTTCAGGAGAGTCCGGACGATATTTATGTCATAGCCAATACCGTCCAGAAACTTCACCATCATTGGCGTCGTCCACGTAGCCGGCTTTGCCTCCCCCGTCTTCTGGAGCGACAGACCCAACGAAGCGCTTTGGGACATTTGAAGAACAGACTGTACTGTTCTCGGGATTGCGACTCCGAAATACCCAGAGTCTGCACCCGCGGCTACATAGACATAATGCCCACATTCAGGCAAGGACCGGGGCCACTCCTTGGGCACTACCTTTACACTTTCTTGGCCAACCTCATCCGGAAGGATCGGCCTGAAGCGACTGGGCCATCCAGCAAGAGAGGAACGCACAGCAAGCAGAACAGCAACACCGATAATCCCCGCAGCCAGGCAACTTCCGATTATGGTTCGTCGTGCACGTCTAGACATAATTGCAACTCCTTCTTTCCGCCAAATGCTTCACAAGGTCATCCTCAATCTATTGATTGTACCAATGTTCCTTTGATTGCTCTTTCGCCCATCGCAATCCTCCAACCTGCCCATGATAGGTGACCCAATCTCTCGACGTACGATATTTTTCGCACATTTAGATAGACGGGCAGCCCTTGGGCTGGTGAAGTTTGGGTGTTGAACGACTCAAACGACCAACACAAGGAGCTACCCTATGGAACATGGTACCACAGAATCAACGGCGAACAAGGGATTGGATCAGGTGATGAGCGGGTTGCGTTGTGTGAATCGTTCGATGGCTATTGGGTGGAATGGGGGTGG
>CAZOVB010000036.1:0-44687 GCA_964583095.1 uncultured Planctomycetaceae bacterium
GGCCATCAAGCCCATCAGAGGAAAGGCCTCGAACATGATGGATTCCACCAACGCCGCCGTCGAGCGCATCCACGGACCGGAAGCAGGCTCCGGCGCTCAGCCTGCAATGCTCACCGTGCACGATGTCGCCCGGATGTTGAACTGCTCGTCCAGGACGATCTATCGGCTCTGCGACAGCGGCCGCATGCCTCGACCGGTCAAGCTCAACGCCCTGATCCGCTGGTCGCGCGAGGTTGTGGAGCAGTGGGTCGCGGATGGCTGCCCCGACCAGCGGAAGGGAGGGCTGCGGTAATGGCTGATATTCAAGCGATTCTCTCGAAGCTCAAGAAGGTCAAGGGGGCCGGCCACGGTAAGTGGTCGGCCCTGTGCCCCGCGCATGCCGACAAGAAACCGTCATTGTCAGTTGGCCTGGGTGAGGACGGCAAGGTGCTGCTTCACTGCCACGCCGGATGCGATGTGAAGGATATCGTCGCGGCCATCGGCATGACCGAGGCCGACCTGTTCGCCGACACCCCGGTCCAGCCGGGCAAGCCGGAGATCGTCGCCACCTACGACTACATGGACATGAACGGCAATCTGCTCTACCAGGTCGTCCGTCGCAATGACAAAAGCTTCCGCCAGCGCCGGCCCGACGGGCGCGGCGGCTGGGTCTGGAACATCAAGGGCACGCCCCGCGTGCTGTACAACCTGCCGTATGTGGCCTCGACGCCCATTGAGGACTGGGTGTTCATCGTCGAAGGCGAAAAGGACGTGGACAACCTGCGGGAGCTGAACATCGCAGCCACCACCAACTCCGGCGGGGCCGGCAAGTGGCATCAGGTCGCGGACGACTCGGTCCTCCACGGCCGGCAGGTCGCCATCATCCCGGATAACGACGAACCCGGCCGCGAACATGCCCAGCAGGTGGCCACGGCCCTGCACGGTAAGGCCAAGGTCGTGAAGATCATCAAACTGCCCCGCATGCCCGAAAAGGGTGACGTGTCGGATTGGCTCGCCCGCTTCAAACCGACCGACGGGGCCACCCCGTACACTCGCCTCCGCAAGTATGCACAGAAGGCCGAGGCGTTCGTCCTGGCCGGGATGGCGCTGTGCGACAAGGCCATCGCGACGGCCGAAGACGACTGGCCCGACCCGCAGCCGTTGCCGGAGGACCTGCCGCCGGTAAAACCGTTCGACCCGACCTTGTTGCCATCGACATTGCGTGGTTGGATCGTGGACATCGCCGAGCGCATGCAGTGTCCGCCTGACTTTCCGGCCGTGGCGTCGATGGTCGCGTTGTCGGGTATCCTCGGCCGGAAGATCGTCATTCGCCCCAAGCAGCGGGACAACTGGACGGTCTATCCAAACCTGTGGGGCATGCTGATTGGTCGCCCCAGCCTGATGAAGAGCCCGCCGATGAAGGAGCCCCTTTTGCCGATCCGTCGCATGACGGCCGAGGCGCTTGAGCAGTACGAGAAGGAGGTGGCCGAGTACATCGTCGCGCAGGACCTCCACGGCATCACAACCAAGCTGGCGAAAGACAAGATCGCCAAGGCCATGAAGGCCGGCGATGACAGTGAGGACCTTCAGGCGCAGTTCGCCAGTTTGCAGCCTCCGGAGAAACCCAAGCGTAAGCGGTACACGGTGAACGACGCGACCGTCGAGGCCCTTGGTGAGATTCTGTCGGCCAATCCCAATGGTGTTATCTTGGAGCGCGATGAGCTCATGGGATTCCTGAAGTCGCTGGAACGGGCCGGCCAGGAGGGCGCAAGGGCATTCTTCCTAGAGACATGGACTGGTGATGCGACGTTCGAGACGGATCGCATCGGCCGGGGCAACGTTCGTATTGATGGTGTTTGCCTCAGCGTTCTGGGCACGATCCAGCCGGGGCCGTTGGGGATGTATCTCAACGAGACCCTTCGAGGCGGCACCGGCGACGACGGTCTGATGCAGAGATTCCAGTTGGCCGTCTGGCCGGATGATCCGGGGCCGTGGAAGGTTGTGGATCGCTGGCCCGACGCCAACGCCCGGGACACCGCTTACGAGGTGTATCGCCGGTTCGATGATCTGCCCGCTTCGAAGATCGGCGAACTGCCGGACGCCTTCGAAAGCAGCAACATCCCGTTCCTGCGATTTGATCCTGCCGCCCAGGAGCGGTTCTACGACTGGATGACCACGCGGGAGAACCACCTGCGCAGCGGCAAGGAACACCCGGCCGTCGAGAGTCACCTGACGAAGTACCGCAAGCTCATCCCGGCCTTGGCGCTGGTGACCCACCTGGCCGAGGGACGCGAAGGTCCAGTGGGTCTGGATGCCCTCGATGCCGCCATCGGCTGGGGTGACTACCTGGAGAGCCACGCGCGTCGCATCTACTCATGTGGCATCGACCCAGCCGTCGCCCACGCCCGGGCGCTGGTTCAGCGGATTCAGCAAGGCGATGTTGCCGACGGGTTCACCGTCCGCGACGTGTACCACGGCCGACACTGGTCGATGCTTGCCGACGCATCACAGGTCCAATTGGCCGTGGATGAGTTGGTCGAGCTTGGGTGGCTCCGCGTTGAGGAAGTGCCCACGTCGGGCAGGCCCGCCAGGCTGCATCGGATCAACCCCAAGGTAATGGCCATGACTTTGTGATAATGGCCTGGTGGTTCACAGGTTCAAAAGGTTCAGAAGTCCTTCAGGGCACCCTTTTGAACCTTTTGAACCCCCGGACCTTGGGGGCGCGTTTGCGGAGCAGATTCTGGTCGGAATGCCCTTGATGTGTGTGGCGGCCGGCCGCTCAGTGTCATGGACGACAGGCCGGGTCGGGGCGTGACGCCCCGGCCCGGAGGAAGGATAGTAAGATGGCGACAGTTTTCAGGAAGACATACACGCAACATTTGCCGCAAGACTTCGAGGTTGTGCATCGCGGCGGCAAGGAAATGGTCTGCTGGCGGGACCGGCGCGGGCGCAAGCAATATGCCGAGGTCACCGTCGGGCGTAACGGGAAGAAGAAGATGCTCCGGCGCAGCCCGACGTACACGGCGAAGTACCGCAACGCCAGCGGTCACGTGGTGGAGGTGTCCACCGGCTGCAAGGACGAGACGGCTGCCCGCATGGTGCTGGCGAAGCTGGAACAGCGATGCGAGCACGTCAAGGCTGGCGTGTTGACGGCCGACCAGGCGGCTTCGCTGGACCATCAGCAGACGCCCATTGGCCAGCACCTCGACGCCTACCTGCAGCACCTGGACACGAAAAAGCACAAGGGCCGACGGGTCTGCAAGAGCCATCGCGACAACGTCGAAAGGTATCTTCGACGGATCATCGACGAGTGCGGCATGGCCCGGTTGAGCGACATGACGGCGTCGGCTGTCGAGGCGTGGATGATGCAGCAGGAAGCGGACGGCATGGGGGCGCGAACGCTGAACGTTGCCCGTTCGGCGGCGGTGGCGTTTGCGGCTTGGTGTCGAAAGACACGTCGCTTGGCAAGCAATCCGATGCGCGACCTTCCACGTGCGGATGAGGCGTCAGATCGGCGGCGAAAGCGGCGGGCGCTCACACAGCGAGAATTCTGCCTGCTGTTGGGCGCGGCCCGTCGTCGGCCGGTGATGGAGGCGATGACGGTTCGACGCGGCAAGCACGCCGGTCAGCAGAAAGCGAACGTCCGCGAGAGCGTCAAAGCTGACCTCGACCGGCTGGGCTGGGAGCGGGCGCTGATCTACAAGACTTTCGTCATGACCGGCCTGCGGAAGAAGGAACTCACTTCGATCACCGTGGGTCAAGCAGTTCTCGACGGGGAGAACCCGCACATGATCCTGCACGCCAAGGACGCCAAGAATGGCAAGGCGGCACGGATTCCGCTGACGGTGGAACTGGCTGCCGACCTGCGGGAGTGGGTTGCGGATCGGTTGGAGCGGGCTCGGCAGGCGGCGAGCAAAGCTGGAACCTCGATCCCGCTGACGTTGCCGCCCGAGGAGAAGTTGCTGAACGTGCCGACGGCGCTGGTGAAGATTCCCAACCGCGATCTGAAACTGGCTGGCGTACCGAAGCTGGATGCTCGGGGCCGCACGATCGACGTGCATTCGTTGCGGCATACGTTCTGCACCTGGATGCAGATGGCCGGGGTGGCCGGGCGGAAGACGCAGGCGGCGATGCGGCATTCCAGCCGGGCGCTGACGGACGACGTGTATACCGATGAGGAATCGCTGGAAGTTGCCGAGGCGGTCGAGATGGCCATGCCGTCGCTGCCGCTGGCGAAGGCGGATGCAGACCAGGCGTCGGCCGTGGCCACGGGCACTGCGGGCGTGGAAGCGCCATCGGCGCTCGCACCAGCGCTCGCACCAACCAGCGACCGGGGGAGGCATTTGGCGGCAAATTCTGGCACAGGTGGCGAAGGTGGCCGTCGTGACGGCCGTGGCGTCGGCAAGGAGAAATCTGGTGGAAGAACTGCGCAAGTCCCGTCTACGCAAAGAAAAACGGACACCCGAAGGCGTCCGCATTCTTCTGTCCCATTGACGGGGGCAATGGGCCGTACTGGACTTGAACCAGTGACCTCCTGCGTGTCGAGCAGGCGCTCTAGCCAACTGAGCTAACGGCCCGTGCGGGTAGAAGGACGAATCTATTCGATAGGCGATGGAGTGTCAAGCGAGGGCAGGGAGAATTTTCGTGGGAAAGTCAGTCGTTTTCGGAGGGCACATGCAGGTGTAGGCTGGAGTCGTCATCGGTTGGCGAGGCTGGGTGCTGTGCCTGCCGTCGCGTTTTTCTGCGAAGGCCTGCGGTCTTTGCGCGGTATTTGAGGATGCACCACAGGGCCCGGACGCCGTCTTTCCAGCCGATCTTCTTGCCCTCCTGGTAGGTTCTTCCGGCGTAGCTGATGCCGACTTCGTAGATTCTGCAGCCTCTTGCGGCGACTTTCGCGGTAATTTCCGGCTCGAACCCGAATCGGTTTTCCTCTATGGAGATGGCCTGTATGATCTCCCGTCGGAAGACTTTGTAGCAGGTCTCCATGTCCGAGAGGTTGAGATCGGTAAACATGTTGGACAGGAGTGTGAGGAAACGGTTGCCCAGACTGTGCCAGAAGTAGAGGACGCGGTGACTCTGTCCCCCGACGAAGCGGGAGCCGTAGACGACGTCGGCCCTGCCGTCCAGGATGGGTTGGAGGAGCTTCGGGTACTCGGCCGGATCGTACTCCAGGTCGGCATCCTGGATGATGACCAGATCACCTGTTGCCTGTGCGAAGCCGGTTCTCAGCGCGGCCCCCTTGCCCTGGTTGAACTCGTGGTAGAAGACTCGGACGTTCTTGATACGTTCGAGGCTTGGCAGGATATCGCGTGTGCCATCGGTGGAAAAGTCGTCGACGAGGATGATCTCCTTCTCGACCGGGCTGGCCGAGACCTTCGTGACGATTTCCTCCAGTGTGGCCACTTCGTTGTAGACCGGTATGACGACGGAAAGTTTCACAGGGCCCTCTCTTTGCGGCGGGGATTTGTGCCATGTGTTTATACGCGCCGGAGTCCGGATTGGCAAGGCCTGCCCGGTCTGGATATTCTGGCCAGGCAGGAGCCCGGGTGCGGTGTCGTCGCAAAGGGAAAAAATTCTTCCTTTTCTCGTCGACAGGTGTCGTGAGTTTCCGTATACTTTGGCTTGCTGGAATTGAATTCCGGATTTACGCCGGTTCAAGAAGCGGATCCGTCATCCTGTTACCGGGGGGATGACGGGTTGGAGCGGGTGAAAGATGCTTGCATCCGACACCCGCTCTTTTTGTGCGCCGACGGGGATTTGGGCTGACTCAGGGGCCGTCGGCCAGCAGTTGGTCGATCAAATCTTCGCAGGATACGGTGGCAAACGCGGTGCGTGAATCGCTCATGGCGTAGGGGATGATGAGGTGGCCATCTTCCCGGACGGCCCCGCAGGAGTAGACGACGTTGGGCACGTAGCCTTCGCGTTCGTCATCGGTGGGTTTGATCAGGGGCGTTCTCAGTCGGCCCAGCACCTTGGAGGGGTCTTCCAGGTCCAGCAGGGTCGCGGAGATGGCGTATTCCCGCATGGGCCCCACGCCGTGTGTGAGGAGGATCCATCCTCTGGGCGTCTCGACGGGCGAGCCGCAGTTGCCGATCTGGACCAGTTCCCACGGCTCTGTGGGCGTCTGGAGCTTCTGGGAGTGGTTCCAGACGTAGAGGTTCTGGGAGCGCATGAGGAAGAGGTTCTCTCCGTCGTGGCGTCCGATCATGACGTAGCTGCCGTTGATCTTTCGCGGGAACAGGGCCAGGCCCTTGTTGCGGGCGTATCTTCCCGAGAGGGTTGAGACGTGGAACGAGTGGAAGTCCTGGGTTTCCAGGAGCATGACGTGCAGGCTTCGGCCATCGAATGCGGTGTAGGTTCCGTAGTAGTAGACGCTCTTGTCCTCGTCGATGAAACGGCAGAGGCGGAGGTCTTCCATGCCGTTGCGTTCGTAGGCGGTTGCAGGGAAGATGACCGTCTCGCTGGGCATGCAGTCTTCGGGAAAGTGGAGCTGGTAATTGGCCCCGGCCAGCCAGAGCATCTCGCCGGCGATCTGCCGGAAGCGTCTTGGAGTATCGGGTTCCTTTCTGATGCGTGTAACAGCGGCGCGAAGCTGGGCGGGGCTGAAGGTGTCGGGCAGTTGGATCAGCACGCGTGCGACGAGGTCTTCGCAGTCGCCCATTTCGCGGAGTTTCCGGCAGAAGATGGCCTTGGAGAACTTCCGATCCGGCAAGGGTTTGGCAGAATAGGCGTATCGGGGTGACGGGTCGAAGTGGATCTGGTGGTCGCGGTCGATGATTCCGCGGCGGAAGACGATGGAGGAAACATGCCCCTCCCCCGTCGCTCGCAGACTCATGAGGAATCGCATCTGCCCCGGCTCCAGGCCGCTCTGGTCGGGGTGGTGGACCATGGAGGGGTTGAACAGGGCCGCCGACTCGATGGAATATTCCAGGGTAAAGAAAGCCCCGAGGAGTTTGCGCCGCAAGGGACTGAGCTGCCCCGGCTTTCGCAGGTGCTTCAGGGCCTCCTGGCCGTGGGCTTCGAAGGCGGCCTCGATATCCCTGTGCCGCGTTGAAAAGCCCTGCCGGGTCTGCTCCAGGAGAGACTCAAGCTGCTCTTCTGGGATCTTGAGCACGCGCCGGGCGATGGACCGGATGCGTGGCGGATGCCCGAAATCCAAGTACCGGGGGATCACGCGTTTGTCGTCGGAAGCCAGCCTCTCCGCTTTGCGGATGACCGGAACCGGATTTTCTGTTTTTGTCATACAACTATATAGCATAGAGTCCTCCGCTCCGGAAAGGCCCAAAAAGCACCCGATGCCTGTCGGCCGCGAAAATACAGGGTAAAAACGACGGAGAGAAAGGAGATGCCCCGAGTGGGCAAATCCCGGACAGGCCAGACAAGCCACAACAGGGATATCGGAAAGTCAAGAATACTTCTGCGAAAGCGGCATGACCGCTGGAAATCCTGGGGTCCATATTATGATTATTTATGGACTTGCGACGTAACGAATGACTATACTTGAGTAAATCGTCGGCCAGGACTTCGGGCTCAAGGACGTTCGAGGTCTACACGTTTCTTCTGTATCGGGGAGGCTATGCCCAGGCTTCGTTGAGTATTTTAATGGTGTTTCGGCCGCAAACCAAACAGGGATCCTCCGGGAATGGATCAGAGCATTACTACCGACAACAGCCAGGTTGGGGACAACACCGAGCTTCCGGTGGTCGTATCGGAAGAGGTCTGTGAGAATTCGGGACGTCCTCCCTATATCGTAGGAGTCGGGGCCTCAGCGGGCGGACTGGAGGCTCTGGAACAGTTCTTCGACGAGATGCCCTCTGATACGGGGCTGGGTTTTGTGGTCATTCAACACCTCTCGCCGGACTATAAGAGCCTGATGGTGGAATTGCTGGGCAAGCATACCCAGATGAAGGTTCAGCGGGCCGAGAATGACATGGAAGTTCGCCCGGACAACGTTTATCTGATCCCTCCTCGCACGACCATGACGATCCGCAAGGGCCGAATCCAACTGGCCAAACAGGATCCGGACCGGGCCCTGCACTTGCCAATCGATATCTTCTTCTGCGCCCTGGGCAAGGATCAGGGCGAACATGCGGTGGGTGTGGTTCTCTCGGGAACCGGCAGTGACGGCATGCAGGGGGTGCGGGCCATCAAGGACGCCGGGGGGATGGTGATGGTCCAGCAACTGGAAGATGCCAAGTTCGACGGCATGCCCCGCAGTGCCGCATCGACGGGGTTGGCGGATTTTATACTTCCAGCCGGCGAGATGCCCCAGGCTTTGCTGCAGTTTGTCCGCAACCCACGGATGATCACCGAAGGCCGGGACGCCACGGACTTCTACCAGACCAAACAGGAAGCCCTTGGTCGGGTGATCGAATCGGTACGCAAGCACATGGGCGTCGACTTCGCCTTCTACAAGCCGGCGACGATCGTTCGTCGCGTCGAGCGCCGCATGAACATCAACCAATGCAGCGACCTGGAAGACTATGCGGCCTTGGTCCGGGAAAGCGCAGCGGAAGCCAATACTCTCTACAAGGAGCTCCTGATCGGGGTGACCCGATTCTTCCGGGACCCGGACGCCTTCGAGATCCTGCGAAACAAGGTCATTCCGAAGGTCTTCGAAAACTCGACCGAAGACGAACCGATTCGTGTCTGGGTTTCTGCCTGTTCAACGGGCGAAGAGGCCTACTCCCTGGGCATGCTTTTCCAGGAGTACCTCGAAGCCCATCAGATCATGCGGGAGATCAAGATCTTCGCCACGGACATCGACCAGCGGGCCGTGGAATTCGCCGCCGAAGGGATCTACCCCGAAAGCGTGGTAGCCGACCTGACACCGCAGCGGATGGAGGAATTCTTCGTCAAGCGGCAGGACCGATACTACGTTTCCAGGCAGCTTCGCGAGATGATCATCTTCGCCCCGCAGAACGTGACCAAGGATCCGCCTTTCAGCAACATGGACTTGGTCAGCTGCCGCAATTTGCTGATTTACCTTCAGCCTTCCATGCAGAAGCGGGTTCTGGCGATGATGGCTTATGCCTTGAAGCAGAACGGCTTTTTGTTCCTGGGGGCCAGCGAATCGCTTGGAGCCAATGTGGATGTCTTCCGCCCGGTGAGTAATTCCTGGAAGATCTACCAGAAGACCGGCTCGGGCCGGAGCCTTCTGCACGATTCACTCCAGGCGCCCCGCCGGCGGCCCAGTCCTGCCCAGCGGTTTTCCGGCGGTCATGCCTTCAACGACGCTCTGCTGGAAAAGGCGATGCAGTCGGTGATGGTCTCGCAGCAGGCGGCCTGCCTGCTGTTGCGGGAAGATTTCAGCGTTCTTCACGTTTTTGGAAGCGTGGAGGAACTGGTGCAGCTCCAGCCGGGCCGCGCCAGCCTCGACGCCCGCAAGCTCATGAATCCGGACCTGTCGGTCGCGCTGTCCACCGCCGTGTCCCGCTGCCAGAAGACCGAACAGGAGGTCCACTATTCCCGACTGCACGTAAGCAGCAAGGACCTTTACGTGGACCTGACGGTCAGACCCCTGGCCACCCAGGACGGGGAAGGCGCCTTCCTGGTCACCTTCCGCCGGTCCAGTTCCGCCATGCAGGCGCCCTTGGAAGAAGGGGAGGTCCTCAGCGCCGACGACCGGATGCAGCAGCGCATCGGAGATCTGGAGCAGGAGCTTCAATACACGCGGGCCAACCTCCAGGCCACCATCGAAGAACTCCAGACCAGCAACGAGGAGCTCCAGGCCACCAACGAAGAACTGGTCACCAGCAACGAGGAACTCCAGAGCACCAACGAAGAGCTCCAGTCTGTCAACGAGGAACTCCACACGGTCAACACTGAATACCAGGAGAAGATCGAAGAGCTGACCCAACTCAACAACGACATGGACAATCTCCTGCGAGCCACGGAGATCGGAACGCTCTTCCTCGACCAGCAACTTCAGATCCGCAAATACACCCCGACCCTGTCGGAACTTGTCAATATCATGCCCCAGGACATAGGCAGACCGGTATCTCACCTTTCGACCCGGGTGGAAGGTCTGAATCCGGAAAGGTTCGCCCGCCGCTGCCTGGCGTCCGGCGAGACGGTCCTCCACGACGTTTCGCTGGAAGATGGCCGGTGCTTTCTGCTTCGCTTCTGCCCGTACTGGACGGATGAATCCAGGCTTGACGGGGTGGTAATGACGCTTGTGGACGTAACCGCTGTTCGCCAGGCGCAGGGACGTACGCAGACGATCATCGACCTCCTGCCGGTAGAGATCATGGTCATCGACAAAGACGAGAAGGTGAGTTTCGTCAACCGGACATGGATAAAGCACCGCAATCTTCAGGTCCACGATGATGAACCCATTCTTGGAAAGAACTACCGGGACATCCGGCTTTCGGAGGAGCCGGAAAAGGTCGGGAAAATCGAGTCATACATTCATGAAATTCTGGAAAACCCGGATACCGGCAAACAGTACAGTTGCACCAGTCAAAACGGGGCCTCTCGCGTCACCGTACGTTCACTGGCCGGGGACAAGGGCGCTGTGGTCTGCCGGATTCCTACCGATCCGGATGCGATACAAGAGTCCAACTGAACCGTTCCGCGTTTTCGTGGCCTTTGTGTCGCCTCGGTGGCGCCGATGACATTTATGAAGTCTATGATGGTGTGATCCCCCGGAGACTGGACCGGGCGAACGGAAAAGTCATAGCATCCCTTTTGGAAACAGGTCTTGTCGCCGGAACCAGCGCCGATTGTGACAGAGGCAGCTTTCCAGACACCACTGCCAGCGGGGTGCCGAAACAATGAAGGGTAATCGTGAATCCGGAGCCATGAGGGCCCAACTGCGAAAGTTGGCCGAGCGCATGCTCGACACCGGCCAGTATGAGCCGGACGCACTCGAGGCCTTTGGCAGCCAGAGCCTGGAAGACCTTGTTCAGGAACTCCATATCTACCATGCGGAACTGGAGATCCAGAACGAGCACTTGCGCAGGGCCCAGCAGGAACTGGAGAGGGTTTCACTTCGCTATCAGTCGCTCTTTGATCTGGCCCCGGTCGGCTATGTGATCCTTGACAAGCGAGGAAGGATCGTAGAAGCCAACCAGCAGGCAAGGGACAGTTTTGATGAAAGCCTCAGAGGCAATCTTCTTGGCACCGACTTCTCGATCTACCTGGCCCCGTCGGACCGGATGGCCTGGCAACGCCATCTCCAGGCGTGCCTTAGCACCGCCCAGGGCCGGCGATGCGAAGTGAAGCTGCGAAGCAAGGGGGATCCGCCGCGGTACGTGCTGCTGGTGAGCAAGGTCCTCCCCGACCACTCGGAAAAAAATGAGCGCCGGATCCTTCTGTCCATTACGGATATTACGCGGAGAAAGCAGTCCGAACTGCGTCTGGAGCGTCTTAAAAACCAGTTCGAATCTTTCATGGAACACCTGCCCGCAGGTGCGTTCGTTCGCCAGGGGGCGGACTCGGTGCTCTTTGTCAACCGCTTCCTTCGCCGACAGTTCGGGGCCTCGCCCTGCCGGCAGGATGATCCGGGAAAACTGGCCGAAGATCCCCACGGGCATCGCCGGCTCCTTGAAGCCCGGCAGGATGAGCTCCTGGAACCCCTGGAGATCCGCGACGTCCATGGCAACAAGAGATTCCTTCAGTGCATATGCTTCCCCATCGCCCTGCCCGACCAGGAAGACATCCAGGGAGGTATCCTCCTGGACGTCACCCGGTTACAGGAGACCGAATCACGGCGGCGGGCCATGGAAAGACAGCTTCGCCAGTCCATGAAGCTGGAATCGATCGGTCGGCTCGCGGGGGGCATGGCCCACGACTTCAACAACCAGTTGACCGTTATCCAGGGCTATTGCGAGATGCTCACGATGAGCGGCCGGCTCTCCGACCAGGCCAGGCGACAACTGCGAGAGGTCGGCCGGGCCGCCAATCGGGCCCACGCACTGACCGACCAGTTGCTGTCGTTCAGCCGACGTCAAATCCTCATGCCCGAAACCACCGACGTACATTCTCTTCTTCAGTCGATGCTTCCGGAGATTCGTGCGGAGGTCGGTGCTGACATTCAGGTGCAGTTGGACCAGCAGTCGTGTCCCCCCATCGAAATCGACCGGGGCCAATTCCGCCAGGCCATCTGCTGTCTTGTTCGAAACGCCCGGGATGCCGGGGCGTCCCAATTGCGGCTGCGCACCGGCACGCGCCGCCTGGAAGAGGAAGACCTTTCGCCGCAGGACCCGGCCAGGCCGGGGCAATTCCTGTTCGTGGAGGTCCAGGACGATGGCTGCGGAATCGAAAAGTCGGTGATAAGCAATATCTTTGAGCCGTTCTTCACCACACGCAAGGTGGGTCAAGGGGTCGGTCTGGGTTTGTCGATGGTTCACGGCTTTGCTCTGCAAAGCGGCGGGAAGGTCGATGTCGAGTCTACATCCGGCTTGGGAAGCACGTTTCGTATCTACCTGCCCCTGGAGTCCAGGACACACACCTGGGATCCCCTGTTGCCCGGGGGCGACCTGCCCCGGGGCGCTGAGACCCTCCTGTTGGTGCACCCGGATCCGCGTATCCTGGCCATGTTGACCGCCCGCCTGCGCGAAATGGGCTATCGGGTTTTGGAGGCGTGTGATACCAACGAAGCGCTTCGGCTGGCCGGACAGGAAGAAACTCTGGATCTGCTGGTTGCTTCCGAGGAGTTGCCCGAGGCCGACCCGGAAGCGCTGGCAGACCGACTCAAGCCCAAGCTACCCTCCGGACATCTGTATACCATAGCAAAGTTCTCGGAGTCCTCGGCCCGATCCCATGAAAACGCGGGAATCGTGCGAAAAACGGCCATGGGAATACGCCATATTCTGGATGGCATATCCCCGGGAGAGGATTGATCGACCCCCGCAGCGGCGTGCCTCAGTCCTGCTCCTGCTGGGAGTCTTCCTGGCTGGGCCGAAGCGACCACGTCGTCATGCTGTTGACCACCTTGGCCACAATGGTGCTTGTGATCTTGGTCGTCTCCGCCGCGTAGGCGGTCAGCAGCGCATTGTCGCAGAGAACGTTGATCAGCCGGGGGATGCCCTTGGTGATCTCGTGGATATCCTCCAGAGCCCGGATGGTGAAACGCAGCGTGCAGCCATCCTTGGCCGCGACGCGTCTTCGATGCATCACGTAGCGGGCTGTGTCGGCCGGGGTGAGATTCCCAAGGTGATAACTCAGGACGATGCGTTGCTGGAGCGATTCCCACTTGGGTTCCCGCAGACGGTCGCGAAGTTCCGGCTGGCCGATCAGGACGATCTGCAGCATGCGTTGGCCTTCAATTTCCCAGTTCCACATCAGGCGGATCTGCTCCATGGCCTCGTCGGGCAGATCCTGGACCTCGTCGAGGATCAGGGCGACCAGACGTCCCCGCCGCAGGTGCCGGGAGAGCTTCTGTTCCAGTTCATTGGCGAGGGTAAGCTTGTCATCGTCCTTGGTCACGCGAATGCCGATACTCTCGGCCACCGCTCGCAACATCTGCTTGGCGGAATCCGGAGGGGTACGGACATTGCCGACCAGGGCGGATTTGCCCAATTGGTTGGCCAGCATGGAACCCAGGAAGGTTTTTCCCGCTCCGACTTCACCGGTAACCAGCACCATCCCCTTGCGCTGCTGGATGGTATAGAGCATATTGGCCAACGCCTCGGCGTGAATCTCGCTCTCGAAGAAGTATCTCTCCTCGCTGGCAATGGAGAAGGGGAATTCTTTCAGCTTGAAAAAATCAAGGTACATGCCTGTTTCCTGTGGGTGCGGGTTGCGGCCGGGGCCGGCTCAGGCGCAAGCTGCCGGGCCGAAACTTTCGGGTAAGATTCATTCTCCCCCCGCAGCCGGCTCCGACGGATCCCCGGCCTCGGCATCGAGATGGATCTGTTTCCCCAACGTTTCTGTGGCTACAGGCATCCATCCATGTCTGCCAAAGGTGCTTTCCAAGGGTCCATGATAGTATAGCTTTCCCCACGGAGAATCCACCCAGTCACCGGTTTGGGAGGCACGAATCAGACTGCCACGATGGAAAAGTTCTCCAAAGGCACCTTCGCTTCGGGTCCCCGGAGCCCATACGGCATACACGTATCTCCACTGGGAGAACGAATAGCCCCCGGGAACCGACAGATCGATCTTCTCCCGGGAGCGGGTAACCTCGATCTGCTTGCCCTGGCCACCGGGGGGCTCGATTGGAAGCCAGCCCTGGTTGCCCTGGGTGTGGGTGGGCACCGACCAGTAGTACATTTTGCCCCAGGGAGTCACTACGAAATCGCCGACGCTGTCGGCTTTGACCTCTACCGAGGCGTAGTAGAGCCGTCCGCTCTGCCCCTTGTGGGGCGTATTCTGTCCCCAGGTGAGGAAGACGTATTTCCAGCGGTCCTTCTGGAAGGTTCGAGGCTGGGTGAGGTCCAATCCCGAAGGATCCGGAGGCAGGACAGGATCCTTGGAGGCTTCCTCGGGTTCGATCGGCAGCCAGCCGTAGTCGCCTCGAAGCGCATCATCGAGCTGCCCCCACCACCACAGCCTGCCCCACGGGGTCTGTATGACATCACCGGGGCGCTTGGCCTCGACCTGCCGGTCCTCATAGCGCAACTGCCCCAGTCGGCCCTGCCCGGCCGTGCCGGGTCTCCAGAGAGTATAAGAATACTTCCAGTGCCCCGCTGTGTAGGTCGCGGGCAGTTGAAGGTCTATTTTCCGGGCATCGGCTTCGGTCGGATCCACCGGGTTGCCCCCCGCCCGGGCGGTCGGGACAGGCAACCAGCCGTGCGGGCCCTTCAGATCCACGCCCATCGGGCCGTGGTAATGCATCCTTCCCCACGGCGTCTGGACAAAGTCTCCGACGTTCTTGGCCTGGACCTTCTCGTTTTTGTAGTACAACTGGCCGGCCGAGCCTTCCGATGCCTCCCCACGGGCCCAGATGGTGTAGACGAAGCTCCAACCGTCCTGCTCGTACGCCCGGGGTCGGGTCAGATCTATCTGTTGCTGCTCATCGGTTGGATTGATGAGTTTGCCGGTCTGTGCGCCGGTGATCGTGGGCAGCCAGCCCTGGTTGCCCCATCGATTCTCTTTCTTGCCCCACCAGAACATCACCCCCCAGGGAGTCCGGACATAGTCCCCCACGCCCTGGGCCGAAATGTCTCTGCCCTTGTAGGACAGCTTCCCCATTCGGCCCTCGCTGCGGGTGCCCTTGGCGTGAATGTCGTAGGAATACTGCCAGTGGCCGCTTTCGTAGGTGTTGCTCTTGCCCAGGTCCAGGTGCTCGATGCGCTGGGACTCGACGCGAATCAGTCGCCCGGGTCGGCCGATGGCAATCTTGGGAACCCACCCTCGGTATCCTTCCCCGGCATTGCCTTTCTCATCGCCCCAGTAATACATCACTCCCCAGGGGGTGCGGACATAGTCCCGAAGCCCGCCGGCCTGGACGGGTTTGTCGGCGAAGGTAAGCTGCCCCTTGCCGAGGGTCTGGCCCGAAGCAAGGAGGGTCACCTCGTATTCGTATCGCCATTGCCGGCGTGCATACGTCCGGGTGCGGGAAAGATCGATTTCGTCGCTGTGAGCCGTCTTCGCGTCGGGCTGGACCTGCTTGCCGATCTCCTGGGCCGAGGGCTTGGAAAGCAGCCATCCGCTCCTGCCCTGCCGGGCGTTGTCTCCCCACCAGTACATGGTGCCCCAAGGCGTCTGGACATAGTCGAAAATCTCCGGTGCTGCCACGTCCTTCCCGTCGTACCGCAAGGTCCCGCTGCGCGTTTCGGCGGGTGTGCCTTGTCGGGCGACCGACTGGAAGTAAACCCACTTGTCCTGGGCAAACCTGGCCGGCTGGGCTGCCGGGACAGGAATCTCCTGGGCCAATGCCCCGGCCGAAACCAGCCACAGAGTTGCCGCCCCGACCACGATGCACCCTCTTGTCGTCTTTTTCATCAAGACACTCCCGACGGGCATCTGGAAGCCCGTTTACAGGTCGATCAGATCGATTCGACGCTGATGGCGTCCACCCTCGAACTCGGTAGCCAACCAGAGATCCACGATCTCCAGCGCCGCCTCGATCGATATCATTCGTTGGCCCAGTGACAGGACATTCCCGTCGTTGTGCTGCCGGTTAAGCCGGGCCGAACGCAAGTCCCAGCAGAGCCCGCAACGGACACCCGCCACACGGTTGGCAACAATCGCTTCGCCGTTGCCCGAACCGCCCAGGACGATGCCCCGATCGACCTGGCCGTCGGCGACCGCCTGGGCCACCGGGCGGATCATCGTCGGATAGTCGCAACTGGCATTGGATTCAGGTCCAAAATCCTTGACCTCGTGACCGGCAGAGAGCAGGTGCGCCTTGATCGTTTCTTTGTAGTTGTAACCCGCGTGGTCGGAGCCAATAGCTATTTTCATGAATACTCCACTTGTGTTAATCGGAAACTGACCGGGGAAATCTTTCCAGCGCTTGAGGTTATCTTTTCGCCCTCCTGGAGGCAACCATTCAGACACAGCCGGAAAATCTGCCGGCCGGGCAGGCCCCGGTTGCCGCCGACGCTGCGGGAAACAACCGATACACGATGCATTCTCCCGGGCCTTGCCGGGGATTTTCCCTCTTCTCAGCTTCGGCCCTGCCCCGTAAAATTCACAATCCAGGCCCGGAGGGGGCCTGCCTGCACGGTCTGAACCCCGGAGGAAACCGTGTCCCAGACACCCGAGGCGATTGCCCGGAGAAATATCGCTGTAGCTCTGCTGCTGGCTCTGTTCGGCCTGGCCATGCTCTGGTGGATCCTCTGATCCAACCGGACCATTCTACCCCTTGAGTTTCGCCAGCGACTGGGTGATGGCGTCTCGTTCGCCCTGGCTGCGCCAGTCCTGGGCCGATGCCTTCTGCAATGCCTCTACGACAGCGGCGTTTCCCGCGAGAGTCGACAAAGCCTCGATCGCCATCAGCCGTTCCTGTTCGGTGACCCAGCGTGCCGCCAGAATGTCCAGCAAGCCCTGGCGGATCGAATCGGTCATCTCCTTCTCCAGCAGAACCCCCAAAGCCGTCTGACGCTCCCGGGCCGTCGAGAACTCCTGCCCAGTGATGCGGAGCAACAGGGCCGTAACCTTCTCAGGCTGGGCTTGCTGGGACACGAGATACTCCATGGCCGCAAGGCGAAGCTCCTCCCCTGCCGTCCTGTCCAGGACCAGCCGGGCCGAAGCGGTCGCCAGGGCGTTGTTCTGCGGAAGAACTTTCGCCAGGAATCGCAGAGAGACCGCCCGTTCGATCGGAGTCGTCTCCCGAGAGGCCAGGAGCTTCTGGGCCAGTTGCACCCGCTTCTGTAGTTCGTTCTTCTCAACCTCGGGATCGTAGAGAAACTCCAGGGACATCACTCGCAGATTCACAGGAAGCTCGCTGAGGCAGATCCCCTTGGCCAGTCGGTGTACCTCCTGGTCCTCGGGATACCGCTGGAAGAGGAATTCCAGGGTGGCCAGCTTCTCCTCCAGGCGAGGCCAGGTCAGGAGACAGCGCTGGATGAACATGTGCCGCACGCGCTGGTAGTTTGCGTAATTCTCCTTGAGAACAACGAAGGCTTCGTTCCTTTCTCTCGGGCGGGCTTTGGGGTCCGAGAGGGTCTTGGCCGCTTTGATGGCCCGCTCGTCCCGCAAGGGACCCGGCAGGAGCATGTCCGGATCCAGTTGCACCGATTCCGGCGATATCCCCGCAAGCCGCCGATGCATCTCGGGCAGGTCCTGGACTTCCAGGGCCAGGGCCTTTTGCCGCTGGACAACCTCCTCCGGGGCCTGCTGAGACTGGGAAAGATACCGCTGGTAGCAAACCAGCGCCCTGCCGCCCATGAAGGCCCGTCCCATCGGCGAGGCCTGCTTGGCCAGGAGATCGTACCACCTGGCCAGTTCCAGGGCGACGTTCGGATCAAGCCGATCGACCGGCAAGGCCGCCAGAGGCATGTACAAGCCGACGACCGGGTCCCAGAAGTCCGGGCCGACATATTCCAGGGCCAGGTCCGGACGGTTGAGTTCCACCAGCAACAGCAGCGCCAACTGCCTTACCAATCTGGGCTTGTCCGCCTGGGCCTCCGGAATCTGCCCGGCCAGTTGCTCGCAGCGAAGCTCGTGGGTGCGAAGCTGAGAAGCCGCCTGGGATCGAAGGGCCAAGGCCTGACGTGTTTCAGGGCTCAGTACGCCGGAAAACTGTGTTGCCCTGGCGTAGAGATCCTGGGCCTGTTCCACCTGGCCGTCAAGAAGCCTGTCATCTGCAATGGCGATCATCTCCCGGGCATAGTCCAACAGGGCCTGTTGTCGCTGTTGGGCCGGGGCGGGCAACTGCCGCATCCGATCCAGGACCTCCAGGACTCTCTCCTGGCCCCGTTTCCGGGCCCCGGGCATCTGAGCCTGGGCTCTGGCAAGAGACAGAGCCCATTTGAGGCCTTCGGGGCTTGGGAGGAACAGTTCGTAAGCCCGGTCCATCAGAAGATCCCTGTAGGCGGTCTCCTCCTGGGCCTGGGCCTCGTGGAACATCCTCCTGCCCAGTGCGATGTCGTCCTTTGTCTCGGGGGTCTGCTTTACCGCCTCCCATTGCTTTCCGAACCGAGCGGCAAAGGCCTCCTGGGCCGAAGCAGCGGGCTGTTCCTGGGCCCCGACGCCGGCCCCGACCCCCAGGAAGACCAGAACAGCAAAGGCCCCCATGCGTGCCGGATGTGGTGGTTTTGTCTGCATGCGACGCATCCCTTCATTTTCCGAGATTGGACGTGGCTAACCATCGCCCTTTGCCCGTGTCTTGTATATCGGCCTGGGCGCGGAGCTGCCTCTAATGTAACGTCGTTCCGACCCAAATGTTGCGTGGATGTTCCATTGTGACCCAAGCATTATTTCGGTGTTCGCTGAGGTCTAAAAGTGGTAGAATCCTCCTTGGAAGACCTCGCGGGCCTATACGTCCGCAACCCCGATTGCGCCCCCGAAAAGCATGGGAGTTGACATGAAACCTCGTTTGATCTGCTTACCGATCGCTCTGCTTACGCTGGTGACACCGCTGGCCGCTCAAGACAACCAGGACAGCGTCGACTTCACCAAGATTCAGCAGGAACTCCTGGAAGACGCCAAAAGGGTCTACCAGTCCGAGAAGCCCCAGCACGACTGGGACCGCCGCCTGCGAGACGTCGAGGTCACGCAGGAAAACCTCGACAATTACCTCCAAGGGCTTCAGAAACCCCTCCCACCGGACCTGGGCGCCTACGTGATGCAGCAACTTCTTCGGCCGTTGGTTAAAGCACAGACGCAAGTCGCCAAGAAAGCCTTGCCCGTCGCCCAGAGACTATGCACGTCCCATATCCGTTTCCAGGACCTTCCACAGCTCAACGCCGCTACCGCCCGCGCGGTCCAAATGCCGGAGTACAAACCCAACCAACGTGATGACCAGGCCATGCGGGAACTGATGCAGGCCGTCCAGCGACGAAACCAGGTTCTCCAGCGCTACGAGATCGTCAGGCTGCACAATCTTTACGCCGAAGAACTTATCGAAACCTACGCAAGGCTGATGCTTCGCCACGGCGATGATCGATCCGACTCCCAACTGGTTTCGATGATCCGCGAGTACAACGACCGCGACCTTTCCACCTTTGCTAAGATCGTCTCCACTGTTGGAGATGAATCCAAGAATCTGACCAAGCAGCGTGCAGAGGCCTTTTACGACCTGTTTACCGACATCGGCGGCAGGTTTCGCATGGAGACCCGGAAGTACAACTCCCCCTCTCAGGTCGGGATCGAGAAATCAGGCCAAGCCCGTTTCGGGGAAAGCAGCGTCAGGGTCGGTCAACTCTTTCTCGAAGCCGCCGACGACTTGGCCAAGAAGCATGGTTTTGATCGCGTGAATGTTCCCAGCCGCCAGGATATTCAAGAGTTTCAGAAGAAACAGCGCGAGCGTCGGCGTTGAAATCTTTGATCGGCATGGATGATGAATCGCTGCAAACACTGCTGATCTGCCCGCTGACCGGGCGAAGTCTCGAGGAAATGCTCGCCCAGGCCCGCCAGGCTCTCCAGGCCGGGGCCGACGCCCTCGAATGTCGCCTGGATTACCTCGATCGCCTTCCGGAAATCCAGGAACTGCGAGACTGGTTCCAACAGGTCCTCCCGGCGAAGGTCATCGCCACCTGCCGTCCCGAAAGACAGGGAGGGCGTTTCTGTGGCCCCGAACGTAAGAGGCTTGTCTTGCTCACCCGCGCAGTTCAGGCGGGAGCCCACTGGATCGACGTGGAATCCGACGTCCCCCCGGGAGACCGCCCCCCAGGCCGCGTCATTCTCTCGTTTCACGATTTCCAGCGTCGCCCGGACGATCTGTCCGATCTGGTCCAGGAACTGGATCGCTCCCGGGCCTCGGCCAACAAGGTCGCCTTTGCCGCGGATAGTCCCGAAGACGCACTGCGATGCTTCGACCAGATCCGACAGGCCTCCAAACCCACCCTTGCCCTGGCCATGGGGGAACACGGGGTGCTGAGCCGACTGGCCGCTCGGAAATTCGGCGCCTTTGGCACCTTCGCCAGTCTGGACGATTCTCAGGCCTCCGCCCCGGGCCAGCCCACGCTGGAGCAGATCCGCACGCTCTACCGGTGGGACTGCATCACCCCCGATACTCCGCTGTATGGCGTGATCGGCTGCCCGGTGGCCCACTCGATGAGCCCGGCCATCCACAACGCATCTTTTGCCGCCCTGGGACTCCCAGGCCTGTACGTACCCCTGCGCGTGGAGGCCTGCTGGGATCATTTCGCCCGCCTGATCGACGGCATCGAGCAAAGGCCCTGGCTGGACTGGCGCGGGCTCAGCGTAACCCTGCCCCACAAGCAGCATGCGTTGCGATACGTCGGGGTTCGCTGCTGCGACGAACTGACCCGCAAGATCGGCGCGGTCAACACCCTGACTTTCCAACCCGGTCAGCCTCTGCAAGGCCACAATACCGACTACGCCGCCGCGCTGGATTCGCTTTGCGAAGCCCTGGGAATCTCACGAGAGAAGATCGCCGACCACCCCTGCGCCATCCTGGGGGCCGGCGGCGTCGCTCGTGCCTTGGTGGCCGCCCTGCGACACTACGGCGCCGGCGTGACGATCTTCAACCGGACCGTCTCGCGGGCCGAGGCACTGGCCGAAGAATTCGACGCCCAGGCCGCCCCGCTGACCCAGGCCCCCCACTGCCAGGCCGATACGTTGATCAACTGCACCTCGGTGGGCATGCATCCCAACACATCGGCAAGCCCGATCGACCGGATCCCCCCCAGCGTTCAACTGGTCTTTGACACCATTTACAATCCCGTCCGCACCCGGCTTCTCGAACAGGCCGCCGAGGCCGGCTGCCGAACCCTCACCGGCTTGGACATGTTTGTTGAACAAGGCGCAGCGCAGTTCGAGCTCTGGACGGGTCAAAAAGCCCCGCGGCAAGTCATGCGGGATGTAATCCTGGAAAAACTCGTCGCAGCTAGCGCCGATTGACCAGGTAGGCAGCCAGGAACGCCATCTGCGTCAACAGGTTCACCGCCAGGAGGGGATCTCTGCGAAGCCCCCCTGCTGCGCGGCAGAACCAGGCACCCGCCGAAGCTGCCGTAAGAATCGTTACCAGGGGAATGCTGAACTGCCACCACGAAAGATGGTTGAAATACCACAGGGAGACCATCAGAACCGCCCCCATGGTAAAGGCAGCCGTGGCCGGCCCGCAGCGCCGCGCGAAGGCAGCAACGCAGGCTTCGGTCTTCTCGTCGGGTCTGTGGAATTGCACGGTCAGCAGCATTGCCCAGGAGCCCCAGACCGGTGCCAGCAATAGAGCCCTGTGCCACGGCTGGGGACGAATCCACTCGAGCATCCGGGGAAGATAGGATGCGCTGTTGAGGTTCCACCCTGTCCCTTCCAGCAGGAACACCACGTAGGTGAGCATCAGGGCGGTTGCGGTTATGGCCCGGCCGGTCTCGCCGACACTCAGCAGATGCGCCAAGGCTTCCAGGGCTCGGCGATAGACCCCCGTAAGCGTCGCCAAGGTCACCAGCAAGACCGAGGCCAGCGGCAGCGACGCACTTCGACGCACCGCCAACCCCCCCAGTTCCCACAGACCGATGCAAAGGATTCCCCAGCCCAGACCGATCAACATCAGCCACAGCCAGGCCCCCTGAAAGCACGTTGCCTGGAGGCTATCGAGCCTGGCGCGCCTGGCCGTCAAGAGCAGCCAGGCGCCTCGAAGCGCCCAACATTTCTCCCGTCCGTCACTTTGGGTCGAAGCATCTTCCGACATGGATTCAGCGACCCGCCTTGGCCGCGCGGGCCTCGGCTACGATCGAAACGTACTGCTGAGCCCGCTGTGTGATTTCTCCGAATTGTCCCGATGCCAGTGCGGTCTTCGTTACCAGCGACGAGCCGATTCCCAGTGTCTGCGCGCCGGCGTCGATCCACTTGGCCGCCGTGTCCAAATCCACCCCTCCGGTGGGAGTCAGTTTCAGATGCGGCATCGGGGCCAGGACCGCCTTGAGATACCCGGGGCCCAACCCGCTGCCGGGAAACACCTTCACCATGTCGGCTCCAAGCCGGGTTGCGTGAAGAATTTCGGTCGGCGTCAGGGCTCCGGGGATACAGGGCAGGTCGTGTCGATGTGCCTCGTCGATGATCTCTTCCCGCGTGACCGGGGAGACGACGTACTGTGCGCCGGCCTGGATGGCCTCGAGGGCGGTCCGGCGA
This sequence comes from uncultured Planctomycetaceae bacterium, assembly GCA_964583095.1. GTDB lineage: Bacteria > Planctomycetota > Phycisphaerae > SM23-33 > SM23-33 > CAZOVB01. Next base: position 22,630 of record CAZOVB010000036.1, read on the forward strand.
TCCAGAACGCTTCCCACGCCCACACACGCATCGGGAAGCTCCTGGCGGCAACGTCGGATCAGCTCCAGCGCGCCGGGGGTGGTCATGGTGATTTCGAGACAGTCCACGCCCCCTTCCAGAAGGGCCTGGCCAACCTGGAGCAACTGGGCCGAGCCCGAGGCCCGTACGACAGCCACCACTCCCTTCTCACAGAGGCGCTGGAGTATTGCAGCGCGATCGGACATGGAATTCTCCTTTTGACTTCGTGTGTTCTTGTGACCACTGGGGCCGGCGGGCTAGGGCCTCTCGGGTGGCAGAAAGGCCCGGGCCATCGCAGCGACGAATTCCGAGCTGTCGGAGGCACAATGCTCCAGGGCCTTGCCCCGCGTTTCCCACCGGGACTGGCCGATCAGTTCGATCGCCCGCATCCGGACCAGCCAACTCGGATCGCTCAATCGGGCCGAAACGGGGCCCAGAATCTCTTCAGAAAGTCTCAGGCCCTCCAAGCCGGTGAGTACCTCGCTGCGCACAACCGGGCTGGGATTGACCAGGGCCTTTCTCAGCAGCGAAAGGGCGTCTGGCTTGAGCGGAACATCCTGCAGCATGTGCGGCATCTGGGCCTGGCCCAGCTCGATTTTCCGGGCCTGGCGAACCAGCAACGCGACTTTCCGACCGGCCTGGAGCCGCGAAGGCAGGTCCTTGCGGCCCAGCTGTTCTTCCAGTTGCCTTACCTTGCTTCGATAGGCCTCAAGCCAGTCCCGGGGGCGGTCCGACTGCGAGGCCACCAATGATTGACGTCGGATGACGACCGGTTCCGGGGCCAGATTGGGCCTTGCCGAACGTGTCCTGCCTTCGGAATCCCCAACGGGCTCCGGTATGGCAGCGACCGTCAGCGACCCGACCGCAAAGGGCATGGAATTGAGCGCGGGGCCCAACTTTCCGGCATCCAGGCAGGCGGTTGTCTTGAGCTGTTTCCCACCGGGGAGAACCCTTGGCCCCCGCCAGCTGAGCAGGGGAAGGTCGTCAAAGGTCCGCCCGGCCCCTGTAACCACCCGCAGATGAAGCAGCGGCTGAAAGACCCCTTCGGGCCCAAGGGGCAAGGGTTGCTCGGAAAGGTTCTCCAGCACCGCCCGGACCTCGATCGGCTCCCCGGGTTCCACAGCGTCGGAGACGGGACTGAGGGTAATCCGCAAGAACCGTTCGGGCGACACCGCGGCGATTCGAATCCAGGTCGAATCTTCGAATTGCTCAGCCACGTCTTTGGCGCCAGGAACCTCGGGCAGTTTGATCTCCACTTCCCGCGCCACCTGGCGGAGCATTCGAGCCCCGGGACCCGAGCGGGAAACCCCCGCTGCCCGTTCGATCATTGCCTTGGCCTGGTCGTTGTCTGACTGTCGGACGTAGACCCGGGCAACCGCGGCGGCAGCAAAGGCATCGTGATCCACCAGCTCCTTGAGCAGGGCCAAACCCGTATCGATTTCATCCGAGGCAAGGTGAGCCATCCCCAGGACACGCTTGGACAAGGGATGATCCGGCTCCAGGCTGGAAGCATGGCGGGCGAATTTCATCGCTTCGTCCGGGTTGGGTTTCCACACCAGGTAGAACCAGGAGACCTCCGTGGCCAGGGAGGCGGTCAAGACTTCCTCGGACAGCGCCTTCTGGTATTTCTTCTCCAGTCTGTCGATCAGGTCGCGTACCTGATCGGTGCGGCCCAGCATGCGGGCCGCTTCAATCCTTGGCAGCAGCCAGGCGTCGCTCTGTCGAGTCTCTTCCGGTAAGGCATCAATCATCTCCAGCGCATCCTGGGATTTTCCCGCGTCGAGAAGCGCATTGCACCAGGCTGAGAGAATCGCCGGATCGGCCAACCTTTCCCCTCGCTGCCGGCGGAGTTGCTGGATGGTCTCGAACATCTTCAAGGCCTGGTTGTGCAGGCCGAACTGGCCAAGCATCAGCGCGACGCGAAGATTCAGCGCCGCATTTCTCGGCTGGGCGGTATGCAGCCGGAAGACCAGGGAGGCCTGCTGCCCAGGCTGGCCGCCGCTGTCCTGATCGAGCATTGCGGAGATTGCCTGGGGACTCATCGGATCGGTACGCAGAGCCCTGAGGAACATCGCGCGGGCCAAGTGGGGCCGGCCCTGCCCGCGACGGATCAGCGCCAATTGAACCGCGGTGTCGGATCGCAGTGCGTCGGAGAGCTCCGGCCGAGACAGGAGCTCTTCCAGAAAGGCCGCGCGATCCTCCGCCTGCTGCAATTTCGAGAGACTCAGGGCAAGCCACCGAGAGGACAGGGCAACATCTTCAGGCTGCTTTTCCAGGCAGATGCCGACGGTCTCGACCGCTTTGTCCACCTGGCCCTGCAGTGCATAGACCTCGCTGAGCAGCCGGCAGGCTTCGATGTTTTCCGGGTCAATGGCTTTTGTGGCTTTGAGCAATGTGACGATCCTCGCCGCCCGACCCGGAACATCCGGATCGCCGTGAATAAGCCGTTTGGCGCTGAAGACGAGGCCTTCCCCTGCAAGACGGTCGGCCTGGGTGATCTGCCCTATCGCCGGGGCACCAAGGGGAAGCAGGATCAGCCCGGTCAGTATCGAAAACCGGCTAAGCAGGGCCCGAGCGTTCATTTCCTTCTCCTTCGGTTGTTTGACTGCGAAGGCGCGGCCGCAGTTTCAGCCCTGGCCAGGCGGAGGTTCCAACTCGGCCCGGCCGAGGCAGTCATACGCTGGAGCAGCAGGAAGATCCCCACCCCCGCGGCGATCATCCCCATAGAGGTCCACTGGTTGTGGGTCAGTTGCAGACGCAGCAGGTTGTGGGGGTTGTCGTTTCGAATCAACTCCAGGAAGAATCGCGTGATCGGATAGAGCACCAGCAGCAGGGCAAAGACCTGCCCCTCTCGCCGTCGCCTGCGAAAGAACAGGCCCAGGATCGACGCGATGAGCAGCGCGTTGACGATCCCAAGCATCTGCGCAGGCTTGACCGGCAGGGAATGGGCGCTGTGAGCGATCGATATTTCATCTTTCTTCAGGTAGGTCTGGGCATTGATACGCTCCTGGCCTGTGAGCTCGCCATCAAAGGTGATGTCGAATTCGTTGAGCAGCCAGGCTTTCCTGCGGGTGAGATAGTTGACGAACTCCTCCCGGGACAGGAGCCCGTCACGCGGGGCCGTGTCGGACAGCATCGCATAGGACCATTTCTCGCTTCCGGCAAGGGGGGCAAGGCCCTGGCTCAGTGCCCGGTCCCATTCTTCCCGGCTGATTAGGCCGTCGTGGTCGGCAATTCGGGCAAAACCTTCCTCCCATTGCTGCCGGCTCTGGTCCAGAAAGCCCAGTTGTTCCCTATCCAGGGGGCCGTGAAGTTCCGAAACGGGAACCAGGGCCTCTGTGCCGGGCAGATACAGGTGCGGGTCGGGCTCGACAAGGTCTTCGTGCAGTTGATGGGCATAGGGCGGGGAAGGACTACGCGTCGCCTCGGAAAACGGATGCTCCCTGCCGTCGAGCTTGACAAGCGGCCTGGAGTACATCGGGAATTCCATCGCCAGGGCGGAATGACTGGTGCAGACCGCCCCGAAGCAGCAGCCGTTGAGCAGGCAACCCATTCGCCCAAAGGCCAGGCCCACCATCAGACTCGGGGCCACGATATCCATATAGCGACGCAGCGGCACGCGTTTGAGACGGAAGAAAACCAACACCGCCGCTGTCGCCAGCAGCAGGCCTCCATAGTAGATCAAGCCGCCGGAGGTGATATTGAAGATATCCAGCAGCAGGTTGGGGCTTCGGGCGAACTGGGAATCCCAGTTTTCGATGACATAAGCCAGCCGCGCCCCCAGCACCCCGGAAACCAGGGCAATGATTCCGGCAAGGGAGATAACTTCCGGGTTTTCCCCGACCCGCCGCGCCCGCCACTGGGCCAGAAGGATGGCACTGATGAAACCCAGCACCATCATCAGTCCGTAACCGTAGACCCGCAAGGCCACGTCGGCACCGAACAGTTCCCACTTGCCTAGATCGATCAGGATCTGTCGCATCTCATTCCTCGGACTAAGGCTTGGACCGGCCCGGAGATCGCCTCAGGCGCCCAGAAGACTGGTCACCCGGTTGCTCGAATCGACCAGGGCGATCCTGGGCTTGATCTTCCTGGCTTGCTCCACCGGGCCGTACGCGAAGGCCATGATGATCACTTCGTCACCCTCGTTGACCAGGCGGGCGGCGGCACCGTTGATGCAGATGACCCCGCTTCCGGCCTCGCCCTCCATTACATACGTCTCGAATCGCGCACCATCGGTCATGTCCGAGACCAGTACGCACTGGCCCGGGAGAATATCCACGGCGTTCATCAGATCGGTATCAATGGTAATCGAGCCCACATAGTCCACCCGGGCTTCGGTAACCGTCGCACGATGGATCTTGGAGCGTAGTACTTTCACGTCCATGCCAACTGACTGCCTTTCCACGCGGAGCCCGCAGGCCCCGGCGATCCTTTTCCAAGTCAAAATCCTATTGTAGGAACGACAGACCCTTCAGTCCACCAGGAGATTATCAATCAGCCGCGCCCGGCCCAGACGAACTGCCAGGGCCAGCACCACAGGTCGCTGCGTCGTGTCGACCTCGACCAGTGTCTGCGGATCCGAAACACACGCGTAGTCGATCTGCCCGTCCGGGACGTATCGCGCGATCCGCTGGGACAGGAATGCCTGTGCTTCGCGCCCAGAGGGACGATCGCTGCGGATCCGATCGGCCGTCTCCTGCAGGGCCCGGTACAGGCCCGGAGCCTGGCTTCGCTCCGGGTCGGTCAGATACGCATTCCGGCTGGACCGGGCCAGCCCGTCTTCCTCCCGAATTGTCGGGCAGGTGCGTATTTCCAGGGGGAAGTTCAGGTCTACGCACATGCGACGGATGATGGTCACCTGCTGGTAATCTTTCCGGCCGAAGAAGGCAATATCGGGCCCGACGATGTTGAACAGCTTGGCCACCACCAGGCAGACCCCGGCGAAGTGTCCGGGCCGGCTCTTGCCACAGAGATGCTCAGCCGGGGCGGGGACTTCCACCTTCGTCTCGGGCCGGCGCGGATACATCTCATCCACCGATGGGAGAAAGACCGCTGCCACCCCGAGCTCCCGACAGGCGGCCAGGTCTTGCTCTTCAGGTCGAGGATAGGCCTGGAGGTCCTCGCCTTGCCCGAACTGTGTGGGATTGACGAAGATACTCACGACGGTCAAATCGGTCTGGTCTCTCGATGCCCGGATCAGGCTGAAATGTCCCTCATGCAAAGCGCCCATGGTAGGAACGAAGCCGATGGTCTTGCCGGCGCCCCTGGCCGAGGCGACGGTATCGCGGATTTCCTGAATGGTCCTGCAGACGTTCATGGTGTCCTCGTAAGTGCGATACGGATTCGCTTGATCAACTCTTCCAGGGCATCGCCCCGGCGGATGTCGGTTTTCTCCGTGTCTATGCGGAGAAGCTGCCCCGCCTGTTGAAGCAGCTCCGGCTCGAAGTACGCTTCCCGCAGTTCTTGCAGAAAGTCCGGGCTCATGGCCTCTTCGTACGATCGCCCGCGGCGGTGGATTCTGCGCCTGAGCTCCTCGAGGCTTGCATCGAGATGGAGGGTGATGTCGGCCCGTCGCAGATGCGGCGTCACCCGTCGGGCGATTTGCTCGTACAGCTGGAAATCCTCCCCGCTGAGACGCCTGTGGGCGTAGATGCGGTCCTGGCAGAAGTCGTAGTCACTGACGGCCAGGCCCCGGTTGGGCCAGGTAGAAACCGCCAGCTGCCCCGCACGAGACATGAGGAAGTACAACTGGCAGGGCAAATTGACATCCCCGCCGGAAACGTACGCCTGGTGCAGGAACGGATTTCCACGGTAGTCCTCGAGGATCAGCTTTGCCGAAAACTCCCGGGCCAGGCACCTGGCCAGCGTGGTTTTCCCCGCGGCGGGCGGTCCGACAATCGAGATCAGCGACGCACTCACCGGCGGCTCCTCAGCTGGGCAAGCAGGTCCGCGACGGACGCGCCCAGGATCGGATGCACCACATGAGGGGCAATCCGGGCGAGCGGCTCCAGAACGAAAAGCCTCTCGTGCATTCTGGGGTGCGGAAGCGTCAGTTCCGCCTCGTTGCGGATCTCGTTGCCGTAGAGCAAAAGGTCCAGGTCGCAGGTCCGCGGGCCCCACCTCTGGCTTCGGCTGCGGTCTCTTCCGCAACGGGCTTCGGTTTCAAGCATCTCCCTCAGCAAATCTCCCGGGGCCAAGGTGGTTTCAAGTTCAGCGGCTCCATTGAGATACGCCGGTTGATCGGGCGGCCCCCCCACCGGCTGGGTCTGGAACCAGTCGCTGCGGGCGACGATGCGAATTGCCTCGTGTTGGTCGAGCCACTCCAGCGCCCGGCGGAGCGTCTGCTCGCGGTCGCCCAGATTGGCCCCCAGTGCGATATAAGCGGTCTGCGACATTCGCTCTACCGTAGCGAGGCGGCGGGAAACATCAAGCCCCGGTTCAGCCCGGCTTGGGGGGATCTTCCTCGCCCGGCCTGCGGTTCTTCCCCCGGGTCAAACCGCGAGGGAAGATCGCAAATCCGGGGCTTACTGCTGCCCGCAGAAACCTGCGCAAAAAACAAGGGCGATGGGATTGGTGGAGGGAGACCAACCCATCGCCCTGTTGTGCTACACCTGGGTCGCAGGTGGAGGGAGACCTGCGACGCATTATGGCGCAGCGGACATTAATATTTTAGGCACGAAAGAAACGCAGACAACTCACATACCTTTTATTTTGTGCCACAGACTACAACTTTTACCTGAAGGTGCAAGGGGAAGTTCAGGATTTTTGAGAACTTTGATCATTTTTCCAACTCCGGCAGGCTCGATATGCTTCTTGAGCATCTCCAAAAGGTTCGCTAGACTTGGATTGTGTTAATTCTCAACCGGCTCACAGGCTGGAGACCCCCATGACCGACGGAACATTCTTCCACGGCACGACGTGCTGTCATCTCCTGGGTCCCAACCCCCCATCAGAGGAAGTTTTTCGAAAAATCCAAGCAATGGGCCTCGATACCCTCTGCATCGCCGAACTTTGCCCCGGCTGGCAGCAGATCGAGCCCAGGCCCGGCGCCTTCGATTTCGGCGCCCTGGACGAATCCGTGGACCGCGCCTGCCGGGTCGGACTCAATGTCGTGATGGGCATCGGCATCGCCAACCCTCCCGGGTGGGTCTTCGAGGACAATCCCGATCTGCGGTGTGTGGACGGGAAGGGCCAGGCCGACCAGGGCCGCATCGGCTCGGCCAATCCGGACGATCCCAGGCTGCGACAATGGATGGAACGCTTCATCGACACCTATGCCCGTCACTACGCCGACAAGCCCCTGCTGGCCTGGCAGATCGCCAGCCACGCCGGCAGCGTTTTTCACCTGCCCGACAACCCGATGACCCACGAGCGTTTCCGCTTGTGGCTTGGCGAAACCTGGGACGGGGATCTGGACCGGTTGAACCGCCAGTGGCGAACTTTCTACCGGGACTGGTCGGAGATCTACCCATATGGCTCGGCATACGGTGCCCCCACCGGAGGCCTTACCCCCCTGGCCCTGGCCGGCAGGAAGTACCGCGCCTGGTCCCTGGCCGAACTGGTCGAATGGGCCATCGCGATCCTGCGCCGCCACTCCGCCCTGCCGGTCTTCCACTGCAACCGGGATATCTCGGGCAGGACCTCCAGTCACTGGGAGGTGGCCGCTCTGGGCGACGTCGTCTGCCAGAACCTCTGCCCGGGGACCCCGCCCAGCCAGAAAAGCACGACCCTCCTGCTGGATCTGGGTTCGAGCATCTCCCGAACACTTGGAAAGGATCTGTGGATCGGCCAGGCGGAAATCGGCCCCTGGGGCAGTTGGCTTCGGAACCGGCCCGACCGCAGACAGACCGAAGCCTGGGTGGTGGAAATGCTCGGCGCCGGGGCCCGGGCCCTGCTGTATGCCCGTCAGAGTCCCTCCCGTCTGGATCTGGACGGCCAGGCCGCCCAATCCCAGGGCGTGCTTCGCAGTGACGCCTCGGAAACCCTCTACGCACGAACGCCCCGGAACATCACTTCCCTGCTGGAGCGGATGAAGGACAAGCTCCTCCAGGCAAGGCCCATCCAGCCGAAACTGGCCGTCTACTGGCCGGAGGAATCGCTCTTGCTCAGCCAGGACGCGGGCTTCGAAGACCTCCAGCGCGACGCCGTGTTCGGAACCTGTTCCATCTTCAACCGGCTGGGGTACCCCCTCCAATGGTTCGACAGCGAATGGATCTGCGCAGAAGACCTGGCCGGCTATGACATTCTGTACCTGCCCACCAGTTGGCTGATACCGGAAGAAGTCGGCCAAAAGATCGCCGATTACGTCCGCCAAGGCGGAACGCTCATCTGCGAGGGCCGCTGCGGCTATGTCGACGACCAGGGATGGCTCTACGAGAATCAACCCGGAGCCGGCCTGCACGAGGTCCTCGGCGCAAGCGAAGACCTGTACTGGAACCCGGAGCAATTGGAACTGATGATGGTGATTCACAACCGAACGCACCACTGCAAGGTCAGCCGGCTGGCCCAGACACTCCGCCCTGCCGAGGCAGAGGTCATCGGACAAAGCGTTCAGGGACAGCCCATCGCGACGCAGAACCGCTACGGCCAGGGCCAGGCCGTCTGTATGGGCTTTGCTCCCAGTCTGCTCTTTGCCGCAGGCATGGAAGTCCCGAATGAGGATAGCCAGTCTTCGGAGATCACACAGCGACAGGAAACCATGGAGATGCTCGACGACATGGTCTGGCAGATGGGTCTACGACGCCCGGTGAACGTGGAGTTCCAAAGCCGGTTTCTCAGCTTCCGTTACCTTTCGCTGGACGATGACGGTTCCGTGCTGGTATTCATCTGCAACCACGGACCCCAGACCTCCCTGGGCCTGGGAGACGACGGAGAGTTCCTTGCCTGGAGCAACCAGGACGAAGTGATCTTTCCTTCAGCGGGCAGCCAAAGCCGATCCCTGAACCGCTACGACTGGTGCATCGCCCGGTGCGCCCCGGCCGAAGAATAACCCCCCCGGGCTGCTCAGCGATTCCGACGTTTCCGCGCAGCCTTGCGTTGTCTTTTGTCCCGGGTGGAGCGGACAGAAACCTTCGTATTCACCGGCTGCTTTCTTATCCACTTCACGAATCGGCTGATCCGCACATGCCCGGCCAGGGCTTCCAGCGTGTTGTAGCTGCGTTCGAGTTCCTTTTCCGTCAGGGTCGCATGGACGGTCTTGTGGCAGGGCTTGCAGAGCATGGCCAGGCGGGAATGAACTTCCTGCCGATCGAATTGCTTCTTGTTGCGTTTGTTGCTGTGGCGCGTGCGGGGAATCAGGTGATGGCGATCCAGCTTTGACGTTTGCCGTCCACAGAGCTCACATCGGGCCATCAACCGATCCTCCTTCCCCGGCAGATTCGCCCGTCCGGGCTGAAAACTCCAGAACCCCCGAGAGCAGTCGGTACTGCCTGCGGCCCAGCACGATGCCTCTGCGAATCTCCCGCACTTGATGCACGGCGGCCCCGGGTGTCCGGGCCAGGCCCCGGGCCAGAAGCACACCACAGACCAGTGTAGCGCTTCGGCCCATTCCGATGGCGCAGTGCACGTAAGTCCGTTTGCCGTCTCCGGCCAGGAGACGGACCAGGTGGAAGAACTTCGCCGACTCCGGGGCCGAACCGTCCAGCGTAGGCAGGCAGTGATACTCCCGCCCCTTTCGCACCGAGGCCTTTTCGCCAAATTCCGTCGTCAGGTCCACGATCCTCTCGGTATCGGGAGGCAATTCGTTTTCGTTGAGCAGGCGTCTGCCCAGGTAGAGCTCCGGCAGGATTTCGTTCCAGGAATCCTCCTGCCACAGCCAGATCCGGAATCGCCAGATCCACCAGGAAAGCAGCAGATACGGCAGGAAGATCGCCACGCGAAACGGCGAGAGCCTGCCGTCTCGGCACCGCTTGCCGAAGATCCGATGGCGCTTGAGCATGTAAGCACTGGCCACGGCGAAATAGGCCAGTCCCGGCCAGAGCAGCAACAGCCCCCAGGGCCGCAGCAGCCACGCGGCAAAGAACAGCACAAACGAGATCGCATAGAGCGGGAAGGCGTACGTCCTCATCCGGTCGACTCCTGACCGGACTCGAGCACGTTCGTGAGCAGATACTGATGCTTGTACTGCTCCGACCTGCCCCGCCGCTGCTGGATGTTGTGGATCTCGGCCGACTCGAAATGCCCTGCAGGTACGTTCTGGAGCCGCACAGGCCCCAGCCGACCGCTCTTGCGCTTGGAAGCATATTCGATGTTCAACTCCCAGAGGCGCCCGTCAAAGGCCTCGCAGAGCTTGCGACCCAGAGAATCTTCTTCGACCTCCACCCGAAGCAGGTAATACGGTGTCCGATCGAAGCAGCCCTGGAGGCAGAACCGCTCCGGCGAGAACCCGCAGTCGGTTCCGGCCCGACGCATGGCCTCGACGACCTGCTTCTCGGTGATCTTCTCGCCGGTGATGCTGCTGGTTCGCTGTCCGCGACAGAGAAATTCAATCTCCGGGCAGCCCGAGTCCATCGAGACGACGCGAATTCGATCATCCAGGTTATACCGCATCAGCGAGGTCCAGTTCGAGAAGACCAGGAAATACTCCCGGCCCGGCTCGAGTTCATGGGCCCAGAGCGTCTCGGGCGAATCCTGATCGCGAGCCTCGGCCGGGATGAACTCCAGCAGGGCCGAGGTGATATCCGCCGGCCCGGCCGGTGTGTTGTCACTCAGCGGAATCGAGAACCTCCCCTCGCTGGCCAGCAGGCCGATGTCGCGGATCGGCACGTTTCCGAAGAGCTTTCGCAGCCTGGGCAGGTACAGTCCCAGCGTGCCCCCGGTCCAGTTGGCCAGGAAGGAAAGATTCCAGAAATGCCCGGGAAGCAGTGCTCCGTCCCGCTGGATGTCTCCCTCGATCTTGCCGGCCAGGGCGGGATTGGGACGGAGCCTGCGCTTGAGTCGGTCGGTAAGGTCCTCGCAGCCCGGGGGCCTGCATCTGCCCTCTCGCAGGTCCCGCAGGAGCCCCTCGACGTGCTGCTGTCCGGTCTCGATGAGCTTGAGCGTACTGGAGGGATTGGCCGTAGTAATAAAGGCCACGTCCTGTTCCATGCTGGTGCGAAGCAGCGTGTAGTATTTCGCCCGTGGATCAGCCAGGCTTGCTGCCAGCGGGTCGGCCACGTACATCCGCCGAACGATGCGTTTCTGCATACGGGCAAGCAGCCCGCTGATGGCCCCGCAGGCCAGTCCGGTCGGGCTCTCCTGCTCGCGCATGGGCGAGGAGATCTGCAGAATCGGCCGGAGCCAGGCATCCGGGTGGTCCTCCAGGAGCCGAATGCCGAACACGTTCCACCCGCGTCGAACGTCGGCCAGGAACCGCCGCGTGACTGGAATGTACTTGGGCTCCCCGGTGCTGCCGGAGGTCATCGAGAACATCAGCGGGGGATCGCCTCCGGGCAGCAGGGCGTCGTATTGACCGGCAAGGACGTCGCGCATGTATGGCTGGTAGTAGGAGTAATCGCAGAGCGGGACGGCCTTTCGCAAGTCCTCCAGGCTTCGCACGCGCGACAGCGAATGGTCTCGCCCGAAACGCGTCCGGCCATGGGCGTCGACCAGGTCGCGGAGAATCGCCTGCTGAACCGTCCGGGTCTGCTCGCAGGCTCTGCCGAACAGGCGGGCTGCCCGGCGCGGTCCCCGTGCGCCCATTCGAGCCATCGGTCGTAGCAATATCTGCTTCAAAGACATGCTGCCCACTATACCCTGTCAAGCCCGGGAAGGCGAATCCAGGAATCAGGCGACTACGCTCTCGCTGGGATGGCTGATCTGTTCTTCGGAGATCACATCGCCGGCAAGGTGCTTGCGAAAAAAGGCCACCGTCCGGGCGGCATACTGGTCCGGTTCGATGATCACCGACTGATTGTGCTTCGCCTGCGGAACCTTCCAGAGATACCGCGGTTCGGGGGCTTCCTCATAGAGAAGCTCCGTCTGCTCCACGCGAATGTACGAATCCCGCTGGCCGTGAATGAACAGGATCGGCCTGGGCTGCATCTCGCGAAGGGCCTTGCGAACCGATGGAAACCGCCGCCGAAGCTTGGGCTGTGCAAATCGCATCAGGACCCAGACCAGAAAACCCCAGAAAGCGTCCGGGTGGTTCTGGTAGACCAGCTTGACCCGGGCGAATATGCTCGCCCAGCGCTTCATCAGGGCGATCAGCGTGGTTTCGGTACTGAAGGCCCCGTCGCAGACGATCGCCTTGATATTCGGATCGCTGGCCCCGGCCAACAGCCCCGCTCCGGCTCCTCGGCTGATCCCGAAAAGACCGATCTGCGTCGCAAGGCCCTGCGAGGCCAGCACCGATTCCACGTAGGCACAGGCCCCCAAAACGTCTTCCATTTCCTTATCGCTTGGCCATTGGAGGGGCTTCATGTCGCCGCGATTGCTGCTGCCCCCGTGCGCGCGGAAGTCAAAGGTGAACACGTCAAAACCCACGTCCAGCAAGGGCCGCGAATACCGCACGCAACTGTACATGTCCGAGCCGAATTCGTGGCAGAAAACGATGGTCCCCTTGTACCGCGTCGTCTTGGCGTGTCGCAGCCACATGCCTCGCAGGCTCACACCGTCGAAGCTTCGCAGGCGCACTTCTTCCCCGTAGAGCGGTTTGTAGTCGGCCGGGCCCATCGAAAGCGGTGGCGGGGTGTCGGAGAAGATGTTCAGGCAGATGCGGATGTAGCGGGCGAGAATCAGAATGCTGAAGATCAGCAGGCTCAGGCAGGTCAGGGCGATCGCCAGCAATGCCCAGTGTCGCATGAACCACTGGGCCAGACTCGACGTCCAGGTTGCGGCCAGAATGCTCATCATGTCGCGTCGAATTCTCAGATCCGCTGGTCCTGCAAAACGCCCGGCGGAAACCGCAGAATCAGCAAGGCCGGGTCAGAATCAACGTGTTGTTCTGCCCGCCGAAGCCCATCGAATTGCTCATGCAGATGTCCACTTTGGCCTTGCGGGGCTCGTTGGGGATATAATCCAGGTCGCAGGACGGATCGGGATGGTGCAGGTTCGTGGTGGGAGGCAGAACCTGGTCACGCAGGGCCAGAATGCAGGTGATCAGTTCGGTCGCCCCTGCCGCGGCAATCAGGTGGCCCAGCATGCTCTTGACAGACGAGACCGGAACCTTGCAGTCCTGGCCGAAGACGCGCTTGATGGCCTTGGTCTCCACCTCGTCGTTCTGCTGGGTTCCCGTCCCATGGGCGGAAATGTAGTCGATCCGACTCGGCTCCAGGTTCGCATCTTTCAGAGCCGCTCTCATGCTGGCCGCGGCGCCCTGGCCTTGGGGGTCCTGGTCGGTGATCCGGAAAGCGTCGGCCGAGGCCCCGTAGCCGAGAATCTCGGCCAGAATCGTCGCCCCGCGTTCCTTGGCCCGCTCGTAGGGCTCCAGGATCAGCACGCTGGCTCCCTCGCCGAGCACAAAACCGTCCCGCGTCTGATCGAAGGGTCTCGAGGCCGTCTGGTATTCGTCGTTCCGGGTCGACAGGGCCGTCAGGCGGTTAAAGCCCGTCACCCCGTAGGGATGAATCATGCTGTGGGCCCCGCCGGTGACAATTACATCCACATCCCCGTGACGCACCTGCTCGCAGGCTTCTCCGATCGCCTGCGTGCTGGCCGCACAGGCTGTGAGCACGTTGAACGCCGGGCCTCGCAGGCCGAACTGCCCCGCCAGGTGCGAGACCACCATGTTGGATTCCTGCTCGGTCTCGCGATGCAGGTCCATTCGCTCAAAAGCCAGTTGCGCCCAGCGGCGCGTGTCCACTTCCCTGCCCTGCCAGGCATCGACGATCAGCGAGGTGAAATTCTCGAAATCCAGGCTCCCCTCGCCGCTTCCGAGGTAAATGCCCACGTTGTCGCGGTCGAGATGTTCATCGGAGTCCAGACCCGACTGATCCCAGGCCTGTCTGGCCGCTGCCAGGGCAAACTGGCAGTGGCGCCCGGCCGTGGCGTGACGATCCGCATCGGGCAAATGCTCCGAAAGATCGAAATCCTTCACCTGGGCCGCAAAAGAAGTCGGGAACGTCTCGGCATCGAAAAGTTCGTTCGGGCGGATTCCGCTTCGACAGGCCAGAAGCGCCTTCCAGGTCGACTCGACATCGTGGCCCAGCGGGTTGATCGTTCCCATGCCCGTAATGACTACGCGTCTGGAATTCATGCTTGCACCCGCTTGAGAACCAAGGCTCCGCTCTGGCCACCGACACCGAAAGCGGCAGAGACGGCGTATTCAAAATCGGTCGGGCGGGCCCGGGCGCTCAGATTCAGATCGCACCCTTCTGCCCCAGACTTGAAACCCGCGGTGGGTGGAACGCTCTGTGCGTGAAGGGCCAAAGCGGCCGTGGCCACCTCGAGCCCCCCCGCCCCGGCAAAGAGTGAACCGCAAGCCCCGGTGATCGCACAGGCCGGAATCTCCTTAAGATTCCCAAAGGCGCCGCCCCAGGCCTGTGCCTCCATGTCGTCCTCGGCCGGCACGCCGGTTCCGTGGGCGAAGATCGCTCCGACTTCCTCTGCCAAGACGCCCGCATCACGCAGTGCGCGTTTCACGGCCAAATCCAGGCTGCCGCAGGTGGGCTTTTTGATCTGCATGCCGTCGGGATCGCACGCTCCGCCAAACCCGACCACCTCGGCATAGATACGAGCGCCGCGCTGCCTTGCCCGCTCCAAATCTTCCAGCACCAGCAGCGCCCCGCCTTCGCCCATGACCGTTCCGGCATGGTCGGCGTCAAAAGGCCTGCACGGGAAACTCTCTTCCCGGGCGTTTTCATTCAGACGCTTGAGAAGGTGCTGACGCAGTATGCCCATCGGGTTGAGCTTGCTCTCGGCCCCGCCGGCAATGGAAACATCGGCCGTATCGCGGGCGATATAGCGGGCCGCTTCGGCAATGGCCATCTGGCCCGAGGCGTCCGAGCAGGTAATGCAGTTGCTCGGGCCTTCGCAGCCATGGATAATCGTAACGTGGCACGAGAGCATGTTGGGCAGGTACTTGAGCAGCCAGAGCGGTGTGAGGTTGTCGATGCCTTGGCTGCCCCAAAGCTTCAGGTCGAACTTCCCCTCTTCCACCGCCGTGTTGACCGCCAAGCCCAGTTCGTCCAGGTCGGTGCAGATCAGGCCCGCGCCGATGTTGCAGCCCAGCCGTCCGGGCTCGCACCCCTCCTGGCCCTCTTCGATCCCACGGGTGGAAAGTCCCGCATCCCGAAACGCCAGATCCGAAGCCGCCACTGCCAGCTCGATGTCCCGGGCCATGACCTTTACTGCTTTGCGGTAGGATTTGGGAACATAGTTGCGGGCCTTGAAATCCCGCACCTGCCCGCCCACCGGGCAGGGGAAACCGGAGGCGTCGAACAGATCGATCGGGCCCAGTCCGTTCTTGCCGGCCTGGAGGCCCTGCCAGTAGTCTCCCACCGTGAGCCCCAGTGCGGAAACCACACCGATGCCCGTAATGGCCACGCGTCTCTCAGCCATGATCGCCCTCCAAAAACGGTGCGACCATTCGCTCGAACTGTCCGGTGAAGACGAAGTTCTCCTTGGGCAAGGCCAGGCCCTGCATGTTCTGATCCACGTGGGAGAACATCAGGTTGACCTCTCCAAACGGCTCGTCGTTAAGCAGAACCGTTCCGCGTGTGCTGGCCGCCTCGGGCGCTACGTTCTCGATCTCGGCGATGTACTTGAGCTGGTCGCCGGGGACCGCCACATCCTTAAAGGTCGCCTTGGCGATCTTGGCCAGAACGACCTTCTCCTTGAAGTCGCGTGCCTGGCCGACCAGAATCCCGCCGGTCTGGGCCATTCCCTCGATCATCAGCGAAGCGGGCATCACGGGGAACGGCTGCCAATGGTCGTGGAGATGTTCCTCGGCCAGGGAGATGTTCTTGACCGCGACGGCTCGCTTGGAGGGCTCAAATTCGATGAAACGGTCGATCCAGATCCAGCGCATGGGTTCTCGGCAGTCAAAAGCGCGACCTCACCCGCAGGTGCGGATGAGGTCTGAGCAGAAGTCGAAAATTCAGTCGTTGACCTTGGTCATCACGTAATTGACGATGGTCTGAACGGTGAAAAGATCGGGGACCCTCCCGACTTCCGGGTTCTTCTCGAACTCGGACAAATCAGTATGGGTCATGCGTTTCTTGAACTCCGCCAGCCCTTCGCCGGTCAGCTTTCCGTCCTGAACGTACTCGGGCTTGTTGAGAAGATCGTCCGGAATCAACTCCCCGCGGGGAATCTTGATGTCGAACGCCTTCTCCAGGCGAAACGTGATATCCAGGAAATCGATCGACTCGGCTCCCAGGTCCGCTGTGAGCTTCGCATCGGGAGTCACTTCGTCATCGTCAACGCCCAGGGCGTCAACCAGCGATTCCTGAACCTTCTCGAAGACTTCCTCTTCGGTCATCGGCATTGGCTTCTATCTCCAGTCTAGAGCCGTAAACAATCCATTGTCCCGGTGGCCGTACCTTCCGCCGGTAGTCGGAACCTATCTATAGGTAGTTTGAACGGCAAAGTCAATGTTCATCGGTCAACAACGTCTCAGGTCGCGGCCGTTTCCAGAGCTTCCGGGCCGCCTACAAGCGAAAACTGTGCCTTGAGTTGTTCTATCAGCTTGCCGTCGGCACCGACCAGGTGCTTGCCTCGCGAGGCAAGGTTAAAACTGCGAAGCTCCAGCCGAGCCGACATCGTCTGCCTCTGGTCGACAAACGTGGCCGCCTTGACCTTCGCACCCTCCTGGTCGATCGACATCGCGTCGATCTCGACCCGCATCGTATTGCCCGGCTTGACAAAGCTGGTGTACTTGACGTTCCTCGCCGCAGAAAGAACCACCATGCTGCAGGCCCAGTCCTGTTCCACCCGGACCAGCCAAGCCGCCGTCTGCACCGCCGCCTCGATCATCAAAACCCCGGGAAGCACCGGAAAGATCGGAAAATGATCCGCAAGGTACTCCTCGGCCAGCGAGAGGCACTTACGCGTCACGATCCGCTTGGGCCGTTCCAAGCAACCAATCTTGTCGACAAGCAGAAACTTCATGCCGGGGGATTTCCTTCAGACACCTATCAACGCCAGAGCCATCCGGGGGCAAGTGGCGGGGTTTTACGGGGTTTGAACCCAAGATGCAAGCGATTTCTGCACCCTTGGTCAAGCAAGATCGCGAAGAATTCCAAGCCCTTCGGCCAGGCGGGCATCGTCGGTGGCATACGAAATCCGGAAATGCGTATTGCGGGCCGAGAACACGCTGCCTGGAATCACCAGCACATTGCTCTGGATGGCGCGCGAAACGAAATCCGTCGCATCGCCTCCAGGGGCCGGAACAAATGCGTAAAACGCCCCGCCGGGCTTGACCAGACCCATCGAGTCACCCAGGGCCTCGACCACCATATCCCGCTTGCGGCGATACTGGTCCACAAACCCCGACATGTCCTCTTCCAGGGCCGTCAATGCACCAACCTGGGCCATGCTCGGTGCGCAAACAAAACTGTACTGCTGGAGCATGGTCATCTTCTCCAAGATCGCAGCAGGACCCGTGCACCAGCCGATCCGCCAGCCTGTCATCGCGTAACTCTTGGAAAAACCTCGCATCAACAGCGTGTTCTCGTAGAACGACGCCATCGAGGCAAATGGCTGATCGTAGCAGAAAGCGTCGTAAATCTCGTCGCTGACAACCAGCAACTCATGCCTGGACGCAACGTCCGCCAAGTCCTGCAACTGCTCGGGGCTGTAAACGCACCCGGTCGGGTTGCCCGGGGAGTTGACCAGCATCATCCGCGTCTTGTCGGTGACCGCATCGGCGAACTTCCCGGCATCGGGGGCAAAATCCGGATATGTATCCACCAGAACCGGCACCCCGCCGGCCAGGTGCACAAGGTGCGAGTACATCACGAAGTACGGATCGGCCATGATCACTTCATCGCCGGGATTCACACACGTGAGAATGGCCAGTACCAGCGCCCCGCTGACCCCGGAGGTCACCAGGTAAGGCCTCTGCTCGGCGTCGTCCCACCCGAATTCCTCCGCGCAGCGCCGGGCCAGCGCCTTTCGTAGCTCGCCCAGGCCCTGCGTCTGGGTGTAGCGGTTCCGGCCATCTTGAATGGCGCGGCAGGCGGCTTGCTTGATCCGATCGGGTACATCGAAATCCGGCTGCCCGATCGAAAGATTGATCGGGTCTTCCAGTTGGGCGGCCAGGTCGAAGACCTTGCGAATCCCCGAAGCGTCGAGGAGGTTCATCCGGTCGGCGATTTGGAACGTGCGCGGCATGGGGGACTCCCGAAGTGCCAAGGGCTGCGGAACGAAACAGACCGACCGCGGCGTCGGCGCATTGCGGCCTGGGCGTCACGGTCGATTGTGGATTTCTCGGGGAGGCTACTCGCCTTCGGCTGGGGACTCTGCGGCCGGGGCGGCTTCTTCGTCCGCTTCGGCATTGGCTGCCGCTCCGCCGACATTTACCGCAACCGTGCGGACCTTGGGCAGACCAAGCGGGCTGTCCTTTTCCATGTCAAACTCGCCCTCTTCGACGAGCTTTTCGATCCGCTCGGCGCGGGTCAGGACACTGCGTCGGCCGGCAAGCCCGCCGTGCGATTTGAGGGTGGGATCCATACTCATGGCAAATAACCTCGTTCTGAAACTTCCTGTAGGGTCGAAACGCTTCTACTGTTAAGGACTGGCCCACCAGGGCCCGTCATCTCCGCCGGGACCGGGAAGGGCTTTGATGCCCTCCACCGGCGCCTGGCCGATCAACTCTTCCACTCGCTGCCGATACTCCTGGGCCGACTCGGAATTCTCATCCTCGAAGCCCCGGTAGCTGATCAGCAGATACCTCTTGCTCGGACGCCCGTAAGGCACGACCTCGGCCACAACGCCCTGCTCATACAAATACTTCTCCAGCTTGTCCAGCGTAGCCTTGCTCTGGGTGGTCTGGCCCTGAATGTCCGCCAGTACCAGGTACTTCGCATCACCTCGCGGAGCTACGGCCGCGTACTGGCCCTGGAGGCTCCCGGCCGTCTTGCGGCCCAGGACGAACATGCCCACCAGCAGCAGGACAAGCCCGGCCAGCACGACAACGCTCGAAACGTAGTTCAGGTTCAGGCGGATCCTGCCGTCGCCGGTCTGAAAAATCGGCTCGCCGGGAGAAACAAACGGGTTGGTCACCTCACCCGGTTCTGCCGCTTTGACCGGGGCCGCCGGGGCCGAAGGCCTCGCCGGACCGATCTGACGCTTCTGGGCTTCTTCGGGGGGCCCAAGGGACGATCCCTCCTCCGCCGATTCGGGCAACTCCACCTTGGGGTCCTGAGCTACCTTGCGCCTCTCGGGAACCATCTCCCGAGACCGGCTCATCAGTTCGAAAAGCGGTACACTGGTCTTCTTCCTTGCCACAATCGCCTTCCTCTGGCCGGCATAGGGGTTCTCAAGCCCATGGAAACGCTGTATGGTAGGCCCACTGACCCGCGGTGTCAAGACGCTTTGCCCCCGCAGGCCCGCGCAAAAGGATACAGGGCAAGTACCGGCCAGGACCTGCCATGCCTGATGCGCCCGGCTGGGCATCGTTTCATACGACCTACAGGCTACTAAATGATCTATCGGAATCCTCCCCGCGCCGAAATTATCCCGTTTCCACAGGCGGACGCCCCGCCCCCGGCCACACCTGCCCGGACCCAGCCGCCGGCGCCCACTGCCACCGTGTGCCCATGAACCCAGGCCACTTACCAACCCTCGGCATCATCGGGCCCGGAAGGCTCGGGCTGTCACTGGCCATCCGCACAGGCCAGGTCGGCGGAAACCTCACCGTGCTCCTGGGGCCAACCGCCGATTCAGCCAGGCGGGCTGCGGATCATTTCCTGCCCGAAATGGCCCCCTCGACCGATCAGGCCAACCTGGCTCGATGCCGGCTCGTCCTCCTGACCGTCCGAGATGACCAGATCCAGCCCCTGGCCTGCCGGCTTGCCGGCAGCGGAAACCTCAACCCCCAAGCCGTCATCGCCCATTGCAGTGGGGCCCTGACCCGAGAAGCCCTGGCCCCATTGGCCGAAATCGGCATGGTCACCGCATCCATGCACCCGCTCCAGACCTTCCCAAACCCCCGCCAGGGCGCCGAAAAAATCCCGGGCAGCTTCTTCTTCTGCGAAACGCCCCCCCAGGCCAGGGCCTGCATCCAGAACTTCGTCCAGAGCCTCGGCGGACACTTCCACACGATTGAGTCCCACGCCAAACCGCTCTATCATGCCTCTGCCGTCATGGCCTGCAACTACCTGACCGCACTGATCGAAGCCTCCACCCGACTGGCCGGGACAGCCGGCATCGACCCCAAAGACGCCCTCCAGGCCTTGGGACCCCTGGCCAGAGCGACCCTGGACAACGTACTCGACCTCGGCCCGGCCAAGGCCCTGACAGGCCCAATCGCCCGTGGCGACCACCAGACCGTGGCAGGCCACTTGCACGCCATCGCCCAAAACACCGACACGCTGGGCCCAGAGGCACTGACGCTCTACAAAACCCTGGGACGCACCGCCCTGGAACTGGCCCGGCCGAACCTCCAGCCCAACACGATCGATACGATGCAAACGCTCCTGAATTCTCAGCCTGACAAAGGAAACCCCACATGACCGCCGAGATCCTGGACGGAAACGCCGTTGCAGAGGAAATCCGAAAGCAGGTGATTGACGACGTATACCAACTCCAGCGAGAGGGCCAAACCCCCTTCCTCGTGGCCCTGCAGGTCGGAGAGAACCCCGCCTCCCGTATCTACGCCTCCATGCAGGAGCGATCCTGCGGAAAGGTCGGCATCCGATACGAACTCCAGACCCTGCCGGTCGAAACCTCCCAGAACGAACTGCTGGCCCACCTGGCCATGCTAAACGCCAGCCCGGAAGTCACAGGCCTCATCCTCCAACTGCCCGTGCCGGAGCATATCGACCCGCGAAAAGCCCTCCTGGCCGTCAGCCAGGACAAGGACGTCGAAGGAATACACCCCCACCAGATGGGACGCATCTTCTACGCGGACGCACCCGTCGCGCCCTGTACCCCCATGGCCGCCATGGAACTGCTCCACCGGGCCCGACCTCAACTGGCTGGACTCGAAGCCGTCGTCGTCGGACACTCCGAAATCGTCGGAAAGCCCCTGGCCATGATGCTCCTGTCCAGCCGACACCAGGCCCCCACCGTCAGCGTCTGTCATATCGCAACCCGCGACCTCCAGTGGCACATCGAGCGGGCAGACGTCGTTGTCATCTCCGCCGGAGCCAGCCAGGCCCGTTGGCTCGCCTGGAAATCCGATCCCATACGCCAACAGGACGGCCCGCCGGACCTGTCACCCCTCATCCCGGGCCGATGGATCAAACCCGGGGCCACCGTCATCGATATCGCCATCAACCGCATTCCCGTCGGGTTCGACCAGGCCGGAGAACCACTCCGAAACAACGACGGCAAGATCCAGATGCACACCGTCGGCGATGTCGAGTTCGACGTCGCCAAGGACCGGGCCTCCGCCATCACACCCGTCCCCGGCGGCGTGGGCCCGCTCACCGTCGCGATGCTCCTCAAGAACACCGTCACCTGCGCCCGCCGATTCCACCACCGGACAGGCTGACCCCACACACTCCCGACAACTTTTAACCATTCGCGCAAAATCCCGCCCGGCCAAACCCGGAAAATCCCTGGCTGACGGAAAAACGCCCTCCCCAGCTACCGGATCCGAACAATCCAACCGCATCAACCCATGGCTCATAATTCCTGTAAAACTTTTCCCTATAATACCTTACACTTCTTCTACCTCTCCCTTCCGCTCTCGCTTTTCATCCGCAATTAACCCGCAATTGACTTCAAAATCCCGCAAGGAGAGCGCAATACGCTTCAAGAACCGACCCCCGCAGACGCCCCAAACTTCAACCGACTTCAAAAACTTCAACTCGCCCATCCGGCCCCGATTTTTGGACCATTTGCGCAGTATCGAGCGAGCGAAGCGAGTCGAGATGCGCAGTATTGAGGGTGGGAGCCTGCGAAGCGGCTCCCACGCGCTGGCTGAACACGTCTTTCAACGCCCCGCCCCC
>CAZOVB010000037.1:0-42757 GCA_964583095.1 uncultured Planctomycetaceae bacterium
CGCCGCAGTTCGGCGATCTGTCTGCCTACGTTCATCGTCATGATTCGAGCTCCTTAATGGTCTCGCGGCCGTTAACCAGCGGGCACATGAGGGCTCGTTTTCGCCCCCTCATCAAGGCAATCCTGGCCGGATTCCGAAGCTTTTCTGGTGGTGCGAGATGCCTGCGAATCATGCGTGTTTTCACGGCATTGGCGTAGGCGAAGCACGCCTCGGGCGAGGATGGCCGCGATCTCGCGGCGGCGTTGCGAAGGGGTCATTGTGGCCGGGTCGTCCAGCATGTCGGTCATTGCGGGCTCCTTGCGGAAGCGCCCACAACGGCCTTCGCTTGGCGACCGGCTCGCTGTCTGGCTAGGTCAAAATGGTCGGGTAGTAATCAATTACCCGGCGCGAGTTCGAAATGGCGGTAGGTTCCGAAAGCAACCCGGCCGTTAACCCGTCTCAACCTGTTCAAGAGAGAGTCCGAGAGTTCGCGGCCAGATTTTCGGGCAACGAGAGCAACCGTCATGGTTGCTTTTGGACCCCAAAATCTCGGTTGCGGAATAGAGAGCGCGGGGGTAGGTGGCGGTAGCGCCGTAACCCTTTGCCACCATAGGGATATGAAAACGCCCGGCCAGATGCCTGGTCGGGCGTTTCCGTTAACTTGAGCCGACGGCAAATTCCGTCGGTTTGATTTTGGCTCCCCGAGAAGGACTCGAACCTTCAACCTAGCGGTTAACAGCCGCTCGCTCTGCCAATTGAGCTATCGGGGAAGATAGCGTGTCTTTCCTGCCGGCTGGCGCGAGGCAGGAATGAGGTAATTTAGGGCAGAGGATTGGCGTTGTCAAGTGTCCCAAGGTCAGAGAAACCAAAACTTTTGGTTGGAATGCTCAGCCGAAGTTCTGTCCACCTTGCAGGCGAGGGAGCCCTGTCTGCAGGAAGGACCCCATATTCTGCAGCAGAGGTAGTGCATTTGCGCAGCGAGCCGGCCGAAACCCGGAAAATGCATGGACAGGAGCGAAATTCGACGTCCCTGGAGCCTGAATACGCTGCCGGCTCTGCCTTTCGCCTCGCCCCGAAATACCCTTTTATCCATTTCTGAATCAGAACTTATGGACTTCCCTGCAGCCGAACGCCAGCCTACGTCTCCGTCCGGGCTCCCTTCAGGCAACTTCAGCCGGCTTTAAGAATGTTGAAGATTCTCGCCTCTAAGCCCCCTGAAACCACGCCGAGGGGTCGAATTTACTGCGCAGTTTTCAACTGGCCCCTTCTTGTTCATTTGCGCAGCCCCGCCCCGGCGCCGTCGGCCCCAAAGCACTCGTTGGGCCCCCCGCCAGGCCTTCCGCCTGCTTACAAAAACGTAACTCCCTCCCGCAGGCCAGCCAATCAACCGCGCCAAAGCCGGCACACGTGCAGCGCCTCGACCAACCAACCCCTCGGCCAACCAGCCCGTCCAGGCGCGCAGCATGCCTTCGGCCGGCAGGGAGCAACCAGCCGCATCCGCCCCCCCACAACCCGGGTCGCACCGTTGGCCGCAGACCTCAGCCCCGGCGCCGCCGGCGCAGCGCGACCAGACCACCCAGGCCCAGCAGCGCAAGTGAACCCGGCTCGGGCACCAGCGCGATGTTATCCAGGTACGCCACCTTCCCGCTGGAGTAGTAGTCCAGCGTGAACTTCAGCTCGACCTCGTCCAGACCCATCAAGGCAGGGTTCGTAACGGGCACTTCGCGATGGACCAGGCCACTGGTCCAGTTGTAAATCGTGTCGATCTTCGTCCCGTTCAGGTAGACCAGCAGGTCCTGGCCCCAGGTCTCGCTCATATCCACGTCGTAGGAGAGGATGAACTCCCCCTCGGGCGTGCTGAGCAGTTGCGTCAGGTTCACCGGCGAGCCGGTGGTGAGCTTGACCATGCTCTGCCCGTCCCGCTGGACCAGCTCAGCCTTGCCCCCGCCGGTCACGGTCCACCCGGTGAAGCTGCCGAAGTCCCCTCCCAGCAGCTCCGTGTTGAAGTTCACCGGCATCTGCCCGCCGACGTCGCCGTACCGCATCGGCCAGGCGATGTACGCCCCGGGCATCCCCGCTGTAGTGGCCATTCTCCTGTTGGTGGCTGTACGCGTCGTAGATGTAGTACCACGTCTGGTGCGACCAGTGGGCCGCCCCGCGATGCCAGTAGCCCACCTGCGTCTCGAAGTTGACAAAAGGCCCCGGGTTGGGCAGCGGCGTGTGGCCATACCCGGACCACGGATTGCCCAGCGAGACCTCCAGCAGCGTCTCCAGCGTGAATTCGTAGTTGCTCGGATATACCTGCGGCAGGACCCAGTCATCGAACCCCGCATAGATGAGCCCGTCGGCAAAGAGCTTGGCCGAGCCCAGATTCATCAGCCCGTCGGAATCGTATCCGCTTGTCTTGGCATAGTTTGCATCCTTGAGCCACGTAATGCCCCGCTGCGAGTCATACACCATGCCGTTGCCCCTGTCCAGCAGCGCCGCATGGGCCGAGCCGGCCGGCGCCACAAACACCACCACCGCGCACAACACAGCACAATACCGTTGAACACCCATTTTTTCTCTCCTTAATTCCCCACAAACCTAGGTGCGAATCGACCCTGGCCCTGTCTGAGGCCAGAAGCCGGACAGAACTACATAGCCAAATGTATCCCCCCAACCCCCACTTTTCAACGAAAAACATCGGCAAATCACTTGCTTTTTCCACACCCGCAGGAATGCTTGAGCCACTTCTCGGTGGCCCCGCGCCGCACGGCGGCGAGTTCGCGACATTTTGGACGGGTAGCCCCTACAGGCCAGGCAAAGTTTGCGTAGCCTTTGTTGGGGGGATGGGGCCGTCCCTTGCTTGTCGATTCGTGTTGTGACCCGGCCCAAAGATGCAACGTGTTTGGCACCCGTCCAAGCGCCCCCCGGTCACGACGACGCTTGCCGCTTTGCGGAGAATACGGGGCATATTCTCCGCAGATTGTGCGGAAAATAGCCCAGCTATCGGCTGGCTGATCCGGACGCTCTTTGAGCGCCTTGCCGAAATGCTCGACGCAACGGAATCTGCCCAGCAGCTTGGCCAGACCACAAACGAGGTCCTTCCGGAGGATCAAATGCTCTCGAAGTGGGACCTGTACGTCCGTCCGCCGGAACCGGAATTCCACATCGCCGAGAACATTGCGCTGGTAACCGACCCATCCCGCTGGATCGTCTACGTGCACGTCGATCGACGAATACAACGCTGGAGCGAGTGACAGATTTCTTTTCGCGCTATAGCTACCTGCAGGGACCCCTGTCATCGTCCGGCTGCTCCTGCCGGCAGGCAGGGCACAATGCTAGTACATTGCCTGATCGCCCTCCTCGACAGCTGCCGAGCGGGTGAAGAACGCTTCCTTGAGGGCCCGGACATCCATGGCGAGGCACATCCGGACCGGGCGTTGGCCGTTCTCGACGGGCGTGGCCACTTGCATCCACCGGCCCTTGTCGGGATGGAGGAACAGCTCGATCAGGGCCAGGTCCCACATCACCCTCTGGATCCGCGATCCATCCACGTGGTTGTACCAGCGGTGCATGAGGTACTCGTAGACGGGCACTGTCCGGCCGAGCCGCTGCCTGGTTTCGGCAAAGCTGAAAAGGAAATCCTCGGCCACGTTGGCCGGGAGGATCGTCGTCTCAAGGCCCGGGCAGCTCAGCACGAAGTCCATCGCGCGGGGGTCCATCATGCAGTTGAAGTCCAGCTTGTTCCAGAGCTGCCTGTCCGGGTGATACGAGGTGCCCAGCAGCCAGAGATCGATCTTTTCGGCGATGCTCGGGTCGATCATCAGCGCCGAGGCGAGGTTCGTCTGTGCCGCCAGGCCGAAGACGACCAGCTTTCGGCCATCGCCCACCTGATGAGCCTGCTGGATGATGTGCAAGGCGGCATGAGAGTAATGGGCAAGGGTCTGTCCCCAGTCGTAGAGGCGTCTGTGGGCGCCACGGGGCAGCAGCACGCCGTGGATGTGCATCAGGTCCATCAGCGCCTCGTTGAGCCGCTGGCTGTCTTCCAGCGTATCGGGGGAGGCATAGTGGCTCGCCTGCCACTGGGCCGAGCACAGGCCACGTACGTCGAAGGAGGGCTCGACCATCGCCCGCACGATGGCGAAGAGGTCGTCCACCTCGTTGGCTGTGTCGGCGTCGATGATAACCGGGGTCCGATTCATGCGTTGCTCGCTCATCCGGGAAAGGAGTCGACCGCATTATACTCCCGCGGCCAGGGGCTTCCAGAGCGTAACCGGCCATTGGCACGCCGGCCGACAGACTTTCTCCCCCGGCAACATCAACTTGCCGGCCTCCGGGTGGATCGAGGGGATCGCCCCTTTCTTCCGCCGCGGAAGTCTTGAGTGAGGAGGCAGTTCAGCAGGAGCTCCTGGCGTGGAAAAACGGGGCCTATACTGGTGAGGAACAGGAAGGATCGGGCCCTCCAGGCGCCCGGCGGAATGATGCTTCTGCGGAGGAAAGGCGATGATTGGCAGTTGTTCACTGAAGGTGGTTGCCGCATTCGGAGCTTTGGCCTGGCTTGCAGGTGCGGGCTTGGCAGATGTGGTGGAGAACCCGAATGCTTCGTTCAACGGTTTCGTGTGGCGAGGACCCACGTACAACTATCAGGGCACGTTCATCTATGACAACACCCAGCCGACCTCTTGGGAAGAGTTCTTCGCATCGCCGGTTCGGGAATTCACGTGGAACAACATCCGTCACTCCGGGGCCACCGTCCAGTACTCCCAGGAATACACGCCGGGCTACGGCACGGAGATCTTCTTCACCGGCGGGCAGGTGGGCCAGGATTGGTACGCCCTCAGGTTTTTGACGCGGGAGCAGTACTATCCCACCCGCCCCGAGTCGCTGGAGTACAATCCCGGCTCGGCGGGGGACGATCCTGTCGAGTGGGTGTCGGTAGAGTTCCAGTACACCGACGAGGGTGGGCTGGTGCGAACGGTCCCCGTCCAGGAAATCTATCACCCGTTCCTCCTGCCGGTAAGCAACACGGTGCCTCAAGTCGTCCAGGCACGGATCAACGGCGTGGATGCCGATCTCGTGCTCGGCGAGAAACGCGGAAATTACAGCCTCACCCTGGACGCACTGGCGGTGGACGCAGAGGGCGGAGTGCTCTCATTTACCGTCGACGGCGAAGGGCCCGAAGATTCAGCCTCCACCCTGGCCGGCAGCCTGCGCCTGAGCCATACCGTAACCCGGACCATCAGCGGGGCCGATCGGGACGGCCCCTATCATTTCACGTTTGACGTCCGTGACCCGCTTGGCTGGGGTGAGACGGTCACCCGCATTGTGAAGGTTCGCAATCTCGATCCGGTCATCGAACGATTCGATCTGCAGGATCCGGATCGGCTGGTGCGTCAACTGGGCGAGTCACTCTCGTTCCTGGCCGAAGCCAGTGACCCCGGCGGCGACCCGCTTACGTACTCTTGGGACCTCGATGGCGACGGCGAGTATGATGATTATGCGGGCCGCTTCGGCTCGATGGTCTTTGACACCCAAGGGCAGCAGACGCTTTCGCTTCTCGTGGAAGATGCCGATGGCGGGCGGGCCATCCGAAGCGTTACGTTCACCGTCGTGCCCGAACCGGGGGTTCTGCTGGTCCTGGTCACAGGGAGCGTAGGACTGCTGCGTCGACGCCGGTAATATCTCATTTACAGCTGCCCGACCGGCTCTGGGGCTGCCGGGGCGATCTGTTCCTCAGGCGGCTGATCCCCTAAACCGGTTACTCAAGGCCGGGCAAAATTCGGCCGATCAGTGGGCAAAGGGTCAGCAAAGGGCCGATACCACTGCCCTGTAGAAGGCGAGCATACATGGATAATCCCAGCAAGAGCCAACGGATACTCAATCGCCTGATTGTCCTGGCGGTCACCGTGGTAATCGCCGGTGTCGCAACGGCGATCATTACCCCGCGGGTGGTAAATGCCATGAGTGATGACAGCGAGTCCGGCTCGCAATGTTCCAACGACACGCAGGGACGCTGCGGCCGGGAAGAGCAAGGCCGGGGCGGCTCGGTCCTTTCGACAGGCCTGGGAATGCTCCGACGCGCCGTGGGGGGCTCATCGGGCGACAAGGACCGCGAAAACGAGGCCGAGGATCCCCGCGCCTTCCCGGCCTGTCTCACTGCGCTGCAGAACGGCATCGAGATGCACGCCACCGAGCATATGGGCAACTGGCCCGACCCGGAACGGATCGAACGACAGTTGACCCAATACACGGACGAGGACGGCAACGTCAGCCCCACGCGCGACGAGGACCACTTTTACGGTCCGTATCTGCGGAAAGTGCCGCCGGTAACCGTCGGGCCCAATAACGGGATCTCCAAGATCGGCGACAGCAGAAGCGTCTCCCAGGGCGACCCGGGCTATGGCTGGATTTACGACGCCGTCACCGGGCAGATCCGGGGGAATACCGGCTCGGCCAGGGACGCCCAGGGCAGGCTCTACAGCGATTATTGATCCGGGCTGCTTCCTGTCTACAATGGTCTATCATTCCCCGGCCTCCGGAGGGTTGACCGAACTTCCCGCAAGCTCCGGATCCGCATCCCACACGGGGGTGGCCAGGGACCGCCTCGGGCACAATCGCAAGGCAGAAGGCGCCGCATGAATCCATCCAACGACTACCGCAGTTCGACGCTTCGGGTCGGTGCGGCCCAGATCGACCCTACCGAAGCCAGCATTGCCGACAATCTGGATAAGCATTTCGCCTTCATCGACGAGGCCAAGCGGCAGGGCGTGGAGTTCCTGGTCTTCCCGGAGCTTTCGCTGACCGGCTACCAGTTGCGGTCGCGAACGCCGGATCTGGCAATCAAGCAGGACGATCCGCTGCTGAAGGAAGTGGCCAAACGCGCCGGCGATATGACCGTGGTGGCCGGGTTCGTGGAAGAAGGCCCGGCCGCCCAGTTCTACAACTCCGCCGCTGCGCTGCGGAACGGGAAGGTGGAGTTCATCCACCGGAAACTGAACCTGGCGACGTATGGCAATCTCGAGGAGGCCAAGTACTTCGCCAAGGGGCGATACGTGGACGTGTTCGTGCACAAGCGGCCCTGGGTGGGTGCGATTTTTGTCTGCGCCGACTCGTGGAACCCGGGGCTGATCCACCTGGCGGGGCTGTACGGCGCGACGCTGCTGGCGATTCCGATCGCCTCCTCGATCGAGGCGGTGGGGCTGGAGTTCTCCAACCCGGACGGGTGGCAGACGGCACTGTCGTTTTACGGGATGCTCTACGGCATGCCGATCGTAATGGCCAATCACTGCGGTTCGCGTGATGGGGAAACGTACTGGGGCGGCAGCCGTGTGATCGGCCCGTACGGGCAGACGCTGGCCATCGGCGGCTCGGGGGAGGAGATCGTGCAGGCGGAACTGGATTACGGCAAGGTCCGCGAGGCCCGGTTCCAACTGCCGACCGTTCGGGACAGCAACCTGGACCTGATCCACCGGGAGATCCGGCGGCTGAGCAACGGCATCGGCGTGCCGAGGAATCATCGCTCTATCTGAGAAGCTATCGCGACCCCGGCTATGGCTGGATCTACGACGCCGTCACCGGGGAGATCCGGGGCAATACCGGCTCGGCCAGAGACACACAGGGCAGGCTCTACCCCCGATATTGATCCGCGACTGACTCCGGTCAGGTATTCCGGGGGACGGGGGATGTTCCGGAGTCAAAAGCAAAACGCGTCGGCAACCGGACACACGACTCCGGATGTGTGACATTTCCTGGGCTGTTCGCGTCAGCCTTGCCTTGCAGGTGGATTGGGCCCATAATTAGGATTGGTTGGTGTTTTCATCCCGGAGGCCGGCCAAGCCAACGGCTTCACGGGGAAAGGTGGAACAGATGCAGAAGGCAGTCACCTGGGTTTTTGCCTGCATTGCGGCTCTTGCGACCGTAGCCCTGCTCTGCCGCACGTGGGAATGGGACTCCCCCCACCCCTACCGCTTGAGAATTCAGGTCGCCTCGTCTTGGGATGAAGAAGCCGGTTGGTATGTCGACGGTGGAGTCGGCCGCTCGCCCCTTCCAGGGCTGGAAGCGAACATCAATTCCAGAATGTTCATCGAGAGGCTCAAGGACCGGCTTTCCCGGCATCCGGTAGTGGATACCTGGTCGACCCGGAATGTCCAGTTGGAACCCTACCTGCTCGGGCCGGGCGGGCCGCTGTGCATAGATGTCCAGGCCCCGGTCTATGGCCGCAGGCACTGGTCGCTCTTGAGCCAGGGGCACGGCATAGACCGAGGCAGAACCGACGAACTGAAAGCGGATGTTCAAGCGGCCCTGAAACAGTTACTCAAAGAGGGATACGCCGCAAGGCCATTCAACTGAACGAAAGATCGCCCTGCTTGACAGGGCCCGGGCAAGGCGCCGAGGCCCTGGTCGCAGGGGCCTTGTCCGGATGCAACTCACTGAGCCCACTTCACGAAATCGGTCTGGTCCTCATCCCGGCCGTCATGGGAAGACAGGCCCCTGGGGCGTCGATGAAAAATAATGATCGGCGGGGTCGGTTTGGCTTTGTATTGAGCGGGATTGTTGTATGATTTGCGCGCAGATGCGTGATGACGTCACGGTCGGGCGAAAAGCTACGCCGGGAATGCGATTCCGGCGCAGGGGATTCCGGCCACGCGACGCAGGCCAGTGGCATCTTTTCGGAGAATCTGATGGCCAATGCAAAGCCCCCCCTCGGCGGCCGAGAGGCAAGTCGCACCCTGGGTCCGGTGTCCGAACTGGAACGGCACCTTCCCGAGGAGTGGTGGCGAACGCTGTTCAACTCGGTCTACCTCAAGACCGACGGCGACGTGGTCGAAAACGACGCCAATACCGTCCGGGACGTGGACATGCTCGTTCGCGCGGTGGGCCTGGGGGTCAACGACCGCATCCTGGACCTCTGCTGCGGCCAGGGGAGGCACTGCCTGGAACTGGCCCGGCGAGGCCATACGAACGTAACCGGTGTGGACCGCTCGAAATACCTGATCCGCCTGGCCCGGGCACGCGCGCGGCGCCAGGGACTGGATGTCTCTTTTCATGAGGGCGACGCGCGCCACTTCCGCCTGAAAGTGCAGGACTTCCACTGCGTGGCCATCCTGGGCAACTCTTTCGGCTATTTCGACCGGGAAGAGGACGACCTGGCCGTGCTGCACTCGGTGATCCGTGCTTTGGGCAGCGGCGGGGATCTGGTTCTGGACATCACCGACGGCCAATGGCTGCGAGAGAATTTCGTGCCCCGGAGCTGGGAGTGGATCGACCAGGACCACATGGTCTGCCGCGAGCGGGCGCTGTCCCAGGACGCCAACCGCATCGTCAGCCGGGAGGTGGTCGTCCATGCCGAGCGCGGGGTGATTGCCGACCAGTTCTATGCCGAACGCCTCTACACCCAGGAGACCATTCTCGCCCTGCTGGAGCAGGTGGGCTTCACCCACGTCCGGATGGTAGCGGGGGTGGAATCGGCCTCGACGCGCAACCAGGATCTGGGCATGATGGCCCAGCGGATGTTCCTTACCGCCCGCTCCCCCCGCAGATCGGCCCGGGTCAAGCCGGGCCGGGCGGCCTTTGCCAATGTTACCGTCCTGCTGGGCGACCCCCGTCTGCCGGACAGTTGCAAGCGGAACGGACAGTTCAACGAGGAAGACTTCGATACCGTCGATCGGCTCAAGAAGTCTCTTCAGGAGCTTCCCGGCTACAGCTTTTCCTACCTGAACAACCACGCGTCCCTGCCGGCTGAGCTTCGCAGCCGCCGGCCCGAGTTCGTGCTGAACCTCTGCGACGAAGGCTTCAACAACGACCCGTTTAAAGAGCTTCACGTTCCGGCCCTTCTGGAGATGCTGGAGATCCCCTACTCCGGCGCGGGACCTGCCTCGCTGGGGCTCTGCTACAACAAGGCGCTGGTTCGCTCGATCGCGGCCGGGCTGGAGATCCCCGTTCCCCTGGAAACGTACGTGGACCCCGACGATCAGTCAGCCACCATTCCGTCGGTCCTGCCGGCGCTGATCAAGCCCTGCTACGGCGACAGCAGCTTGGGCATTACCCGGGAGTCTGTTGTGGATTCCTCGCAGGCGTTGCTGTCTCGGCTGGAGCAACTGCGCAGCGAACTGCCCGGCATCGGTCTGCTGATGCAGGAGTTCCTGACCGGCACGGAGTACAGCGTCGGCATCCTGGGCAATCCGGGCCAGGGCTACCAGTTCCTGCCCGTCCTGGAAGTGGACTACAGCAACCTGGACCCCTCCCTGCCGCGGATTCTGGGCTATGAGTCCAAGTGGCTGCCCGATTCGCCCTACTGGAGACAGATCTCCTACCACGAAGCACAACTGGGCGAGAACACGCGGCAGCGTCTTTACAGTCACTCCAGCCTGCTCTTTGAACGGCTGGGCTGCAGGGATTACGCCCGCTTCGACTACCGCGCCGACGCTTCGGGTCAGATCAAACTCCTGGAAGTCAACCCCAACCCGGGCTGGTGCTGGGACGGGAAGTTCAACTTCATGGCCGGCTACGCGGGGCTCCGATACGCCGACCTGCTGCGCTCGATTCTGGAATCCGCCCAGGCCCGCTACCCATCTTCCTGAGCCGTCCGACCGCTTTCCCGGGCCAAACCAGCAGCCGCATCACAGCCCTACATGCTGGGCCACTGCAGCCCTCGCTGGCCCGAGTAGGGACGGTTCGTACGTGGCGGGGACGGTTGGGCGTCGCCCAGCCCGATCAGTTGACCCTCGCTGAGCCAGCTCCGCTCGGCCGGGGTCGAAAGGCCGGAGATGAGAAGATCGGTCAGCTTTTTTTGCACGTCGGCAAGCTGGGCCTGGCCGGCCAGGTCCCGAAGCTCGCGCGGGTCCTGGAGCATGTCGAAAAGCTGAAGCACGTTCCCGGCCGGGTAGTAGATCAGCTTGTACCGCTCGTCGCGGATCATCCGGGTGGCAGAGCAGCCCTCAACCTCGCTGTCATCGGAGAACGCGCCCAGCAGGTGGTCGCGCCGCTCATCGCCGACCATGGAAATTCCCTCGCAGTGATCAGGGACCTCCAGACCGGCCAGCTCCAGCAGCGTGGGCATCACGTCGGCCAAGCCCACCAGGCGATTGTCCTCGCGATGGTGGCCGACCTGGCCCGAATCGCTCTGCTCCTGCGTGCCGGAAAGAAGCAACGGGACGCGGGCGGAATCTTCGTAGAACCAGTGCTTGGCCCAGAGACCGTGGTCCCCGAGCATGTCGCCATGGTCGGAGGTGAAGCAGAGGATCGTATTGCCCATAAGCCCCTCCTGGTTCAGCGTGCCCAGCACAAGGCGAAGCTGATGGTCGATATGGGTGGCCGAGGCGTAGAAGGCCCTGCGGATCTCGCGAATCTGTTCACGTGAGAACTTGCGTCCCGAGTCCTCCATGCGCTGAAGCTCGCGTTGGATCGGCAGGGATACCTCTCCCTGGGCCCAGTCGCCAAAGACCGGCTCGGGCGGCTCGTACGCCCGGTAGAGCTCCAGGTAGGCCTGGAGAGGCATCATGGGCGGATGCGGCTGAGAGTACGCCAGGTACCAGAAGGAAGGGCGAAGCGGATCGCGTCGGATGATCTGTCTGCACATCTGCTGCGTGGCCCAGTTGGTCACGTGGAGTCTCTCCTCCAGGTGCCAGGGCCGATACATGTACTCGTTGTTGCACATGCCCCCGGCGAATCGCCGGCCGGGATGGCCCTGGTCGCCGAGGAACAGTTCGTAGTCGTCCAGGCGGCATCCCTGTCGGCCTCTGCCCTCCTCGTCGAGCAGCACGTCATCAAAGCCCAGCCGTTGCCTCTGGGGATGCACGTGCAGCTTGCCCACCCCGTAGGCCTGGTATCCATTATCCCGGAAGGTCTGGGCCAGGGTGGGCACGTCGGGCATGCCCCTGCCCTGGTTCTGGAAGACCCCGTGGCCGTGCGGGCTCAGGCCGGTCATCAGCGTCCGCCGGGCGGGAATGCACACCGGGCACTCGCTGTAGGCCTGGGGAAATCGCACACCGTTTCGCGCCAGCGTGTCCAGTGTCGGCGTCAGGACGGTCGGGTGACCGGCACAGCCCAGCAGCGACCCGGGCCAGTGGTCGGTGGTAATCAGCAGTACGTTGGGACGGTCTTCGGGCATCTGAGAATTCCTTTCGTGGCTTCCACTCTAGCCGGTCGGTCCACCAGTGCAACCCCTTGGGGGCAATCCACAGGTCACAGGCAGGCGCCCTGGGCGGCCAAGGCTTTTCGAATCGCGACGCCGTCAAGGTCGCAGGGATCGGTTGCTTTCCGGCAGGCCATGGCTGCGGCCAGACCGGCTGCCTGACCAATGCTCACCGCCGGGGGCATGACGCGCGCCGAGGAATGCACCGCGTGGTCCACGCTGATGGGCCTGCCCCCCACCAGCAGGTTGTCCAGGTCCCTGGCCACGATGCACCCGTAGGGCACCTCGTACCATTGCCCCTCGGGCAGGTTGAGATGCTCGGTACCGCTGCCGTCGGGGTTGTGAATATCGACCGGATACTGCACGCGCGCGATGGCGTCGTCGAACTTCCTGCACGCGCGGAAATCATCCAACGTCAGGTAGGCCCTGCCGATCACGCGACGGCTCTCACGCACGCCCACGTGATGGGCCAGCGAATAGATCCAGGCGTTCTCGTAGCCCGGCACCTCCGCCCGGAAAAACTCCAAAAACTCCCGCACCTGCCTGCGGGCCTGGATCTCCGCATCGGAGATTTCCTCGCCGCTGGTGGCCTTCTTCTGAATCACCCGAGTCGTGTTGAAGTGAACCACGTCCTTGCGGATCCACGGGAACCAGAGGATATTCTCCCGCGGACAACTCAGCCGGCCATCCGACTGGGCCCCGCGGTAGGCAGCCTGGAAATCGAAGCCGTTCTTCTTGGCTTCAAAGAAGGCCTGCATGTCCACGCCCCCCAGCTTGAAACAGGTCGTCATCGGCTGACTGTGTCCGCTGGGGCCTCCCTGCTCGCACTCACAGCCCGCCCAGGCGGCCAGGTCGCCGTCGCCGGTGGTGTCGATGAACTGCCTGGCCTTGATGGCCACGTGCCCGCTCTTGGAGAGGAAGACCGCCGCGACCAGGCGCCTGCCTTCGGTGACGGCCCCGCCCAGCGTGTGGTGATAGAGAATCTCCGCGCCGCTCTCCAGAACGACTTCTTCCCCGGCCAGGATGGCCGCCTCCTTGCTGATCGATCGATCGGGATGCTGGAAGACTTCCTCTCCCAGCTCATGCTGGGCCGACCAGTCCGGCGGAAGGTACCGGCGCATCTTCTGGACCCACTGGGGGTAAATCGGCCGATCCAGCAGCTTGCCCTCCACGTGGCTGGGCATGAATGGATGCACCTCCCCCGCCGAGGCCATGCCCCCAAGATAGCCGTATCGCTCGACCAGCAACGTTCTGGCTCCCTGCCGGGCCCCCATGGCCGCTGCGCCGATCCCACCGGGTCCGCCCCCGACAACCAGCACGTCTACCTCTCGAATCGTCTCTATATCCTGTCCGTTCCAGCGAATCTGCGGCATGTTGTTCCTTTCGTTTCCAAGCGAATCGATCCTGCCGGACAAGAGCATAACATGGAATCCTCTGCTCTTCCGGTGTAAACGGGCCTTTTCGCGGGTAGCTTCTTGAGACCGGGCTTTTCGCCCCGCCGACTTCATCTTTGTGAGGATTCTTTTTACATTCCCGCCAACACCCCCGCCCGATCCTGCGTCAAGACAGATGAAAGGAAGACATTGAATCCCAAGCAGTGGAAGAGCGACAGGCTCTGGGCCAGGAGAATCGCCGACGGAGACCACCGCGCCTGCGCCGAGCTTGTAAACCTGCACTACCGGGACATCTACTCGATGCTGATACGACTGACGCGAAACGCTGGCCAGGCCGAAGACCTCACCCAGGAGACCTTCCTGCTCTGCTGGCAGAAGGCGGCGACCTTCCAGGGACGCTCGAGCCTGAAGACCTGGCTGCGACGCATCGCGTACAACCGGTTTCTGGACGCGCTGCGACGCAACCGTCTGCCCCCGGCCCAGCTTCTGCCGGTCGATCTGACCGACCCGGGGTCCGGTCCGGGCCAACAGGCCCAGCTTGGCGACGATCTCAAACAGGTCCTTACGGCAATCCAGGGTCTCGGGCAGCAACTGCGGGACGTGCTCGTCCTCCACTACCAGCAGGAAATGAGCCTCCAGGAAGTGGCCGACCTGCTCGATTGCCCTATCGGGACAGTCAAGTGGCGCGTGCACAAGGCACTTCGGAAACTGCGGGAAATCCTTGATCGCGGAGAAAACCATGACTGACCACCAGGAACCCGGGCAGAGGAGCCACTGGACGGAGGATCGGATCCGCAACGCCCTGGCCGGCGCCCAGGCCCCCAAGCCCCCCAGCCACCTGCAGCAACGGCTGCTGGGGCAGATCCCCAGGCATCAAGCAAACCAGCAAGAGCACCGCAGGAGGCGATGGGGCCTCTGGGTAGGGGCAGCCGCAGCTGCATGCCTTTTGGCCGCGGGGGGCCTCTGGCTTCAGATCCAGCGGGAACCCCGGGAGCACCCTCTTGATTCGGATATCACCGCGGTTGCCCTTCCTCCCGCGGTCTCCTCGCTGGCCGTGGGCGACAGCCGGGTAAACGAGCACGTCAGTCTGCTGCTGGATGCGCGAACCGTCCTGGTGCTCTGGTCCTGGCAGGCCGGCCCTGCCTCCACGGACGCCCTTTACCAGGAGACGATTCTCTCTGAGGGAATCGACGAAAAGGGCAAGAAGTGGCGATGGTCGCTCTTTCGGGCCAGGCCGGGCATCGAGGCCCTTGCCCAGCCTCCCGGGCTTCGTGTCGGCAGCGGTCAGTTCGGCGCTGTCCGGCTCTCCGTGACTCCCCGACGTTGCCCGGGCGCAAGCCCCGACGCCCTCAAGCAGTGCCTGAATCACTATCCATCGCTTCCACTGGAGCGAATCAAGACGTTGCTGCTTTGACTCATTGACTTTCCCAAGGAGATACGAAATGACGCGAAAGAACCTTGCCCTTGTTGCTGCCCTGCTGCTCTCTGCATCTGCCCTTCATGCCCAGAAGGATGCACCCACCTGGAAAACGCAAGGCCAGGCCCTGGCGGCAGACGGGAAGATCCGAATCCGCATGAAGATCACGAAGTCCTCCCCTGCCGAGACGGTCATGGCCCCCCAGCTTCTGATCCTCGACGGCAGTCATGCGACCATGTCCATTGGCGGCCCGATCTTCCCCGGCCAGGACAAGCAGGCCGCAAGTCCGAACCAGCAGGGCGAGGCCTTCAAGCAGGTCCGTGAGCTTCTCCGGGCCAAAAATTTCTGGCAGACGACAGGCCGGGAATCTCAGCACGATTTCAGCGACGACCAGAAGCAAGCTCTCAAGGTCATCGCATCGGATTCTGCCGGCCCCGCCTGGGCACGCCTCCGAGCTGCCAAGCTTCTCTGCGACCTCAGCAAGCAGGTCCAGGTCGAGAAAGGCATCCCCCAGGCCGATGCCGCCCGCGCCCTGGCCGAAGCGTTTGTCCATATCGAAGACAATCTGCACGATGATGCCGTCTCCCGGTTCGCCCTCGAGAAAGGCTTCAATCGTCTGAGCGTCAGCCGGCAAGAGCAGGACCCTGCGGGAATCCGGGTTCGCCTGGAATCCACGGATCCGGGCCGAGTACCCGGCGGACTCAACCTTCGGCTGGATCCGAAGACCTGGCAGGTCACCAAGGCGGAATCCTGGGGCCAGCCCCGCGGAGATGCCCTGCGGATCGACCTGGTCAAGGCCGTCGGACAGGACAAGGTCCTGGCGCTGGTATCCATCTACCAGGAGGGCAAGGTGGTTCACTGTGAGTCCCTGGCCTTTCCGGTGGAGAAGTCCGAAGCGCCCGACGCTGCCGAGACGCGCGGGGAGTAGTCGGGAATCACAACCAACGGCCTGCTAAGGGGGCGGATTTCGTTCGACATGAGTCCCCCGGCAGGTATCATGGATGTGGCGAGATCGGTTGGACCCGGTCTTTGCGCAACTACCACGATTCACAGGTCGAAAGGACTCATGATGAAGATTCGTACGCTACTGATGCTGGGTGTTGCCGCGGCTTTTGTTTCGATCACAACCGGGGCCCAGGCCCAGCAGGATTCGTCCCTGCTGCCGGCCAAGGGCCTGCCGGGCAAGTCCCCGGTGGTTGTTCGGGTCGATCTGGAAAAGCTCCAGGTCGAGAAGCTCACAGCCACGCTCAACAGCATCGCAAAGATCTTCCCCAAGGAAGAGATCAAAGCCAACGAGGGTATCGCGCTGATGCGGGACGATATCTTCCCGGCCATCGGTGATATCCGGGGCATCCTCCAGCAGGCCGGAGTCGAGCAGATTGTCTTTCTGGGCGAGATGTCCGGCCAGGAGGAAGAGGACTTCGACGACGACGACGACGATGACGCCGATGACGAGGACGAGGACGAGGATGACGACAATAAGGGAATTCTCCTTTTCAAGGTAGGCCCCGATGCGACGCCCGAAGGCGTCCAGGCCGCACTGCTCAAATCCTTCGACCGGGGCGCCAAAGCCGCCCAGGCCGTGGCCAAGATGGAAGAAAAGGCCGGCAACAAGGACGATGCCGACGAGACGCTTGAGGAAATCCAAGAGGCAAAGGAAGAGATCAAGAAGACCCAGTGGGTCCAGTGGGAAAAGGGCTGGCTGCTGGCCGTCGGTCCCGAACAGAACGAGTTGAAAACTGCCGAGCCCAACAAGAAGGGCCTCGCGGACCTCCAGGCCGCTTTGAAGCGTTCGGGCGCCTCTCCGATCTCCATCGCGTACCATATCACCGATGAAGACCGGGCGAAGATCGCCGCAGGTGCCCAGGGCAACCCGATGTTCGGACAGATGGCCGGCGCTGCGGCCAACATGAAGTGGTTCGCCTCCTGGATGGACTTCGGCGCCGAGCCGCAGTTCAACCTGGCCATGGTGTTCGGCACGCAGCAGGACGCAGCCCAGTTCAAGACCCAGATGAACCAGATGCTCAACTTCCTGCAGATGATGATGACCATGAACCAGGGCCAGAACCAGAAGGCCGGGCAGGTCGCCATGGTTCTGGTGGCCGATCTTCTGCCCGCCCAGGAAGGTCAGGAACTGCTGGTCACCCTCACCAAGAGCACCTTCGAGAAGATGTACGAGTTGTCCAAGATCATGGAAGAGATGAACCAGGCCGGTCCCGGGGGCCCCGGCGGGCCCGGCGGTGGCGCCCAGCCCGGCCCCGGTGAGGATTTCTGACCGGCGACTTCTTCTTTGCAAAAACCCCAGGCCGCCCGGCTGCGAGGATCCACCCTTGTTCCCGGGCGGTTTTTTCTTGCGCGGCAAGATTGCGGAGAAGGTGAATCATTACGAGTAAAGGTGATCTGGAGCAATTGTCAGCCTCCCGGCCTTGCATTAGTCTGGGGAAACAGCACAACCAGCCTCGAAAGGATCCCCATGACCACGCTGAGAATTGACAACGCTCCCCAAGGCCTCTTCGCCTACGAAGGGCCCTGCCGACCGCTGCGACACGAATCGAAACAGGAAGGCGACCAGACGCTCATCCGGACCGACCACCAGGCCCCGATGCTCTTTGGCTGTGTCGAAGTCAGCCAAGCCGAGGCGGGGCGCTGGCTGGCTGACAACGACGGCCGCGGCTTCACCGAGGCTGACAACCCCATCGACTTCCCGGCCGAAGCTTGTCGCACGCGCATTGGCCAGATCCGCAAGCTCTCCCAGCGCCTGGCCGCCGAGGCCATGCCCAAGAGCACACGCGTGGAGGAGGAGCTGGAAAGAGCACTCTCAGCCCTGGAGGCCGGTGACATAGCCAAGGCCATCGAGTCTGCCTTCTGGGCCGGAGAGCACCTGATCGAAGACGAAGCCGCCTGGCGGCTCCAGTCGCCCTGCCCGCTGAAGCTGGGCATCAACACCAAGGGGCTCCACAATGCGCCCGAAGCCTGGGAGACCCACTTCGCCGGACGTTTCGACTACGCCACGGTACCCCTGACCTGGGGCATCATCGAGGTCGAGAAGGACAACCCCCGCTACGACTGCGTCGAACAGCTCATCGCCTGGTGCAAGCAGCACGACATGCCCGTCAAGGGCCACGCGCTGATCTGGCACAGCGGTTTCGAGAAGAAGGCGACCTGGATGAAGGATCTCTCAGCCAGGGAAATCCTCGACCGCTCGGCCAGTCGCGTCGAAGAAATCCTCAACCGGTTCGGCAAAGATCTGGACGCCGTCGAGCTGGTCAACGAGCCCATGCAGAGCAACAGCCTCGGCCTTACCCGTGAGCAGGAGCTCGAGGAGGTCCGGCGAGCCTATGAACTGATCCAGCAGATCGCCCCGCACATCCGGGTGATGATCAGCTTCTATGGCGAAGATGAATGGTGGGCAGCGGGCAAGCTGGCCGACAACCCCGACCTGACCCCGATCAGCGCCTTCATCGACGACTGCATCCAGCGCGGGGTCCGACTTGACCTGATCGGCGCCCAGTATCACTTCCCCGACAATTACTTCAACGTTCGCATGACGTTGGAATACTGGCATCGGCGATACCAGGTCCCGATCCACCTGACCGAATTGACCCCCAGCAGCGGGGCCAAACCCTCCAAGGTGATCGACTGGCGGCCCATGGAACCGTTCTTCAAGACCTGGCGCGGGCGGCCCTGGAACGAGCAGGTCCAGGCCGAGTACGTCCGCGACTGGCTATGGATGTTCCGGGCGTGGCCCTTCATGGAAAACGCCACCTTCTGGGCGACCACCGACGCGCCGATCCTTTGGCACGACTACCTGCTGGGCACGCCCTGCGAGCTTTACCGCCTGCCCTGGGCGGCCGGCCAGGGGCTCCTGCGAGAAGACCTCTCACCCAAGCCCGCCCTGGAAC
The DNA here is from genome assembly GCA_964583095.1 of uncultured Planctomycetaceae bacterium. Lineage (GTDB taxonomy): Bacteria > Planctomycetota > Phycisphaerae > SM23-33 > SM23-33 > CAZOVB01. Next base: position 18,811 of record CAZOVB010000037.1, read on the forward strand.
AGGTGAAGTAGCAGGCAAGACCTCGATTCTCGCAGGAAATCAAGCAGCCTCGGCGCGCTGCGATTGCAGCGTAGCCGAGGCTGCCTTTCTGTCTCAGGGAACCTGTCCTACTGCCAGTCGGTCAGGCACTTCGCCTGCGTCGTACATAGCCGCCCAAGGCGGAAATGCCTGCACCAACGGCCAGGAGAGTCATCGGCTCGGGAATCGGAGTCTGCTCGATCTGCTGGAGCTGGACATTGTCGATACTCAGCGAAGAGTAGTAGTCGGGGCTGTTGATGAACCACATGTAGGCGTTGCCGCCCATCTCCGAAAGCGGAACGTTTGCTCCGACGGCTGAATAGGTATACAGGTTCGCCTCGGAATCATCCAGCACGACCCAGTCTATGTTCACGTCATTGCCGGGGCCTGGAGTGAATCTCCATTTGAGTGTATACCACCCGGCAGCATTGACGGTGTAGAGCGGACCGCTGTTGTTGTACGCCTGCTGTACGTAGTACTTCGGGTCATTGCCGTCGCCGGCGGTTGCGTGATGGTGCGCCGGGAAGGTAATGCCCAGGTTATACGTACTGCCGGTGTCATAAGCTCCAACATGAAACAGATTGTCCTGTCGGTACGGATTGTCGAACACGTCGGTAATGGCCTGGGTAACTTCAAAACCGAACACGCCCTGACCCGCCATTGCGGGATCCAGGTAGACATCCACACTCGACCACCAGCCGTTGCCGAAAAACGTCCGCCTTCCTCCCAGCCAGGAATAGGAACCACTGCCGCTGAACTGGAAATAGCTGTTGCCCCCACTGCTGACAATGGTCCCGGTGGACCAGTCCGTTGTCGCCCCCTCGAAATCTTCGGAATAAAGCGATGCACCGTGCGCCTGGGGCAGATCTGGGCTCAACACGGCCAATGTGGCTCCCAGGAGGGTAGCCAGATACATGGATCCTAACGCTTGCCTCTTCATTTGAAGCTTCTCCTTTCCTCTCAGGTGGATTCAATTCAATCCCGAATTGCTCCCTGAAGCCCTCTGGCCCGAAGGGTAATGTCCGTACAATCCGGACAATTCATACTAGGCATGCAGAAAGCGAATTTCGAAATTTCTCGAATCTTCCATCAAGGCAAAACAGGGGATAAGAATTGTGGCAACCCATAACCGTTTGCTATAGATTGCGATACACATCCAGTAAGTCTGCGGTATCTTCCGGGCCATCCAGCGTAAGAAATGTCTTTTACCCGTCAGGCCACTGGGCAAAACCTCCGGCCAGAATCGATAGACTCCATGCTACCCCTTTTTTCTTATGTGTCAAGCCGGGTATCCGGATTCACTCCACCCGCACAAGGCGATCCGCGCGGTCTCTTTGCCCCCACGGGCAAAGCGGGTATAGCGACAGCGATCGGTCTTGATCGAATCGCCGTACTGGTATCGGTTGAAGATCGCCGGCCGGCTCCAAGTCGAATTGCTGCCAAGAAGTCGCTCAGTCCGGAAGCGACGTGAACATCTCCCGCTTCACCGGATACTTGAGCGGCTTGTCCTGGCGGAATCTATCGAGTTCCTCGACCAGGGCTGTCAGGATCCGCTGGACCGATTCCATGATTCCGCCGGCCCGATGGGGAGTCAGGAAGGCGTTGGGCAGCTTGCGGAGCTCATCGTCGGCCGCCAAAGGCTCAGTCTCGAAGACGTCCAGCATGGCTGTCAATTCTCCCCGGGCCAGTCGCTGCCTCAGCGCCTCCATATCCACCAGCGAGGCCCGACCCACGTTGACCAGAACGGCATCGGCGTCCATAGCCTCGATCTCGTCCTTGCCCAGCAGGTGACGGCTGTTGGAAGTGTTGGCCGCACAGAGAAAGACCGCTTCGCTCTGCCGGGCCAGGGCGGGCATGTCCACGGACCGGGCATTGTACTTGTCCAGAATCTCCTGGGGGATGAACGGATCGTGCACCAGAAGCTCAACACCGAACGGTTCGAGCAACTGGGCAAGTCGCTGTCCGATCCCGCCAAAGCCCGCAATGCCCACCGTCCTGCCGGCAAGCTGTCGCTCGGAGGCATCCACGTCGGCGGGAATATCCTCCACCCAGTCCTCGGCGCCCTGCCTCATGGCCAGGTGGTACGCACTGGTCTTGCGAAGCCCGGCCAGCAGAAGCGTCAGGGCCATCTCCGCCACCGCCGGCGACCATCCGTGACGCAGCTCGCTTACCGCCAGGCCGTGGTCCAGCTCCGCCTTGGCCATGGCCTGACTGAGATTGATGTGGCCTGCGAATTTCAAATCCGGCGCCGCCGAGAGCAGTTGCTCGTCCAGCGTCGGCCAGGCCCACATGAGTACCGCCTGGGCCCAGATCAGGTCCTCGCGGATCTGCTCGGGCGTGTCGTGGCTGGTCTTACGCAGCGTGCCCATCTCTTCGAGCTTCTGCCATACCGGCTCGAGTTGCGGCGTGCGGAAAAACCCCGTGGGGAGATTCACGAGAATGCGAAACGGGTCGGACTGAGGCATTGGAGGTATCCTTCTGGTTGGGGAATCGCGTTTACAGGGCAACGGGCTTTCCGGCGGAGTCCAGCACGGCCGAGGTCATCTCCACCCCGAGCAGTCCGGTTCGGATCCCCGGGCTGCATGGCCGGCCTTGCCGCAGGGATCGGACAAACGCCTCGATCTCCTGCTTGTACGGATCGACGTCTCCGCGGATCTGCTCGCAGCGGACCGGGTCTTCGGCCGTGAAGAACACATCAGCGGTATTGGGGTCTGTTACGTGGGCTGTGAGTTTCTCGCAGATCAGTCGAAAGCCCCCCTGCCACTGCATCGGGATCGCGCAGTTGCTGCCGGTGATCGTGGCCAGGGCGCCGCTTTGGAATCGAATACACGAAACGCTGGTATCTTCCACCGTGTATTCGGGTACCGAAGTATGAAGGAGGTTGTCGGCAAAGCCCACGATCTGCCGCGGCTCGCCCAGAAAGGCCGTCGCCAGATCGTACAGGTGGATCACCTGTTCGAGGACCTGGCCACCGGACTTGTCCTTCTGTCTCCACCAGGGCCCGTGCAGGCTGTTGCACTGGTACCAGGCGTCAAAGAGAGTGGGCCTCCCGGCCGTGCCGTCGGAAATCCACTGCTGCAACTGCGAAACCGCCTGGCCGAACCGCATGTGGTACCCCACCTGGGCCGCTGCACCCGAGCTTTCCACCGCCTCGGCCATCTTCTTGGCCGCCTTGGGATCGATCGCGATGGGCTTTTCCAGGAAGAGCGCCAATCCCTCCTTTGCCGCGGCCCCCACCTGTCCGTTGTGGGCGTGCGGGGGGATCGCCACGACCAGGCCATCGAGTTCGACCTCATCGAGCATCCTCTCAAAATCCTCGAAGCGCTGCACCTGGCCGGGCAGATCCGCCGCCAGTTCACGGGCCGATTCGATGTGATGATTGCAGACGGCCTCGACGCTCACGCCGTCGATATCGGCCAGGTTCTTCGCGTGTGTCCGGGCCATGAAGCCCGCGCCGAGGATGCCAAATCGAAGGTTTCCGCTCATCTTGCTGCGCTCCGGGTCGATCCGTGGGGTTCAGGGGAATATCGACGATATTGTTGCCGATGTAAGACTTCTCTGTTTGCGAAGCAGAGAATACCCCTTATTCTCAGGCATTCCAATGGAGAGGATTCTGTTTTATATGGACAATATTATGGTTTGCCGATGACGACCCTTCACTTCTCCGCGCGCGAGGCGTATTTCGACGAATCCCTGGCGATACGAGGGCTGGGCCTGCGCGAACAAATGCCCCCTGGACAGGTCAATCGGCCCGAGGGGGCGGGGTTCTGGCTGTTGCTGCTGTTTCACACGCCCGTCCCTGCAAGACTCAAGGGGCAGGACATCTCCCTCCCGGCCCGATCGGTCTGTCTGCTGCGCCCGGGGACGCAACATCGTTTCGGGGACCCCGACAAGCCCTGGTCGCATTCCTGGCTGCTTGTTCAAGGCAGCGCATTTGAGGGATTCCTCCAAGCCAGCGGCTACAGGGTTGATCTCCCCTGCCCGGTCGCCTCGGCCTCAACGGTGCTGGACTATCTGGAGGGGATCTACCGCGAGTTGTCCCAGCACGCCAAGCCCCGTCTGGACATGCTGGCCGACTGGACCCACCTGCTGCTGCGGGACCTGGCCCGCGCGACCGGGGGCCCCAGTGATTCGGAGGTGATCCCGCAGGCCTTGCAGGAAGTGCGACAGTACATGGAAGGCCACTTGGATCGGAAACTGGAACTGGCGGACCTGGCCCGGAAGGCACATCTGTCGAAATCCCAGTTTATCGCCGTCTTTCGGCGGTATTACGGCCGGAGTCCGATCCGCTACCTGCTCGGGCTTCGCATGCGACGGGCCGCCCTGTTGCTGCGGGACCACGGCCTGGCCGTCAGCCAGGTCGCCTGCCTGGTCGGCATCGCCGACCCGCTCTATTTCTCCCGGCTGTTCCGCAAGCACATGGGATGCAGTCCCACGGACCACCGCCACAGAAGCTAGCCAAACCCCATGTTACAGGGGCCTGCGCCGGGGGCAGACAGCGCCGATCAGTCTGCGACCGCTGCGCCCTGGGCGGCTCCGATGGGCTCGGGAATCTGGGCGGCCTTTCGACCGGGGCCGTTGTGCTCGTAGTACGTCGGCGGCTCGTAGGTCCAGCCGTTGCGGAGGCGTTTGTCCTCGGCCTGGAGCTTTCGGTAGATGTATCGGCCGATCAGCGACGCCATCACCCTGGCCTTGAGGCCGAACTGCTTGTAGAGGTCGCCCAGGAGCTTGTCCATTCGGCCTCGGACCTCGGGGTTGTTTCGGAACCACTTTCTCGTGGCCCATACCGTGGCGGCGGGGATGGCCCAGAGGCGGCCGGCCTCGAGGTTGTAGCGCCGACGAAGGCGCTTGTCGGGGTGCTTGCCGTAGTGTTTGTATCCCTTCAGCAGCGTCCGGACGGTCCGCACCGTACTGGGGCCGTTGGTCTGGAAGTCCGCCTCAAACGCCCGTAGAAGCATTTGCCCCTCCTGCCCTGCGGGGATGTTCGGGTGGCGGTAGTTGAACATCAACTGCCCGTGGATGTCCGCCAGCGGTGCCTCGTCTTCATCGAGCATACGCCCTTCGGCCTGGTGTTGGGCAAACAGCGGCGTTCCGGGGATCGGGGTGTAGAGCATGAACTGATGGAAGTCGGTATCGTGACTGACGGCGTGGTCGATGGCGGCGTCAAAGTTCTCAGGGGTATGCTCCTCGAGCCCGACAATGCTCGAACCCAGCACGCGAATGCCGTGTTCCTGGAGCTTACGCACCAGCGCGTGCGTGTCGGTGCCGTTGAGCTTGTTGTACTGGCTCTGCTTGCCTTCCAGGCCCATCCAGACCCAACTCACGCCCAACTGGGCCAGTTCTTCCATCGAGTACTGCTGGATCGCGTTGGCCGAGCTGAAAACATACAACGCCCAGGCCCGGTCGTTCTCCTGCATCAGCCGCAGAAGCTCCATCGCCCGCTTGCGGCGAAGGAGAAAGTTCTCGTCCATGACAAAGAAGGACGTGGTGTTCATGCTGTCGGCCAGGCCGGCCATCACGTCAAACAGCTCCTGGGCGGACTGGTAGAAATCCACGCAGTGGCCCTTGCCGCCGAACATCGCCGAGGTCGAGCAGAAATTGCATCCCACCGGACATCCCACCGACGGGATCAGGGCGGCCGCGGCCGTCTTCGGGTCAAACCCTAGATCGATGCCCATGCAACGGCGGTTGAGCCCTGACCAGATCTGCGGGTGGCGGATCGGCTGGCCGATGTCCTCGCCCAGAAATTCCCGGAACCAGCGAACCCCGTCGCCCTTGGCGACCCAGTCAGCACCGACCCGTTCGGCCAGGTCGGGCATATTGGAAATGTGCCCTCCGATGACGATCCGTGCCTCGGGCTGATGTTCGCGGACCAATCGACACATCTCCCGGACCTTCAGGAAGTTCGGGATAATCGCCGAGATCCCGATCACATCGTAGCTGTTTTCCTTGAGCTCCTCGATGAATCGCTCGCGGGAGGGAAAATCCAGACACGTACAGGGCGCCTGAATGTTGGCCTGGATGAGCATCAGGCCCCAACTCCGGTGGAACATCCTCAGCGAGAACGCTCCCTGGACGCGGGTGACCTGGTTGTGCCACAATTCCATCGGGTTGATCTGCCGGCTGCCGTACTCGTCATCCTGGGCGTAGGGACCGAAAACGCTGCAAAGCAGGACATTCGGCCTGGAATCGCCCCCATCCCATCGGGCGGGGACACCGGGAGTCTGGACAGTAGAGACAGCGGGCGTATTTTCATTGGGGTATGTAGTCATGGAACACCATCGCGCAGCGTAGGGCAGGTCAGCCTGTGGCCGGACGGTCCGGCACGCAGGCAGCAAGGCACATCGAGACACCGCTCAAGCTGCGCGGTTGCGGGAGGGTATCGGGCGAGTCAGGTACAACTCCGCCTTGCACAAGTATTACAGCAGTTCTCGGGTCGGAAACCCACACAATTTCGCAATTCTTATCGGTTTGCGGCTCCCGTTTCAATGAGGCTTTCTTTGCCGGAACCTAACCTTTGATACCGGAAGGGTTTCAGTCCCTTACTCCTCGCAGGGAGAATACCCCGGGAATTTTCCCCCGCAGAGAATCGGGGAAGTCCCAGATGCCCGGGGACTGCTCTTGCAGGACACCAAGGCGCTGGAAGAAGCATCCCGGGAACTCGTGAAGGTACTGGATTCGAAATCCCGCCCCGGCGGTCTTGCTCACCAGGTCCCCCATTGTCCAGCTATATTCAACGGTCGGCCCCATGTCGCTGCCCTGTCCGTCGTCGGCGTAGCTTGGACCCGGGCCAAACTCCATTGGCCCCCTGTCAAAATACCCGTAGCGAAACTCGAACCCGTAGGACTTGGAGGAATCATCTTCCAGCAGGTCCATCATCGGATGCCCGTCGGCCACGTACAACACGCCCTCGGGCTTGAGCAGGTTTCCAGCCGATTGCATCCAGCGGTCAAGATCCGGTATCCAGCAGAACACGCCGAACGAGGCGAAGACCATGTCGAAGGTCTCACCGGCGAGGACTTCATCGGCCCGCTGGGCATCGCCGCAGACAAACCTCGCCTTCAGGCCCAGCTCGTCGGCAAAGCCTCTGGCAGCCTCCAGGGCCGGCGGGGAGAAATCCAGGCCCGTCACCTCCGCCCCCAGCCTTGCAAGCGACAAGGTGTCCAGCCCGATATGGCACTGGAGATGCAGGACCTTCCGACCTTTGACAGGCCCGATTTCCTCCTCCGTAGGCGGCAGGAGGGTCAGGCCGCCTTCCCGCAGCTTCTTCAGACCCGCCTGGTACAGGGCGCTTCGCAGGTGGATGGGAGTTCTGCGGTCCCAGCTTTGGCGATTTACTTCGATGGCTCGAGGATCTTCCATGGCCGGACTCTATCCGCGCCTTCCACATCCTGCAAGCCGGTGATGAAATCTCCTCCCGGGGCACATCTCATGGGTTGACACCATGGCAATCACACGTATAGTGGTGGCCTGGCCACCGGTGGCCAGGCCACCCGACAGGAGCTCCAACCCGTGTCGCCCCAGCCCCAGGATCCCGTTTACCAAAGACTCATCGATCAGCTTCGCAGTCTGCTGCGCGAGGAAGCTTACCGCCCCGGGCAGAAGTTCCTCTCAGAGAGGGAAATCTGCCGCAAGTATCAGGTCAGCCGAGCCACCGCGAACAAGGCCCTGTCCAACCTGATGGCCGAGGGCGTCCTGGAGTATCGCCGCGGCATCGGGACGTTCATCCGCGGGGAAGTCCTCAACTACGATCTGCGGAGCCTGGTGAGCTTCACCGAAAAAGCCCTCGCCGCCGGCAGGAAGCCCGCAACGCGCGTTTTGCACTTCGGGCACATACAGGCCTCCCAGGCGCCCGAAGCCGCCCGAGAACTTAATGCCGACCAGGATTCACAACTGATCCACATGCAGCGGCTCCGCCTGGCCGACAACCAGCCGGTCATCCTGGAATCCCGCTGGTGTCCAGCAAGGCTTTGCCCGAACCTGACACGCGAGGACCTGGACTCCTCGATCTACGCCCTGTGGACGGATCGTTACGAGCTGGATATCGCCGGGGCCGACCAGATCCTCCGAGCGGTGAACCTCGATGCTGCCCAGGCCGCCGCCTTGGACGTGCCCAAGGGCAGGGCCGCCCTGCTGTCGGTCTCGACCGGCAGGCTCAGCGATGGCCGGGGCCTCTGGCACGAGCACACGCTCTACCGGGCCGACGCCTACGAATTCCACAACCGCCTGGGGGAGCTTCGAACCCTCGCCCCCGCCGTGGGAATGCTCTGTCCCCCACCCGCATCCACTCCAACACCAGAAGGTATTTCATGATATCCAGGACGAAATTCACCCCGGGCCTGAGCGAAACCAACTGCATCGGCCCTTCCGGCGGGTACCGCGCCGGAGCCATCGCCGACCGCGTTGACCTGGCCTCCTGCTATCGCGACGGGGATGCTTTTTGCAGTGTCGATCCCTCCCGCTCGGGGCTCTTTGCCGTCAACGCAGGCCAATCGTTCAACCGAAGCGTCCTCCAGGCCGACTGGACCGGCAAGACGCTTGGCTACCAGTGGGCCCAGGACGGCGTGGACGTCGAAGCCCGCACCGCCCTTCCGGGACCGATCTTCCTGCCCCACGGCAAAACCGTCCCGTTGCGGATGCTCACGGAGGTCCACTGGATCGTGAATCTGGAGACCGACGAGGAAGGCTATCTTGGCAGAGTGCCCGACGTGCAGGGCAGCCGGTTCTACCTCTTCAAGGGCAGGACGCGCAGCGTGCTTGTTGTCGCGTCCCAGCCGTTGAAGCTGGAGGTGGTATCGCACTCGTTCTGGGCTCTGCATTTTCCCCGGAAGGGCGGAAGGCTGATGCTGGTGCCCCTGCTCGACCCCGCCGAAGCCCCGTCGAGCGAGGCCCAGTTCGACCTCTGGCAGGAGATTCTCCGCAGGCCCCCGCTTCTCTGCCGGGAATCCTACTGCATCGAGGACGACAAGCTGATCCTTCAACAGGAGTTCCCCGGTTCAACCATTGCCCCGGTTCCCCCGCTGCTGACCCATTTGGATTCCAGCAGCCTGATGCAACTTCCCGCCGGGCGCAAGACCCTCATGACCGCAGCCTTGGGGCCCTACCAATACGTCAAGGCAAGCAACTGGCAGGCAGAGATCCAACTGGACTGGACGCGGGCAACGCTCTCGCCTTCCCGGGAGGTCTCGGGTCGCCTGGCCCCCGTTCCGGAGGAACTCTCCTATGCCGGGGACGTGACATACAGCGAAGACGATCCGATGGATCAGCTTCTGAACCTGCGTATCTGGGCGCCCCTGCTGGAAGTCGCCCCGCAAAGACAGAAGGAGCAACTGCTCCAACGCCTCAAGGTCCCCTCCGCCAAGGCCTACCAGGACTCGCTGGAGATCGTCACCGAACCGGTCACAGGCCGGAAGTGGGCAAAGGAGGACCAGATCTTCGATCTCTGGGGCGACGTCAGCTACGACCCGGACTGGTACAACGGTCTGTCGCTTTCAGGCCTCCAGCGGGCTTGCCGCTGCGGCGAGGAAAGCATCGCCGCTGCCGCCAGACGGACCGCCAGGAAGCTGCAGGCCACCCGCGAACAACTCGTCGCCTTCTACGAGCTGTTCCATTGCTGGAGCTACAGCGCAGCGCTTTCCGATCCGCAGGCGACATTCTGGAACTCCGACTGCTCCCACAACGGACTGGAGGGCTTGCTGGCCGAGGCGAAAATGCGACGCGACGAAGGCAATGTCGACGGGGCCGACCGCATGCTCTACCTGGCCGGCAAAACCGCTGCCGGCCTGCTGGCCCTGCAATACGCCGTCGATCACTGTCGCAGGATCGGCTACACCGCCCGCGACGACGGCGGGGAAGCGTTCGGCTGCGACGGCCTGGTCCCGGGCAGGGGCGTTACCGTCACTACCGCCGGAACCAAGGCCCCTTACAACCTCGTGAACAACTTCCCGGAGTATGTGGCCCTGCTGAAACTCCACGGCCCCGTGGATGTCCTCCGCAGACAGGTCAGCGCCTGGGAAAAGCAGTTCCCCGGCCGCTACAAACACTGGGTGCAGTACTACATCGGACCCGAGGAAGCCCAGCGGCTGGAGAAGATGCTTCAGGAAAACCGCGTGCAATCCGCTGTCTTCTACCATCTTTCCCCGGAAATCTGGCTGCGAAGATTCGTCCTCGAACAGGACCCCGAGACGATCGAAGAGAAATTCAACCCCCGAATCAACCTGGCCGAGCAGTTGCTCCTGCGAAGCGCCATGGAACTTGCCCTGTAAACACAAACCCCCTGAATACCTGAAGAAAGGAACGACGAAACATGGACTACACCTACCAGGATGTTGCCAAGATGATCGATCATTCGCTGCTGAACCCGACCCTGAGCGTCGAGGAGCTCGAGGCCGGATGCAAACTGGCTGTGGACTACGATGTTGCCAGCGTCTGCATCATGCCCTACCATCTCAAGCGTTGCAGCGAGATACTGGCCGGCAGTACGGTCCAGCCAAGCACGACCATCGGCTTTCCGCACGGCGGACACAAGACGGCCACAAAGCTCTTCGAAGCCGAGCAGGCCTTGGCCGACGGCGGAACCGAGCTGGACATGGTCGTCAATATCTCGCAGGTCCTCAGCGGCGACTGGGACTACGTGGAGGCGGACATCAAGGCCGTCATCGACGTAACCCACTCGGCCGGGCAGAAGGTAAAGGTGATCTTCGAGAACTGCTATCTCAACGATGAGCAGAAGATCCGCCTCTGCAAGATCTGCTCGGGACTTGGCGCCGACTGGGTCAAGACCTCCACCGGTTACGGAACCGGCGGCGCGACGATGGAAGATCTGAAGTTGATGATCGACAACACGCCCGACAACGTGCAGGTCAAGGCGGCCGGCGGTGTGCGGGATCTGGACAAGCTGCTGGAAGTTCGTTCGCTGGGCGTAACCCGTTGCGGCGCCAGCAGAACCAAGGATATGCTCGACGAGGCCAAACGCCGCCTGGGCCAGTAAGCCGCGTCGAAATGCCACCCTCGAGGCGCCCGGGTTTTGCGACCCGGGCGCCCCGAACCATTGAGACCGAAAGGAAAAACGACCATGGCTGACAAGCTTCGCTGGGGCATTCTCTCGACCGCTGCCATTGCACAGGAACAGGTAATTCCCGCAATGAAGGCCAGCAAAAACTCCACACCCTATGCCATCGCCTCCCGCAGTGCCGAAAAGGCCGCTGATGTCGCAAAAGAGTTCGGCATCGAGAAATCCTACGGCAGCTACGATGAGCTGCTGGCCGACCCCGACGTCGACGCCATCTACAACCCCCTGCCTGTCAGCATGCATGCCCCCTGGTCTCTCAAGGCCGCGGACGCCGGCAAACCCGTCCTCTGCGAAAAGCCCCTTACCGCCGATGCCGCCGAAGCCCGAAAGCTCATCGACGGCTTCAAGAGCAAGGACGTCCTGCTGGCCGAGGCAGCCATGTGGCGCTTCCATCCGCTGCATAAGAAGGTCAAGGAGATGATCGACAGCGGCGCCATCGGGGATCTCCACCTGCTCCGGGCCGAGTTCCTCGTCCCCCTGGAAGGCGACGACGACATCCGCTTCCGCAAGGAAACCGCCGGCGGCGCCATGCGCGACGTGGGCTTCTACTGCGTCGAGGTCTTCCGGACCATGCTCGACAACCAGATGCCCATCAGCGTCGAGGCAGAGGGCGCCTTCAATGACCAGGGCGTCGAAGAATGGCTCGTGGCAAGTCTGCGATTTCCCAACAACGTGCTGGCCACACTCCAGTGCTCCCTGCGCTCCGGCTTCCAGTGCGACTATGAAATCGCCGGTTCCACAGGTCGCCTCGTCAGCCCCAAGGGCACCTGTGTCATGGGCGAAGAGCCGGCTGAGATACACTACTGGCACGACTGGGATACCGAGGTCATCAAGATGGACAACATCGACCACTACGTCCCCATGGTCGAGAACTTCGCCGACTGCGTCCTGAACGACGCGGCCCCGGCCTTTGATATCGAAGACTCCATCAAAACCATGGAGATCATCGACGCCGTCCTGGAAAGTGCCCGCGAAAAAGCCGGTCTTGAGTAGGTTCCAGGCCCCCCAGAGCCACAGAAGGCAAACTCCGCCGTCCGGGCCCCGAAAAAGCGCTGTGCCGGCGGGTGTCGTTGGCCACTCCATAAGACCTCCACGGAGACAAGCAGCCATGCATGCCTTGCAGAAGCCCCTCTTTGCGTTGGCCTTTCTTCTCCTGGCCTGCTCGGGTCCGGGTTGCCAGGATCGGAGGCCCTCTGAATCCCGCAGCGAGTCGAACGATTTGCTGGGTCTGTGGCAGGCCCAAAACCAAGACTACACCCTCGAGGCCGAGTTCTACCAGGACGCCACCTTCTACTACTTCTACAGCGATCCGTCTGAAGACCGCGAGGGCAGCGGCACATGGAAGCGCGAGGAGGAGAAGTACGTCCTGGAGGTCGACAGCGGAATGATCTACCTCTGCGACATCACCTTTGATGAAGAAGGTGACATGACCATCGAAACCGAATCGGCCGGTACGTGGGAATTCAAGAGGGGCCAGTAACCCTGCAGATCCAGGTTTGGGTCAAAGCAGCCGGTTGTCCTTGCCGCGATTGCCGATCTGGTTCGCCTTGACCCGCTTGCGGTCCTTGACCTTCGCGGGAGCCTTGCTGGGCAGCTTCGGCATGGCCCGGGCTTTGCCCGAGGGCTCATTGGCATGGACGCGGATCTTCGGACGCCTGTCACCCATTCGTCGCAACTTCTCCAACTGCTCCCAGACTTCCTGCGGAGGATACTCGCGCTCGACCCCGGCCGTGCCAAGCCGACCATTGAAGAACCCGACGAACGCCTTGAGAAGATGCGGGTTCTCGAGCATCGTCGTCGTTGCCAGGGCGGCCTCCATGTAGGAGGCCGAGAGCTCTTCGAATATCTCCGGCGCCCAGTGCTCTCCGGCTTCCACGATCCGGTCCAGAACGCGCGTTTCTCTCAGCCGCCGGTTGCCCTCGGTCACGTAGGTTTCGGAAACGTCCGTCCCCACCCAGCGTCGCCCGGCGCGCTTGGCCGAGACCAGCGTCGTCCCGCTGCCCGAGAACGGGTCCAGAACCACATCCCCCACCTTCGAGCAACTGCGCACGATGCGATTCAGCAGCAGCGTGGGCATCTGGCAAGGATGCCAGCCTTCCCGCTCCGCGTAAGTCCCGCAGACGCGCGGAAATTCATTCCATACGTCATCCGGAATCTTGCCCTTGGGGTTGGCCCGCTTGTCGCGGTACACCCGCTGGCGGTCGCTGAAAACACGGACCGCTTCATCGTTGAATGTGAACGACGAGGGGTCCTTGACGAAGTAGAACAGGTGCGCATGGGCCCGGGCGAACTTGGCCTTGGCGTTCTGCCCGAACGTGTAATGCCAGATTACCCAGTTGCGCAGGCTCAGGCCCAGTTGGCGACCGATCATCCGCACCTCGGCGGCGTATTCATCCCCGATGGCCACCCAGAATGTTCCGGAAGGCTTCAGGACCTTGCAGACCGCCTCCATCCAGTCATGCGTCCACCGGTAGTAATCGTCGTAGGCGCGGGTGTCCTCGTACACGTCGTAGCGGAACCCGATATTGAACGGCGGGTCGGCGAAAGCCAGATCGACAAACGGCTCCTTCGCCCCGGCAAGGATATCTATGCAGTCCCCCTGTGTAATACGATCCAGATCCATCTGATTCTCGCCTTCCCTGCAAATACTGTTACGGAGCCGGCGTTTGGGAATCTTGCGTCGGCTCGGGAATGTCATTGAGCGTCACGCCCTGGGAGATCTTTTTGGACAGTGTCAAAGCCCTGGCCTCGAGTTCCTCGATTCCCGGGCGAACATCCAGTACGTAAAGCAGCGTATCATTGCCGTGCGAACGGGTCGCCAGCGTGCGAATGGTCAGCCCTTCGCGGCCGCGTATCAGGACTCGTTTGCCCGAAAGCACTCCCAGGGAGGCATCGGTGACTTCCTCGATCTTCGGAAGCGTCGGATTTTCTTCGCCCTGGGCCTTGAGTTCCGATCGAGCCTGTTCGAAACGTTCACGAAGGCTCTCGATCTGATCCGCCACGGTCGTGGTTCCCTCCTGGCGAAGCGCGAGCAGCTCGGATCCGATGGCTCCGCGCAGCCCTTTGGCGTAATCCATTACCTCCGCCCGCAGACCCAGCTGCGTGGCGTAGACATACCAGCCCAGGGGAGCTCGCAGCGACGCAGCCATCCGCTGGTCAACCACCGGATCCGACACCAGGGGAAACTCCACCTGGGAAACCGGCTCGAGGTCCATCAGCGAAAGACTCTCGCTGAGTTCACGCAGAATCGGAATCAGGCCGGCCTTCTGCGAGGCCTTGGCCGTAACCGTCAAGACGCAGGCCAGTTGCGATTCTTCCTGGCCGGCCGAACGCACAAAGCACACCTGTCCGGTATAAAGCGTCTGGTCTGCCTGGCCGTATCGGACGACATTCAGATGCGCGGGCCGATCGGCTACCTGAACCGACGCGGACGTGATTTCAGAAAGCCGGACATACGAACGGTCCTTTCGCATCGCAATGTACGCCTTGTCCAGGATCTCCTCGGGGCTCGTGTCGGCATCAACCCGCGTCAGCCGGAGCCGAAGCATCTTCAGCGCCCCAGCCTCACTGGACTCCACCGCCTGGAGAAGGTCAAACTCCTGGCTCGGGGCCTGCAGCGTGAAGTCTTCCGGTAAGGTCAGCTTGAGCCCCGCATGAGGCAGGGAAAGCTCTCGCCGGGAAACTTCGTCCTGGCTCCATACCGGGCCCGAAAGGCAAAGGACCACAACCGCAATGACCCATCTGTTTGTGCTCGACATGATTGGTACTCCCTCTGAAGGGCTGTTCGAGTCGCAAGCCGCACCGGCCGACGACGGTTCTACCTCACTTCAAGGCTGCATTGTACCCGGCACGGACACGACCCGAAAGCCCCAATCTTCGACCGTCAAACCCCGGTCAAGCAGGCCGCTAGATCTTCCGCCCCAGCACGAGCAGGGACGTCGCGATGATCCCGTAGAAAATCAGGTACACCAACAGAAACGGCAGCCCGTGGAGCCGCCGAAACTCCTTGCCCTCCGTGGCGCCCAGGAACCTCACCAGGGCCAGAAGGACCAGCATGGCCGGAACGTACAGCCAGAAAAACGAGGGCTTGACGTCCAGTCCACCCGGCAGAGAAGCAGCCCCGATCACCAGCAGCAGGTTCAAAATATTGGCACCGATGACATTGCCCACCAGCAGTTCGGCGTGACCTCTGATCAGCGACGTAATGCCGGTAGCCAGTTCCGGCAGCGACGTACCCAGGGCGACCACCGTCACCGCGATGACCTCGGGCGGAATCTTCAGACGCAGCGAGATCACACTGACCGAGCCGACCATCAGTTCCGATCCGGCCATTACCAGCACCAGGCCAAACAACAGGATCCCCACCACAAGGGCGATCCTCTTCCTGCCCTCGGCCGGGGGGGTTGTCTGGGAGGCCTCATCGGGTATCAGCTCCGGATGCTTCCGGCTCCACCGCACCGAAAGCCACAGGTATACCGCCAGCAGGGCCAGGAAGACCACCCCCATCGCTCGGCCCAGGTGCACGCGTGTGATATCTCCACTGCGGATCCACCCGAAGATCATGAAGGCAAAGAGCAGCAAGGCCGAGCCCAGTTGGATCCACGCATGGCGGTTCATCAGGAACGGGTCCTTGGGCAGCGGGCGGATCATCGCGCAGAGCCCGAAGATGATCCCCGTGTTGAAGATCACCGACCCGATCGCGTTGCCCATGGCCAGGTCCGGCAGGCCCTGAAAGGCCGCGATGACCGAAACCGTCACCTCCGGCAGGGTCGTGCCCACCGAGACGATCGTCGCCCCGATGAGCACCTTGCTCATCCCCAGCGCCGAGGCCAGGCGGGCCGCTGCCCCCACCGCGCGGTCGGCCCCGATGACCAGGCACCCGAACCCCGCCAGCACAAACGCCCAGAGAAGCCAGGTCGTCTGCGAAGAGAAGAACGTCGGGTCCAGTTTTTCTAAAAGGGTCGCAAGCATGGGGCCACAAAAGTAGCCGCCCGAACCCCACTTGGCAAGGGAAACCACAACCGCCGACGGGCGAGGCATTTTCCTGACAAAACCATCGGAAATTTTCGCCCAACCCCCTTGTCATCCGGGGGGAAATGTGTATTCTAGCTGGAACCCGCACGCGGGCGTAGCTCAGTGGTAGAGCGTCACGTTGCCAACGTGAATGTCGTGAGTTCAAATCTCATCGCCCGCTTTTTGACGGCCCTTGCCAGAACTTGACCGGGGCCGTCTTTCTTTTGTATTTGCAGGGGTTTGCGGCCGGGGTTCTCTCGCCTTCCGGCCTTCCGGCCTTCCGGCTTTGCCACCGCTTGACGCTCTCGCCCGTCGTGGACGCGCTTCGGTGCAAGATTTGGGGCAAGATTTGGTACAAGCAGACTCGGGGCTTCCGGCGCGTCAAAGGTGCCGGTCTTCGCCTGCCGGCCGCGATTCGTCTTCGGGGCCTTCGTGAAATCGGGCAGCGACGCCACGGCCCCGGACACGTCCAGAAGTTGCGGGTCGGTGTAGACGTTCATCGTCAGGTCGATACGCGAATGCCGCATGGCCGCTTGGGCGGTCCTGGGCGACCCGCCAGCCTTGCTCAAGTGCGTTCCGAACGTGTGCCGCAAGGCGTGCAGGTCCACCGTCCGCCCGCGCCGGTCGGTCTTGACGATGTTTCCTTCTTCGTCCAGCCGGGCGATTCCAGCCGCCAGAAGGTCGCGGTCGAAGACGCGGATCGTCGGCGGATTCTCGAAGACGGGCATCGACAGCGGCAGTTCATGCACAAAGGCGGTTCGGCCGTCGGCCAAGGTGCGGCGCTGGGACTCGGCCAGCTTGCCGGCCAGGAAGTCGCGGACCTGCTCGGCCACGTCCGGGCGCAGCGGGATGGCCGCGCCTTGCCCGCTCTTGCTGTCCTTGCCGGCCAGTTCGGCGTAGGGGTTCGGCCCGTCAAGGTGAAGCTGGCCGACGGTCAGGCTTGCTTGTTCCTTGCGGCGAAGGCCGGTCGTTACCGCCACCAGGTAGAACAGCGCCCGTTCGCGGCCGAGCATTTCCAGGCGGGCCAGCCGGGCGGGCGACATGGCCAGGTGTTCCCGGCCGCGTCGGTAGGCGTCCTGCATGTTCTCCCACGTCACCGGGGCCTTTGCCCACGTCCTGCCCTCGGCTTTGTCCTTCTCGGTCGGTTCGACGGTTTCGCGGCCGTAGTCGGCCACGGGGCGAAGCCGGGCGGCTTCCAGCAGCCGCGCGATTTCTTCGGCTTCCAGGGCGCGGCGTTTGCGGCGGGCGTCGCTTCGGGCGTCGGCCTTGCTCACCTTCGCCAGCGGGTTGACCGTCAGCCGGTGGGCTTCGACGCACCAGTTGCAGAAGGCGACGGCCGAAGTCAGATACTCGTTTCGCGTCGCCGGGGCCATGTCGGCGGCTTCGGCCTGGGTAAGCCATCGGTTCATCTTCTCGGCCGTCAGGTCGGACAGTTTGCGAAGCTCAAGGTCTTTCGTCAGCCGGTCCATCCGCGACTTGACGTTGCGGCGGTAGTGGGCCGAAACCTTCCGGCCGCGAATCCGCTTGTGGTTCAGGTGCTCAAGATAGGCTTTCAGGTGGTCGGCGAATTGCCGGGCCGCGTGGTGGCTTGTCTTCATTTCGTCGGCCGACATGACGCCGGCGCGGACCTTCTCGGCTTCGGCTTCCAGGTCGGCCAGAACGCGCATCGCGGCGGCTTTGTCCCGGCAGCCGGTGGATTTCGTCGCGACCTGCCCCGCCCCGTCGCGGTACTTGGCAACGTAGACCTGCGATTCCATCAGAACGCGGTCGCCGTCGCCGGCCAGTTCAGCAACGCGCTTGCGGCCCTTGCCGTCGGTCCATCGGGCGAACTGCTTGCCCTTCCGCGTGAAGACCTCGGCCCCCTCGGGCAGCGGCCGGGTATACGTTGGCTTTCGAATGCTTCCCATCAGTTGTTCCCCCTCGGCTTGCCGGTCAGCCGGCATTCAATGCCGAAGTAGCGGGCCAGGGCGTCGGCCTTGTCCAGTCGCAGGTGAGATTCGCCCCGCATGAACCGGATCAGCGACGCATGATCGGACAGGGTTTCGCGGGAGACCGCCCGGATGGAAGGGGCTTCCGCCAGGCACTTGCGCAGAAGCTCGGTCATCGTGGGCGAACCGCCGTCGGGTCGGGTGGGCTTCGCGTTCATGGTGGGTATTCTCACCGCACGGGCGGCCGGCGTCAAGCACTTTTCCGCCTTGGCCGGCGGGGTGAAGCCCGTCAAGGGCGGAATCCCCGCCCTGGGTATCCCTTCTGGGATATGGGACAACAGCTTGACCCTTGGAAATTGCGCGCCGTGGTACATTGTCCGATTCCTCAAGGTCGCTCCCGTGGGGCATTGTCGGCGGGCATCGGCCGCAAGCGGTAGGTGCTCGGCCCGCGCCGGAATCCGCCCCGGTGGAGCACGTCCAGCAGGCCGGCGGTTTGCAGGCGTTTGACGGCCCGGCCGACGGTCTTTCGGTCCAGGTTCAGCCGTTTGGCGACATACTTCTGCGACGTGCGGGCCGTGTCGCCCTTGGCATCGCGGAACAGCACCAGCCAAACCCGCCAGTCATTCGGGCGCAGGTCGGCCCCGCCGGCGTCGATGAACTCATTGAGCATTCGCCAACGTTTCCCGCTCGCCTGGGCACGCTTGCGCCCCTGGGCGGTCTTGCGGTCGGCCTTGGCCGGTGTCGCCGATTCTGCGCCGATATCCCGGCCCTCTCGGGCGTTCTGGGCCGTTCCAGCCGGTCGAAGGCATGTTGAAGGGCCGTCCATCGGCGGCAACGTCGAACAGCCCGGCAGCGCCTTGCCGGCGGGATTTGGTCGGTCAGTCTTCATCGTCGGATTCCTCATTGCCGGCGGCGTCGGTGGCGTTCCACAGGTCCGCCAGCTTGGCCGGGTCCATCGCGGCCGGCGCGTCGGCGGCGTCGATCAGCCGGAAGGCTTGACGGGGCTTGTCGAAGTGCATCAGCAGGTCGCGGCATTCGCCGTGCCGGTCTTTCAGGTGCAGCAGTCGGACGGTTCCTTCGGTTTGCTTTTCGTCCGGGGTCAGGATGAAGGCCGAGTCCGCGCCGAATTCCAGTTCCGAGCTTTCGCGGAAGCTGGCCAGGTTCAGCCCCACGCCGTAAGCGTTGCGGGCGGACGAAACAAAGCCGGTCGGCGAGTTCTTCCAGCGTCGCCAGGCCGGCTTCGATTCTCTCGGCATGGCGTTCTTCCAGGCGGCGGTAGCGAATCGTCGTCAGGTCCACACCGGAAAGCCGGGCAAGCTGGCGGTCCAGAAGGACGGCCGGCGGTGTCGGCCGTCGCCGGCGGTCTTGTCGGCCTGCTCGCCTTGTCCGCCCTGTTCGGCCCCGTAGCGGATGAAGTCCAGCGTCAGCCGGTTCATCTTGGCCGGGGCGTCTTGCCGGGCCTGGGCAATCGCTTCGGCCTGCTGGCGCACCTGCTCGGCCGCGTCGGTCCAGGCGTTTTGCAGGTTCCAGTCGCACCGGGTCGGCGTCGGGATTTCGAACTCCATCGGCTCGGCCGCGCGTTGGCGGATCGCTTCGGGCGAAAGGTGCATCAGGTCTTCGACGCTCACGCGGACCTTGTGCAGCCCGGTCTTCGGGTGGCGCGAGTTCGGGGCACGCAGCAGGTGAACCCGGTCGTAAATGCTCGGGTCGGTGGCCACGTCCGCCATTTGGGCGGCCTGCTGGCAGAAGGTCCGCGCGACGCGGTGGAAGTCGGCCGACGGTTCGCACCGCCAAAGGGCCGTTGCCAGGCCGACGTGATACCCCTTCGCCCCCGAGAAGAACAGCAGCAGGTCTTCGGCGTCGATGGCGAACTGCTGTTCCAGCGACAGCGCCAGCCGCACCGCGTCGGCCTGGGCGGCGGGCAGGTCCCCGGCCCGGTCAATATCCCACCAGACCCACGGCGCGAAGCACCGAACCGATTCGGGCAGGCCCTTGGGGGTGCGGTGGCGTCGCAGGTGGGCGGCGAAGTCCGCCCCGAAGGTGAAGGCCGACAGGTAGCTTTCCCGCTCGCACTCGGCGCGCGGGTCGCAATCGGCATACGCCCCGAAAGCGACGGCCCATCGGGTGGGCCGTCGCTCGTTTCGGGGCGAACCGACGATTCGAAAACCGTACGGGCAGGCCGTCATTGCTCGGCCCCCGCGTCGGTGTCGAAGGCCCCGCCGTGAGCATCGTCGAACGGGTCCTTCTCCGGCTCGTCAATGCCGAGCACGTCGAAGCGCTGCACACGGTTGTAGGTGTTGCCGTCATCGTCGCGGCGGACGGCCAGGCGCAGCTTGACGCGGAACACGGCCGGCAGGGGCCGTTCCAGTTGGGCGAAGTCGCTCAGGCCCAGCTTGGCCAGGTCGCGCTTCGTCATGGGCATGGCGGCCGGCGTAAGCCAAAGGTCATGCCAGCATCGCCGGTTTGCGAATTTCTCGCTCCCCGCGTCGGGGTCGCCTTCGGCGATTTCGAAGGTCAGCTTGTAGCCGGGCGTCCCGTGGCGACTCTGAAAAAGCTCACCGTCCATCAGGCGGGCTTCGTAGGTGCCGGCGGGAATCGGCTCGAAGTCGCCGGCGGCTTCGGTGTTCTGCCAGGCCGACTTGAGGCTTTCCATGTTGCCTTGCAGAATGTCAGACAGCTTCGTATTGTGATTCATGGCAATAGCCTTTCTGTTCGAAGTTCAGGACAAGGCCCGCCCGGCGCTTCCGCCAAGAACACGCCGGGCGGGTTTTTTTGTCGATGGACACTCACTCACCGCCCCGACGAAAGGGGCGGTACATCCACAGCGGGCAGGCCGTCGTCGTGCAACGGGCGACTTCCGGCCGGTTCCAGCCGACGCATTCCAGGCAGAACGCCTTGATCGCCACGCGGGGCGACGCCTTGCCGCGCGTCGCTTTCAGGTACGTTGCTCGGCAGCTTTTGGGCATCTGTCCTGCCCGCGAAGCAACGGCCGATTGCCGGGCCGGGTCGGTCGGTGTTCGCGGGTTCTGCGCCCGCGAATCGTCCCCCTCGGCCGCTTTGGCGCGGCAGGGCTCGCGACCGATGGGCAGACACTTACAGGCCGGCCCGCATTGGCCATCGCAGGTGCAGCCGTGGTTCCGGTCGGGTCGGCCAGGCGGTAGACCGTCCGCGACGAACAGCGAAGCATCTTCGCCACGTCGCCCACGTTCAGCATTCCGGCCAGTTGCGCGGGGGCCGGGTCCCCGCCGACGTTACGCCCGTCGGTGGCGTGCATTGTTGCAGACATTGCGAATCCATTCTGGGGCCTTGCCCCGGTTGGTAACGGGCGGGCTCCGTTGCCCGTCGATACCCCCAATTTCCACCGCGTCTTTACGGACAAATTCCGGGGGCAATTTGTCGGGTGGACGGCTCAGAACGGCGCAAAGAGAAAGCCCCGATGGACGGGGCTTGTCATCGTCGAAAAAAAGTTGTCGGAATTTCTGAAACGGCTTTCGGGCGGCCTATTTGTCGGGTTTGTCGGACGGAAAGCCCAGCCTATTCCCCTCGATTCTCGCGTTGCTGTTTCCAGCGTTGGAAGTTCTCAAGTTGCTTGACCATGATTCCTTCGTCGGCGCAGAAGTCCTTCCGCGAACATTCACCGCTTGCGCGTTCCCACCGTTCCAGAATCGCAAGCCGGCGGCGTTCTTCCTTCGGGGGCAGCTTCTTTCGGCCAGGCTTGCGGCGGCTCGGCTCCGGCAGCGACTTGACAGGCTCGGCGTCTATGAAGTCCGGGGTCTGAATCTCTTGACCTATACGTTCGACATTCTCGGCCACGCGGTCATAGCCTGCGGCCAGCCCGTCTTGCCAGTCCGTCAGGTTCGCCATGCCGGCGCGGGCCTGCTTCGCAAGGTTCGCGGCCCTCGCTCGGAACTGTACCTGCTCATTCAGCCGCTGCTTCAGCTTCTCTAAGCCGGCCCGCACAATCCGCAACGTGTCCTCCGAGTGCTTCTCCAAGGCGGTGTCGAACGTGTAGGCCAGCGCGTGATTCCGCCAGACCCACAGCGAAGCAAAATCATCGTCGAAGCTCTGCTTCTGCTCGGACCGGTCGATGATAAACAGGCTCATGTTCTCCGGTTCGGCCGGCCAGGGAATCACCGACCAGTCGGCTTCAAAGCCCCGGCGGTGTTCTGCCCCCGCCAAGTAGACTTGAAGCAGCGCCATAGCGCCCGACCGTTCTTCGGCGTCGGTCGAATCCCACAGCAGATTCCGCACGTTCTGCACCTGCTCGGCCAGCTCGTGATTCCAATTCGCGCTTTGCGAGTCGATCCGGCCGCCGTTGGCGAGATTCGCCAGGAAGCACAGCAGTTCCTTCACCATCGCCAAACGGTTGACGATCAGGGCGGCGGCGAAGTCCCCGACCGGTGGAATATCGACGGCTTCCTTGCTGGCGTGCGGCAGCTTCACCCACCGCCAGACGGCCTCATCGGCCGGCAGCAGCTTGTAGGCCCCATGATACGGGAAGATCAGGTCCGCCTTGCAGGTCAGCGCGTGCCGGGTGAAGTTCCACGCCATCAGGGCGACTTCCCGGCAGGTATGCTTGGGCGAGAACATCGACGCCAGCAGCCCCTTCGGTGCAAAGTCCGCCTTGCGTTCCAGGGCGTCGCTTGCTCCCTGGGCCAAGGGGGTAAGCTCGCGGTTCAGCCGTTGCCAAAGCTGCTCCGGCGCTCCCTTCGCGGGCGTGGCCTGCTTCCAGGTCCGCCCGGCGGTTTCGGTCAGGATCGCGCGGGCGTCGGCATTCTCAAGCAGCCGGGCCATCCGCACCGCGACGTTGTTCTGCCGGGTGAATAGCCATGCCTTCACCGAAGCAGCGTTGGCGTCGGGTGGCACGTCCCCAAGGCAGGCGGCCACCTCGGCCAAAGCGGCGGGAATCCCGGCCCATTCTTGAAGCTCTTTCGCGTCCATTACGCCCCGATTCTACTCGATTCAGGCTTGTCAGTGAATGCCACAAGCGCTTTTTGCTTGACGGGATACGACACCGGGGCGACAATCCAGACTCAGTTCTACCGCACGGTTCAGCAGAAAGGGGCGGTCGATGTTCTGGAAAGAGTACAACGGCTGGGAACTGGAAGGTGCCAGGCGAATTGAACAGAAGTGCCCGAATTGCAGCAACACCGCCGAGCACTTCGTCTATGTCGTCCCTCATGGCTTGCAGTTGGGCATTGTGTTCCTGAAAAAGCCCTTGGTCGGAAAGCGGAAGTACTATCTTGCCTGCTCTGTTTGCGGCTTTCTGGCCAAGGAACTGTCGGCCCAGCAGGCGACAGCAATGAAGGGGGCGAAGGCATGATTCCGATAGTCGCGGGGTGGGGCAAGGACGCCAAGGCGATAGCCTACATGGGCATTATGAAGTGCCCGAATTGCAGGAACTACGATCACTTCCACCTGTACGAAGTCGCCAAGAAGGTAAGCGCCTTCTTCGTGCCCGTGGCCAAGTGGGGCAGGAAGTACTACATGGTCTGCAATGTCTGCGAAGCCGCCTTGGAAGTGACCGAATCCGAGAAGGACGAGTTCCTGCGCGAAAGCATGGAACTACCGGGGGCCGAAGTGGTGGCTGCGATATGGGGTGAACTCGATACTACGGTTCTACGGTCCGTTGAGGAAGAACTTGATACCGAAAAGGAACTGGAAGCGGTCGTAGCCCGCCTTGAGGGACAGTACCCCAAGCAGCATGTCGAATACGTCTGCGCCGTCTACGGTGAATCGCTGCAAGACGAAGACCAGCCCGAATAGCGGTCAGAAGGGAATGTCTTCGGCCTCGTAGATGGGGCTTTCGTCCACGGCCAAGAAGGCGGCGGCGTCGGCGCGTGCGGGTTCCCAGCCGCAGCGTCCTGACTTCAACATTGGGACACCCATCAGTGGATCAGGTCGTAGAGGGCCTGCT
>CAZOVB010000038.1:0-23854 GCA_964583095.1 uncultured Planctomycetaceae bacterium
GGTTGATCGCCTCGACCGTCTGGGGCATGACGCCGTCGTCGGCCGCGACCACCAGCACCACCACGTCGGTCATGTTCGCACCGCGAGACCGCATGGCCGTAAAGGCTTCGTGCCCTGGGGTATCCAGGAAAACCACGTGACTGTCGCCGCGGTCGAAACGGTAGGCGCCGATGTGCTGCGTGATGCCCCCGGCTTCGCCCGTTGCCACCGTCGTTTTGCGGATCCGGTCCAACAGCGACGTCTTGCCGTGGTCGACATGGCCCAGGAACGTAACGACCGGGGCTCGCGAAACCTGTTGCTCCGGCTCACGGGATTCGAACTGCTCGAGCAACTCTTCCTCGGCGGTCTTGCTTTTTTTGATGGTCAACTCGATGCCGTATTCCTCGCAGATCATTTCGGCCTGCTCGGCCGTGAGGCCCTGATTCACCGTGGCAAGCACGCCGGTCTGCATGAGGGCCTTGATAATGTTGGCGGTCTTGAGACCCGCTGCGGCCGAAAGGCTCTTGACCGTGATCGGCTCTTCGATTTCGACCTTCGAAGGACGTGAAGGGCCACTGGAGCCACGATTGCCGCGGTTGGAAACGCTGGCGCGGTGGCGGCGCAGGCCCGAGCCGGCTGCTGCGAGCCGCTGTTCGCGCTCGAGCAGGTCCTGATTCCGCCATTCCTTGAGTTTCTCGCCTGAGTCGGCGCTTCGGCCGCTTTTGCGGCGGGGGCTGCGTCGGCCTTTGCCCTTGCTGCGGTCTTCCTCCTGGTCGGAGCTGGTCTTGCTTCGCCGGTGGGTCGGAGGGGGCGGCGGGGCCTGCTGAGGCGGTCGGCTGCTGGTTCGGCTCCGGGAAGAACTCGACCGGCGCGGAGGAATGTAGTCCGGCTTCTCCACCCGGACGACCCTGGGGCCCTGCAGGGCGGCCGGCTTGGGCACCACCTGCGGGCCGGCAGGCTTGATGTTTTCGTCCTTGGACTTTTTTTCGGTCTCTTCCTGCTCTTCCGGTTCGGCCTGCTGGGGTTCTTCTTCAGATTCCGGCTGGGCCTGGTCTTCGGGCTGGGCTTGCTCGGCGGCAACCTGGGTCGGTTTCTCGGTCGCCGGTTCCGGCTGTTCCTGCTGGGAAGGCTCCTGGGCCTGGGCGGCGGGAGCCTGTTCTTGATCGCTCGAGTCCTCCTGGGGCTCTGTTTGAGCGGGCGGAGCCTGTTCGGCCTGGGCCTCGGCGGCCTGGGCCGGCTCTTGAGCGACAGGCTGGGCCTGGCCAGAGGCTTGCTGGGTTTGGGGCTCCTGCTGGTCGGCCTGCTCTTCCGGGGGCTCCTGGGCCGGAGTCGCTTCTTCCTGGGCCTCCTGAGCTTCCTGAACTTCCTGAGTTTCCTCGCCTTGCGGGGCCTGGGTTTCCTGCGCCTCGGGCTGGGGTTCTTCTTCCTTCTTCTTGCGTTTGCGCTGCTTACGCGCCTGGGCGCGGGCTTCCTGCAGGTCGATGTGGTCGCTGGTCTCAATGGCCGTGCCCTGGGCTTCTTCGCTGAACCATTCTCGAATGGTCGCTTCCAGACCGGCAGAGACGGTCGACATGTGATTCTTGATGTTCAGGCCCTCGGCCCGGCACTTGGCCAGGATGACCTTGCTGGTCACATCTAATTTTCGGGCCAGTTCAAATACGCGTGTAGCCAAGGGGGCCTCCCTACTCGGGCTTTGCTTTCTTAATTCGGTTCACTACGGGACTACGGGTACGTCCTCGGCGATGTTCAGCCGGAGGTCGGCTCCTGCCGCTTGGTCTCGCCCGTGGGGGGCTCTACGCAAGGCTGGGCCTGGTCGGCAGATTCACTCTGCTGGGTATCCTGCGGGGCCTGGGCGGCTTCCTGCGGTTCAGAAGCAGGGGGTTGAGCCGGCAGTTGCCCGTTTGGGTTGGTCGTTTCTACGCCGGCTGTCGATGCCGACTCGCCCGAAACTTCCGCCTTGCCATCGCTCGGCGTCTGGGCGGGGGCTTCGGGAGCCCCAGGTTCCGCCTGTGGCGCGATGTCGGGGACGCCCTGGGCCGGGGCCGAAGCATTCTCGGCCTCTGCCTGGGGCTTGGAAGCCTCGCGGGCCTTGGCTTCCTTGGCGGCCTGCTGTTCCTCAGCCACCCGGCGGGCCTCTTCGGCACAACTGACGACAATCGCCTGGGCAATGTCGCGGTCGACGCCCAGTTCGTTGATGAAAGGCTCGGGCCCGACTTCCTCAACGTCCAGTACATTGACCATGCCCATCGCAGCCACTTTGTCCACGATGGTCGAGTCGACGCCCGAAACTTTCCGCAGCGCCTGTTCGAGGTTGTCCAGCCCGGTATTGAACTCCTTGGGCGTGAGAATGTCCACGTCCCACCCGGTGAGCCTTGCGGCAAGACGCACGTTCTGCCCACGCTTGCCGATGGCCAGGGAAAGCTGGTCCTCGATGACCACCACGGTGGCCCGGCCCAGCTCGAAGCACAGGGCGATTTCGCTGACTTCCGCCGGCTTGAGGGCGTTGGCGATAAGGATTTTCGACGACTCGTTCCACCGGACGATATCGATCTTCTCGCCGCCCAGTTCGTCGACGATGTTCTTGATCCGGCTGCCGCGGATTCCCACGCAGGCTCCCACGGCGTCTACCTTTGCATCGGTACTGGTCACCGCCGCCTTTGTGCGGTAGCCCGGCTCGCGGGCCAGGGCCTTGATCTCGATAATGCCTTCGCCCACTTCCGGTACTTCCAGTTCGAACAGCGCCCGGATGAAATCCGGATGCGACCGCGAAAGGACGATCTTCACCTGGCTGGGCTGCTCGCGGACATCGAGGATCATCGCACGGATCCGCTCGTCGGGCCGATGCGAATCGCCCGGAATCTGCTCGCTCTTGGGCAGGATCGCTTCGATCCGCCCCAGTTCCACGATCAGCGAGCCGCCTTCCCAGCGGGCTACGCGGCCTGTGACGATCTGGCCCTTGCGGTCGAGGTATTCTTCGTAAATGCTGCCGCGTTCGGCCTCGCGGATTCGCTGGATCATCACCTGCTTGGCTGTCTGGGCGGCAATTCGTCCCAACTGGTTGACCGAAAGGGCCTCGCCGTCCACCTTGGCGGTGATCTGCCCACTGCTGCGGTCGATGCGGCAGACAATGTCGTCGGTCTGCATATTGGCCTTGCGGATCGCGGTGAACATCGCCGCTTCGAGATCCTCAAACACCGTTTCCTTGTCGATGTTCTTGTCTCGGGCAATTCCGTCGACGATTCGAAGCAGTTCCTGATTCATGCTCTATCCTCTTGCAAGGCCCGCAGGGGCGTTGGCAAAGTTCAGCTACAAAAAAAGTGGGTCTGGGGGCCCACTTCGCAGGAGACGCGATGCTCCTTTCCACCAGCACGGAAACCCGACCGTGCCGGCACCGACAACCTCTCAGGCTGCCTATGCTGTCACAGCTCGGGCCAAACTCCGGCGGCGAAACCGTTTCCGGACCCGCTGCGGGCCCGGAAAGGGCGAAACCAGCTTGAGATCGTGTCTACTCACGATCCCGGCCTTGTTGCAGGCGATGAATCACTTGCGTGACTCCAGGCCTGACTTTTTCCTTCTGGTCACCATGAACAACTCCGCGACGCAGAAAACACGCGCTGAATCCTAAACGATGCGCCGGGGAAATGCTTCCGCTTTCCCTGCGCGCAACACACAGCCACTCGCCGAATCCCTCCGGCGTCAGCGGCTTGAGTCGGGGCACAACCCCGCCACATAACGCTTTAAACGATTGCAGATTACACCTGCACCCCGGCCGAGTCAACCCTATTCTTCCCAAGCCAAAACCCAGGCCGGCCCAGACTGTCTCCACCGGTTCAAGCCCGCCTCCGCCGCAGGTCTGGCTTGGATCATTTGCGCAAATCCCGCTGCGGAAAACCCCGAAAATACGGGCCGGCAGCCGAAAAACTCCCCCAAAGGCTCAGAGCAGGCCTGGTAAATCCAAGTCAATACCCCACAAAATAGAACATAACTGAAACCTGTGTCAAGGCTTATAGATATTCTAGACCAAGAATACAAGGGCTGTTTGTACCTTCAGGTAACCCGCAACCTGCTTCAATCCTGGGCAAGGAGCGCGCAACAGGCTTCAATCTTGTGCGCACCAGCGGCTCGGATCTTCAACCAAACCGCAAAGTCTTCAATTGGCCCTCATGCACCCTTTTTTTGGACCAATTGCGCAGATCGTGCACCTCCTGGCCGCTGTCCGGGGAGGGGGTTGAACCCCCGGAGGCCCTGCCCAGCCAGACGCGTGGGAAACGCTCGAAGGACGTTTGTCCTTCTCGCAGTGTCCCACCCTGCGCCATCCATATGCCCCCTGTCCGCAGCGCGTGCAACTCCCCAAGCGCAGGAGTTGCACGCGCTGCGAAGGGCCCGACAGGCAGCCTTGGCGGCGCCCTTTCCCGGCTGCATCGGGGGTTGGCACCTTACTACAACAGGTGGCGCAGGCGGTACTGGCTCGGGCTCAGTCCGGTGAGTCGCTTGAAGACGGGGTTCATCCGCTGGCGGTTGCCGAATCCGCTGCGAATCGCCACCGCATGCATGTCCAGGTCTGTGGCGGCCAGGAGACGCTTGGCCTGCTCGACGCGGGTGCGGAGAATCTCCTGCTGGATGGTTCTTCCCAGGGTCTGTTTGAAGCGTCGCTGGAGGGTTCTGGCCCCGATGGAGACGGCCTCGGTGACATGCTGGACCTCCAAGGGCTCGCCGGCGTTTTCATAGATGAACGCCAGGGCTTCGTGCAAGGCAGGGTCGTCAATATCCATGGCCTGGCTGCTGCGGCGTTCGATGATCTCCCCCGGCTCCACCGTCCACTGCATGGTCTGCGGGGCACCGTTTTCCAGCCATTGGTGAAGAAGCCGGGCCCCGTGATACCCGATCTGCACGGCGTTGAGTCCCGCACCGGACAGCGGCGGGTTGGCCAGTTCGCATCGAAGTTCATCGTTGCCGATGGCCATCACAGCCACCTGCTCGGGCACCAGGATATTCTGGAGTCGGCAGGAGGTGAGGACCTCCCGTGCAGCGGGGATCCCCGCTGCAACCAGCGCTGCCGGAAAGGACAGCGAGCCCAGCCAGGCGTCGCGCTGCTCTGTCGAGATGCTGGGCCCCCGGGACTCCGGGCCGTCCAGTTGGGCAAAGCCCAGTCCCTCCTGTTCTACCAGCCGGGCCAGGAACTCGCCCCGGCCATGGCCCGGGTTGCCGTAGAAGGCGAATCGCCTGTAGCCGCGCCGCCGGAAGTAGTCGAAAATAATGCGTGTGGCCGCGGGAATATCGGTCGAGACACAGGGGAAGTCCTTCGACGACCTCCATGCAGCCAGGACGACGCCGGGAATGTTTCTTTCGCGGTTGGCCTGGTAAAGCAGGTCGGGCTGGCCCTCTACAACAATGCCGTCGATATCCTCCGCAGCCAGGATATCCTCACTGGTCGTGTATTCGGCGTTGGGGGTCATCAACTCCCAGCCGGCGACCTTATGGTTGAACTGGATAATCCCCTCGATCATGTCGCGCTGGTAGCTTCGGCGGGTATCGATATCGACCAGGATGCGGCGGACTTTTTCCATCGCGGGCACCTGCCGGAGGGTAAAAAGGCGTGTCTTAAAGCGTGACGTCAATTGTCGCAGATCGTGACGCAGATTCAAGTGGCTGCCATTAAACTTGATGTTTGCTTATGGTGCGTCCGCTGTGCAAGCCCGGGCCGGCAGTTCCATCCTATGGACCTCTTCTTGCTCGCCTTAAGGAGTAACTCAATGAAAGCTCGCTCTGTTCCGCTGTTACTGGCTATTTTGATGACGACGCTTGCCTTTGCCGGCGATTATGCCTGGCAGAAGCCGCAGGCGAAGGTTTTGCCCAACGGAGATCTCCAGTGGGCGCCCGAGCCATTTGAATACCAGCCGGGCAAGGTCGTCCGCTACATCGACTTTCAAGGCGGAAACGACGCCAACCCGGGCACCAAGGCCCAGCCCTGGAAGCACCACCCCTGGGACACCCAGGCCACCGGAAAGGCCGCCGAGGCCTCCGGTGTGGATACCTACGTGTTCAAGGGGGGCGTGATGTACCGGGGTACGCTCAACGCAGCCGAGTCGGGCAAACCGGGCCGGCCCATTCGCCTGACCGCCGACCCTTCCTGGGGAGAGGGCATGCCCTGGATTGTCGGTTCCATCCGTCTTGCCGACAAATGGGTCCCGGCCTCGCGGGTCGACGCCCCTTCGCACCTGCCCGAACCGGAGAAGGTTTATGCGCTGGACCTGAAAGCGCTGGGGATGACCGCCGAAGACGACGGCCGCCACCGGGTGCTTTCCCGCCTGTCGCACGCGGACCGAATGGGCAGAGTGTCTACGCCCTGGCACGGGCTGTTCATCATTGGCCCGGAAGGATCGGTGACAAGGGCCCATCTTGCCCGCGACCCGAACTGGCAGCGTCCGAATTCACAATTCGCCATGGAGCACTGGCATCAGTGGAAGGGCATGGTGCAGGTACAGGACACCCAGGGAAACCGCTACAGCATTCCCCAGGCGGATTACTTCAAGGACAAGCCCCAGGGATACTTCACCGGCGGCTACATCTGGTCGCAGTATCCCTCGTTCATGGGTACGCCGACGCCGAAACACATCCCCGAGACCAAGCCGGCCAAGAAGAACATCGGCGAAATGCCCTACCACAGGCCCGAGGTGGGAGGCCTTTCGGTCGGTCTGCCCGGCGGGGTTGCCCGGGGCGTGCGGTTCATGGTCGAGAATCTTCCACAACTGTTGGATTCTGCCAACGAATTCTACTACGACGAGACGACGGGCCTGCTGCTGTTTCGGCCCGAAGAAGGCGTCGACCCCAATTCCCTGCACATGGAGTTCGTCGCCAGCACAGGATTGGTCCACATTCGGGAAGTGAAGCACATCGAGCTCTCGGGTCTGCGTTTCGCCTTTGCCGAGGGGCGCACGATCCAGATCCAGAACCTCGCTTCGGACATTACGATTACCAACTGCTACTTCCACGATCTTACGGAGGTGGCGATCGATGCCTACATCAAGGGCAATGCGGAAGTAGGCGGCTTCGAAGACCTCCGGGTGACCGACTGTCGCTTTGAAAATATCTGGGAGACCGCTATCCGCATGAGTGGCGGCAACCAGGGCATCCAGGAATGGGTGGACAGTCGTGGCCGGCTGGGTCGTGTCGAGATTCTCCGCAATTACTGCTACGAGACAGGCATGCGGCATCGCGGGGCGCTTCAGTCCAACGTGCCCACCATCAGTCTCAGGCATGTCGCCCTGGCGCATGTAGCGGGAAACATCATCCATCGCAGTTTCGGTTCGGGGATCGTGCTCTTCGGCGGCAAGGAGGGCAACCTCGGCACCTACCGTGGCCGTGGCGGGCAAATCCCGCTGATCCGGATCTTCGTCCATCACAACAAGACGCTTCACACCGCGATGGGGGTCAATGATTACGGCGGTCTGGCCCTGTGGCAGGGCGGCCCGATGTACGCCTACTGCAATAACGTGGGCAGTTCGGTCGGATACATGCCCGGCGGGATCACCATGTTCGGCGGCGGCGGCAAACCGACAACGCTCTCTTATCCGGTCTATCTCGATGGTGCGTATAAGATCTACCTGTTCAACAACGCCGTCTGGGGCGCCACCACCGACGAGAGCCATCCGTACCACACCCGCACCAGCGGGTACTTCATGGTCTTCGGTTTCCTGAACCAGTTCACCAACAACACGATCTACCGGGCGCGCAGCGGCGTAGGAGGCAGCAGCGGCAATCGCTGCGATGTGATCAGCAACGTCTTCAGTGAAATCAGCACAAAATTCCTGCACAACAACCGCTTCGGTGACCCCTCCCTGGTCGGCGGCGGAGACGATGCGACCTCCGGTGTCAAGGGCGTGCCGTCCCTGGCCTTTGCCGACAACATCTTCCACGGCCAGGCCGAAGGCGGCGAGCTGCTCAAGCAAAGGTACGACCAGCAGAATCAGCCTCGCCTGAACATTGCCAACGAGATCAAGGCCCCAACGATCCAGCAGCTGGCAGAGCAGATGCAGAACTACCCGATCCGCTTTGGCCGGCTGGGCCGCAGCGTCGAGCAAAGGCCCATCGTCGGCTCGGATGCGGCGGTGATTGAAGAGGCCTCGGAAGTGGACTTTCGCCTGAGGGACAACTCTGCCGCCCGTGACAACGGATCGATCTACTTTGTACCGTTCAGCCTGTACGCGACGGTGGGCGAATGGCACTTCACAGAGAACCGGGCCAGCCCCGATGTGGTGGTCGACTACCACTGGTACTTCTCCGAAGCGCACCTGCACCGGAGCATGTACGAGCAGGTGCCTGCCTTCGACCTGAAGCTCTCGGCTACGCAGCTTGACGATTACGTTCCTTCCCCCTGGGAAACCTGGGCAAAGGGAGCCATTCGGTTTGACGGCAAGCGTTTTGGCAGCGTCTCGGACAGAGAAATGCGCGAGGATTTCGTATTTACAACCGACAATCCACGCCGCACCCGGCGGTATATGAAAGGAAAGAAAGAAGGTTTCTGGAAAGTCAGCGTCGAGGGCAGGAAACACACCTACACGTTACCGGCCGAAAAGCGTCAAACGCTCAATGTCGGCGCTTCCAACCTTCTGCTCGAGGCCCAGGTGAAGGTCAAAGCCGGCCACGTCGGCGGCGCGATCGTGTCCAAGTTCGACGGTAAGACGGGCTACCAGCTCGACATCGACTCCAGCGGCAAGGCCCGTTTCCTCCTGGCCGGCAAAGGTCGGCTCTCGACCCTGGCGTCCAAGGCGGCGATCAACGACGGCCGGTGGCATCAT
Source organism: uncultured Planctomycetaceae bacterium (assembly GCA_964583095.1). Lineage (GTDB taxonomy): Bacteria > Planctomycetota > Phycisphaerae > SM23-33 > SM23-33 > CAZOVB01. The sequence continues at coordinate 8,778 of CAZOVB010000038.1, forward strand.
ATTCTTGCCGAAGTAGATCGTAGCAGCGGCAAGATGACGGTGTACATCGACGGCAAGGTCTCGTCCAAGGGCCAATGCGCTCTGGGAGACGGTGTCTCCCTGGACAATACGGTCGATTTCCAGATCGGCAAAGGCTCGGAATCCGGGAGCTTATTTGTCGGTGATATCGACTTCCTCCGCGTGTGCAAGGGAACCCTTGCCGATTCCAGAACGGATATCGACGAACTTTACCAGTGGCAGACGAATGGCCCGTGGAAGTTCGACATGGCCGGCCAGACTCCGGCGGGCCCACGTGATGCCGGCGCCCTGGAAAGTCCCCGCTGAGCCGCAAGGTGGCCCAGAAAAGCAGACGAAATCATTGCCAAATGAGCTCAAACGAAAGGCAGTATAAATGAAGTCTTTGATCCTGATCGCATTGACAGCCGCTCTTATCGCAGGGGGCGCCTTTGCCGGCGACTACCCGTGGCAGAAGCCGCAGGCGAAGGTGCTGCCCAACGGAGACCTCCAGTGGGCTCCCGAGCCGTTTAAATTCCAGCCGGGAAAAGTTGTCCGTTATATCGACTTTGAGGGCGGAAACGACGCCAACGACGGCGCGAGCCGGGACAAGGCCTGGAAGCACCACCCCTGGGACACCCAGGCCACCGGAAAGGCCGCCGAGCACAGCGTCCCGGGCACGACATACATTTTCAAGGGCGGCGTGGTCTACCGCGGATCGCTGATTGCCGAGGAATCCGCACCGCCCCTGGAGCCCACACAGCTTACCTGCGATCCCGACTGGGGAAAGGGCCAGGCGGTCATCGCCGGCTCGGACCGCGTGACCGGCTGGAAGAAGGGCGCGGATCACGAAGACATTCCCGAGGCATCGGAAGTGTGGGTAGCCCAGGTGGACTACCTGCCCCGGCGTCTGTGGGAGGTAGGCCGGGACGGAAAGATCACCCGGCTCAAACTCGCCCGAACGCCCAATTGGGAGGTCTCCAATCCGCAAGACGTCATGCGCGAGTGGTGGACCTGGAAGAAGGGCGACGCCGGCCCCATACCCGGCCAGGGCGACGAGGCCGAGAAGGTCATCCTCGCTTACGACCCGAGGATCCAGAACTACACCGAGGATTATTTCAAGGACGCGGTGCTCTGGACCGAATGGGGCTTTGTGATGAGCACCCCGGTCTCCACACGCGTGGATGGCGTGGACACCGACGAAGGCGTCCTCGGCTTCAAGGGCATTTACTACTTCCCCGACAAGCGCAGCCAGGGCGTTTACAAGGGCCAGCGATGGTACGTCGAGGACAAGCCGCACTATCTCGACCAGGCCGGTGAGGTCTGGGTGGAAAAGACCTCAGATGCCTCGGCGAAGATCTACCTGCGTCTGCCAGGCGATCGGGACCCCAATGCGACGCAGATTGAAGCAGCCCGGCGATACAGCCTCATCGAGAGCGCCTCGCTGGAAAACGTTCGAATCAGTAACCTTGCTTTCCGGTTCAATAATCGCGACTGGTACATCACCCGGGCGGCCTTCTTTCACAAGGAAATTCAGACGGCTGGGATCCGCATCGACGGCACGGCCCGCGGCGTGAGCATCGGCAACTGCACCTTCGAACATCTCACCACCGCAATCACCGCCATTGCCAACAACCCGTTGGATCGCCTCGACCACCTGACGATCCACGACAATGTCCTGGAAGAGATCGACAACAAGGGCATGATCGTTTCGGTGGGGCTCAATGACGAAGGTGTCGGTCCATTCGGACGCAACGTGCGCATTCTGCGGAACAAGCTGCACCGTATCGGCATGCGGAGCGAACGGTTGAGCAACAGCGCCGCGATCGATGTGGGCTTTCCCCAGACGGCCGAGATTGCCGGCAATTTCCTGACTCGCGTTTACGGCCCCGGGGTGTTCGTCTTTGGCGGCAAGAAGAGCGGCGCCCACGGGGAAGCTCCTTTGACGCGCATCCTGGTCCACCACAACAAGGTGGTCGATTCGCTCTTGTCGGCCCACGACTGGGGCGGCATCGAGACCTGGCAGGGCGGGCCCCACTATGTCTGGAACAACATTTCGGGCAACCCCGGCGGCTACCGCAACAGTTCCTACGACGAGTGGGAGGGCAACCGCCATGGCCACGCCTACTATCTCGACGGCAGCTTCAAGAACTACCTGTTCAACAACATTGCCTGGGGCAAGCACAACGACCTGGACAATACGAAGCTGGCCAACTCGGTGGGCATCAAGGGCATCATCGGCTACCAGAACACGTTCCTGAACAACACCGTCTACAACTTCAAGTACGGCAGCGACCAGCAGAGGCCCGACGCGGGTCGCAACAAGTTCCTGGGCAACATCTTCCAGGATATCTCCAAGTGGGCCTTCTATTACGCAAAGGCCCGGGGCGAGCCCACCGCCATCAATGAGGACCACGTCCCCCGCAGCAAGGGGAAGGTCGACTATCGCACGATGGCCTGGGCACGTAACGTCCTGTACGACATCTCCGGGCAGTTGGCCGCTTTCGAAGAGCATGGCCAGTGGTATGATCAGATGCTGATGTTCTCCCGGGCGCTGGACTTGCAAGGAACGCTCAGCCCCGATGCGGGAAAGATGGCCAAGCAGTCCCCGTTGCGGGACCCGGAGGATCATGACTTCCGACCGGTTGCGGGATCGGCCGCCATCGAGTACGGCGCCAGGACCTTCGTTCCCTGGGGCCTCTATGCCACCGTGGGCGAATGGCACTTCACCGAGAATCGGAAGGACCCGTCCGAGGTCATCGATGAACACTGGTACATGACTCGTTACTACCTGGGCCGCAAGGGATACATGAATCAGCCCATGTTCCCGCTGAAGGCCGTGAATGTCGATGCGGAGGATTACATCGAAGGGCCCCTGGAGAACTGGACACGCGGTGTCTTGAAGCTCAACGGCAGGGACCAGTACCTGACTCTCCAAGACGAGAAGGCCTCCGGTTCGGTGACCATCCCGGTCCGGAAGAAGGTCGAGGGGGGCTGGGCGACGCTGCACTATCCCGACAAGGTCATCCCAGGCCGAAAGACGAAGATCAAAGTGGAACTGGCCGAGGACTTCATGATCGGCCGACAGATCACCGCACAGCTTGCTTATACCGTCCCGAAGAACTGGGGCGGGTCCATGTATGTCTCCGAGTCTCAGACGATCACCGGCCCGGGCCCCTACACGTTCGAACTCGATGCCGAGATGAAAGAGGATCTCAGACGGTATGTCTTCGTCGTGACCATCAGCAAGACCGACGACCTGGAAACCACGCTGCTCAACGCCACCGCCCCGGCCGACAAGGCCGAGCCGGGAGCGAAGATCACCACGCAGACCAAGACCCTCAGCCAGTACCGCGAGAAAGTTCTGCTGGAGAAGGAGCAGTTCCGTTCGCCGGAGATCTGGGGATCGAATTTCCTGATCGAAGCTTACATGAAAGTCGAGCCTGGCTCTTCCGGCGTGGTGATCCAGAAGCTTGGCGACCGGGGCTACAGCCTGAAGGTCAACCCCCAGGGACGACTGGTTTTCCAGGCCGGCTGGGCCACGCGCGCAGCCCACGACTTCCCTTCGCTGACCAGCAAGGCGAAGGTGACCGACGGGAAGTGGCATCATGTGATCATCGAGGCCGACCGCTCAGCCCGTCGGTTCCGGTTCTACATCGATGGTCGGCGCGGCGCCGGCGGACATGGTCTCACCCGCGCCCACAATCTGGACAACGACGCGGATCTGTACGTCGGTGGCACGCCGTCCGGCGAAAACCTGGCGGTGAGCCTGGAGTTCCTTCGGATCAGCCTGGGCACCCTGGCCGATGCGCAGACGAGCATCGGGGAGCTTCATGCCTGGCAGTTTGACGGCCCGCAGTACCGGGACTTCACCGGGGCCGACCGTGGCGAAAAACCCGACGCCGGAGCCATTGAATTGAAGCCCTGACAAGACCTGCGAGGTTTTTGCAGGTACCATCACCCTTGCGACGATTCAGTGTCCAAGCCGGGCGACGGGTACTATCTGCGCGTCGAACAGGTTGACGGCATTTACGCCTGGTCGAGCCCGATCTCGACGCAGTAGGAAGCAGACATGTCAAAAAGCCCGATGCAGACGCCCCTTGAAAACCGCGAGCGGATCGACCCGACGGGTATTCCCCATCCCCAATCACCAACAAAAGAAAGTCGCGAGAATCAGAAGGCCCGCATCCCATGAATCCAGAGTTGATCAGCTTGGCCGCTTCCTCGGCCGAGAAACCCGTTACCGACCAGATCCAGCAGCACATTGACGCGATGAGTCGGCGCGGGGGCGGAACCGTTATCCTCCCGCCGGGAGATCATTACACCGGTACGATCCGGCTGAAAGACAACGTGATCCTGCACATCCCCTCCGGCAGCCGAATCGTGGGCATCGCGGATCCGGACCTCTACCCCGACACGCGCGACGAGCGCGGGATCTATACCCACCGCCAGTTCTTCCGGTCGCTGATTCTGGCCCGGGGGGTTAGCAACTGCGGGATCACCGGCAGAGGAACCATCTGCGGACAGGGGGATCTGTTTGATGGCGACATCAGCACCGAACGCGGCAAGCCCCGGCCCAAACTGGTCTGGTTCGACGATTGCGAGAACGTGACGGTTCGCGACGTGTTTCTCACCCGCAGCGGGGCCTGGTGCATGCACCTCTCGCTTTGCCGGAAGGTGCTCGTCGACGGCGTGCGGATTCACAACGTCCATCAGCTCAACAACGACGGGATCGATATCGACTCGTGCAGCAACGTGCGCGTGAGCAACTGCGATATCGACTCGGAAGACGATGCCCTGTGCTTCAAGACGCTCCACCATCAGCCCTGCGAGAAGATCGTCGTAACCAACTGCATCCTTCGCAGCCGATGCTACGCGATCTGCATCGGCTCGGAGAGCCTGGCCGACTTCCGCGACATCAGCGTCAGCAACTGCGTGATCCACGACACCGACCGGATCGGCATCGGCATCGACATCCACGACGGCGGGGCGGCTGAGAATCTGATCTTCTCGGATATCGTGATGCGCAATGTCGATCTCCCGCTGTTCCTGCGGGCCGTCAACGACCGCTGGCGACTGTTCACGTCGGAGCAGTCCGCAACCGGCGAGCCAAACAGCGGGGCAATCCGCAATATCCTGTTCTCCAACTTCCAGGTGCAGACGATCCCCGGGGCGGTGGGGATCTGCGAAGGCCTGGAGGAAAAGCCCCTCGAGAATATCCGCCTGGACAACTGGCAGGTGCGTTTCGATGGTCGAATCGTCCCTCGCAGATTCACCCGCGAGAATTACAAGTCTCAGGGCGATCTGCGGAAGCAACCAGCCCCGGCCGAGGGGGAAGTGATCGAAAAGACCACCGATTCGTCCTGGGGCAAGTACGGCTTCTTCTTCTGGGAAAGGCTGGAGCATCTGTACCAGCTGGGGCTGGAGATGACCTCGGGGTTCTTCCTCGCCCAGGCGAGGCAGTTTTCCTTCGACCGCGTTCGCCTGGATCTGACCGACCAGGAAGCCCGCGGTCCCCTGGCCGCAGTGGTAAACTCCCAGGACGTCGACACCGCCGGCCTGATCGCACTCAACGACCCCGGCTGCGCGGGCGTCAGCCAACACAAGGCCGAAATACATTACCCGGAAGTATCGATCGAATAGCCCAGTAACGTTCTTGGTGAGTCTTCCGAAAACAACGAGCTCTTCCGACAAGCCCAACATCCAGTATCATCGGTCGGCAGCGTCCGGGTCTGCCTGGGAAATCCTTTGCAAGGCGGATGTTGGCCCTTGTTTTTTTCTGTCGCTGATGTTATGTTAATTGTTTCTTCGCCTGTTTGGGCGAAGATCCCTCCGATAAGACCCTGAACGAACCGCCGACGGTATCCGTCTAAAGAGAGACATGGGGGAGGGTGGCCAAGGCCGCCGGGAAGGCAAAGTCGAAACGGCGAGAGTCATTCAACGCCGGACCGGCTGAGCCATCCAGGGCTCGACCGCATCGTACCAACCAAGCACCGAAGTGATCCATCATGAAAACCAGAGGCAAAATCCGGAACATTGGCATCTCAGCTCACATTGACTCGGGAAAGACGACCCTGAGCGAGCGGATTCTCTTCTACGCCGGGCGCATCCACCGCATGCAGGAGGTCCGGGGCGGAGACGGTGGGGCCACCATGGATTACATGGACCTCGAACGCGAGCGGGGTATTACCATTACCTCCGCCGCCACCCAGGTCAACTGGCGCGAGTGCGAGATCAACCTGATCGACACGCCCGGCCACGTGGACTTCACCGTGGAAGTCGAGAGAAGCCTTCGGGTTCTCGATGGAGCGGTGATGATTCTCTGCGCCGTAGGCGGCGTGCAGAGCCAGTCCGTCACGGTCGATCGGCAGATGAAACGCTACGAAGTGCCCCGCATCGCCTTCATCAACAAGATGGATCGCATGGGGGCCGACAGCGACCGCGTCCGCCAGGACATGACCGAGAAGCTGGGCCTCAACGTCGTGCCCATCCAGTTGCCCATGGGGGCCGGCGAAGAATTCGTCGGCGTCGTCGACCTGGTCACCATGCAGGCGCTGACCTTCGAGGGCGAGGGCGGAGAAAAGGTCGTCGCCGGGGAGATCCCCGCCGCTTACAGCGACCAGGCCCATGTGGCCCGGCAGGAAATGCTCGAAGCCCTGAGCATGTTCGACGACGAGATGATGGAACAGCTCTTGGAAGAGCAGGAGATCGACGAGGCCCGGATCCGCCAGGTCATCCGCGAAGCGACGATCAACCTGGACATGGTCCCGATGATGGTGGGCACGGCCTTTAAGAACAAGGGCGTTCAGCCTCTGCTCAATGCGGTCTGCGACTACCTGCCCAGCCCGCTGGACCGGACGGCCTTTGCACGCGATCACGACAACGAGGGCGCGGAGATCCCGCTGGTCTGTGATCCCGAAGCTCCCACGGCTGCGATGTCCTTCAAGATCGTAGACGAGACGTTCGGGCAGTTGACCTACGTACGGATCTACCAGGGCACCATCGCCAAGGGCCGGACCTACCGGAACGTTCGTACCGGCAACGCTCTGCGGGTGGGGCGCATCGTCCGCATGCACGCCAACGATCGGGAAGAGGTCGATAAGGCCAAGCCCGGCGACATCGTCGCACTGGTGGGCGTGGACCTGGCCAGCGGTGACACGCTCTGCTCGCAGGATGTCAACTACTCCCTGGAGAGCATCTTTGTGGCCGACCCGGTGATCAGCCTTTCGGTGGTACCGGCCAGTTCGGCCGACCAGGACCGCATGGCCAAGGCATTGAACCGCTTCATGAAGGAAGATCCGACCTTCCGCGTATCCTCGGATCCCGAGACGGGTGAGACGGTCATCGCGGGCATGGGCGAGTTGCACCTGGATGTGTATATCGAGCGGATGCGGCGCGAATACAAGGCAGAGGTCGAGATCGGCCAGCCCAACGTAAGCTATCGCGAAGCGCCGATGCAGGAGGCCGAGTACAACTACCGTCACAAGAAGCAGACCGGCGGTTCGGGCCAGTTCGCCCACGTGGTGGGTAAGCTGGTTCCGCTGCCCGACGACAGCCAGAACCCCTTCGAGTTCGAGGACAACATTCACGGCGGGGCCATCCCGCGGGATTACATCCCCGCAGTGGCCAAGGGCTTTGCCCAGGCAATGAAGGAAGGCCCCCTGGCCGGGTATGAAATCGTAGGCTGCAAGATGACCCTCGACGACGGGTCCTACCACGACGTGGATTCCAGCGAGATGGCGTTCCGCATAGCGGCCGTCGAGGCCTTCAAGGAGGCGTTCCACAAGTCCAAGCCCTGCCTGCAGGAGCCGGTGATGAAGGTCCAGGTCGAGACGCCCAGCGAGTACCAGGGCAATATCGTGGGCGACCTGAACAGCCGACGCGGCATCGTCCACGCCACGCAGATGCGCGAGACCTACACGATCATCGACGCCGAAGTCCCCCTGGCCAACATGTTCGGTTACGCGACGATCCTGCGGAACCTCTCCAAGGGCATGGCTACCTTCTCGATGGAAATGGCCCGCTACGCCCGCGTTCCTCAGAAGATCGCCGAGGAAATCATCGAGCGCCGTCGCAAGAAACGCGAAGAAATGGCCAAATAGACCCCAGGCTGCCTGGGCGAAATCCCGGGCCTGTTTGACAGGCCCGGTTGAGGGCGGACTCAGTCGCTCTCGTCCAGGATTTTCCGCACCTGCCCGGCAAGCTGTTCGCGGCTGAAGGGTTTCTGGAGGAAGTGGACCCCCTCATCCAGCACGCCGTGGTGGGCGATGACATTGGCGGTGTAACCGGAGGTGTACAGGCTTCGGATCTGCGGGTACTGTTCGGTCAGTCTCCGGGCCAGTTCCCTTCCATTCATCTCGGGCATCACCACGTCGGTGACAAGCAGATCCACGCTGTTGCTGTGGTTTTCGACCCGTTCCAACGCCTCGCTGGGAGAGGCAGCGGCCAGGACCTGATAGCCCAGGCTCTCGAGCATGCCCGTGGCCAGGCGCAGAATCGCTGACTCATCTTCCACAAGCAGAATCGTCTCGCTTCCGGTCTCCAGGGTAGCGGGGTGCGGATCTTCGCGGGTCTCGCCGGATGGATCCTGATGGCGGGGCAGGTAGATGCGGAACGTGGTTCCCTGGTCCTGTTCGCTGTAGACGTGGATGTACCCGTCGTTCTGGCGGACGATCCCGTAAACCGTTGCCAGGCCCAGCCCCGTGCCCTGCCCTTCTTCCTTGGTGGTGAAGAACGGCTCGAAGATACGCTCGCGCGTCCGGGTATCCATCCCGCAGCCATCGTCGCTGACGGCAAGCTGAAGATAGTCTCCCGGCACGAACTCTGGGTGTTCCCGGCAGTATTCCGGGTCGAAGTGACGGTTGGACGTTTCGATCGTGAGTTTTCCCACACCGGGAATCGCGTCACGGGCGTTGAGGCATAGATTGACCATCAACTGGTCGATTTGGCCGGGATCGACTTTCACGGGCCAGAGGTCGTGGCCCGGAATCCAGGCCAGATCGATGTCCTCGCCTATGAGCCGGTGGAACATCTTGAGCATGCCCTCGATCGTATCGTTGAGATCGAGCACCTCCGGAGCGATCGTCTGCTTACGGGCAAAGGCCAAAAGCTGTCGCGTCAGGTCGGCCGAACGCTGGGCGGCGTTTTCGATCTCGGCCAGGCTGGCATGGAGTTCCCCGGACAGCTCTTCTTCGGCCAGGGAGACCTGCACGTTGCCCAGGATCACCGTAAGCATGTTGTTGAAGTCGTGTGCGACCCCGCCGGCCAGACGTCCGACCGCCTCCATCTTTTCCAGGTGGCGGACCTTCTGTTCCATCTGCTTCTTTTCGGTAATGTTCTGGACGATCGCCAGACCCGAGGTAATCTCCCCCCCGGCGTCTCGGATGGGGATCAGCAGGTTCGAGTAGGTATTGCCGCAGTACTCCAGTTCGTACGAGTTGCTCTTGCCGTCAAAGACCTCCCGGCTTGGGGTAAGGATGATATCGACCAGTTCGGGAAAGACGTCGCTCATGTGTCGCCCGACGATGTCTGCGGTCCGCAACCCCACGGCCGCCAGTTCCGAACCGCCGGCGGAGAGATACATCAAATCCGCATCGAACAGGAACAGTGCCCCGTCGGGATAGTTCTCAGCCAGCGTGCGATAGCGTTGCTCGCTTTCGATCAGTTCCTGCTGCATCTGTTTCTGCCGGCTGATGTCGCGGCAGAAGCCCAGGACCGCTTTTTGTCCGTGATAGCGGATCAGGCTCAGCCGGACCTCGACGGGGAAGATCTCTCCGTTCTTCTTGATCTGCCTGGCCTCGAAGAAAACCGGCTCGTAGAGCTTGAGTCCTTCCCAGAAGTTGCCCTGATCCTCGCGCTGCCAGTAATCCGGGTCCAGGTCGCTGACCTTCATGCTCAGCAGTTCCCGGCGGGTGTAGCCGTATTTCTCGCAGGCAAAGTCGTTCACGTCCAGCAGGCGCGATTCGAGGTCATGAATCAGCAGGCAGTCTCCGCTCTGCTCCACGAGCATCCGGTACCGCGCTTCGCTTTCGCGAAGGGCCTGCTCGGACTGTTTTCGTTGGGTGATATCCGTCACGATACCGTGGAGACTTTCGACATTGCCCTCGGTACTTCGTTGCACCCGCGTGTGGTCTTCCACCCAACGGGTCTTTCCCTCGCTGTCGACTACCCGGTATTCCTGCCGGAACCGATCGGCTTGGCTCTGCAAGTGCCCCTGGACCTCCTGTAACACGCGGTCCAGATCTTCCGGGTGAATTATCTCGCAATAGGGCAGGCGGCCCGAAAGAAAGTCTTCGGGGCTGTAGCCGAGAATCGAGACGTTCTGGCTGACGTATGCCACCGGCCAATCCGGCTTGACGAGCCACTGGAATACGACCGACGGGCTGGACTCGACGATGAGATTGGCCCGTTGAAGCGTTGCCTGGATCTGGCTTTGCCGGTTCGTAAGCTCCAGGTTGTGAATCGCATAGGCCAGGTCCTCGGCCAGTTCGGAAAACAGTGCCTGTTCTTCCTCGTCCTCGACAAAAGCCAGTGGTATCGAGGCACTCAGTACGCCCACGATCCGGCCATCGACCTCCAGGGCCCGGGCCATTCCGGCGTGTTCCTCATAGGTCTCGTGCAATGGACAGTCATCGCACGCAAGAGCGGGGTTGGGAAATACCTCCAGCGCCCTGCTTCGGATGGCATCGTCAACGCAGCGGGGTATCTTGTCCCAACAGGAATCTGCGACCATCCGTGAGAAGATGTCGGATACGTTTGACTGATATCCCCCGATGGGATTCTCCTGTTCATCGAGCAGGATGACCCAGGCGCTGTAGTAACCCCGGGTAGAAGTCAGGCATCGGCAGGCGCCGGAAAGCAGCGCCTCCAGGTCGGAGGCGTGCGTGATGAGTTGATTGACGTCGCGAATCGCCCGCAGAACCCGATTGAGATGTTCCAGACGATTGTTGGCGTCGTTGAGTTGAAGCGAACCTGCCTTGGAATCGGCCATGACATGTGCTCCGGGCTGCCATTGGGTCCATTGGCAATGCTTGAGATCCGTGGCTGGGGGATCTCAGTAGGACGGGGACTCTTTTATTATGTCGCCCGAAGACATGCTTGCAAAGGGATTTCGCGTCTCTGTTCCGGTTAAGCAGGCTATTTGGGAAAAGAAGATGCTATTTGTGAAAGATAAACGCCTTACTGTTCCCAGTATTCCCGGGATTGCAGAATCTCGGCCACCTTGTCGCTGATTCCTTCGGGTGTAAATGGCTTGGCCAGAATCTCCCCTTCGATCTTCCCCGCGCCATGCCGCAGCACGATATCATGTGCATAGCCGGAGATGAAGAGCACCTTCAGATCGGGCATTTCCTTTCGCAGCAGCGAGGCCAGTTCCAGCCCGCTCTGGCCGGGCATGACGACATCGGTGATCAGCAGGTCCAGTTTGTGCTTCCACTCCTGGGCCAGCTTCAGTGCATCGGGCGTGTTGCGGGCACTGAGAACGTGGTAACCACACTCGCCAAGAACGCGGTTGAGGAGCTTCTCGACGCGCTGCTCGTCCTCGACGACCAGAATCGTCCCGCTGCCCTGGCGAGGCTCAGCGGGCATCTCTTTGGCCAGGGGCAAAACGGCGTCTTCCTCCACCCGGGGCAGGTACAGGCGAATCTGCGTCCCTTCCCCGCTGGTGCTTTCGATGTCCACAAAGCCCCCGCTCTGGGAGACGAACCCGTAGACCATCGAGAGCCCCAGGCCTGTGCCCTCTCCGACCGGCTTGGTGGTGAAGAACGGCTCGAATGCGCGGGAGAGGGTATCGCTGTCCATCCCCAGGCCGGTGTCTTCCACCTTCAGCAGGACGTAGCGGCCCGGGTCGGCTTCGGGGTGTCCCTGGAGCTGTTCACGTCCAGCCACCACGTTGGCAAGTTCAAGTGTCAGCCGACCGCCGGTGGGCATGGCGTCCCGGGCATTGACGGCCAGGTTCATCACCACCTGCTGGAGCTGGTTGCGGTCGACCCGAACGTTGCCGACCGTCGTGTCACTGATAAGCTGCAGTTTGATGTCCTCCCCGATCATCCGGGCCAGGGGATTTTCGATATCTCGCAGGACCTCGACGAGATCGAGCACCTCCGGCTGGAGGACCTGCCGGCGCCCGAAAGCCAGAAGCTGGGCGGTCAGGCGCGTCGCCCGGCTCGATGCCTGGCGGATCTCCAGCAGGCCTTCCCGGGTTTCCTCGTCCGGGTGGTCTCGAAGCAGCAGGTCGCAGTAGCCCTCAACGATGGTCAACTGGTTGTTGAAATCGTGGGCAATGCCCCCGGCCAATCGCCCGATCGATTCCATCCGCTGGGCCTGGCGAAGCTGCCGTTCACTGGTACGAAGCTGCTGCTGGGCCTTGCGGGCCTCGGTGATATCCTGGATGCACTCGACGGCTCCCAGACGCCGGCCCCGACTGTCGTACAGCGCAGTGGCCATCACCGTAACGTAGGCGCCGCTCCCCTGGTAGAGCTTGGGAACCTGGACCTCGGCATAGGCCGTATCACCCATTCGCCGAAAGACCTCGTAACGCTTTTCAAGCTGCGGATTCTCCTGCTGGATCAGGTCGATCAGCAGGGGCCTTCGCTCGCCCCAGAAGGGCAGGGCGTAGGCGTAATCTCTCTGGCCTACCATTTCCTCGGCGCTGATGCCGGTCATCTCCTCCACCTCCCGGTTCCAGGCGATCACCTGCTGGGTGTTGTCCACGGCAAAGGTGGCGATCGGAAGGGAGTCGATGATCGCAGCCAGGCGATCCGTCTCCTCCCGGGCTGAACCGGTCGAAGGGTGGGCCCGGCAATCCAAAGCCGTCCCGGAACCGGCCCGAAGGAACACCAGGAAGGTATCCGGCTCGTCGGGCAGGTTGCGAACCCGAAGCCCGATCGTTCGGGAGGCGTCGCTCTTGAGGGTGCAGGCAGGACAGGACTCGGAGGCCTCCGCTTCCCGGGCCCACTGGGCCAGAGAGCCGTTGCCGGGTAGCACCAGATAGTCCGCCAGTTCTGCCCCCTGCAGATCCGCCTCCGGGCCTGGGCCAAGGAGGACCCTTGCCGGCCGATTGGCCCGAAGAACCCTCCCCGAAGCTTCGCAGAGCAAAATGCCTTCACGGACCTCGGCGAGTATTGTTTCCATGAAGCAACGGCTCATACGGATCTCTGCCCGGCAATGCTTTGTGGCTGACGGAAGAATATCAAAAGGGAAAAACTGGAAAGCTCTGGTACTTTAGCCCCCGCCAATAGATGAATCAAGAAAAACGATAGGATACAATTTTGTACGAGCAAAGAGAGTAACTGACAAAAATGCAATATAAGAGGAGCCCTATTACGATTATGGCTCTTCCTGGATCCCAGGAAATGCCGCTACCCATGCCCTTTTTTGCAGGGCGGAGGGAGAGGATGGCTGCTTTCCAGGGGTCGTGGCACAAGGTTTGCAATTCCCTGGGTGAAGGGCCCACGGCGGATGCGACTGAAAGAGAAAGACGCATCGGCTCTGCCCGTTGCAAGCTGTTCCCACCGGATAAAGGACGTCATGAGCCACGAGGGCACGCAAGGCCGGCGGAGGCTGCCTCACGACCAGCGCCACGAACGAGAACTCGAAGCGCTCTACGAGATCGCGCAGATCCTGATACAACGCGCCGGACAACGGGAGATTCTCACCGAGATCCTCGACGTGCTCAAACGCGCCTTGGGAATGGTGCGAGGAACCCTTCTGCTGCTCAGCACGGACGGCTCGGAACTGCTGATCGAAGCCGCCCGGGATGTAGACGCTCCCAAGCGGCACGTCAGCTATCGCCCCGGGGAGGGTATCACCGGACGCGTGTTCGAGACCGCAAGGCCCGCCATCATCCCCAGAATCTCCGAAGAGCCCAAGTTCAACGGAAGAATCCATGGCAGAACCCAGGCCGACGCAGAGGACCTGAGCTTCATCTGCGTGCCCATCCTGCTGGGAAAGGAGGTCGTGGGCACCCTGGCCGTCGATCTGCCCTTCGAGCCCCTGGCCGACCTGGCAGAGGATGAACGCGTGCTGAGCATCGTCTCTGCCATGATCGCCTACGACGTCCGCAATCGACGGGCGGAAAAGCTCCAGCGCCAGTCGGCCGAGGCCGAAAACATGAGACTCCGCGCCCAGTTGGGCCAGCAGTTCCGACCCGAGAGCATCATCGGCAACTCCAAGGCCATGCGCGAGGTCTACACCCGTATTCACCAGGTCGCCCGCAGCGATACCACCGTGTTGATCCGCGGTGAGTCCGGGACGGGAAAGGAACTGGTCGCCTCGGCCGTGCATTATTCCAGCCCCCGCTCCAGCCGGGCGTTTGTGAAGGTCAACTGCGCAGCGCTGAGCGAGGGACTGCTGGAAAGCGAGTTGTTCGGCCACGAGAAGGGCGCCTTTACCGGCGCGACCGAGACCCGCATCGGGCGGATCGAAGAGGCCCAGGGGGGCACGCTCTTCCTGGACGAAATCGGGGACTTCTCCCGGACGGTTCAGGTCAAGCTCCTGCGGGTTCTGCAGGAGAAGGAGTATCAGCGGGTCGGCTCGAACGAAACCCGATCGGCCGACGTCCGGATCATCGTGGCCACCAATCGCGACCTGGATCAGGCGGTCAAGGACGGGGACTTCCGCTCGGACCTGTACTACCGAATCAACGTGTTCCCCATTCACCTGCCGCCCCTGCGCGACCGACGGGAGGACATTCTGCTTCTGGCCGACCATTTCGCCGAGCAGTTTGCAGCCAAGATGGACAAGGTGGTCCGCCGGATTTCCACCCCGGCGATCAACATGATGATGGCCTACCATTGGCCCGGGAATGTCCGGGAACTGGAGAACTGCATCGAGCATGCCGTTCTGCTCAGCAGCGACGGCGTGATTCACGGGCGAAATCTGCCCCCCACGCTTCAGGCGCCCGATGCAGCCGACGCCCCGCCTCCGGGCGAACTCAAAGCGCGCATTCAACTGCTCGAGCGGGATATGATCATGGACGCACTCAAGCGATCCAGTGGGAACGTCTCGGCGGCCGCCCGCGAACTGGGGATCACTCCGCGTATGGTCCGCTACAAAATCGACAAGCTCGGCATCGACTACCAGCG
>CAZOVB010000038.1:23954-42300 GCA_964583095.1 uncultured Planctomycetaceae bacterium
CAGCGGGACCGACGTCTTCAGATCGCCGGTCTTGCGATCGAAGAGCAAGAGCTTCCAGCCTTCTTCGTCGGCACCGACGGCTACGTAGGCGTTTGGCGCCAGGGCACCGGAAAGGAGCTTCTCCTCGCGAGGGCCCCAGGCGGAAAATTTCGCCTTTTCCGGAAGGCGACGCCGGTCGGAGGGCAGGAAGTCGGCGATCTTGAACTTGATCCACGCTCGCTTGGAGGGGGGCTCTTCCTGCATCTTGGCATCCAGGGCGCCAAGGAGTTTCTCCCGCGGCCAGGCCTCGATCCCCGAACCGCCCGCCCGGGCGCCGATCACTATGTCCGCATCCCAGGCCGGGGGAAGCTGCGAGACATCCAGCGCCGAAATCCCCGCGAAGGTCTCGGGCGGATTGGCATCGAGCGGATAGGCTGTGAAGCCCTCCTGCTTGCGATTGATGAAGACCTGGTCGTGGCCCGTCGAGAGACGATGGCCACCCAGCAGGATCCACCGGTCGCTCAGGGCGGCGATGTGAGACCCCCTGCGCTTGGACATTCGCACCTCGCCCAGCGATACTGCGGCAGGAAGGGAGCCTGGAAGGAAGTATCCTCCGAGAAAAGATTGTTGTCGGGCCCGTGCATGCGATGGGTCCACTGGTCGCCGCCGGCCGGGGCAGGGCGGGTCAGCGTGACACTCTGCAGGTCGACATCCACGCCTTCGACGGCATCCAGCCTGGCCAGCTTCGCAAATTCGCCTCCCAGCTTCTTGATCTGCTCCGGCTTGACCTGGAGCATCACCAGTTTACCTCGACGCGGGGCCAGACTCTTGATCCAGGTGGCCAATTGCTCGGCAGTGAACTCTTGGCCCGGGGTGTCGATGTAGATAACGTCGGCAAGTTTATCGGCCAGGGGCAGCGGGCCCGGCCCTGCGGCATCGATGGTGACCTTATGGCCCAGCAGGCCCAGATCGGCCATTGTAGTTCGCAGGGCCTTGGCCTCATCGGCCGAGGCGACCTGCACATAGACGATCCAGCCCTGGTTTGCAAATTCCGTTATGGTCCTCTCCGAGCCTCCCAAGGGCAGGGCCACCAGGCCCCGGGAAAGCCCGGTCATCTGCTCCAGGTTGCCCCCCTGGGCCAGGGGAGCAAGAAGAGCAAGGAGAAGAACGATCCAAAGGGTGGTTCGTCGCATGATTGGGATCTCGCGAAAAGGGCCCCGGACGGGCTTTGCCGGGGGCGGGGGACCGGGAGTATGGCGCGGCGAAAACCTCGCCCACGACCATGTTTCTCCTTCCAGAATACGTCTGGAAGATCCCGCAGTCAATCGGATCCGGCCGATAAGAGTCGCCTTGAAGGCCATCTGGAAAAAACTCGCAATCGGACGCTAAACATGCATACTGTGGGTTAATTATTATTGTCCGGCTCGTGCGGCGAGACGGCCCGGAAGTTTCCTTTTTTCACCATGGCAGCGAACAGACGACTTGCTGCCGGGAGGTAACCCATGAAACGCTCTCTTCTGATCTGCGCCCTGTTGGCAGCTGTGGCTGGTGCGACAACCCTGGCCGCCAATCCCCACTTCTCCTGGCAAAAACCTCACGCGAAGGTCCTGCCCGGGGGCGATTTGCAATGGCAGCCTCACAAGTTCGAGTATCAGCCCGGCAAGACCGTGCGATACATCGACTACGAAAACGGCAGCGACAACAACCCGGGCACCAAGGCCAAGCCCTGGAAGCACCACCCGTGGGACGCCGGCGCAACGGGCAAGGCCAAGGCGGCCTCGGGGCCTGCGACGTACGTCTTCAAGGGCGGCGTGATCTATCGCGGGGCGCTGGTGGGGCGCGAGTCGGGAACGGCCCGGGAGCCGATCCGCCTGACGCGCGATCCGGACTGGGGCGACGGGCCGGCCTGGATCGTCGGTTCCAAAGCCATCACCGAAGGCTGGAAAAAGGCCGACGCATCGACGGCCCCCAAGTCCATGCCCGACCCGGAGAAAAATTGGTACATCGATCTGCCCGACGTCCAGGAGCCCTGGTGCATCTGGCAGCGAGAAGGAACCGAGGCCACGCGCATCCACCTGGCCCGACATCCCAACTGGGAGATCGTGAATCCGGACTTCGTGATGGAGCAGTGGCTGGCCTTCGATGGTCCCAGCCGACACCTGCCCAAGAGCGAGGGCGGGGCGCCCATCGGTGCCCGCAAGAACTGGGACGAGGAATTCCTGAAGGACCCCTCGGCCTCTCCCGACCGGTTTGAAGGCGCGCGGGTCTGGACCATGTGGTCCGGCGGGGTTTTCTCAGCCATGGGCACCGCCTACGACGCGAACATCCGCAGCTACGATCCCGAGACCGGGACCATCGAACGCACGCCGATGGGCGGGGCGTTCTACTTCGGCTTCGGCGGCAAGGGCGACCGGTACTACATCGAGCGACTGGCCGAGTTCCTCGACAGCCCCGGCGAGTTCTACTTCCAGCCCGCCGGAGAGGGCAAAAAGGGCGGAAGGCTCTTCGTCCGGCTTCCCGGCCAGGCCGATCCCAATGATACCACTCTCGAACTGGGCCAGGAGCAGATGCTCCTTCGCCTATACGATACCCAGCACGTGGAAGTCTCCGGCCTGCGATTCAGCTTCCTCAACGTCCCGGACAATTTCAACTTCCCCATCTACCCGTTGGACATGCGTCTTCCCACGGCCGTGATGCTCTACGGCGACTGCCGCAACGTCACCATCGCCCACAATGATTTCTACCACGCCGCCAAGGCCGTCCAGGGCCGCACCCGCATCACCCAGCGATGGATGCCGGAATACATGGGCTCGTTGGGCATCGAGCCGCGAGACGGCGTGGACTACATGACCGAGATCGTCGTCAGCGACAACCGGATCACCGACGCCGACCATGGGGCCGTCAGCTTCCAGGGCCACGGCAAGCTCGTGGTCAAGGGCAGCCCCGATCACAAGCTCGGCGACATCCGGATCCTTCGCAACAAGCTTCACCGGATCAATTTCCGTCCGCGTCCGCCCTCGCCGGGGCTCAATATCCCCGCCATCGCTGTCGACGACGCGACGCAGATCGAAATTGCCGGCAACATGATCACCCGAAGCTGGGGCGTGGGCATCTGGGTCACCGGCGGCAAGCAGAACAGCGGCGACATTCGCGACCGTCCGCTGATCCGCAACTACATCCACCACAACAAGGTGATCGACTCCCTGCTGGTCGTCAACGACTGGGGCGCCTTTGCCCTCTGGCAGGGAGGCCCGCAGTATGCCTGGAACAACATCGCGGGCAACCCGGTCGGGCCTCACCCGCATACCCAGGGCGAGGCCGACAGCGAAGACCGCCGCGCTCGGAACCACTTCCGCAGTTACAGCCACAACGGCTACGCCTACTACCTCGACGGAAGTTACAAGCAGTATGTGTTCAACAACATCGCCTGGGGCAAGGAAAACGACCCGGAAAGCTGGTACAAGAACCGCTCGTCGCAGATGATGGTCCTGGGCTTCCTGAACCAGTGGTTCAACAACTCCTTCAACAAGTTCCTCATCGGAGCCAGCGGCTCCAGCGGGACCCACAGCACAGCCCTGGGCAACATTTACGCGGACATGAACGGCTTCATCTCCCAGGGAATCTCGGGCGACATCTCCACCGCCTACGGCGGGGAAGACGCCGCCGACACCCTCCGCATCGGCATGCCCACATTGGGCTATGCCCGCAATGTCTTCCATCGAAGCGAGCATTCCGAAAAGGACAGCGGTTTCAGTCTGGGTACCAAGGGGCGAGGCGCCGTCCGGATCCGCACCGGTTCGGTCGAGGAATTCCGAAACTGGCTCAAGCAGCACGGCGCCCTGGCCTGGCAGGCGGGATGGATGGTGGAAAAATCACCCTTCCGCGATGCCGCCGGCCACGACTTCCGACCCGACGCGCAGGTGATGGCCGACAAGAAGGGCGTGAAGTTCTTCATCCCCTTCAGCCTGTATATGACAGTCGGCGAATGGGACTTCTCGATCAACCGC
This sequence comes from uncultured Planctomycetaceae bacterium, assembly GCA_964583095.1. Classification (GTDB taxonomy): domain Bacteria; phylum Planctomycetota; class Phycisphaerae; order SM23-33; family SM23-33; genus CAZOVB01. The sequence goes on from CAZOVB010000038.1 coordinate 27,941, forward strand.
AACGACCCCGAGAAGGTCATGGGCCAGAACTTCTACATGTCCGAGGAATATATCGCCCGCAATATGTACTACGACATCCCCCGAAACGACCTGGACGTCCCCGGCGCCAAGGCCGACTGGTTCACCACGGGCCGGCTCGAAGACTGGACCGAATCGGCCATGGTCTTCGACGGTCAAAGCCGCTACGCCGTCCTGCCCCACGAGCGGGCCACCGCCGACTACCCCCGTTCGGTCGCCATCCTGTACTCGGAGAAAAAGGAAGGCGAGCTCTGGCTGGGCACCCCGGCCGACCCGGGCCCCGAACGCAAGAACATGCGCAGCGGCCAGCGGGAGCGATGGCGAGCGGCCAAGGACCGCTGGGACAAGGCCGAAATGAAGACCTACCCCGGAAGCAAGCGCAAGACCGTCGACATGCAGGACAACAACTTCCTGCTGGAGATCTACTTCCAGGCTTCGGGCAACGCCCCGGCCTCCCTGGTCGGCAAGCACGACGGCAAGACCGGCTACGAGCTGGGCCTGGACGAAAACGGCAAGGCCAAGCTCTCCCTCCTGGCCGGTGGAAAGACGGACATCCTCCGCAGCGATTCGGCCCTGGCCGACGGCAAGTGGCACCACCTTCTGGTCGAGGTCGACCGCCAGGGCGGCATGGCCCGGATCTGTGTCGACGGCAAGGCCGATGGCCAGAAGAGCCTTTCTCTCACGGCCGACGCTTCGCTGTCCAACCAGGCCGACTTCCTGATCGGCAAGGGCTCAGCCGGCTTCTTCGCCGGGAAGGTCGACTTCCTCCGCGTCTGCCGGGGCACCCTGGCCGATGCCGAAACGACCATCGAGGAACTCTACGCCTGGCAATTCGACGGGCCCTTCCTCAAGGACTTCATGGGCGCCGATCGCAGCAAGGGCAAGAACGTCCCCGGTGCGATCGACCTGCCCTGAGCAGCCGCAACCCATAAGAAGACAGCCGGCGCGCGTCGCTTCCCCCGACGCGCGCCGGCTTTGCTTCTGCTCCCGACCGGCTCATCGGGGGATAGGGCAGCGCCAAGATCCTGCCGGCAGTGCCGGAGAGTTGATTCTGGCCTGGGGCTGAGTCGCCCTGCTAGAATGGTTGGATTCGGGGAACATGGCCCCGAGTCTGGAGCCCGGTAATGAAGATCCGTTCACGTCTGTTGCGATATGGTCTGCTCATTGCGCTGCTGCCCATGCTGGTAGTGGTGCTGTTTCATCGGGACATGCTGGCCAGGCTGGATGAGCGGATCGGCCAGGTCGCCTACCAGAGCCTCACCCGCAACGCACGCAGCTATCTCCAGACGGTGGTGGAAGACTATGGCCGCGTCGGGGCGCTGTCCAAGCGCAACGTAGAATCGCTGTTGCAGTGGCAGGCGCGGGAGGTCGAGGCCCGCCTGGCCGGGCTGGGGGCCGACGATGCCTCGCCCATGTATCTCAGCGCCGACTATGACGCCGGGCACGTCCCTGCCGAAACCACCGACCTGCACAAATTCATGCGATACGGTGACGATGGCCGGTGGAGCCCGATCCCCCTGACCTTCGAGCATCAGGTCTACGTCCGCGCCCCGGGAGCCCGGGGAGAGAAGGTCCTACACGACATGCGGCTTCTTTCGGGGATGGCCCCGGTCTACGCCCGCCTCTACAAGATGAACCCGCCGCTGGTGCAGTGGCAGTACACCGCCCTGGAGAGCGGTTTTCACAGTTGCTACCCGGGACACGGAGGCTACCCGCCCGACTACGATCCGCGAGAACGTCTCTGGTATACCCGCGCCCGCCAGGAAGGCTCCCTGACCTGGACATTGCTGCCGGTGGTTTCCTCTCGCGCCGTTTCGCTGACGGTCTCCATGCCGGTCCATTGGCCCGACGGCAGCTTCGCGGGCGTCACCGCCATCGACGTGCCCCTGGGCTCCATGCTTCGGGATCTGAAGCTCCCACACGCCTGGGCCAGCCAGGCGGAGGTCTTTCACGTGATGCCCGGCCAGGAGGGCAGCGATGACGAGGGCAAGCTGCTGGTCATCGTCCATCGCAGTTACGAAACCCGGGGGCGCGATTGGCGCAGCGATTTGGAACTGAACGTCCTGAACAGCAGCGACAGCGATGGTTTGGCCCAGCTTCATACCGATGCCCGGGCCAGACGCTCCGGCGTGCGACGCATGGAGTACCAGGGCGTCGACAGCCTCTGGGCCTGGAGCCCGTACGACGACGATCGCCTGGTCTCGGTGGTGATCGTCCCCTATGCCGGCGTGGTGGCCGACGCCCGCAGCGTCCGGGAGATCATCGGAGATTCCACCTCCAGGGCGCTTCTCTACAGCGCCCTGGTGTTTCTCGGAGCCCTGGTCCTTGTAACGGTACTGGCCATCCGGCGCAGTCGCGGCTTCACCGAGCCGATTCGCAAGCTCTCCTGGGCGGCCGAGCAACTGGGGCACGGGCGACTGGATACCCGCGTGAAAATCACCACCGGCGATGAACTGGAGTACCTGGGCAGCATGGTCAACTCGATAGGGCCTCAACTGACCGAGCGCGACCGCATGCAACGATCCCTGATGATCGCCCGCGATGTCCAGGTCCACCTGTTGCCCCACGACCCGCCGGAACTGGAAGGGTACCAGTTGGCAGGGGCGAGCCTCTACTGCGACGAAACCGGCGGAGACTACTTCGACTACATTTCCCTGCCCGGCTCGAAGGACAGGCTGGGCATCGCCATCGCCGACATCACAGGCCACGGGGTAGGGGCAGCGCTGCTGATGGCCTCGACCCGGGCGGTGCTCCGCGCCCATGCGGTGCATGATCCCGACGACCTGGGGCGAATGTTCACCGAACTCAACAACCACCTGGTCCACGATACCGGCGACGCGCGGTTCGTCACCATGTTCTACGGGCTGCTGGACGGGGCATCGGGGACGCTTCGCTGGTGCTCGGCCGGTCATGACCCGGCCCTGTGGCACCGCCACAGCGGCGACGGGATCGAGATGCTCTCGGAGGGCAACGGCCTGCTGATGGGGGCCTTTGAGGGGATCCGCTACACCCAGGCCGAACCGATTCAACTCGAAAGCGGCGATGTCGTGCTCATCGGCACCGACGGCATCTGGGAAGCCCAGAACCCCGACGGCCGGCAGTTCGGAAAACAACGCCTCAAGCGACTGCTCTCCGAGCAGGCCCACCTGTCCGCCGGGCAGATCGTCCGCCGGATCCAGGAGGAGATCGCCCGCTTCCAGGGCGAGGCCTCCCAGGAAGACGACATCACCGTCGTGGTGATCAAGAAGCTCTGATTTCCCCTCGCGAACTGGCAAACGATTGCCCTTGGAGGTATGCTTCTGGAAAGCACTCACCTTTGTTCTGTGTTCGCAATGCACTCGAAAGGAGCAACCCATGGCCGAGATGAAAGGCAGCAAGACCGAAAAGAACCTCCAGGACGCATTTGCCGGCGAGAGCCAGGCCCGCAACAAGTACACCTTCTTTTCTTCCGTCGCCGGCAAGGAAGGCTTCGAGCAGATCGCAGCTATCTTCCTGGAAACCGCCGAGCAGGAGAAAGAACACGCCAAGCTCCACCTCAAGTGGCTCGAAGGCATCGGCGATACCGAGGCGAACCTGACCGGGGCGGCCGGCGGGGAAAACGAGGAATGGACGGACATGTACCCCCGCATGGCCCAGGAAGCCAGGGACGAGGGGTTCGATGACATCGCACGTCACTTCGAGCAGGTGGCGAAAATCGAGAAGCGTCACGAGGCCCGTTACAAGCAACTCCTGGAGAATCTCAAGGCCCGGAAGGTCTTCGAGAAACCCCAGAAGGTCACCTGGGTCTGCCGAAACTGCGGGTTCACCTACGAGGGCGAAAAAGCCCCGAAAATGTGCCCCTGCTGCAAACACCCCCAGGCGTACTTCGAAATTCTGCCCGAGAACTACTGATGCTCCGTTTCGCATCGCTTCTGCTTCTGTGCCTGCCGGCCGGTTTGATCCCGGCCGGCGGGTGCAGAGACCAGGCGGACGAGAAGTCCGACCCCAGCGGCCCGGACCGGGAGGCGGTCCAACTGGATCCGGACGCTCCCATCGAGCGGATGGTCGTCAGCCCCGATGGAAAGCGGATGCTCCTGGTCTTGGGCCAGGGCGAGAACCCGCAGGAGCCGGCGGCGGATCGGCCCCTGCTGGTGCGCCTGGACACCGGGCGACGGGTGGAATACCGGCCTGAGGACTTCCCGGAAGAGGCCCGGTTCCTGATGGGGCAATTCGGCCCGGACGCCGGCGGCGAGGGGCCGATGCTGGCGTTTTCCGCAATGCTGGGCCAGGTGGGGTCCGAGCTTACGGTCGTTCGCATCCAGGAGAGCCCGGACCGGCTGGGCAGGATCAGATCCGACGGCATGGTCTTCGGCGTGTTCTGTGGGGAGAACCTGGCCATCTCGGAAGTGAAACGCGACGGCTCGATCCAGCGGATTCGACTGGTGACCCCGCGCATCGAGCGGGTCGACGTTTTCGAGACCGTCGGCGGGGTGACCCAGGCCTCGGGCGATGGTAAATGGCTCCTGGCGTCCATTCTGCCCGATCATCCTCGCGGGCCGGCGCACTTCACGAGTCGCGATACAGCCCCGGCCCTGCTCTCGGGCGACGGCGAGGTGGTGCGCACCTTTCCCGGCATGGAGGTAACGCTGAGTCACGGCGGGGCCTGGCTGGCCTCGATGCGACTCGAAGACGGGCAGGTCCACTTCCAGATGCACAGCCCCGACGGCCGGGACATCCCCATTGCTCAAATCCCCTGGAACCGCCCCGACGTGCATCCCAGTACCGAGCTGGAACTGCTTGGCCCCCTGGACAGCGGCTACCTGGTCGTCTGGGCCCGCAGCGCCCAACGAATCCTGTGCTGGTCGTTGGAGGGCAAGCTGGCTCGCAGGGAAAATGTCCGTGCTGCGGCCGTGGCAGACGACAAGATCTTCTTTCTTCCCTCCCGGTCCACCCGGCCGGAACTGGAAGTCTTCGACCCCGAATCAGACTCGTAATCAGGAGTTGACCTGTATGGACCCGCAGTTGCTCGAAGCCGGCAGGATCCCCGGTGTCTGGAAGTTTCACCGTATCCTCCTTTCGATTCCCTCGGTCCTGGCCCGGGGCGAGAGGTTCTCCCTCCGGATCAGCGTCCTGGATGCCTATGCACTGCCCGACAACCAGTTCCAGGGCAGAATTGTCTTCGAGCCCAGCGATGAAATCGAGGGCTTGCCGGCCGAGGTGAAGATCGCCCCCGGGCAGATGGGCTCTGCGGTGGTGGAGGACCTCACGGCCGGGCGGGGCGATGCAACTGTGATCCGCGCCCACGTGGACGGGCAACATCCGATCTTCAGCAACGCCGCGTGGATCTTCGACGATCCGGCGTATCGGATCTTCTGGGGCGACCTGCACGTGCACACCACCGACGGCAACTGCCATCCCGAGTTCTGCCGCAGCCCGGAGTTCATGATGCAGTACGCCCGCGACGTAACGCATCTGGATTTTGTAGCGGCGGCCGATCATGTTCGAGGCCTGGCCACCGATGAGAGCCGCTGGCCGGGCCAGCAGGAACTCGTGCGGCGCTACACCCAGTCGGGTTCGTTCATACCGGTCCTGGCCTTTGAAAGCTCGCACGCCCAGGGCTACGGCGGGGACAACAATGCGTACTACCTCGAAGACGACGCGCCGTATTTCTGGCTCGACCGCGATGACATGAAGGGGGCCGGGCCGAAGGTAACGCTGCGGCAACTCTGGGACTGGCTCGATCAAACAGGCAAGACGTATTTCACCGCTCCGCATCACACCGGGCGAAGCGGCAAGTACCGCACCTTCGGCCAGGAGGGCGACGACTACGACCCGCAGCGAGAGTGGACGTTCGAGATCTATTCCGGCTGGGGCTCCAGCGAATGTCGCTGGAATCGCTACCCCATCTCCGGGTTCAACAACGACGACACGGGCTACTTTGTCGACGCCCTCCAGGCCGGCACGCGCTACGGGCTCATTGCCTCCAGCGACGACCACACCACCACACCCGGCGGGGAGAGCCCCAACGGCTCCAAGGCCTGGCAGCATCGCGAGGAGTGGTGGAGGCTCCACCAGGGCCTGGCCGGAATCCGCTGCAAAGAGCTGACGCGCGAGGCCCTGTTCGAGGCCATTCGGAATCGCGATACGCTGGCGACCACGTTCTCCCGCTGGCCGATCGATCTGATCATCGGCGATGCAGGAATGGGACAGGCCGTGACCGTCTCCTCGAGCGATCCTCTGGCCAGGAGGCGGCAGATCCAGGTTCGCTTCTCCAGGCCCCAGGGCAGGCCGGCTCGGGTAACCCTGGTTCGCAACGGAGAGGAACTCCAACAAGTCGGCAGCGCGCATGGACCCGTCGAGACCGTAGCGTTTGAGGACACGCAGCCTCTGGAGGAAGTCTGCATCCGCGGCGCGAAATACCACCCCGAGCCGTTTGTGGTCTACTACGTTCGAATCGAGACTGCCACGGCCGGCACCGCCTGGACAAGCCCCATCTGGCTCGACTTGGGCTGAGGATTGTCAGCGGAAACTTGCCCCGCCGGCGAGCGGAGGCGCTGACGCGGGCGAGTGGTCGGGAGCCCTGGGCCGCAAGGCCAGGGCATATTCCCGCAGCGACCAGTGGCAAACGCCTCCCGGCGGATGCCGTGCTGGGCTTTCTGCGCGACAGGCCGATTGGTTGCGAAACATTTCCCGCTTGAGTCGCGCCATCACCCAGACCTGTTGAGTTGAAGGTCGATGTCAGGGTATGCCCCAGGCTTGCCCCCGGGGCCTGTCGGGCGGAGATGTGACAATTATTTCCCTCTTCTGCTAAAAACAACATAAATGTAGTTATTCGCTCTAACCTTTGCTCTCAAAGGAGTTAATGACGGTTGGAGCCGCCTGTGACCCCCGCCAGGGCCCCGACCTCACATTTCTTTCCACCTTTTGCTCCCTTCGCGTCGGGTGCGAGTCGAGGCCTGCCGGCGCGTTCCTCTCAAGATGTTTTCTCAGATCCAGGGGAGGTGCAGGGGATGAATAGATCGTAAGTTCATTTCTAAAAAGGGATAAATAGAACAATATCCGCCGCGAAAGCGCCTTTCCATCGCAGATTCTCGGGCGGATCGAGGGGGAACTTCGATTAGAAACGGTAATGAAAGGGGAATTTCTATCACGATAACGCGCTTTGGCACACCCCTCGCATTGTTATTCGGGCGACCGCGACGCGTGAAACCGTCGCCCCGCGGCGGAAACGAACCCGTCGGGGACAGACCCACGCGGAACCTACAGAAACCACAAGCAAGGAGTAACCAGATGCGGAAGGTAGCGATTTACGGCAAGGGCGGAATCGGCAAGAGCACGACCACCCAGAACACGGTGGCCGCCCTGGCCGAGATGGGCAAGAAGGTGATGGTCGTCGGCTGCGACCCCAAGGCGGACTCGACCCGCCTGCTGCTGGGGGGCCTGGCCCAGAAGACGGTGCTGGACACCCTCCGCGAAGAGGGCGAGGACGTCGAGTTGCAGGATATCCGGCGCAGTGGGTTCGGCGAAACCCTTTGCGTCGAGTCCGGCGGACCCGAACCGGGTGTGGGCTGTGCGGGGCGGGGAATCATCACCTCCATCAACATGCTCGAACAGCTCGGGGCCTACGACGAGGACGAAGACCTCGACTACGCCTTCTATGACGTCCTGGGCGACGTGGTCTGCGGCGGGTTCGCCATGCCGATCCGCGAGGGCAAGGCCCAGGAGATCTACATCGTCTGCTCGGGGGAGATGATGGCCATGTACGCCGCCAACAACATCTGCAAGGGCATCATGAAGTTCGCCGAGGCCGGTGGCGTGCGCCTGGGAGGCCTGATCTGCAACAGCCGGAAGGTCGACAACGAGAAAGAGATGATCGAGGAATTCGCCAAGCGCCTGGGCAGCCGGATGGTGCACTTCGTCCCGCGCGACAACGACGTCCAGCGGGCTGAGATCCAGCGAAAGACCGTCATCGACTGGAACCCCCAGTGCCCTCAGGCCGACGAGTACCGGTCCCTGGCCAGGAATATCGACGGCAACGACCTGTTCGTGGTCCCCACCCCGCTGGAGATCGAAGAGCTGGAAGGCCTGCTGCTGGAGTTCGGCGTGCTGACCGCCTGAGGCGCCCGGCCTGGCATTGCCCCCAACCCCCCCAACCTAAGGAAACCCACAGATGATTATGGTTCGAGCCATTGTCCGACCGGAAAAGACCGACGAGGTCCTAAGCGCCCTGATGTACGCCGGCTTCCCCTCGGTAACGAAGATGGACGTCTACGGCCGCGGCAAGCAGCGCGGTGTCAAGGTCGGCGAAATGACCTACGACGAGCTGCCCAAGGAGCTTCTGTTCACCGTGGTCAATGACGACGACAAGGACTTCGTGGTCGAGACGATCGTCAAGGCCGCCCGCAGCGGAAGCAAAGGCGCCTTCGGCGACGGCAAGATTTTCGTCTCTGCCGTCGACGAAGCCTACACCGTCAGTTCCGGCAAGAAGGAACTGTAAGCCGCCAAGGCAGGAGACCGGCCATGAAGGAAATCACAGCGATCATTCGCATGAACAAGATGAACAAGACCAAGCAGGCGCTGGCCGATGCCGGCATCTCGTCCCTGACCGCACGAAAAGTCATGGGTCGAGGCAAGGGCAAGGTGGATTACCTCCTGCTCCGCGGGGCCGAGGACGGCTACGAAGAGGCCATCAATCAGCTTGGCCCGGGACCCAAACTCATCCCCAAGCGGATGCTGACGGTCGTGGTGGAGGATGAACTGGTCGGCCTGGCGGTCGAGACGATCATCCAGAACAACCAGACCGGCAGCCCGGGAGACGGAAAGATTTTCATTCTGCCTGTTCTCGATGCCGTTCGTGTGCGGACCGGCGAATCGGGACAGGAAGCAATCGACGGCAACACGCCCGAGAGGAGTACGAGCAATGACCTCGCCAAAACCTGAAGAAGTTCGCGAAGAGCTTCTCAAGAAATATCCCCCCAAGGTCGCGCGGAAGCGGGCCAAGCAGATCGTCATCAACCAGAAGGAACAAGACGGCAGCGTACCGCAGATCTCCGCCAATACCCGGACGACTCCCGGCATCATCACCCAGCGAGGCTGCTCCTACGCAGGCTGCAAGGGCGTGGTGCTCGGACCCACGCGGGACATCGTGAACATCACGCATGGCCCGATCGGCTGCGGGTTCTATTCCTGGCTGACGCGACGCAACCAGACGCGCCCCCCCACAGCCGAAGATGAAAACTACATGCCCTACTGCTTCTCGACCGACATGCAGGACGAGGAGATCATCTTCGGCGGGGAAAAGAAACTCCGCCAGGCCATCCAGGAAGCCTACGACCTGTTCAAGCCCAAGGCCATCGCGGTCTTCTCCACCTGCCCGGTCGGGCTCATCGGCGACGACGTCCACCAGGTCACCAAGGAGATGCGCGACAAGCTGGGTATCAACTGTTTTGCCTTCAGTTGCGAAGGCTACAAGGGTGTGAGCCAGTCGGCCGGGCACCACATTGCCAACAACCAGTTGTTCAAGCACGTCATCGGGCGCAACGACGAGGGCGCCCAAGGCCGGTACCGCATCAACATGCTTGGCGAGTACAACATCGGCGGCGATGCGTTCCTCATCGAGTCGCTGCTGGACAAGTGCGGAATCACGCTCAACGCCACCTTCAGCGGCAACAGCAGCATCGACGGATTCGAGCGGGCCCACACCGCGGATCTCAACTGCGTGATGTGTCACCGGAGCATCAACTACGTAGCCGACATGATCGAGAAGAGCTACGGAATCCCGTGGATCAAGGTCAACTTCATCGGCGCCGAGGCCTCGGCCAAGAGCCTTCGCAAGATCGCCGAGTACTTCGAAGACGACGAACTCATCCAGCGCGTGGAAGAGGTCATCGAGGAAGAGATGGCCCCCGTCCTGGAAGCCCAGGAAGAGTACCGAAAACGCAACGAGGGCAAACTGGCCATGCTGTTCGTCGGCGGAAGCCGGGCCCATCACTACCAGGAACTGTTCAACGAGATTGGCATGAAGACCATCGCGGCCGGCTACGAATTCGCCCACCGCGACGACTACGAGGGTCGAAAAGTCCTGCCCACCATCAAGCTCGACGCAGACAGTCGAAACATCGAGGAGTTGGAAGTCGAGCCCGATGCCGATCGTTTCAGCCCGCGAAAGAGCGACCAAGACCTCTCGCGTCTCAGCCGGCAGGGCGTTCCCCTGGCCGACTACGAGGGCATGATGCCCGAGATGGAAAACCAGACGCTGGTCATCGACGACATCACCCAGTACGAGACGGATCAGTTGCTGGAGATCTACAAGCCCGCGATCTTCTGTGCGGGCATCAAGGAAAAGTACGCCGTGCAGAAGACCGGCACGCCCTGTCTTCAGTTGCACAGTTACGACTACGGCGGGCCCTTCGCATCCTTCCAGGGAGCCATCACGTTTTACCAGACCGTCGATCGAATGATCAACGCCAAGATCTGGAACTTTGTCGAGGCCCCGTGGCAGAAGAAGGCCAGGCCCTCCCTCGAAGCCCAGTACGTCCGGAAGTAATCCCCGAATTCAAGGAGTTTTGCGCAATGCTTTTGCGTCATACCAACAAGGAAATTACTCAGCGCAAGGCGCTGACGATCAACCCGGCCAAGACGTGCCAGCCCATCGGGGCGATGTACGCAGCCCTGGGGATCCACGGCTGCCTGCCGCATTCTCACGGCAGCCAGGGCTGCTGTGCGTATCACCGCAGCACGCTGACCCGCCACTACAAGGAACCGGTGATGGCGGCGACCAGCAGCTTCACCGAAGGCGCCAGTGTCTTCGGCGGACAGGCCAACCTGGTCCAGGCCATCAACAATATGTTCACGGTCTACGATCCGGAAGTCATCGCCATCCATACCACGTGCCTCTCCGAGACGATCGGGGACGACATTCCCCAGATCATCCGCAAGGCCGATGATGACGGCAAGATTCCCGAAGGCAAGTGTGTTATCCACGCCAACACGCCCAGCTACGTTGGCTCGCACGTAACGGGCTTTTCGGGAATGTGCAAGGCGATGGTGGACTACTTCGCAGAACCTGTGGAAGAAAAGCTGCGAACGATCAATCTCCTGCCCGGGTGGGTGGAGCCTTCGGACATGCGGCATCTCAAGGGGCTCTGCTCGCGCATGGGCGTCAGTACGATCTGCTTCCCGGATACCTCCGATGTTCTGGACGCCCCCCAGTCCGGCAAGCACGAGTTCTACCCGCGCGGCGGCGTGACCGTCGAGGAGCTTCGCAAGATCGGCGCCGGCAGCGCGACCATCGCCCTGGGCATTTCTGCCTCGGACGCAGCCGCAAAAGCGCTGGATGCCAAGTGCAAGGTGCCCTGTCACGTGCTGGAGCTGCCCATCGGGCTCTGTGCTACCGACCGGTTCATCAACACGCTTCGCAAGGTCGCCCGGGTCGAGGTCCCCCAGGAGATCACCGACCAGCGAGGCCGACTGATCGACCTGATCACCGACACGCACCAGTACCTCTGCGGCAAGCGCGTGGCGCTGTGGGGCGATCCGGATCAACTGGTCTCGCTGACCGAGTTCCTGGCCGATTGCGACATGAAGCCTGTCTACATTGTCACCGGCACGTCGGGCAAGGCATTTGTCAAGCGGATCGAGACCGTCCTGAATGGTCGATGCCCCGAGGCCAAGGTTGTCCAGGGCCAGTGCGCCGACATGTTCCTGATGCACCAGTGGATCAAGAACGAACCGGTCGACCTGCTTATCGGCAACACCTACGGCAAGTACATCGCCCGCGACGAGGACATCCCGCTGATCCGCCACGGGTTCCCGATCCTCGACCGCCAGGGCCACGCCCATTTCCCCACCGTGGGATACGCCGGAGCCATGCGCCTGCTGGAGAAGATCCTCGACGCCCTCATGGGTCGCCAGGATCGTGACGCGCCCGAGGAGAGCTTCGAGTTGACCATGTAGGCCCCGCCATGCAGGGCACAGCCCAGAGTGAAGAGAAATGAAGCAGACACCTATCGACATCCTGGAGGGGCGCAAGGGTCAGGTGGCCCGCGCGGGCGCGGCGCCCCTCCAGATGCAGTGTGAGAAGCAGAGCCTGGCCGGCTCGGTCTCCCAGCGTGCCTGCGTGTTCTGCGGCTCGCGTGTGGTGCTCTACCCGATCACCGACGCGCTGCACCTGGTTCATGGCCCGATCGGATGTGCGGCCTACACGTGGGACATCCGGGGGGCGCTTTCCAGCGGCCCGGAACTGCACCGGATGAGTTTTTCCACTGATCTGCGCGAGCAGGACGTGATTTACGGCGGAGAGAAGAAACTCTACGCCGCGCTGTGTGAGTTGATCGACGAGTACCAGCCCAAGGCGGCGTTTGTGTATTCCACGTGCATCGTCGGTCTCATCGGAGACGATGTCGAAGGCATTTGCAAACGCGTCAGCCGGGAAAAGGGCATCGAGGTGCTTCCCGTCCACAGCGAGGGCTTCAAAGGTACGAAGAAGGACGGCTACTACGCGGCCTGTGCGGCCATGTTCCGACTGGTCGGTACGGGCCGTATCGAGGATATCCCCGAGACGTCCATCAACATCCTGGGCGATTTCAATATCGGCGGGGAGACGTGGGTCCTGCGGGACTACTACGAGCGCATGGGCGTTACGGTGGTTTCGACGATTACCGGCGACGGGCGGGTCGACGACATCCGCCGCAGCCACGGGGCCCGGCTCAACGTGGTCCAGTGCAGCGGATCGATGACGCACCTGGCCGAGATGATGAAGGAAAAGTACGGCATCCCCTACATCCGCGTGAGCTATTTCGGCATCGAGGACTGCTCCAAGGCCCTGTACGACGTGGCTGAGCACTTCGACGACCAAGACGTCTGGAATCGTTCGCGCGAACTGGTCCGCAAGGAGATCTCCGAGATTCTGCCTCAACTTGAGGGCTTCAAGGACGGCCTGGCCGGCAAGCGGGCGGCTGTCTACACCGGCGGGGCGTTCAAGGCGTTTTCCCTGGTTCGCAGCCTGCGGACGCTCGGGGTTCGGACGGTTCTGGCCGGCTCGCAGACCGGCAACAAGGACGACTACCAGCAACTGCGGGATCTTTGCGACGACGGGACGGTGCTGGTCGACGATACCAACCCGCTGGAGCTGGCCAAGTTCATCAAGGAACAGGACGTGGACCTGTTCATCGGCGGTGTCAAGGAAAGGCCCATCGCCTACAAGCTGGGGGTGGGGTTCTGCGACCACAACCACGAACGCAAGATCTGTCTGGCCGGCTTTGTCGGCATGGTCAACTTCGCCCGCGAGGTCCACGCCTCGGTTACCAGCCCGGTCTGGCAGTTCGTTCCGCGAAGAGGAGGCAGACGATGATCCGCTCGAAGGAGAACTTCACCTCCACACGCAACGCCTGCAAGCTCTGCACGCCGCTGGGGGCCTGCCTGGCTTTTAGGGGCATCCGCGGCTGCGTTCCGCTGCTTCACGGCTCCCAGGGCTGCGCTACCTATGTTCGACGCTACATGATCAGTCACTTCAAGGAGCCGGTGGATATCGCCTCTTCCAGCTTCGGGGAATCCACCGCGATCTTCGGCGGGGGCGAGAACTTCCGGCAGGCCGTGCGGAACGTCATCGACGGCTATCACCCGGAGGTGATCGGCGTGGCCACCACCTGCCTCTCCGAGACCATCGGCGACGACATGCCCATGTTCATCCGCGAGATTCTCCGCAACCATGAGGGCCGGGACCTTCCCTGCATCATCCACGCATCGACTCCCAGCTATCGCGGCACGCACGCCGACGGATTCCTCGAAGCCGTCCGTGCGACCATCGACGCGCTGGCCGAGCCAGGCCAGACCGGAAAGCACATCAACCTGCTTCCGGGAATGGTCTCCCCCGAAGACCTGCGCCACCTGCGGGAGATCTGTGAAGACTTCGGCCTGGACGCGGTCATTCTGCCCGACTACTCCGATACGCTTGACGGGCCCGTCTGGGAAGACTACCACCGCATCCCCGAGGGGGGCACCGGCCTGGACGATGTCCGGCGCATGGGACGTGCGGCCGCAACGATCGAGTTCAACCTGACCGCCCCGGACAAAGCCACCGGCGGGGCGCTGCTGGCCCAGCGGTTCGGCGTCCCGCATCACCGACTGGCCCTGCCGATCGGAATTCGCCAGTGCGACGCATTCTTCGACCTGCTCGCCCGGCTTTCCGGCCGGGACCTTCCCGACAAGTATCGCCGGCGGCGCGGACGCCTGGTCGATTCCTACGTGGACGGACACAAGTACGTCTCAGCCAATCGCGCGGTGGTCTACGGAATACAGGAGGAAGTGGTCGCGGTGGCAGGGATGCTCTCGGAAATCGGCATCACGCCCGCGCTTTGTTCCAG
>CAZOVB010000039.1:0-42196 GCA_964583095.1 uncultured Planctomycetaceae bacterium
CGCCATCAGCATCACCCACTCGTAACATCCAAAGCCTTACAACGCAACCGGCTCCCCGGGCCGATTCAGCCCAAAGGCTCGGTGGGTGCCCAAAGGTCCTTTCCCCTGCCCGACGTGGCGCAAAAAAGACAGCGCCCCCGCCGTGAGGCAGGGGCGCCGGCAGGGGGGTCGGTTCAAAGCTCTACTTGGCCAGGGCCTCGTGTGCTTGCTCGAGCTGTTCCACGATCTGGATATCCTGGGGGCACTTGTCGACGCACGCGCCGCACTTGATGCAGGCGTCGGCCTTTTCGCCCTTGAGCCACGGACGCTTGCCGATGCTGGAATACTGGTCCTTTGCCGTGTCCCACAGGCCGTAGACGCGACCGAGGTTGAAGAACTCGAACGCCTTGGGAATGTTCACTTCCTGCGGGCAGGGCATGCAGTAGCCACAGCCGGTGCAGTAGAGCTTGGCCATCTCGGCCAGCTTGGCCATGTGCTTTTCGATGGCTTCGACGTCCGCCTCGGAGAGGCTGGCTTCGTCGGCGGCGGCCTGGACGTTCTCTTCCACGTGTTCCATCGTGCTCATGCCCGAGAGGGCGACGGTGACGTTGGGGTTGGCCAGGACGAATCGCAGGGCCAGTTCCGGCACGCGTTCGACGCCGGGGATGAGTTGTTCGAGAACTTCGCTGGTCACGCCGAGTCTTCCCCCGGCCACAGGCCCCATCACCACGATGCCGATGCTCTTCTCGTGGGCGTAGGCGATGGCGTCTTCCAGATTGCGGTCCAGCAGATTGTACTGGAGGGTGATCGATGCGACATAGTCGGCGTCGATGAGCTTCTTGACGTTCTCGTTGTTGTCGTGGGTGGAGCAGCAGATGTGTTTGATCAGGCCCTGGTCCTTGGCCTTTTGCATCCACTTGCTGATGCGCGTCTCGACGTCCTCGGTCCATCGCTTCCAACTGAGCCCGTGGTGGTTGTAGATGTCGATACTCTCGACGCGCAGGCGACGCAGGCTGTCTTCGAGATTCTTCCACCAGTCGGCCTCGGACTCGCCGTAGTTGTGGTTCTTGGTCGAAATAACGATTTCATCGCGTTTGCCCCAGGCTTCCACGGCTTCGCCCACGGCCCGCTGGCTGTCGGAGTTGCAGTAGCCAACCGCCGAGTCGATATAGTTGACGCCCGCTTCGAACGCCCGGTGAATCATCGGGATCGCCTTGTCGCGGTCCACTCGATTCTCCCCGTCCACTTCCTCCATCGGCAGGCGCATCGCGCCGAACCCCAACTGCGAAACCTTCAGGCCGGTTCGGCCCAGTGTTCTGTAAATCACGGGAACTTCCTTTCGAGTATGACGGATTGTTTCGGTCTTGCCCACGCGCGGTCGATGCGCAAGGCCCTTCGGGATGCTCCGTTTATAGCGGAAGTGCTCCTTGGGGCAAAGCGCCAATCCCGGCCCGGGAGAACCGGGGGGCCAGGCGTCGGTACATGCTTTGCCTGGGGGAAAGGGGGACCTATACTGTTGCGTTGCTTCTGACCCGAATCGAATGGTTAAAGGACCCCCCATGAACCCGAATCGCATACGAGGCTGCAGTGTCCTGATCTTTCTTGCCTTCTGGCCATTGGCGCAGACCCAGGCAGGCCAGGAAGGCTCACAAGGCCTTTTCATCGCGGTCGGCCACGGGGCCCACCGCTTGGCTTCGGAAGATGGGCTGACCTGGGGGCATCATCAATTCGTGGGCAAGCCGGGACACAACCACAACGACCTGGCGGCCATGACGGCCGGCAACGGTCTGTGCCTGGCGGTGGGGGGTTTCGCGCGATCTCACATCCTCTATACCCGCGACGGCATCGAATGGAAGACCGGGCAGTACAACATCGGCGTCCTGGGCGGCGCGCTGTTTCGGGGAGGCAAGTTCCTGATCTTCAGCCAGAACGGCCGAGTCGCCTCATCCCCCGACGCCGAGAACTGGACGATCCTGGGCAATGCGTATGTTCGGTCCCATATCCGAGAAGAAGCCCGCCAACTGGGGCTGGACAAACCCATCAAGAGCAACGTGCGCATCTGGCGCGAAGCCGGCGGAGTGTTCCTCGGTTCGGGAGACAACGGCCTGCGCGTCTGGACCCGGGACTTCAAGCAGTGGCATTTCCATCGGACATCCCTGCGAAGGGTCTGGCCGAAAATGGAGAGCGACGGGAAGGTTTTTGTCGTGGCAGGGGACATCGTCGAATGGTCCACCAACGCTGCGGACTGGACCGTCGCGGAATTGCCCGGCCTGGAGACGCCGCTTCCCCAGAAGAAGTTCCGCAGCCTCGTTCACGACGGCAAACGCTTCCTGTTGTCTTACGGGCAGCAGGCCTGGCAGTCTCCCGACGGTAAGACCTGGACGCTGCTTGATGGTGTTACGCTCCCGGGATTCGTGGCCACGCCCCGGCGAGACCGATGGTACTCCTTCGAAAACTACTGGAAGCACACCCGGAAGTTGCTGGTATCCACCGATCAGGGCAAAACCTGGAAAGAGGCCAAGCTGCCCGCCCCGGCCGGGATTACGCACATCCTGTACCTGGAGGACTTTTCTCGGCCCCAGACGTCAGGCCAGGCTGGTCGTTAGCGGCTTGGGGACAACGGTTACTCGGAGGCAGAAGCCCCCTCAGCGGCGGGCGGTGTTTACCGCAGCGGTCTGTCTGTGCCAGCTTTCCAGTCTGGAGCGGAGGTCGGCTTCGATCTGCGCGCAGGCCTTGTCGCCTTGGCGGTTGAAGAACTCGCCGGGGTCGTTTTCCAGGTCGAACAGCTCGTCGGGCCCTTCGTCGTAGAGGTTGAGTTTCCAGCGGTCGGTTCGGACCATCGTGATGTGGCCCGCCTCGTCGTCGATCTCGCTGAACACCGCGTCGCGCCATGTGTCAGCGGGACGGCCTTCCAGAAGCGGCCTCAGCGATCTGCCCTGGACAGGTTCGGGGGTTTCCAGCCCGGCCAGGTCGCAGACGGTCGGGAAGAGGTCTACGTGTTCGATCAGTTCCTCGCGCCGGCCCGGCGGGGCTCCGGGGACGTGTATCATCAGGGGCACGTGGATGGACGATTCGCGCGTGATGTACTTCAGGAACACCTCGTGTTCATACAATTGATCGCCGTGGTCGGCGGTGAAGACGATGACGGTATCCTCTGCCACGCCCAGTTCCTCCAGCGCAGCCAGAAGGCGACCCACGTAATCGTCCATCAGTGAGACCAGGCCGTGATAGCCGGCGATCATCTGGCGGATCTCCACGTCGGTCAGGTGCTCCCATTCGCGCTGCCTCTGCTCAAGCACCGGATGCAGGGAAGCTCCCTCTGGTGGGGAGGGGGGCAGGTCGATCTGCGAAAGATCGAATCTTCGGTAGTGTTCAGCAGGGGGGTAGAAGGGCGGATGCGGCTCGGAATAGGCTGCAAAGGCCAGGAACTCCTCCCCCCGGAAACGGCTTGCCGCATCGAGGCGATCGTGTTCTCGGTAACGTAATGACCGGTGTAGTGCTCGGGCTTGCGGGAGCTGGGCCCGCCGGTCTGGCGGCGGATATGGAAGGCGTTTTCCTGGTAGTACCGGTCCAGGGCCCACTTTGGCATCGTCGAGTGCCGGTCGTCATAGTCCACCCAGCTCGATCCGGGCGCGCTGGGTTCGTAGCCATTGTCCTGCCGGCCGCGCCAGTGCATGTGTCCACGGTGGAAGCAGCGGTAGCCGGCGGGGGCCATCGCGTGGGCCAGGGTCACCATCCCCTCGTAGGGGTCCAGGAAGTTGCCCAGCACGCCGTGGCGATGGGCGTACTGGCCGGTGTTGATGCTGTGCCGGGCCGGGCTGCATACGGGGGATTGGTTGAAGCACCGCGTGAATCGCATGCTCCTGTCGGCCAGGGCGTCCATATTGGGCGTCAGGGCCAGGGGGTTGCCTGTTCAGCCCATCGCGTCGCGGCGGAGGTGATCACCGATGATAAACAGAAAGTTCATTTGGTATCCGTCAATCCTTATTGGAGTCGGGGTGGGAAAGACCAATGACAAGCATTATGCGCCCGAACAGGCCGGAGGGACAGCAAAAGCCTCCCG
Organism: uncultured Planctomycetaceae bacterium; assembly: GCA_964583095.1. Lineage (GTDB taxonomy): Bacteria > Planctomycetota > Phycisphaerae > SM23-33 > SM23-33 > CAZOVB01. The sequence continues at coordinate 4,043 of CAZOVB010000039.1, forward strand.
GCGGGCCTCACCTTCGAGACAGCACGGTTTTTTCGATTGTTCACAGGGCCCTGCCAAGAGTAGATTCATGGAGGCAATGGGGCTATTGCGTTCGGGAAACGAGGCAGGTGATCATGACTTCGGATGAAATGAGGCGATATGAAAAGACCGAGGCAGTCTGTCTGATCCTGATAGCAGCGGTGGCGATCGGCTTTGCTCTCCACTGGGCCCAGCCTATTCTCGTGCCCTTCGCCGTTTCACTGTTGGTTGCGATTACCCTGGCTCCGCTTGTGGATGTGCTTCAGCATCGCGCGTCCCTTCCGCGAATTCCTGCCGTGGTGATCTCTTTGCTGCTGGGTATCGCGTTGCTGCTGGGCGTGGGCCTTCTGGTCTGGCTGTCGGTGGGGCAGTTGTTTGACAACATAGACCAGTACGGCGCGAACGCCCAGGCCTCGGTCAAGAGGATTCTCGTCAAGCTCCCCCTGGAGCGGATGGGCACCAACCAGGAGGAGACGCTTCACAATCTGCAGGAGACGGCCGGGGGCACCGCCCGGTCGGTTCTGATGGGGATCGGGACCGCTCTGGGCGAGATTCTGGGCAAGGGATTGCTGGTGCTGATCTTCATCTGTTTTCTGATGCTCGGCGGGGTGGGCAGACCCGTACCGACAGGCAGCTTGTGGGGCAAGATCCAGCACGACGTCAAAAGATACATGCTGGTGAAGGTGATCAACTCGATGCTGACGGGCCTGCTGGTGGGCTTGCTGCTCTGGCTGATCGGCGTGCCCTTCGCCATGATGTTCGGCGTGCTGACCTTCATGCTCAACTTCATCCCCTCTATCGGATCGATCGTCGCGACGGTCCTGCCGATTCCCGTGGTGCTGATGAGCCCGGAGATGCAGACGTGGCAGCTTATCCTGGCTGTCCTGCTGCCCGGGGCTGTCCAGGTGACCATCGGCAACGTCATGGAGCCGCGGATGCTGGGAAAAGCCCTCGGACTCCATCCCATTGCCGTGCTGCTGGCGTTGATCTTCTGGGGCGTGCTGTGGGGTACGGTGGGCATGTTCCTGGCGGCGCCCCTGACGGCCGTGGCCAGGCTGCTGCTGTCCAAGCACGAACTGACCGCTCCTGCCGCGGCTGCCATGGCCGGGCAGTTCAGAAAGCCCCCACCCGAGCCCGGCAGCGCCGAGCCATGATTTCTGCCGGATTCTTGACCCCTCGGGGCGGTTACTTCTGCCCGGGCCTGTGCCAGAACAACTGCCAGTACTGCTCGTCGAGCTGGTAGGGGTCAAAAGGATCGGTCTGCGGGTCGAACGACTCTTCCAGGATACCGTAGCGTTTGAGCTCCCGGAAGTAGCCCGGTGAGGGCATGAACGTGTCGAATTCGAAACTCGTCACATCGTTGATCATCCACTTGCTCACGTTCTGGATACTGCCCAGGAGCTTCTGGTAGTCCGGGTCGTCCTTGGAGGCGAAGACCTCGGCCCGGGTGAGGGGATTGTCCTGATCGAAGCTCTTGCCGGCCTTGGTCTCTCGACAGAGCCCCAAGCCCCCTGCCTCTTTGGAAAGCGGGGCCAGGAGCATCAGGGACTTCTCCGGCCGGGTGAGATTCACATAGTGTCCGGTTCGCAGGAAGTTCTTGAGCCCGTGTTTGTCGCGCCTGCCGGGCTTGCCGGCGTGACAGTCGCCGCAGCGGTTCTGGAGCAGGTCGATCGGGGGGTTCTTGTAGTAGACCATTCCGCGGCCCAGGGATGCGTAGGTCCCGGAATAGGCCGCTCCGGCATCGATCCAGGTGCGAACCTTCCGACGCTCCTCCCGACTGGTCTTGACGTTGTGATGGCTTGGTTTGAGCTTGGCCGGCAGGGGACTGGCGCCGCTGCCCAGGCCCCGGGGTGGGTAGTTGCCCACGGGCGAGCGGACCACGACCTGGCCGGTTTTGTGGAGCATGTCATAGCTGATCGAATACCCCAGGCCCCGGTCGCCGGTCAGCGCGACGCGCCCGGAGAACTTCTCGAAGTTGTGACACTCTATACAGTGGCGGTCCAGGATCGGCTGGATGTCGCGCGGGTAATCGAAGATCTCCGGGGTATCCGGAACCGGGCGAAGCGCGCTGGGCGAGCGATCCAGGGCCATCAGTTGCATCTGACGCGGGTTGCTCGGGCTCTGCGTGCGGTTCTCGTGACAGCCCACGCAACTGATCGTCTCTCCGGGCATCACCGAGGTGAAGCTCTGCATTCGCTTGACGGACAGATCGTTTTCATCCAGTGAAACGAAGAAGACCGGTCGCTTGGCCGGAACGTTGAAATGGGCTGAGCCGTCTTCTTCTACCGGCACGGTTCCCAGCACGCGATAGAGAAAGTAGGTGGGCCAGGCGGCGTTCTGGTCGGCCCCGCCGAAATAGTTGATCGGCTTGGGAAGCACTTCCAGAACCAGCAGCTTCTTGACCAGCCCGGGTTCGACGCCCTCCATGTTGCGACCCATGTTGGCATCGGCCAGGACGAAAGTTCCTTCGCCCTGTGCAGAGTCGGTACGATCCGGGATGCTCAGCTCCCGCTCGCGACGGATCAGCGGGCGAGGCTCGTGGACCATGAACACCCGCTTGTTGCCCGTGCGAGGCCAGTCCTCCGACAGCGAATAGATTGTCTCGTAACGCCCCTGTCCGTCCATGACGCACAGGTCGCGCATCCTCGCTGCCAGGAAGCAGTCTTCGCTGAATGCCCAGGGGTCTCGCCAGCGGTGTTCATCCTTATGCCATCCATAGGGCTCCAGGTCCGGCTCGGGCCTGGAGACGATCCGGCAGGACGACAGCTCGTCGGGGCCCTTGTCGGGGCTGACAAGCGTAACCGCCCCGGCGTGTTCGTTTCGGCCATGGCCGGGAGCAGCCGTGCAGACGACCTTGTCCGTGCCCGGGACCGGTTTGGCGTCGATGAGCAGCAGGCCGGAGAAGAGATTGCCGAAGTAGGTCATCACGCCCGTGCCATCCGGGTTGAACGTCCAGAGGTGGTGGTAGGAGAGGTTCTGGTCGCGGTCGACATATTCCCAGCGGGTGTAGAGGACCCGTCCGTCGGGGAGCATCCAGGGGGTATTTTCGGTTTCGACATTGACCGAAATGGGATGGATGTTCGAGCCGTCGGGTTTGCAGCGGTAGGTGATGGCGACCTGGGATTTCCAGCAGGGCACCCACCTCCGGCAGCGGGAGGAACAGAATGCGATGTCGCCGTTTGGCATGTAGATCGGTTCGATGTCGTCGTAGGGCCCGTCGGTCAGTTGCGTCAGATTCTCACCCTCGGCCGAGATCGTGTAGAGATGGAAGTAATTCGTCCCGCCCGGACGATAGGAGAGAAGAATCGTCTTGCCGTCGTAATCTACGAAGGGATCGCGGATATCGCCTTGAGGATCATCCAGCAGAACCGTTGTTTCGCGTGTGCGAAGGTTCATCTTGACCAGTTGTGCACCCTCACCGTGCAGGAAGTAGCGCGGGTCGTTGGCTGCGTATCCGAAATTCGCGTACCAGTGCCAGTCTCCCCCCGCGCGACGGATGGCGAAGACCACCTCTTCCACATCGGCCATCGGGCCCTGGAGGAACGTGTCCAGCAGCCCCGGCGTTTCCCAGCCGTCGTCGCCTTCCGGGGCCTGGGCTGCCCACTGTGGCGTCATGCCCATGAGCTTATAGAGCTGTCCCCACCGGACGATCCGGGCCACGTTGTTCGGCCCGTATTCGACTTCCGGGAACTGCACAGGCTCCTGCTGGGCCGGGTCGGCCTTTGCCTGGGCCGATGGCTCAGGGCTGCGGGTCCGGCTCTGGGGGGAAGCCTTCGATTCCTCCTGCGGTTGGGCCTGGGTGGTGTTTGCTTCGGGGCCTGTATTTTCGCAGCCCGGAAAGATCGCTCCCGCCAGGCCCAGCAGAAGCATCAACAGACCAGGTGTTCCGGTAATGACTCTCGATGACATGGGAACCGTCCTCTTGATGAGTGAAGTTCGAAGGGGCCTTGTCGATGCAGTCCACCCGATGGGCCCTGACGGACCGACAGAATTGATGCTACCCATATCCGTCAGCCCAGTCCAAGCCAAACCCACGAAACCCAACGTTTTCGGGGTGGAGAGATCGTATCTGATCCTTCCTGCCGGTTTGCGCTTAGCCCGCCGGCGCAAAGCGGGTGGGCAGGTCTCCTACCCGGGTTGCCAAGGTCAGGCCGGACCCGGGCGATCGACAGCGCTTTGCCCGCACATTCCGGGGCCTGGAGAAGATCGGTTTCCGCTGACGTTTGCGTTCCTGCGCCAAGTCGATATAATCTCAAGCCGCCTGAACCGGACCTCGCGGTCGGTTCCCTATACGCCACGCCGCCGGAAGCGGCTTGGCACTCCAGGTGGTCAGAGCGGGTTTCAAAGCCCGTTTTGCCGGTCAGGACTCCAGAAGGAGTCTTCCGTCGGGTCAGCCCCGCCTCGGTAGCGATTTCCCGAGCAATGATCCGAATCTGCACGGTTCCCGCGCATCCATCGCAGGCGGATGGGGCCGAGTCGGCTTCGGGGCCAAGAGAAGCAGTTTTCAGAAAGCGGATGGAAGCATTCGCAAGTCAGGACTCATGATAGAACTCCAACAGGTAGGCAAAAGCTACGACGGGGGAAAGACGTACGTCGTTCGGGAGCTGTCGTTCAAGGTGGAGCGTGGGGAGACCCTCGTGCTGCTCGGGGCCTCGGGTTGCGGAAAGACCACGACGCTCCGGATGATCAACCGCCTGACGGAGCTGTCCGAAGGGAAAATCCTGATTGACGGCAAGAACATCATGGCCGAGGACCCGATCCTCCTGCGTCGCAGCATCGGATACGCGATCCAGTCCATCGGGCTTTTCCCCCATATGTCTATCGCCGAAAACATCGCGGTGGTCCCCAAGCTCCTCGGGTGGGACAGAAAGCAGATCAAGCAGCGAATCGACCAGTTGCTCTCCATGGTTTCCCTGGATCCCGATGAATTCCGCAAGCGCCGTCCCGGACAGCTTTCAGGCGGACAGAAACAGCGCGTCGGCGTCGCCCGGGCCCTGGCGGCCGATCCGCCCATCGTCCTGATGGACGAGCCGTTCGGCGCCTTGGACCCGATTACCCGTGAGCAGTTGCAGGATGAATTTCTGGAGCTGGAAAGTGAGATACAGAAGACGATCGTTTTCGTAACGCACGATATCTTTGAGGCGGTCCGGATGGGCGACCGCATCGCATTGTTCAACGAGGGGGCTCTGGAGCAGTTGGCCAGCCCGGCCGAGCTGGTGGAAAAGCCTTCCACCCAGTTCGTAGAGACATTCCTCGGCCAGCACCGTTTCCAGCTTTCGCTGACCACGCAGACGCTTCGGTCCATGTTCACCGGGCCGGGTGGAGAACCCCAGGCCCAGCCGGAATCTCCCCGGTTGAGCGTTCGGGCGACATTCGTCGATGCATTGGACAAGTTCGGAAGTACCCGGCTGGAGGAACTGCCCGTCTATGACGGAAAGAGGCCCTTGGGGAAACTCAAATACGAGGACTTGACCAAACGGGTCGCAGACATGCTCGGCGGCGGGGAAGAGAGGCGAACATGAGCATTCTTTCTTTTCTGACCCCGGCCCCGGATTGGTTCCCCGCCTTCTTGGAAAAATGGTGGCCTCAGGTTCTGGAAAAAGGCCAGGAGCACCTCTACCTGGTCGGCATTTCGATGGCGATCGCCATTGCCGTGGCGGTGCCGTTGGGAGTCCTTCTAAGCAAAATCCGCTTCCGCCCGCTTTCCTGGACGATCATGGCCATAGCGAGCGTGATTCAGACGATTCCATCTCTGGCCCTGATCGCTCTTTCGATGACGGCGATTGGCTGGATCAACCTGAAGTTCGGCACGAAGCTGGACCAGATCGGGACGGCCCCGGCCTTGATCGCCCTGGTGGCCTACGCATTGCTGCCGATCCTGCGCAACACATACACAGGTTTGCGCCAGGTGGATCCTGCGCTTGTCGATGTCGCCCGGGGAATGGGAATGACCTCCATCCAGATTCTGCGACGTGTGGAGATTCCCCTTGCCATTCCCTTCATGATGGCGGGGATCCGGATCTCGACTGTCTGGACGATCGGAATCGCGACGCTGGTCACATTCATCGGCGCCGGGGGCCTGGGGGATCTGATCAACGTCGGACTGGCCCGCCAACAGGATGACAGGATTTATGCAGGCGTTGTCGCGGCGATCTTCCTGGCGCTGAGTTTTGATCTTTTCCTTTGGATCGTGGAAAAGATACTCACTCCCAAGGGCGCAAAGACAGAAAAACAGAAAGTTTAAAACCAGCGAGGTGCACGATGAAGAAGTGGCATGAGGTATTACTTGTTCTTACGTTTGTGGGGTTGATGCTGGTCTCGGCAGGCTGCCGGGACGACGAGGACACGATCCGCGTCGGCGGGAAGAATTTCGCCGAGCAGGACATCCTGGCCGAGATCATCGCCCAGTTGATCGAGGATCAGACCGACCTGGAGGTCGACACCAAGCCGCATCTGGGGGGGACGAATGTCTGTCACCGGGCGCTCAAGGGCGGCAGTCTGGATATCTATGTGGAATACACCGGCACGGGCCTTCGGGAGACTCTCCCCAGTGAAGGTATCGATCTGCCCCTGGAAGATCCCAGCGATGCCGATGCCGTCTACGAAGCGGTGAAAAAAGCCTACGCCGATGAGATGGACCTGGTCTGGCTCAAGCCCCTGGGGTTCAACAACTCCTACGTCCTGACCATGCGAGGCAGGGACGCCGATCAGGCGGGGCTCGAAACCATTTCCGATCTGGCCGAGTACGACAGCATCGGGCAGCTCCAACCCGGTTTCACGGCTGAGTTTGTCGAGCGAACAGACGGTTACCCCGCTGTAGCGGAGACCTACGGCTTCCGCTTTCCTCAGAAACCCAAGAGCATGGAACCGGGGTTGATGTACTCCGCCCTCGCCAACGGTGGGGTGGATGTCATCAGCGGGTTCGCCACCGACGGCCTGATCGAGGCAATGGGTTTGAAGGTTCTCAAGGACGACCAGAACGCGTTTGTTCCCTACGATGCCGCTCCCATCATCCGCAAAGAGACGCTGGACGCCCACCCGCAGCTGGAGGATGTCATCAACAAACTGGCCGGGAGGCTGACTCGGGAAAAAATGCGGGAGATGAACCTGAAAGTTACGCGAGAAGATAATCCGATGAAAGAAGCGGATGTCGCGCGTGAATTTCTGGTTCAGGAAGGCCTGATCGAAGAATAGGTCTTTGGATCATCCCACAAACCCTCGACGCGAAGAGAGACATAACGCATGGGCTTTCTGAGCTGGGAAGCGCTGGTTCAGTTTCTGGCGATTCTGAATCCATTCGCTCTGTGCCTTTACCTGACGGGGCCTATGGAGGAACTGTCGTTCAGGTCGTTCATGCGCGTGTTTCTTTCGGCCAGCGCGATCTCCCTGGCGGTGTTCTATATCTGCGCGTACTTCGGCGAGAATCTGTTTACCGGGACGCTCGGGCTGGAGCCGGCGGCCCTTCGTGTTTTCGGGGGCGTGGTCTTCTTTTTCGTCGGGTACCAGTATGTCACCAAGGGGTACCGGACCACCGAGGCGCTTCGAGGCAGCCTGGATGAGCTTCCTTCGGCCATCGCGCTTCCGTTCATGATCGGGGCCGGCACGATCGCCCAGTCGGTCCTGATCGGCAAGCGGTACCCGGGCCCCACGGTGGCCATTACATTGGCCGGGGCGATCATCGTGACGATCGCAGTGGTTTTGAGCTTCAAGCTGGCCCGGGATCACCTGCGAGGCGCCCGCGAAAGGGTTTTCGACCGGTGGGTGAACATCATGGCCCGACTCAATGGGCTGCTCATCGGGGCCATTTCCTGCCAGTTGGTCGTGGAGGGCATCTACGAACTCTGGGTCCATGCCCAGCAGACACCCGGGTTGATTTCCAAAATCGGCTGAGCGGGCTTCTTCCGCGCCGCCAGAGTGTCCTGTCGCGGCCTGGCGAATTTCGGCCCACTTAGCGCAGCCTTGATATTCTTTGGTCTGCGGATATCATAAAAAGGCGGCAACGAGGCGACAGACCGCCTTGCATAGAATACGCGAAAAGGCCGAGCACATCCGACAACCTTTCGATCCCCACTTTGGCTGGCGCAGCGATTTTGAGGATTTCGAAGCACCGTTTCTCCCGGTCTGCGCCGGGCAGTTGGCAGATCTGGTGATTCTACCCTCAGTATCGGGAGTATCGGCCTTTGGAAAGAAGGCCCTTTATGACCGGCGGGGAAGAGTACAAAGGACGCAATCAGCAGGCCCAGCAAGAGCAGAGGCCTGGTGAGTTGGGCAGTTCCCGTAGCAAATCGGCCCTTTCGCTCGATCGGCAGAAGCACAAGGAGGTCTCGGATCTCCAAGCCGAGAACCGCCGCCTTCGCCAGGCATTCGAACTGCTTCAAGGATCCTACGAGGAAGTCTCCCATCTGCTTACTGCCACCGAACTGCCTGCGCTGTTTGTGGATACGGATCTGAAACTCCGGCGCTTCACGCCGGCAGCGGCTGTGCTCATGCGGATCTGCGAAGCAGATCTTGGAAGAGAGCTTGCCCAGGCCTTGGGCAGATTCCGCTGCCTCGGGCTCCACGAAGATGCCGTGGAGACCCTCCGAACCGGACGGGGTCGAGAGGCGGAAGTCCGGAGCGACGAGGGCAGGTGGGTCGTCAAACGCTGCCGGCCGGTTCGCGACGAGCAGGGGCAGATCGAGGGGGTGGTGTTTACCTTTACCGACCAGACCCGGCGAGTCCAGAACGAAGCCGACCTCCGCCAGGAACTCCGCTTCCGCGAAGCCCTGCTCCAGACGATTCCCTCCCCGGTTTTCTGGAAGGATATCCAGGGCCGTTACCTGGGCTGCAATCAGACCTTCGCCTCCGACGTGCTGGATCTCTCTGCCCAGCAGATACGCGGCAAGAGCTTCTCCCAGCTCGCCCAGGCGATTCCTTCCGAACTGGCCCAGATCTATCGACGCAAGGACCAGGAGCTCCTGCGTACGGGGGGGACCCAGGTCTATCAGGCCCAGGTCGCTTTCGCCCGGGCTCGCAGGCGACAGATCGAGTTTCGCAAAGCGGTCTTCTTTGACGAAACGGGCCAGCCGGCCGGAATCGTGGGTGTGATGCTCGAACGGGGACCCGATGGCGGCGAGTCGGAAACGACGGAGATTGTCCAAACCGAAGCGGCCGAGGGGCAAGCGCGTCCCATCGCCAAGCCCCTCGACGACGAGTCGGAGAAGTTCCGCGCCATAGCGGAGTACTCGTATGACTGGGAACACTGGTGCGGGATCGATGGAAAGCTCTTCTGGGTCAACGCTGCGATCGAGCGGCATACCGGCTACAGCGTAAATGAATGCTATGATATGTCCAACTACCCCGTGGACCTGATCCACCCCGCAGACCGCAGACGGGTCGAGGGGCTGTTCCGACAAGCCGTGGAGTGGGGCACCAGTGGCAACGACGTCCTCTGCCGCGTAGTGACCAAGAAGGGCCAGACCCGCTGGTTCAGTGTGTCCTGGCTGCCGATATACGATTCCAACCACCGATGCTGCGGACACAGGGCAGGATTCCGCGATGTGACCGGGCGCATCCTGGCCCAGCGGAATCGAGAGAGGATCGACATGCAGGTACAGCAGGGCCGAAACCTCGAAAGCACCGCCCGTTTGGCGTCCAGGCTGTCCCATGATTTCAACAACCTTCTGACGTCCATCCTGGGCAACGCGCAACTGGCCCAGGCAGATGCCCAGGAGGGAACCGGCCTGCGGGAATCCATCGACGAGATCATCGAAGCCGGCAACCGAGCGGCCCAGATGTGCATGCAGCTCAGGAGACTGGCCGGGAATGCCCCGTTGCGTATGAAAGCTGAAAAGCTGGAGGAGCTGGTCCAGGCGGGCCTGAAGCAGGTTGAGAAGCAGCGAAGCCTGAATCTGGTCGAGGCTGCACGGGTGGATCCGGAACTCGAGACGATTCCTTGTGATCGCAGCCAGATGCAGGATCTTATCGCGCACCTTGTCAGCAACGCCGTCGAGGCCTGCAGGGATAACGGGGGAAAGGTTCGTCTGGCCGCCTACCCGACGCAAATTCAGGACGCGACCTCGCTTACATGGCAGAGCCCGGAGATGAAACATCACGATCTCTGCTGCATCGAGGTCGTCGATGAAGGCGAGGGCATGGACGATGAGACACTGCGCCGAGCCTTCGACCCGTTCTTCACCACCCGCAGCGACGCACGCGGGCTGGGGCTGGCCATCTGCCTGGGGGTGATCCGATCTCACGGAGGCGGGCTCTGGGTCGATTCCACCCCGCGCCAGGGCAGCGTATTCCGCGTCTATCTGCCCCGGAGAGTCAGCGGCTGAGCTCCGTACAAAATCGCCTTCGGGATGAAAAGGGTGCCTCGATTTGGCATAATGGAGGTATGGCTGCACAAGATCCTCCAACGCGTCTGCGAAAAGTCCTGACCGTTGCCCTGGTCGCCTTTGCGCTGATCAGCCTGGGCTATGCCCTGGGCAAACAACGCCGGGAGACTCCCGCCTCTATTGAAGCCGACGTCCTGTCTCCCCCCGCTTCAGGCACCGGAGCACTGGTTCTCTTCCTCCATCCCACGCAGCGGTGCCTCTCCTGCAATACGATCCAGGACGTGGCAGAGCTTGTTGTTGGCATGCTTCGCGAGGAGGTCGGGCCTGGTCGGATCGTCCTGCGAAGCGCGAACTACCAGAAACGCACGGATCTTGCAGAGCAGCTCAATGTGCTGACCAGCACGATCGTCGTGCTCGCCTTTGGCGAGGGTCGCCTTCTGGGGCACCGCCAACTCGATGCCGAGGTAGTCAACGACTGGCGCGACAAGGCCAGGCTCGAATCAGCCATAGGTGACCTGATCCAGGACGCACTGGCCCGGGCGGAGGCATCTCCGGCATGACCTGGTTTGCTGCTGCGGGCGTTGCGGCCTGGCTGGGGATTCTCACATCGATCAGCCCTTGTCCGCTGGCCGGCAATGTCGCCGCGATCACCCTGATCAGCCGCGGCGCCGGTCGAGCCGGGGCATCGCTTGGGGCCTGTCTGCTCTATACCCTCGGGCGGGTTGTGGCCTATGTATTGCTGGCTGCAGCCGTTCTGGCGGGACTGGCCCGGTCCGGCCCGCTGGCCCTGTTTCTCCAGGAGTACATGAATCAACTGCTGGGGCCTCTTCTGATTCTGGCCGGCCTGTGGCTGCTGGAGTGGATCGGGCGTTCCTTCTCTTTGGCGCTGGTGACCGGATCTCTGCACAAGCGCACCCAGACTTCCCCGGTGGCCTGGTCGGGCGTGCTGGGGTTCCTTCTGGCGCTTTCTTTTTGTCCGGCCCCGGCGGCGCTGTTCTTCGCCACGCTCCTCCCGCTCTGCCAGGCCCAGGACTCGCAGGTTCTCCTGCCGGTTGTTTTCGGCGTGGCGACCGCCTTGCCGGTGCTGGTGTTTCTGGTTCTGCTTCTGGCCGCCCAGCCACTGCTGACGCGGGTACTGGCCCGGGTGCGAAGTTTCGAGAAAGTCCTGCGGAGCGCAACGGCGGCGGCGCTGATCGCCATCGGCATCTACTACTGCCTGCGGTACATCTACGAGGTGCCCATCTGATACACGGTGGCAAGTCGAAGCCCGGTTCGATAGACTTCTCCAGCAGTCAACCAGGACGGGAGAACACCGGATGAAGGACCGATTGGCTCAAGCCTTGAAAAGCGCGGACGTGGACTACTGCGAGGTCCGCTACGAAACCAGCGACAACACGCGGGTCGCCTATCGAGGAGGGCATGTCGAAGCCGCCCAGAGTGGGAAGGTCACCGGGGGCATCGTCCGGGCCTGTCACAAGGGAGGCTGGGCAAAGGCGGTCTTCTCCACCCCCGACGCGCTGGAGTCGATGGTCCGGGAAGCCTGCCAGTCGGCCCGGCTGGTCGGAGACCGGCAGACGCAGCTTGCCCGGATCCCGCCGGCCACCGAAGATTCTCCGGCCCGGATGAAACGCGACCCCCGCCAGGTGGGCTTGGAAGAGAAAATTGCCCTGGTCCGGGAGACCAACGATGTGCTGCTCTCCGGGCATCCGGCCATCCGCTCAACGCTGTGCAGCTACTCCGATCAATTCCGGACGGTCACCTACGCCAACACCGATGGGGCGTGTTTTTTCGAGGAGCGTCCCGACATGGTCCTGGTTCTCCACGCGACGGCTTCGAATGAGGGGCTCGTCCAGAGCGCCCACGATAGCTTCCGCAGCAGTGAATCGTTTGACGATCTGGCCGGACGGGTCCAGGAGGCACGCCAAGTAGCCGGTCGTGCCGGCGATCTGCTCGAAGCGCCTTCCGGGCCTTCCGGATCCTTCACGGTCGTGCTCGATCCGGAGATGGCCGGTGTGTTCTGTCACGAGGCGTTTGGGCATCTCAGCGAAGCCGATTTCCTGTATGAAAACCCCAAGATGCGCGACCTGATGAAGCCGGGTCGCAAGGTGGGCGTGGAGCAATTGAGCATCGTCGATGACGGAACCCTTCCCGGTTTGGGGGGAACCTGGGCCCGCGACGACGAGGGGACCCCGATGCAAAGAACCGACCTGGTGCAAAACGGCGTGCTGGCAGGACATCTGCATTCGCGTGAAACCGCTGGGATGATGGGGGCCCAACCGACCGGAAACGCACGCAGCGTCTCCAGAAGGCATGCCCCGATCTGTCGCATGACCAACACCTTCATCGAGGCAGGCGGCGTTGCCTTCGATCAGATGCTCTCCGACATCGATGACGGCATCTACGCCTGCGGCGCTTTTGGCGGCCAGACCATGCTCGAACAGTTCACTTTCTCGGCCGCGTATGCCTACCGGATCCGAAAAGGCCGGGTCGACCATCTGCTCCGCGACGTGATGTTCACGGGAAACGTGTTCCAGACGCTCCACGCGATCGACGCGGTGGGAGATGATTTGAAGATGTGCAATCGGGGAGGCGGTTGTGGCAAGGGAGGCCAGAGCCCGCTGCCGGTGTCCTTCGGCTCGCCTCACCTGAGAATTCGCGACGTGATCGTCGGCGGCCGCTGAGAAAGGAATGCCATGAAGTCGCAACAGGCCAATCGTGTCTCCCAGGCCCTGCAGGATGCCTTGGCCCAGGCCAGAACGAAAGGTGCCCAAGCAGCCAAGGTGTTTTTCTCCCGTAGGGAGTCCCAGAGTTGCGAATTCCAGGCCGGACGTCTCAAGAGCGTCGAGACCGAAGCCGACCGGGGCGCCGAGATTTCCGTCGTGGCCAGGGGGCGCCTTGGTCAGGCCGTCGCCACCCGGCTGGAGGATCTCGGCGAGGCACTCGATCGGGCCTTGGCCTTGGCCCAAGTGGGTCAGGAAGTCCACTTCGACGAGTATCCGCCCCCGCAGGAGCCTCCCGAGGTAGCGCGGTTCGATCAGCGTGTGGCGGATCTGACACGGGAGCAACTCATCGAGGAAAGCACCGCAGTGCTGGAGGCGATTGGCGAATACGATCTCGAGCTTCATCTGCTTGGCGGGGCGGGTCGAGAAACGCTCGAAGCCTGGCTGGCGACGTCCTCGGGCCTGGAGTATAGTTCCAGGCGAACCGGCTGGCATCTGTATGGCCATGCCCAGAGAACCGAGCAGGACGATGTGCTTTTCTGCGGAGCTTCCCGTCACGGTCTGGAGCTTTCCGACCAGTTCCAGGCCGAGAAAGTCTCGGCGCGGGTGCTGGAAGATCTCCGCATGTCCCAGTCGATGGCCAAGCCTCCCAGGGGTAAGGTTCCGGTATTGTTCGGCCCCCGCGTGATGTCGTCGCTGATCCGGGCGATCGGCATGGGTCTCAGCGGACGACGTGTGGCCAAGGGCGAATCTCCCCTGGCAGGCAAGCTCTCGGAGCGAATCGCCCACGAATCGCTGACCTTGATCGACGACCCTCTGACGGACTTCGCGGTCGGTGCCCGGGAGATCGACGATTGCGGTGTGCCCACCCGTCGGATGGCCGTGATCGAACAGGGAGTCTTGAAGAGTTATCTCTACGACTGGGATTCTGCCCACCTGGCCGGGGCCGAGGCGACCGGACACACCAACTGTGTTCTTACCAGTCCCGTTCTGAAGGCAGGCAGACATGAGCAGCAAGAACTGATCAGCGCGATGGGCGAGGGCCTGTTTGTTCGCAGCCTGGCCGGCTTTGGGCAGGGGAATATCATCAACGGGGATTTCGCTGCCAACGTCGCCCTGGGCTGGCGGATCGAGAACGGCCGCCTGACCGGACGGGTCAAGGACACGATGATCTCCGGGAACCTCTATGAGATCCTGCGGAATCCCGTGCTTACCGCGCGCGAAGTCGATCCAGTCAATCGGATGCCGGCGACATTGCTCGAAGGCGTGACGGTCTCCGCCCGATCATAGGGATCCGCGGGCCCCGAAGAAAAGCGTCGCTTGGAAGTGTCAATATTTCTCACTTTCGCCCGGTTTTGCTATGGGTCCGAGGGGGCCTCGTTTAGAATCAGGTGTGACGTTTGCCCCGTTTCCCCAGTGCCACTGCCCCACGGAAGTGAGAAGATGATACGCAATCGCAAAGCCATTCTCCCGGTGATCGCTGCAAGTATTGCCTTTTTTGTCGCCCTGTCCGCCCGCGGCGGCGACTGGTCCGATGCGCGCGGAGGCGGTGACCGGGACTACACATCGGATGAGACGGCCTCTTTTCCCCTTCAGGAAGCTTGGCGCTACCAGGCCGCCCGGAAGCCGGCCCCGGCCTACACCGATTCGGTCTTCACCGGAAGAAAGCTCTTCAACTCCCGCCTGGAAAGCTTCTACTTCGACGGGGCGTTTCCTACCGAGGTGGCCGACTTCGATTACTCCTTTCAGCCGGTAGTCTGCGGCGGGAAGCTCTTCTGGGGCTCTTCCAGCGAGGAAGCCCTGTTCTGTCTCGATGCCGCCACCGGAAAGACCCGGTGGGTTTTCTACGCCAACGGCCCGATCCGTATGGCGCCGCTTTGCCGCGAAGACCGCGTGTACTTCGGCAGTGACGACGGGTTCGTCTACTGCCTCAAGGCCCAGGATGGCCGGCAGGTATGGAAGACGCGCATAGGGCCTGACGCCTCGGCCACCGTGGGCAACGGCAAGTTGATTTCCGCCTGGCCTGTGCGAGGGGGGCTTACCTTCCACAACAACATGATCTACTGCGCCGCTGGCATCTTCCCGACCGAGGGCGTCTACGTCGCGGCGCTGGATGCCGATGACGGCAAGAAACTGATTCACCGCCGCACGCCCCATGCCGCGTCGGGCCAGTCGCTGATTGTCGACCACAAGCTTTGGATCCCCGAGCATCGCATCGCGCCGGTCGCGTATGAACTCAGTGACGGCTTAGCCCAGGAGATGGAGCAGATTCCGGTCATCCGGGGAGCAGGGGGTTCGCGCACGTGGAGGCTGGATGGCATGGCGGTTTACGGCCCCAGCGAGTCCGGCTATATTTCCATCCGGATCAGTCCCGAAGACTTCGGGAACGTCCGGGTGGGCCATGGGGGCGCGGCAAAGAACCAGCTTCCCCCGGGTGTATTTACGGCGGTGGCGGCCCATCGCGCCCTGGCTAATGACCAGGCCATGCTGCTGCTTCGCCACGACGAGCTTCGCGGGGTCAAGATCGAAGACTTCCGAGGCCTGGTCCAACGGCGCGCCCGGGAGATCGAGGACGCGGAGAAAGACCGCGCCGGCAAGAAGGGCTCCCTCTTTGGTCGGTACAAGATCCCGATCGCCCTGGGAAGCATCGACAAGGGAATCGCCGGGAAGATCCAGGAGGCCTCGGCCTGGCAGAGGACCCTTGGCCAAGACGAGCGGTACTACAGCGCCATTGCGACGCGGAACGCTTTCATCCTTGGAGGCAAGGGCAAGGTGCTCGCGCTGGAGCCTCTCAGCGGCAAAGAGCTTTGGCAGGGAAAGGTCCAGGGCAATGCCCACAGCTTGGCCTTCGCCGGGGGCAGGCTTTACGTCGGGACCGATCAGGGCGTGATCCACTGTTTCCAGCCTGGCCGGGAGGGCGGCGGGGTCTTGCAGACGGGCCCTGCAATTCCGACTGAAGCAAAGCAGATTCCTGAAGACGACTCGTCTTTTGCCCGGAAAGCCCTGGACGATGCCGGCCGGAAGAAGGGCTTTTGCATCCTGCTGGGATCGGAACTGAAGGACGAGGCCCGGGCGCTGGCTCGCAGTTCGGAGATGTCGGTTGTGGTCGTGGAAGACGATCCGCGGGCGGCCAGGCGGCTCAAAGAAGACTTCCACTCCCTGGGCCTGCTCGGGGGCAATCTGTTCGTCCGTATCGAGGCCAATGGATTCAAGTACCCGATGGGCGCAGCAAATCTTCTTGTGGTCGGGCCCGAGACGCCTTTTTCGCCCGAGCAGTACCTGTCTCTCGTGCAGCCCTATGGCGGGGTGCTTCTGACCCGCAGGGAGCTTGCCGATCCACAGGCCAAGGAATATCAGCTTACAGAAGAAGACCCGCGCGACGGGTGGAATGTATACAGGCGCGGCACGCCCGAGGGGTTCGGCCAGTGGGCATCGGCCACGGGGGACCCGGGCAACAGCATGTGCACGGGCGAAGCGCTCATCAAGGATGGCCCGTTCCGGATCCAGTGGTTTGGCCGACCTTACGCGCCGCGTTCCCCCGACCGCCACTACGTGCCCCAGACGCCGCTTTTCAAGGACGGCATCCTCTACTATTTCGGCATGCATCACGACCTGATGGGCATCGACGCCTACAACGGGACGATTCTCTGGCAGGTGGAGGGGCTGGCCTTTCGGTACATGGCCAGTCACAATCCCTCGCCGGCCTGTTGCGGTGACCGGAAGGAGATCTTCGCCGTTTCCCAAGACAAATGTTTCCAGATCGACGGCATTACCGGCCGGAAAAAGAAAACCTGGCAGGGGGTCACGCAAGGCTACGACTGGGGGTACGTCGGCGTGGTCGAGGGCAAACTTATCGGATCCAGCCAGGGCAAACTGGTCGGGTCGGTTGCCGCACACGAGCGCAGCCGCGAGGCGCGCGGAATCCGTCAGGTGGCTACGAACTTCAGCAGCATGCCGGCGGTGAGTCACAATCTGTTCGCCTTTGATCTGGAGACCGGCAAGCAGCTCTGGAGATACGATGAGGGGGTCATCGTCAGCAACAGCATCTGCTACGGGCAAGGGAAGGTCTTCTTTCTCCAGAGCGACAATGCGGTGGCTCGCGGCGACAAGCGCGGACTGATCCAACTGAGCGACTTTCTGAGGACCGACGACCGGGGCCAGGCCGAACTGGTCGCCCTGGACCTTTCCACGGGCAAGGTGGCCTGGAAAAAGAAATTCGTCTCCCCCTTCGGGCGGGACTGGCTGGTCTACCTCACCTATGCAGACGGGACGCTTCTGGTGACGCACACCGGCTATCCTCCGACCGACGAGGGCAAGTACCACAAGAGCTACCGCTACGAAAGCCTCTCGCCTGAAACCGGAAAGTCCAACTGGGAAACGCTGGTCAAGTCCACGACTTCGCGAATTCGTGCGGGGCTGAGCTTTGCGAAGAACACCCTCTCGGCCCGACCGATCGTGGTAGGCGAGCGGTTCTACCTGTTCGCGACGCTGCCGGGGCAAGACGGCGGAAAGATCGCCACGGCGTATGATCTCAAGACGGTCAGGCAGCTTTCCGAACCTGTCGAGGCCGGCACGAACGACAAGGGTTGCTCGACGGCCCTGGCGTCAAACCACGCCTTCTACTACCGCGACTGGCACCACGCAGCCTTGCCGCTGGAAGCCAAGAAAAACTACAAGCTCACCGGTGTGACGCGTCCGTCCTGCTGGCCCAACACGCTGCCGGTGGGCGGGCTGATCCTCGCTCCGGAGGGGGCGGCGGCCTGTTCCTGCGGGTTCCAATACCAGATGTCTTTCGCGCTGGCCCCGGCCGGCAAGTGAGGCCCGGCGCGGCCTTGCAGCCCTGATCCCAACTTGAAGCAAAGGAAGCAGCATGAAGCAGACGACCTCTCGACGTGAGTTTCTCAAGGGTTCCCTGATCGCCGGCTCAGCGGCCATGCTCGGAGCAGGCTGTTCGAGCCTGACCAGCCTGTCGGATCGGCCAGGCGGCGGCAAGCGCCCCAACATCGTGATCATCTTTTCGGATGACGCGACGCCGGCCTACCACAGTTGCTATGGAGGCAGGACGCCCACGCCCGCCATCGACAATATCGCGGCCGAGGGAGCGAAGTTCACACAGGCCTACTGCGTTTCTTCCTTGTGCTGTCCCTCGCGTCACACGATGGTCACCGGCCAATACCCCGGCCACGATCCGCTTCTCATCGAAGGTACCCCCCAGGGGGAGCCCTACCCCGTGGTGCAAAACGTCAATATCACCCCGCGTGTGCCTTCCATCGGGCGAATGTTCAGCCAGGCCGGTTATCGCACCGGTTTTCTGGGCAAGTGGCACAACAACTGGAAGATCAAGGAAGCCTATCCGGAATTCGAGATCATCCCCAACAGCGCAGATCCGGACGACCCGAAGGTCGACAAGGCCCTGCGGAAGCAGCAGGAGTTGTATTCCCGGTTCATCAAGGACAACGCCGGCTTCGATCACGTTTCGCACGTGATCATGGCCAACCACGTCTGGCTGCCGGGCAAGCTCAAGACCCACAACGTGGAGTGGATGACCCAGGGCGCACTGGATTTCATCGACGAATCGGCCAAGGGCGACGAGCCGTTCCTGCTGTACCTGGCCGACACGGTGATCCATTCGCCCAATACCATCGACATCGTCAACCACGATCCGCGCTACACCCCGGGAGGCAAGCTGGACAAGGCTCCCACGTGTCACCCGCCTCGGAAATCCGTCCTGGAGCGCGTGAAGGAGGCGAACCTGCCAACCGAAGATCCCTTCGGCGGGTTCCATGCCGGGATGATCATGCTCGACGACCAGGTTCGGGCGATTTGGCAGAAGCTCAAGGATCTGGGAATCGAGGAGGACACCATCGTCGTCTATGCCTCCGACAACGGGATGTACGGCAAGGGTTCTGCCTATGTTACGGGCAATCACGAGGCCATGCTGATGAAGTGGCCCGGGACAATTCGCCCCGGAAGCGTGGTCAAGCAGCCGGTATCGTTTGTGGACGTGGCTGCGACCCTGGTTGCCGCGACCGGGATCGAGACCCCCCGGCAGGATCGGCTCGACGGCATTGACATTTTGCCGGCGGTGGTCGAGGGCAAGAAGCTCCCCCGCGATTCGGTGTACATGGAACTGGGCTACACGCGGGCTCTGCTCAAGGGCAAGTACCAGTACGTCGCCTTCCGCCTGCCGTCCGAGAAACTCCGTGAAATGGAAGAGGGGAAGGCGGATGTGGCCCTTGATCACTGGGGCGTGACGTCCAAGGGCTTTACCCGGATGAACGCGCCGTACAAGCCGGCGTTCTTTGAAGCGGACCAGCTTTACGATGTCGAGGCGGATTATTTCCAGCGCAGGAACCTGGCCGACGATCCGGCCTATGCTTCCGTGCTGGCAGAGATGAAGAAGGAACTGGCCGGCCACCTGAAGCAGTTCGATCGGCCCTTCCCGCTGGAGGTGCCCGCGTTCATGAAGACCGACCGATACCGGAAACTCGTTGCCGCCCGAATAGAGAGGATCAACAGCAAGGGATCCGGCAGGGACTACGACGAAGAGAAGGTCTTCAATATGAACCTTCCGGTTCCGAGCTGAGCTGCTCGGCGAAGAGGTACTCCAACCGACACAGATCCCAGGCCTTTGCGACAGAGGCCCGGGATCTTCTGTCGGCTCATCGCCCCGACGGCTACCGGAGCCTTCCGGCCTCTTTCAGGTTGATCAGCCCTTGCTGGTAGGCGTTCTGTACCCATCGGCTCCACCGGGCGGTCCCGTCGGGCTGGGCAAGCAGTTGCTCTCTCAGGTCGGAGAAGACCTTGTTTCGGGCCTCTCGGAACGTTGCGCCCGAAATCTTGCCCTTGCCCAGGGATGAGTTGATCGTGCGGATGGACTGGTCGGCCCAGTCGGCCCGGCCTGCGTTGCGGAGTTGGTCCAGGTTCTTTGTCAGCGTGGCTGTGCCGGCGGCGCGGAAGGCGTTTCCGGCGGTCTTCTCGACGCCTTCGAAGAAATCAGCGGCCATGTCGCTGACCTTCTGGGGCGAAAGACCGTTGGCTGCCAGCATGGCCGCGGCCTTTTCCGCACTGATCTTGCCCGAGCCGGCCTGCCTGAACACATCCATGCCGACCTGGAGCTTGCCGGGCACGGCCACTTTCGGGTCCAGCCCGTACTGCTTGATGCGCGCGATGACCATGTCGTCGAACTGCTTATGGCTCTGTCGCATGCCCTCGACCATGTTGCGTGACTGCTGAATGGGGTCGGAGGCGTGGGCGGCCCGTTCGAACCACTCATTGGACTTGTGCTTCATCGTGTCGCGCAGATCTTCGATGCGCGTGATGGTGGAGGGATCGTTGCCCTGGTTGAAGAACCGGCTCAGCTCAACCTCGCCGACGTTGTAGGCTTCCAGGTCCATGCTGCTGGTGACGGCCTGGTCCATGTTGGTGTTGAAGTGGTCGACGGCCTTGTGATCGGGCAGCCCGTTGGCCAGGCGCGGAACGTCGTCGGCATTCATGGCCGCCCGGTAGAACTCCTGCTGGTAGATCCGCCGGGACAGGTCGTGGTGGATTTCGCCGACCATGATCTTGGTTCCGTCGGGCGCGTTGGCATAGACGAAGTACGTTACGTCGCGGTCGCGACCGACCTTGACGCCCCGTCGAGGCCGGGTGATGAACATCGGCTCGACGGTGACATTGTCCACCTGGACGCCCATCCGCTCCAGGGCTTCCCGGTTGCGCTGAACGGACTGGTTGACCTGGTCGCGGAGCTTGCGAAGCTGTCCCGGCTCCACACCCAACTGCTGGGCGATCCGGTTGAACTTGACATCGTCGCCCTGCTTGAGCACCTGCTGGAGGCGGGCGCCGGTGATCTTGTCGGCCTGGTCGTACCAACCCTTGACAGTCGTGTTGAACTTGACCTTCGTCGCATCATCGGCCACTTCGTTGATGATTCGCTGGAAGGTCTTGTTGGATTGGCCCTGGCGGGCGAGTTGTCGGATGGCATCGGGGTCCGAGGCGTCCTGGAATCGCTGGAGAAGCGCCTTGGCCGTGCCTTCATCGCGGGCCATCCGCCGGGCAGCATCAATTCCCTTGGCTGTGGATTCGAAGACTTCGCCGGCCTGCTGGGCGGCCTTGCCGGCCCGCCAGAAGTCCAGCCGTCGCTGCTTGGTCAGGACCTGCGTGACGGTGTCTACGGCCGAGCCGGTCAGCTCCGAGGCGCGCGGGAACGTGCGTTTCATGAAGTCCGTGCCGACCTCGCCGGCAGCGGCAGAGAAGCGATAGAGTCCGTCGGCGGCTCGGCGGACAGCGGCGGAACGTTTGTAGGCCTGTTCCATGCCACGAACGCCGATCGATCCGGCGCCGCGCAGGAACCGCTCGAACGCTCCGACTTTCCGATCGGCCAGCATGGTTCGCCCCGCCAGGGCGGCGTAGACGTCGAGCAATTCGCCTGCCACCGCGGCCGGGGGGAAGAAGACTCCCGCCACGGCAAGAGAACTTTCCACGACGTCTTCGGCCAGTTGCTGTGAAGCGTTTACGGTTTCGATGGCCGCCTGGGCGTGCTCCTGCAGGGCCTGGTCAAACTTGCCCATCGCATCGGCCCGGGCGGAGAGGCCCTTGGCAATCAGGCTCGGATCTCCCGAAGCCAGAAGCCGCAGCCAGAACATCTGTGTGTTCTTTCGCATCTTCTCCCGCCAGGCCTTGCGGGCCTCTGGGTCGTCGGGTGGCATGGCCTTGAAGCCCAAAGATTGCCAGAAGTCCGGCAGGGGGCCCGCCTGTTCGAGGCGCCCCGCGCGGGAAAGCAGAAGATCACGGAACTTCTCGAGCTTGCTGGTGTCAATCCCGCGCCTGCGCAGGTGGTCCAGGAGTTTCTTCTCCAGCCGACGGTATTCCTCGCTGTCGGGCGGATACTTGCTCAGGTCCAGCTTCCGAAGCCAATCGGGCAGCTTGAAGCGCGTGCTGATTTTCGGGCGGTTCGGGCAGTACCAGTCCTTGTGGTGGCGGTGAACGCTGATGCCCCCTGCCACACGCCCGCTTCGGGAGATGGCCGCTCCTATCGGTGCCAGAAAGTATACCGTTTGCCCGTCCCGGGCAGAGGGGATAAAGGGCAGGCGGATTTGTACCCCGGCAGGGGCGTCGAGTGTCTCGGCCTCGGTGGCCTGTTCAGCCAGCGGAACGAATACCTGGTCGGCCGATCCAAACGGGTCGAATGTCGTTCCCGGGCCGATATCGCTGGGCGCCCAGAGGGGTGTCGCTGTGTCGGCCGCCGTCGGGGCCTCGTCCTGCGCAGGCTGAACGGTGCAGGTTGCCTCCACCTGCGCCAGGCCTCGCAGGGCCCGTGCATCCAGGGCCACCGCTTCGATCCTGCAGGGGCCAAAGGGCAGGTCCAAATCGGCGATGCCCTTGTTCGAGTCCAGAACCACCGGCTGCCAGGGCTGGCCTGCAACGCGTACGGCTGCAAGCTCGACACCCTCAGAGACGGAGATCTCGGCGCGAATCGAACGGCTTTCCAGGCGGGCTCCCGGCGCGGGTGCATCAATTCTCACCGTAGGGGCTTCTGCCTTCACGTCCACCTTGACTGCCTTTTCCACGCGATTTCCTGCCCCATCCAGCGCGCGGAACGTCAGTCGATGCCCTCCGGGTTGCAGCACGGCCCTGCCCGAGGCCCCTTGACCGGCCCGGAGAAGGGGAACGAACAAGCCGTCGTCGATCTGCACTTCCACGCGCGAAACACCCCCGTCGTCTTCGGTCTTGACTTTTAGATTCACCAGCGGCGATTCGAGCGTTGAACCCTCGGCCGGGGAGAGCACCTCCAGTTTCGGGGGGCTGTCATCTCCGGGGACCGTGAGGTTGTGGATGGCCGTGTTGTTGCGTCGATTCGTGTCGCTGGTTTTCTCGTCGGGGTCCACCACGATACGCAGGGAGTGCACACCGGCCGCGGCATCCCACCGCAATGCAACCGGCACCGGACGGGTAAGCTTGCCCGGGCTGACAAAGGTACGGGCCAGTTCCACGCCCTCGGTGCCCGGCACGGCGCGGAAGAGGGCAACGGCTACGTCTTCCTCTGCCGCTGCGCCCAGGTTGCGCAGTTCGGCGCGTACGACGACCGGGTCACCCTTCTTGAGTTTCTCCGGAGCATCGAGCTTCACCGAGGCAGAAGAGACGCTGTAGTCGGCGCCGGATACGGTCAGGCCGGTGTTGCTTTCCAGCAGGCGTCCATAGGCGTCTTCCAGCGTCACGCCGGGCATCCAGGCGCTTCCGGAGGTCAGGCGGGCCTTGAACTGGAAGTCGCTGGTAATCGCGTAGTGGGCGTAGTTCATGAAGTGCGAGCGGATCTCGAGCTTGTTTTCACCTGGCGTGCCCGCCTGGGTCCAGCGAAGGGCACTGGGGGGCAGGCGGAAGCTGTAGTTGCCCTCGGGGATGCTCTGCTTGATCCGGGCCACCACACGATCATTGAGAACCAGGTCGATATCGTGCGGCTCGTACCGGCTGCGGTGCTTGGGCACCGAGAAGTTCATCTCCAGCCACGCGTCTACCAGGTTGGTCTCCTCCCAGCCCTGCTCGGTCCGGAAGGCGGAATACTCGAACTGCCCGTCGCCTCCCAGGTCGGCATGGACGAAATCCACCTCGCCGTCGCCGTTGGTATCATCCCCGAGCCACTGGACGTTGTTAAGCTCATCAGGAAACTCCCAGCGGTCCGGCTGCATGTCCCCGTCGGTATCCTGCGGGTTCCTGCGCTTGGACCAGTCGATGGGGTCCGGATCCAGCCAGGCCCCGGCCAAAGCCCTGGCGGCCAGGATGTCCTCCTGCTCGGAGGATTCTCCCTCCAGCGGGTCGTATCCCGGCAGGAGCGGAATCTTGTACATCTGTTCGCCCTCGGGCAGGTGGATCTCCACCGGCTGGTTGAAAGACTTGCCAAAGGCCGAGGCGACCAACTGCGTCTTGCAGCCCTTCCAGCCGGCGTGGAATTTCGGCGTGACGGAGACCTCGATGCTCTGGCCTCGCTTGACCATACCGTGTTGCATCTGGGGGTCCACGATCAGCACGTCATCCTCGCTGCTTATGGAAAGGTCGGTAATCGTGTCGCCCTGGTTGCGCAGGCGGAAACGCCGAGTCATGTCTTTGCGTTCTTCCTCGATCGGCTCCCAGGAGAACTTGACCTCCGGCAACTGCACGCGGACTTCCACCTGGGCCTGGTCGGCATATCCGCTGTCGGAACGAATGCGGATGTCGAACATGTGGAGCGGTTTGACGACATCCTGGGCGCTGAAGCCGAGGGTAAACTGTCGCTGCCGGCCGGGCTCGAGCGTGAAGCTGGTCTTCGGTTCGCCGGCCGAGACGAATGCAACAAGCAGCTTGCTGTCCTCGGGTTGGTCGGCTTCGAGTTCCACGGTCATGGCCTTGTCGCCGTGGTTGCGCACGGTGATTCCCATCCGCTGGTCGTAGTTGCGCTGGATGGTCGCTCCGTAGCGGGGCCGACCGAACGCCAGGCCCTTTACGCGGGTGATCCGTCGCAGGGGGCCGGGGCCTTTGGGGCCGATCGGCTGGATCTCGTATTGCTCCCCGGGGTCGAGGTCTTCCAGCAGGATAATCTTCTCGCGTCCAGCCTGCCCGAGGGCCTGGTTCCATCCTTCTTGTCCGACCTTGCGATAGCGCAGGCGAGGGGGAGAGAATTCGGAGGAGAACCAACGTACGCCTACGGTATTGCCGCTGAGCATCGCTGCGTCCTCGGGCTGAAGGTCAAAGAACGGCGAGAGGGTGACGGTTCGCTTGCTTCGGCCCTGGTTGCCGCGTGCATCGAGGGCCAGGGCAAGGATCTCGTGTTGACCGGGGCCCAGGTCTCGCCACGGAATGTCCATTTCGAAGGGGCGACGGTAGGCTCGTGCGATTTCCCTACCATCCACCAGAAGCGTAACGGAGCGAATGTCCGCAGCCTCGTAGCTTATCGCACCGACGCGGCAGGGGATATCCCGCTGGATGATCTGGTCCTGGGCGGGCTGGGTGATGTGCACGAGGACGCCCTTGCGTTCGCGAGGTCCGATGGCGGCAACCCACGTCTCCAGCAGGGCGGTCTGGCCGGAATCGCCGGTCATCCGCAGTCGCGCGACGTACAGGCCCTCGGAGGCATAGTCCACCACGACGCTCTGGCCCGGCATGGCCGTTTCGTACTTGCCGTCACCGTTGGCGTCGATCTCAATTTTCGTAAGACCCTTGCCGGTAGGGATCGGACGCGTCTTGAACGTGACGCGTGTGGGATGGACCGGGTCTGCGGAGACCTCGAAGTCCGTCGCCTGGATCGGGAGCTTGTCATCCTGGCTTACCATGAGGAAGCCGGGCTGGTTCGATCTGGCGTTTCGGCTGGCTTCGTGCACATCGATATGATACGTCGTGGGCCCTTCGCACTTGAGTACCACGTGACTGTGGCCGG
Organism: uncultured Planctomycetaceae bacterium; assembly: GCA_964583095.1. Taxonomy (GTDB): domain Bacteria; phylum Planctomycetota; class Phycisphaerae; order SM23-33; family SM23-33; genus CAZOVB01. Next base: position 29,506 of record CAZOVB010000039.1, read on the forward strand.
AATAGAACCAGGGGTCGGCGACCTTTTCGCCGGTTCGCGCGTCGTGGATGGTGTACTTTACCTCGTTGGGCGACCAGGCGCGGAGATGATAGGTGCCGGCCTGGGCGGCGCTGAAGGCGAAGCGGTCGGTGTCGCTGATGTGCTCGAAGGCCATCGACCGCGCCTGGTTCAACAGCAGGGCGCGACGCTTTTCTCGATCCAGCGGCGTGGATTCATACGGCTCAGCCCTGTGGAGCAGCACCCGAATCCGGTAGGGGTGGACGCTCCAGTTGTTGCTGCCGGCTTCGTTTACTTTCAGGAGGTACTCGCCGGGATGGGCTTCGAAAACGAGCTTCACCGGTTGATTCAGGTAGTTCCATTTCGTTTCCAGTTCGTTGCCGCGGCTGTCGTAGGCGGTCAGTTGCAGTTCCACCCCCTCGATGCCTTCCACCGTTACGTATCCGGGATGGTCGACCACGAAGCGATAATAGTCCACGTCCTTCAGCGGCGAGATGTTCCCGCGAATCACCTCGGTCAACTCCAGCGGCGTGGCCGAGGCGGGCGTGTCGTTTCGGCCCGTGCGTTCGTATTCGTCGCAGGGCTCGAAGGTCGCGCGGCAGACATAGGGCGAGGGAGACCAGTTGTTGTTGCCGGCCTCGTTGACTGCCAGGACCAGACTTGTGGGCCCCTGTACGTCCCAGCCGATCAGGACGGGCTGGTTGGTGTAGTTCCAGCCGGAGACAAGCTTTTTCCCCTCGAGGTCAAACAGGGTCAATTGCGGTTCGAGAGGCCCGCGGGCACGGAGGGTCAGTCGGCCTGCACTTGGCAGGGAAATGAGATACCGGTCCTGTTCTCCCTGGGGTGCGATATTGCCCGCGATAAGACTGTCGGGCTCGATCGATCGGAGCATCCGACCTCCGCCAAGGGCCTCATGGTCGTTTCCGACGAAGTAGAAGCGGACATCGTAGGGATCGGCCGAGCGGTTGTTCATGCCCGCTTCGTGAACGTGAAGGAAGTACGTCCCTGCTGCGGGGAAATTGAAGTCCAGATTCACCGGCTGGCCCGTGTAATTCCACCGATCTTCCAACCTTTCTCCGTTGGCGTTGTAGAGTTCCAGATGCGGTTCGAACTTCTGGGCGGGGCAGTGGAATCGGCCCCAGCCGGCCCGGGGTACCTCCACTCGGAAGACGTCGATATCCTTGTTTGCGGTGATGTATCCCCGGACGGTCTGGCCGGGCAGAAGCAAAGCGGCCCCGCCGGGCGTGTCGTTGGGTTCGAAAGGGTCGGCGGTCAGGCTGCGATCCAGCGACAGTGTCATGGTCTTGTCGGTTGAAACCCGATCGCTGGTTGCGCTGATGCGTATGAAGTATCTGCCCGGATCCAGGGAGACTGTTGCCGTGGGTGAATGGTTCGCGTAGGCCCAGGTGCCGGCATATTGCTTGCCCGATGCGTCGATAATCTCCACGCGCATGGCATGATCCAGGGCCTTTTCCAGCCGGGCGGTGACAATCGCCTTGTGCTCTAGATCGAAGCGGAAGTACCTCGAGCGCTTGGGAGCATCGACGGTCAGCTCCGCCTTGGATCCGAAGGGCAGTCGCCTTGCGCCGCTAAGCTGCTCGTTGCCCTCCGTCTGGGCCAGGGTGCCTGCAGGATCCAGGGCGATGGAGATCCGCCGGGTATGATCCAGATCGACCGTGGCCAGTCCTGTCGCATATCCCTTCGCCTCGACCCGCACGGCCAGGCGGGCCCTGCAGACGACCAGTCTGTCGTCCTGGCCGACCTCGTTGCAAAGGCCCACGGGTATCTTCGAGAGCAGCGCTTGGCCGTTGGCGGCGGTATCCGCGGTCGCAACGACGCCCTTTGGAACCGCCTCGGCGAGGATGACCCTGGCCCCGGGCAGCGGCTTGCCCGTGGCTCGATCCGTGACGGTTACGCTCAGATCGTGAGCTGTCCAGACGGGCTGCAGAACCAGTGTGATCGGCTGCTTGTCCTCGGCCAGCTTGAGTGGGAAGTCCCTTTCTGCATACCCCGGGGCGGTGATCCTGCATCGGTACGTTCCGGCGGGCAGGTCGGTCAGCACGAACGATCCGTCAATTCCCGTGGAAGTGTACACCGGCCCCTGCACACCGGCGGCCACGTCCAGGGGCGTCAGCAGCATGTCGATGTTCTCGACCGGCTGGGACGAACCTTCGGCCACCACCTTGCCCTTGAGATTCAGCAGCGTCTCTCTGTTGAGGGTCAACTTGAGCATGTCGCGTCGTCCCTGGGAAACCTGCACCTCCCGTTGGAGACGGTTCCAGCCGCTGTGGAGAATATCGAGTTTGTAATTCCCCGCCGGCAGACCGTCGAAGATGGCCTGGCCGGAAAGGCTGGTGGCGATGTATCTGCCTCCAAGCTTTACCAGTACCCCGGGGATATTCTTACCGGCAGCGTCCGTCAGGTGCACGATGAAAGGGGCCGGAGCGATTCGCTTGCCCTGCTGCTGGGCCAGGCCTGTCGAGCTCTGCCAGGAGAGCAGTCCCATGGCCAGAATGAGCGGGACGAGAGGCTTGATTGCGCAAGGGGAGGTTCTGAGAACAGGATCACACATCTTTCGTCTCCTTTTCTCCGGCGGGGATGAGCCCCCGTCCGGAATCCGAGTCAGCGACTCCTGCTTTCGGCAGAGAGGTGCCCGATATTGAACGACGGGTACAGTTGGGACTCCTTGGCCCGGCTTCATGGCAGGGAAAGGAGTCCAGGGGACGACTTGAACCTTTAGAGTACCCGCTCTTGGGGTCCAGTGCAATTGAAGGTTGTGTCAAAACGCTGCTTGCAGGTGCGCACAAAAGCGGGGCAACCGCAACTCCTGTCGCGATTGCCCCGCATTCCGGCAGAAACCGGAAGATCAGGCGTCTTCGGGTTCGGTGGTGATGATCTTCTCGATCTTCTCCATCACCTCGTCGGTCAGTTCGTCGAGGCGGTCGACGGCATCGACATTGCTCTGGATGTGCGACTGCTTGGTCGCGCCGGTAATGGCCGTGGAGACATTGGGATTCTTGAGAACCCAGGCCAGGGCGAGTTGCGGCATGGGGATGCCGATTTCATCTGAGAGCTTGGCCAGGTTCCGGGTCTTGAACAGCGTGCCCTCGTTGAGCTGCTTCTTGAGCCACTCTTCGTCCCGGCTGCCGATGCGGCTGTCTTCGGGGGTGCCGTCGTTGTACTTGCCGGTAAGCACGCCCCCGGCCAGCGGACAGTACACCGTCGAACCCATGTGATATTTCTCGAAGAGCGGGACGAGCTGATTTTCCATGCGGTCCCGGCCGAGCATGTTGTAGCCGGTTTGTTCCATCAGCGGGCCGATCATGTTGTTCTCGCGGGCGATGGCCCACATCTCCATCAGGTCGGCGGGGCTGAATTCGCTGGTTCCCCAGTAGAAGATCTTCCCGCGGTTGATCAACTGATTCATCGTAAAGACGATCTCTTCCAAGGGAGTGTCCGCGTCGGGACGGTGGCAGAAAAACAGGTCGAGGTGATCGGTGTTCATTCGCTTCAGGGCGGCGTCGCAGGCTTCGTTGAGGCGCTTGCGGCTGAGTCCGATTCGTGTGGGGATATCGCCCACGCGGATTACCTTGCTGGAGAGGATATAGGTGTCCCGGTCCCAGCCGGTTTTTTTGAATACGCGCCCCATGGCTTCCTCGGCAGCGCCCATGCCGTAGGCTTCGGCGCCGTCGAAGAAGTTGATGCCCGCATCATACGCAGAGGTCATGATGGCTTCGGTGGTTTCGTCGTCGACCGATTGTCCAAACGTCAGCCAGGAACCGATGGAAAGGGCACTGACCTTCAGGCCGGAACGTCCAAGTGTGCGATAGATCATGAGGGGGTCCTTCTTTCGTTCTGTGATTGTCCCAAACCGGGCGATGGACGGCCCAGCAACCGGCCTGGAATGATTTCGGCGCTTGAGAGCGTTGCCGGCTCCCTGCGTCGGGTTTCCATGCTTTTCACCGTGGCAAGTCTAGGCAGCCAAAGTCTCGACCGCAATGTTGCAGGCGAAAAAGGAAACGCGAAATGCTATCATTTCACAGGAGGCAAGCATAGTTTATGGAAATGCGACAGGGCGGTGAAGCGTGGCCGAAAATACCAAACCCAAGGTGGCGATCCTCGGCGGGGGTTTTGCAGGACTGGCTGCGATGCATCGGCTGCGGAGGGCAGCGCCCGAGGCGGAGATCTCGCTCGTCGATGCTCGCGATGCCGGCGAGTTTCTTCCTTTGTACCCGGACCTGATTTCCGGCAAGATCCGCCCGGAAAGCATCCGTTATCCGCTGGAGCCGGCCTGTCGAAGGGCGGGTGTCCGATTTCTCCGAACCCGGGTGGAGGGCATTGAGCCCGGCCGCGTGACGCTTGAAAGCGGCCCGATCCGGACTGACCGCATCCTGGTGGCTCTCGGGGCTGAGAACAACTGGTTCGGAAACGAGCAGTTCGCCCGCCATGCCATCGGCCTCAAGAGCATCTCCGAAGGCCTGGCGATTCACCACAGGCTGCGCCGCAGCGCCTGGCATGTGCTGCGCAGAGAGGTATCCAGGGTCCATGTTCTCATTGTCGGAGGAGGATATACCGGCTTCGAGACGGCGGGGCATGTCCTTACGCTGCTGGATCGCCTCAGCCTCGCCCGCGGACGGGATCTGCGAAAGCACTTTGATATACGAATTCTCGATATCGCACCGAAGGTTCTGTCGATGGTGGATGAGAGCATTTCCCGACAGGCTGTCCAGGCCATGAAGAGTGAGGCAGTGCAGATCTGCACGCAGTTGACGGTGGAAGAATTCCTGGGCCCGCGAAAGGTTCATCTCAGTGACGGGCAGGTCATCTCCGACGCACTTGTTCTGTGGACGCCCGGCGTGAAGACATCAAAGGCCGCGACCACGACGCCGGGAGAGAAGGGACCTCGCAAAGCCCTGGCCACCGAATCGAACCTTCGCGTCAAGGGAGCAGAGGGGATCTATGCGGCAGGGGACGCGGCCCACATGGTCAGTCCCTCTTCGGGTCAGGCGTTTCGCATGGCCATTCAGTTCAGCCTCCAGTCGGGAGACTGCGCTGGGCGGAACATCGCAGCCGACCTGGCCGGAAGGGAGCCAAAAACGTTCGATCCGCTCGATCCGGGCTATGTCGTTCCGCTCTCCCGCATGTCCGGGGGGGGAGATATTTTCCGAAAGGTCAAGCTATACGGCCCGGTGCCGTATTTCCTGCATTATTTCATGTGTACCCTTCGCAGTTGGGGGACCAACCGCCTGCGTGTCCTGGGTGACCTGCTGGGTTTGACCACCGGGCCTCGGTGGGCCGAGTCAGACGTCTGATTCCGGGGCCGGCAGAACAAAGGTGTATCGGCCCGCGGGCAGTTCGATGCGCGTCTGGCCCTCAAGGACTTCGAAGTTCTCGATGTCCTGATTCTGATCCAGCGGCGCCTGCGACTCGCGGATATCCTCAGACAGCGCGGGCAGGGAGAGCTTTGCGCTGCTGGAGGGGGGGATGGTCACCTGGCAGGTCATCCGTTTGTCTTGTATTCTCCAGCCGCTGCTCGCCCGCCCGCAGGGGGTATCCAGGCAAGCCCGGGCGTGGGTCAAACTCCCGCCGGCGTGGGGCTGGAGAAGAAGATGTCTGCCGCCCGGGTTTTGCCAATCCAGGTCCAGCCCGGCCACGTATGCATACAACCACGCACCAATCGCCCCGTAGGCATAGTGGTTGAAGGAGTTCATGCCCGCGCCGGCAAAGCCCTTGTCATGGGTCCATCCGTCCCAGCGTTCCCAGATGGTTGTCGCCCCCTGGGTGACGGCGTAGAGCCAACTGGGCCAGGTCTTCTGCTGGAGCAACTGAAAGGCGATATCTTCCCGGCCTTGCGCGCAGAGCACAAAATTCAAATAGGGAGATCCGACAAAGCCGGTAGACAGGTGCATGTTTCGCCGTGAAATGTCGCGGACGAGCTCTTCGGTCGCGGTGGGTTTCTGGTCCTCTTCAAGCAGGCCGAAATGCAGGGCCAGGACGTAGGCGGTCTGCGTGTGGCCGGCGGTGAGGCCTTCGGGGCTGACAAAGCGTCTGCGGAACGCGGCGGCGATTTTCTTGTGGAGGTCGGCGTAGGCCTTTGCATCGTCGTCCTTGCCCAGCGCCCCTGCGATGCGACTCATGAGCATTGCATCGCAGGCATAGAAGGCCGTGCCGATCAGGTCTTTGGGTGTGGCGCCCTGGACGTTTCCCTCGCCGTTGTCCATCGCGAGCCAATCGCCGAAGCCGCCCCACGGATCCATATCCGGGTGGCTGCGGATCAGATCCTTGCATCGCTTTTCCGCCATAAAATCCATGTATCGGGACATGGATTCGTAATTGTCTTCGAGAATTTGTTTGTCGCCGTAGCAGAGGTAAACGGTCCAGGGGCAGATGATCACGGCATCGGCCCAGGCGGGGCCTGCGTCCATGTCCCGGGCGCCTCCGAGGTCGGTGGTGGGAACGACGGGCGGAATCCCGCCTGCTTCCGTCTGTGCCTCGCGGACGTCCCGGGCCCATTTGCCGAAGAAGGCCGCTGCGTTGCTGTTGAAGCAGGCCGTGCGAACGAATACCTGCGCATCGCCGGTCCAGCCGAGTCGTTCATCGCGCTGGGGACAATCGGTCGGAACGTCCAGGAAGTTGCCTCGCTGGCCCCAGATGACATTCTGCTGAAGTTGGTTGATCAGCTCGTCGCTGCACTCGAACTGCCCGGTGGGTTCCAGGTCGCTGGAAAGGACAACGCCGGTGACGTCTTCCAGGACCAGGGGCTCAGGCAATCCCCGGATTTCCACATAGCGGAAACCGTGGAAGGTGAACTTCGGTTCGAATACATCCACCGCGGCGCTGGAGGTCGTGAAGTAATCCGTTGCCCGGGCGGTGCGGAGGTTCTCGGTGTAGAGCTTTCCCTCATCATCGAGGACCTCGGCGTAGCGGACCTGGATGGCCGTCCCGGCCGGTGCGGAGATTCTCAGTCGCACGCGCCCGACCATATTCTGGCCAAGGTCGTAGATGGCCACGTTCTTGTGCCATCCTCCTCCGCTGCTGCTGTGGAGAAGTTTCCGGGCCGGCAGTTCCTTAACGATCCGGATCGGCTCGGCATGCGTTCCCACTAACTCGGGTTCGCGGGGCGCAGCGAGCCGCGCCTTGTTCCATGAGGATTCATCGCTTGCCTGGAAGGTCCATGCGCCCGTTCCTCGCCTCGCATCCTGATGCTCACCCATGATCAAATCCGCTTCGAGAATGTGCGAGGCGCGCCACATCCAGTTTTCATCTGTGGCCAGAAGGGTGCTCGATCCGTCCGGGTACTGAACTTCCAGTTGAGCAAGCAAACAGGGCCTGTCCCCGTAGAACCGGCGGTCCTTCCACTCGACATGTCCGGCATACCAGCCATCGCCCAAAAGGGCCCCGATCGCGTTTTCGCCCTTGGTCAACAGATGGGTAACATCGAATGTCTGATAGCGAACCTGCTTGCGGTAGTCCGTCCAGCCGGGAGCGAGCTCGTGGTCACCGACGCGTTGGCCGTTGATCTGCGCTTCGTAGATCCCCAACGCGGTGATGTACAGCCTGGCCTTTGCCGGCGAATCGGCCAGGGCAAAACTCCTGCGAAAGGCCGGGACGGGCGGAATGGATCGCGCGCCGCCGACCAGGTCGGCCTGGATCCATTGGCCTTGCCAGTCGCTTGGCTCAAGAAGCCCCGTCTCCCATCGACCCACCGGGGAAGGCTCGGTCGGCTTGTCCTGGGCGTCCCAGCAGGTCACGCGCCAGAAGCATTCGAGCCGACTGGTCATGGCCTGACCCTGGTAGGGGACCAGGACGCACGCATCCCCGCTCTTCTTGCCGGAATCCCACAGGTCCGCCTGGCCGGCGAAGAGCTTCTCTTGGCTGGAGGCGACCTCGATACGGTAGGCGCTTTGCCGAGCGCCGCGCCTGGAATCCTGGAACCACCAGCTCAGGCGAGGCCGGGCCGCGTCGATGCCGGTCGGGTTCTCCATGTGTTCGCAACGAAGACGTGCTACGCTCGGGGTCTCTTTCATCAGGGGACTTCCTCCTAGAAGACCCCGATGCGCGGAGGCATCGGGTCGGCGGTAAAGGCCATCCGGTCACTGAGTCGGGTCATCAACTCCAGCTTGATCTGTGTCGCTGACGGGTCGTGCCAGAGATTGCGGTTTTCTCCCGGATCTGCCTGGAGATCGTAGAGCTCCCCGTCGCCGGTTCCGTGGTGACGGGTGAGCTTGTGCGTCTCGGTGCGCAGGAGCGTCTCGAAGATCGGCTCCTTGTGCGGGTTGGAGTTGTGGTATTCGCAGAGGATGTCCGGCCGGATATGATCCAGCGGGGCCTGGCCTGTCAACTCGGCCCAGAGGCTCCTGCCTTGCATAGCGGGGTCTTCCTCCAGGCCGATGGCGTCGTGGAGCGTCGGGGCCAGGTCGGTCAGTTCAACAAGTCCTTCGGCCACCCGACCTGCCTCGATGGTCCCGGGCCAGGAGATCAGCAGCGGCACGTGAATGGCCGGGTCGTAGAGCCGGGGCCCCTTCGGATAGCATCCATGGTCGCCGAGAAGTTCCCCGTGGTCGGAGTGGAAGAGGACGATCGTGTTTTCTGCCTGGCCGGAGGCTTCCAGGGCATCCAGGAGCCGCCCGATCTGGACATCCAGGTGATCGACCATCGCCCAGTAGGCTGCGCGAACCATCCGGTGGTCCTTCTCGGACATTTCCAGCCATTTCGGGTGGGGCGCGTTCTGGAAGGCCGGCTTGTTTGCCAGTTCCCCCTCGATGTAATTGGGCAGGGGGATTCGGTCGAGCTTGTCCAGGTATGGCTGGAGGTAGTCTTCGGGCGGATCCCACACCGGATGGGGATCGAACATGTTCACCGAGAAAAGCCACGGATACGGCGAGTCGGCCATCTGCTCGACGAAGGTGATCGCCTCGTTGACGCACCAAGTCGTCTGGTGGTGCTCGCCGTCAACCGCCTGCATGACGTGCGGGCAGTCTTCTCGCGGTTTGCGATCGGGGTGAACTCCCTGCTCGTGCAGCCAACGGCTGTAGTCGCTGCACGGATCGTCGAACTTCGCGCTGTGGCACCACCGGTAGACGTGGTAGCCGTCGTCGAATTTCTTCTCAGCCCCACGGAAGAACTTCTTGGAATCTTCCCGCCACCATTCCGGGCCCAGCGTCAGACGGGCGTCGCAGTTGGACAGGTGGAACTTGCCCGACAGGCCGCAGACGTAGCCGGCCTCATCCAGTGTTTTGGTAATGGGGCGAATGTCCGGGGGGCGGACCTGTCCGTTCTGGCGGAGCCGATTGGTCGAGGGGTATCGCCCGGTCAGGAAGCTGCCCCGGCTGGGGGTGCAGAGGCTGTTCTGGGCGAAGGCGTTGAGAAAGACCACGCCGCTTTGGCCCAGGCGATCCAGGTTGGGCGTCTTGACAAAGGAGTTTCCATAGCAGCCCAGCGTGTCAAACCGCTGCTGGTCGCTGCAGATCCAGAGGATATTGGGACGATCGGGCATGTGGGTATCTCCAGAGGAGATCAGAAGGTGGAAATCAGCCTCAACATGGCCAGGGCTACCGGAGCCGAAAGAAGCGGTGAATCCAGGATGTCCAGGACCCCGCCGAAGTTCGGCACCAGGGCGCCGGAATCCTTCAGGCCCGCATTGCGCTTGAGAAGCGATTCACACAGGTCGGCGAACTGTCCGGCCAGTCCGACCACGGCGGCAAAGATCGCCGCGGTGCCCGGTGACAGGGGCCGGGCCATCCACAACGCCGAACCAGTCAGCGATAGCAACCAGGTGACAAAAGCTCCCATTGCCGCCGCCACGGCGACACCTCCGGCCAGACCTTCCCAGCTTTTTCCCGGGGAGAGCCAAGGGATCATCTTGTGCTTGCCGATGGCCCGGCCGGTGAAATAGCCCCCGATATCGGTGAACTTGACCGAGACGAGGAATACGATCAGGACGCCCAGGCCCAGCTCGATTCGGATGTAAAGAATCAGCGCCGCGCCCACACCCAGGTAGGTGATGGCCAGGAAGGTTGCAGCCATCTGGCGGATGGCCTGGTCGGTCCTGCAGCGAAGCATCTGCTCGCCAAAGACCAGCATGGTAATCAGCCCCAGCAGGAGAAGCACATCTCCCAGCGGCGAGGCGCCTGCCGGCGATGCCCCGGAAGGGGGCGGGACTGAGGGCGTCATCCATTGGCGCCAGAACGGCAGCGTAGCGAGCAGGGCCGCCCCGATCATCCCGCTGACGCGGAGGATCATGACACCAACGGCCGCACAGAAACGCGTAATCTCCAGAAAGGCTGCCAGCACCAGTCCCACGACCAGCAGGGCCATCGGCAAGGCGATCAAGGGTGTCGCCGTGGGGTCGTGGGTCCGGGCTTTGAGCACGTACGACTTGGCCTCCTGCTGCATCCATCCATCCAGGAGAAACAGGCCCACGACGGCCACGATCATGATGCTTCCGAACAGGATTCGATTCTTCATGCCCGTATTAGGCGCATCGATTCAGTGGAAAGCAAGGATTGACGTTGTTGTCAGGGCCGTTTGGGAGGCTTGCGGAGGCGTTTGATTTCCCCCCGGCGGCGCTTGCGTTCCAGGCGACGCTTCTTGCTGGCCAGGGTGGGTCGGGTTCGCTTGCGTCGCTTGGGTTTGACCGCGGCGTGTTTGAGAAGGTCCAGCAGGCGCTCCAGCGCATCGGCGCGGTTCTGCTTCTGGCTGCGGGTCGCGGAGGATTCGATGAGAATCTCACCCGAGGAGGTCATCTGGTTCCCGGCCAGTTCGGCCAGGCGGCGCTTGAGGTCGCGAGGCAGATTCTCGCTGGCCATGGCGTCGAACCGAAGCTGGACGCAGGTGGAGGTCTTGTTGACGTTCTGCCCGCCGGGGCCCGAGGAGCGGACGAACGAGTATTCCAACTCGCTTTGGTCGAGGCTGATGTCGGGATTTACGCGGATCCGGGCCAAGAGGTTGCTACTGATTGGAGGAATCGACCCCGCCGTACCGGCGGTTCCTGCCGGCGTATGTCTGGAGGGCCTTGTGGAATTGAGGCTCGTCGAAATCCGGCCAGTGCACGTCGGCTACGTAGAACTCGGCGTAGGAAAGCTGCCAGAGCAGGAAGTTGCTCAGCCGCATCTCGCCCGAAGTCCGGATGACCAGGTCCGGATCGGGCACCTCGGCGGTATCCAGCGAGTCGCTGATGATCGATTCGTTCACATCGTCGCAAGTCAGCTCCCCGGCAGCGACGCGCCGGCAGATGCTCCGAAGCGCCTGGGCCATCTCCGCCCGGGAACCGTAATTCAGCGCCAGGCAAAGGTACATGCCCGTGTTGACCGAGGAGGCCTCGAGCGTCTCATCCAGCTCGTCCAGCACGAGGCGGGGGAGTCCGTCCCGGCTGCCGAGGTGACGAAGCCGAATGTTGTGGGACATGATGGTTTCACGCTCTTCCCGGAGATACTGGGCGTAAAGGTGCATGAGGGTGTTGATTTCCTCGCGGGGCCTGCGCCAGTTTTCGATGGAAAAGCTGTAGAGCGTAAGGGCCGATAGCCCCAGCCTGGCCGACTCGGTGACGATCTTCCGCACGTTTCTGCCTCCGGCCTCGTGCCCGGCCGAGCGACTCAGCCCCCGCGAGCGACCCCATCTGCCGTTGCCGTCCATGATGATGGCAACCGATCGGGGCATCCGCTCCCGGCTGATGTCGATACCTTTGAGGGCCTGGGCAATGCCTTCGGGGGACAGGTCGGTCATATCGTCAAGCCGCTGATTTTCGTCTTGTGGGAGATGGTCTGGGTTCTCTCGGGTCCGACGCTGATGAAGCCCACCGGCGTGGCAGTGATTTCCTCGATGCGGTCCACGTACTGCCTGGCAGGGGCAGGGAGGTCCTCGTAGTGCTTGCAGCCGGTGATATCCTCTTGCCAGCCGGGCAGGGTTTCGTAGATGCAGGTTACGTTTTCCATCAGGTCGGGATCGAAGTCTTCGATGGCCTGGCCGTTCTGCTCATATCCGACGCAGACCTTGATCTCGTCCAGGCCGGTCAGAACGTCCAGCAGTGACAGGGCCAGTTCGTCCACGCCGCTGAGCCGGCAGGCGTATCCGACGGCGAAGGCGTCGAACCAGCCGCAGCGCCTGGGCCGGCCCGTAGTCGTGCCGTATTCGTTTCCGCGCTCGCGCAGATATTGTCCGGTTTCGTTGTCCTGTTCGGTGGGGAAGGGCCCTGCCCCCACGCGAGTGGTGTAGGCTTTGATGAGTCCGACCACGCGCCCTACATCCTTGGGGCTCACGCCGGTTCCGGGGCTGATCCCGCAGGCCGAGACCGAAGAACTCGTCACGAACGGGAAGGTCCCGTGATCGATATCGAGCATGCTGCCCTGGCCGCCCTCGAAGAGGAGCCTGTGGCCCTGGGACATGGCCCGCCGCAAAACGGCCGGAGCGTTGCAGATCATCTCCGAAAGCTCCTGCCCGACTTTGCAGAACTCCTCGGCCATGGCGTCGAGATCCATTTCCTCACAGCCGAACAAAGGCTGGAACATGCGGTTCTTGGCCTGGCCGATGCGATGAATCTTCTCGCGGAGCAGCGTCTGGTCGGCCAGGTCCCCTACGCGAATGGCGGTGGAGCGGTTGGCCTTGTCGGCATAGCAGGGGCCGATCCCCCGTGCGGTGGTACCGATCTTGCCGTCGCCCAGAAGTTTTTCGCTCTGGGCGTCCTGGATCTTGTGCC
>CAZOVB010000040.1:0-40820 GCA_964583095.1 uncultured Planctomycetaceae bacterium
CCCCATTCCACCCAATAGCCATCGAACGATTCACACAACGCAACCCGCTCTCGCAACCGCGACCCGAATTGACAGATGCCCGCCCCTGGAGTACCATGAAGTCCTGTCGCATGGGAAATCCTATGGTCCAGCCGTATTCATCTTCTCGCCCCTTGAAGGGCATTCTGGCCGTCAGCGGGGATCCGAGACGCTTCGAGCCCGTGCTCAAAGCCATCCCCCAGGCGGGGGAACACTGGCGTCGCTTCGAGTCCTGCCCGGAGGCGGGAGCGGCCCTGGCACGCAGCGCTCCCCGCCTGCTGGTGGTGGATTTTCGCATGCTCGGGCGGGGCCAACTGCCCTTGCTGGCCATCGCACGCCGGGAAGGGGTGGAAATCCTGGCCGTCGGCCCCGAACCGATGGGCGTGGAGAGAAAGTACCTGGCCGATATCCCCAGGCTGGACACGGCCGGGCTGATCGAGAAGGTTCGGGAGGTTTTGGGCATTGCGCCCGAACCCGCGCAGAGCCAACAGTCCACAGACCCGGCTGGCCAGAAACTCCGGGACGACGAAGAAGACGGGTCCGGCCCGGATGCTCCTGAGCAAGCGCCCCCGGTCGAAGACCTTCCCGAGAACAGGGATCTTTCCGATGGAGACCTGCCCGATGCGCTCTGCGAGGAAATGCAGCAACAGGATGAACCGGACTTGCCGCGCAGCTTCCTGACGGCTGAGGAACTTGCAGCCCTGCTGGAGAAGCGAAATGACTGAAAACAACCAAACGATGCTCCTGGCGGGAAAAGACCGCGTCGAGGAGCTTCGCCGACAACTCGAGGGCATCGGCCTGGACCCCGTGATTCACAGCCAGCCGCGCGATGCACTTTCGCAATTGAGCCAGGAGCCCTTTGCCACCGTTGTCTTCTCGGTCTCGCCGACAGATCGCGCGGGGCTGCTCCAGGCCATCCGGGAGCTCCAGCCCCAGGCGCGGATACTGGCCATCTGCGATCCAGGCGACGAGCCGGAAATCCGCGACATGCTGGGTCTGACCATCGACGAGTACTTCATTCATCCGCCTTCCGAGAGCGACCTGATGGCCTTGGCCCACCTGGCCTCGGGGGAACCGCATACCCCCGACCAGGACCCGGTCTGCCTTGAAGCAGCCACCATCGCCGAGATGATCGACGCAGCGACCTCCCTGCCCATACTGGAGCAATACCTGGCCGAGAAGACCGCTGAATTGATGGGAGCAAAGGTTTCGTGGGTTTCGGATCTGCCCCACGGTGCCAAGCCCCTCTTGAGCCTGGAAGGAAGGAACCGCCTGTACCTGTTGGCCCAGCAACAGGCGAATGTTCCCGCCGAAGCCCGGCAGTTCCTCGAGGCCGCCAAGGTCTGCCTGCCCAGCCTGGTTACCAGCGTACACCGAACCGAGACGCTCCATCGCCTGGCCATTACCGACCATCTGACCGGTGCCTACAACCGACGCTATTTCTACCACGCCTCCGACCGCATCCTCCGCGAGGCCGAGGGACAGGAGGCCCGCGTCACCCTGCTGCTGTTCGATATCGACGATTTCAAGAAGTACAACGACACATACGGCCACGCCACGGGCGACCTGATCCTCCAGGAAGTGACCCAGTTGATGAAGTCCATCACCCGCAGCCAGGACATCGTCGCCCGGATCGGCGGGGACGAATTCGCCGTACTCTTCTGGGATGACGATCCGCCTCGACGGGAGAACTCCACTCCCCCGGCCGAGGCGGGGGAACTGGCCCGGCGTTTCTGCCAGGCCATCAAGGCCCATTCCTTCGCCAGCCTGGGCCCCAAGGGCGTGGGGAAGCTTACGATCTCCGGGGGCCTCGCGTCGTTCCCGGTTCACGGCAGGACTTGTCAGGAACTGCTCCGCAAGGCCGACGACGCCCTGCACGAAGCCAAACGCAACGGCAAGAACTCCATCTGCCTTGTGGGCAAAGTCGGACAGTACGTCAGCGAAGACGACAATGCTTCAACCCCGGCTGACCGGAGCGAACCTCGCAGCCGCCAGGACACGTAAGCCGGGTCGACTGACTATAATTCTTCATAGGAATCGTTCCATGAAGGATTTGGGAGTGTCAGCCATGCCCAGAAATGTACTGCGAACGGTCTTGCTGGTTCTGGCAGCTTTGGGGGTCTCAGGCTGCAAGAAGACCATCACCCTCCAACACTATCCGGACTTCTACCGGCAGGAGTACAAGACCCTGGCCCTGTGGGAGATCCGGAACGACTCCACGCGCCGCCGGGCCGGGGAATTGATGACCCGGAAGGTGGTCTCAGCCTTTGAGAGCAACGGTACGTACAAGGTCGTGGGCCCGGAAGAACTCAAACAGAAGCTCGCAGCCCAGATCGGATCGGGAGAAGAGTTCAGCGATTCGCAGATCGCAGCCCTGGCTGGGAATATCAAGGGCGTGGACCTGGTTCTGACCAGCGTCGTGGAAAGCTATCGCACCCGGCGAACCGTCTACTACTCCTATCGCAGAGGCTATGCCCCGGCCTACCCGTCTTCCAGCTTCCATGTTGGGTCCTCCTGGGGCAGCTACCCGCATTATGGCCTCGCCTACCGGTACCCGGTCTTCCCCAGTCGGGAGAGCCTGATCGAGGCCCATGTGGCCGCAGAGGCCGCCCTTTGGTCTTCCGATGGCCGAAAGCTCCACCAGTCGCCCCTGCTGGAGCTGTGGCGGGAGAGTGACGAGCCGGCCAAGGCCCAGCAACTGCTCTCGGATACCGCGGATCTGCTTGCATCCCGGATCGTCGGCGAGTTCGCCATAGCGCCGGTAGAGGTGGAGGTGGATCCCGGCAAGGCCCTCTACACCGGACGGCGAGAAAACTCCCGTCTGGTCAAGACCGACGACTTCTACGCCGACCAGGAGGAAATGCTCGTGCGAGTGGAACTGCCCCGCCAGGCCGACCGCAACAAGCTCGCCATTCGCATCCGGCCGGAGAAGGGCTCCACCGAAGCCCTCGCAGCCGAATCCTTTACCTTCGATGCCGCTCAGGGAATCCACGAGATAGCCTTCTCCCCTGCCCAGATCTACCAGGCCGCCGGCAAGGGCGAGTACATCCTGGAACTGCATGGCCGAGCCGGCCTGCTCCTAGAAGAAGACTTCAACATCCACGAATGAATTGGCGAAGGGCTACTCTTTCAGAATGCCCTCTCGAAGCATGCCGCAGTCGTCAAACGCAGACGGACGCGTCAGAACAATCGCCAAGAGCACCGTGATCGACGTGCCGGTGAAAATCGCAATCATGATGGCGATCTGGTACATGATGGCCGTCATCGGCTCAGCCCCACCGAGCATCTGGCCGGTCATCATCCCCGGCAGCGAGACCAACCCGATGGTAGCCGTTCGCGCCACCGTCGGGGCCAGCGACGCCCGCAGCGCTTCTTTCAGATACGGCCCGGTCGCTTCCCGCAGGGTCGCCCCCTGGGCAAGTCGCAGCCGATACGCCTTGGGTCCCGAGGCCACCGAAGAATAGAAGCTTCGGACCCCGATGATATCCGCCGACATGCAGTTGCCCATGATCATCCCCGCGATCGGGATCACCAGCCGGGCGTCGAGAAGATCGGGATGCCAAAGGATCACCCCCACAAAGAAAACCAGCGGCAGGGCCGTCCCCACAAGCAGGGAACCCAGCAGCCCGGGAGCAAACGTGCTGAGCTTCAGGCCACAGCCTCGCAGAATCGCCCCATCGGCCACCATGAGCATGACCACCAGCCACGCCAGGGTGACCAGCGGGTGGTTCCATTCGAACAGGACCTGGAGGTACAACCCGACAAACAGCAACTGCACCGTCATGCGGGCAATGGCTGTCAGCGACTTTCCCACCAGCGGCACCGACTTCCAGAGCAGGATCGACAGCGGGAAGATCAGCATCGCGTAGCCGGCCAGCAGCCCCCACCAATGCATCTGAGCCGGATTCATTCGACCACCTCCCGGGCCAGGGAAATCTCCCGATCCGCCAGTTCCTGCCAGGCCGAATCGTGTCCCACAGCCAGAATCGTGGTTTCTTCGCATTGGCCCAGCGTTCGGATCACCCGCCTGCGAGTCGACGGATCCAGGGCGCTGGTCGCCTCGTCCAGCAGCAGAATGGGCCTTTCCAGCAGCATCGCCGAGATCAGCGCGACTCGCTGCTTCTCTCCCCCCGAGAGTTTGGATACCTGCGCATCGAGCAGCTCGCCGCCCAGCTCGAAACGCTCAAACCACTCCGGTACCCGCGACAGGTTCTCAGCCAGATGCGCATTGGCGCGGTAGCCCATCGGCTCGTGGAGGATCTGCCGAACGCTGCCCGGGCCTAGCTGGGGCTCCTGGTCGACGTATCCGAGCTTCTGCCGGATCTCCCAGATGCTCTCGGGACCGACCGGCTGATCCTGAACGACCACACGCCCGGAAAGAGGTTTTACGAACCCCAGCACGCAGTGCAGGAGTGTGCTCTTCCCGCAGCCGCTGGGGCCGGTGATCAGAACCTTCCGACCCCGCGGGACGGCGAGGCTCAGCCCCGTAAGCACCCGACGGGAACTGAACGACACCGACAGGTCCTGGAATTCGATGGCCAAAGATTCAGACATGGACTTGCTCACCGGAACCTAGCGAGGCTCCTCCCGAAGCCAGGCCTCTGGAAATGTTTGACAAAACGCATCGGGCTCATCGGCCCGGGCCTTCTGCCCGCGACCGGTGATCGGGAGCTTGGAACCGTCCCACCGGTAATCGGCGTACCGGGAGAACCACGCGTCGAGCCTGGAACGCAACTGCCGGACAATCTCCCCGTGGCCTCGGAGGTTGAACAGGTCCACCCGCTCCTCGGGGTCCTGCTTGAGATTGTACAGTTCGTGCCTCCCAGCCGGATACCGCCAGACCAGTTTCCACTCGTGGGTGCGGATCATCCTCACCGGCCCGTATTCATCCATTACCACCACGTCCTGGGATTGATCGAAGGGCTCGCCGCGCAGCAGCGGTGCAAAACTGTTGCCGGGAAGATCTTCGGGCAGATCCCCCTCGATCCCGAGATAGTCCAGTACGCTGGGCATCCAGTCGTACTGGCTCAGGAGGTTCTCATCGACGAGGCCTTGTGCAATCCGTCCCGGCTGGGAGAAGATGGCCGGTACCTTCACGCTCGTATCGTACATATTCTGGGGCCAGGTGCCGTTGCCCTTTCCGCAGATGCCGTGATGGCCCATATTCATGCCGTTATCGCTCATGAACACCACCAGCGTACTTTTGGTCAGGTCGTTCTCGTCCAGCCAGTCCAGCAGCCTCCCGACGTTGGCATCCATGGCGGTGATGGCTGAGAAGTAGCCCGAGAGTTTCTCCCGACGTCGCTTCGGTGAGGTAAAGAAGTCCGTATTGGAGATATTCGCAGCCGGGGGTTCGTCGGGAACCGAGGCAAAGGGGCAGTTTTCGTAGTAGTCGTCCCACAACTCCGTCGGGTGATGCTCCCTGTCCCAGGGGCTGTGGGGCGCCGAGTAATGCACGTGCATGCAGAAGGGGGCCTGGCGATCCTTCTGCTTGTCCAGCTCGGCCAGGGCGTTGTCGGTGAACAGGTCGCTGGCGTACCGCCCGGAGTACAAGGTAAGTTTGCCGTCTTCCACGAGCTTCGGCTCAAAGTAGCCGCACCCCCCGCTGGGCAGGACCTGCCATGTCGCAAAGCCCGCCTGGGGCTCAGCCGAATATCCCAGATGCCACTTACCGCTGATCGCACAGTCATACCCGCTCTGGCCCAGCAGGGCCGGGTAGGCTGGAAATTCAGCCAAAAAGGCCGTCTTCTCGGCACGTTCGGCCCCGGCGACGGTCCGGCCCCAGTGGAGGAAATCGTGCACGCCGTGCTGGGAAGGGATTCTGCCGGTGAGGATCGAGGCCCGGGCCGGCGAGCAGACCGGCGAAGCGCAGAAGAAGTTGGCCATCCGCGTGCCCCGCGAGGCCAGGCGATCCAGGTTCGGTGTGCGGATCTCGGTATTGCCCGAACAGCCCATGGACCAATAGCCCTGGTCGTCGGTGAGAATAAACAGGAGGTTGGGACGATGCGGATTGCGGCTGGCCATGATCGGCCTCCTTTCAGCCGGACATGATATCGCTCCGCCCCGGCCCTGCCAACCACGCGAAGGGAGGATTTCACTGCATATGACTTCCGCACTGCCCGCAGAAGCGGTCGTTCTCGTCGTTGAGTGCCTTGCAGGAGGGGCAACGAACCTTGACCACCGGGGCCGACGTGGACATCGATTCTTCCATCTTCCCGACGATGTGAACTTCTTCCAGGCCGTCCTGCATCATCCCCCCCTTCATCCGGTTCCAGGGCTCCAGATCTTCCCGGGCCTGCTGGGGATCCAGGACGATGCCGGCCCCGGCCGCCCCGCGCCGCCCGACCGTCATCATACCGCCTCCCAGTCCCATCAAACCCATTCCCACCAAAGCCCGGATGAACATGCCCGCGCCCCGTTGACCGAACTGTCTGTGCTCTCTCTGGGCGCCTTCCCACCAGCCGGGCTCGCCCAGTTCCGGGCCCTGGCTTTCCCGCCCAAACTCCCCGGCGAAATCGAAGAATACGCTGACAAAAAGGGCAATTCCCAGGCCGACGACAAGCATCCCGCCGTAGAAAAGCGCCTTTCTTCCCGGAGTGATCACTCTTGTCTGTTGTGACATGTTCATCCTCCCGCAGGTCCCGTGGATACCCTTTTCTTAGACTCACCGGGATTCCATGTCAATAACCTGATCATCGATTCGACTGCGCCCCCGGCAAAGCTCACATCCAATCCATAAGGAATTCCCCCCATAGGGTATTTGCCCCAGTCGCTGCCGAATCATAGGTTACATCCAAGAAGGAAGGCTTTGGGCACGCCCCCGGGGCAAGTAGCCTCTCTGTATCGAGTTGGATTAATCTATTCAGCCCGGTCTTCCCCTCGGATAGCCTTGGGAAGGCACCAGTAAGGAGCCAGAAGATGAACCATGTAATCCGTAAAACGTCTATGTACCGTTGCTTGCTGGCCGGCCTTGTCCTGTTGGCCGGTGCCCTGCCTGCCGGGGCGGGGGTTGTTGTCGATACGGATCCCCTCGTGGAATGGGATATCGCAGGTTCGCGGGGGGCCTCAGCCGACGTGCTCTATTCGGCCTCGGGCGTATCGGCGTCATCCGTCGGTTCCCACGGGATCAAGATGTGGAACGAAAAGTGGGGGCACAAGGGCTTCATGGCCGCTACGCACTGGGAGAAGAAGTCCACGCCGCACAAGAACAAGTATTTCCAGTTCGACGTGACAGCCGACGAGGGATATTCGATCGATTACAGCACGATCAGCTTCTCGCTGTTCCGTGGCGACTACAAGAAGAACAAGCACGGTGCGGAGATCTGGTCTCTCCAGGCCAGTACCGATGGCTTCAAGAACGACATCCTGGACCTGGCCGGCCTGGACATATCCTCCTCCGGGTCGGATGAGCAGGTCTTCTTCGACTCGCTGGACATTTCCAGCCTGGGGCTCAAGGACCAGACCGTCAGTTTCCGGCTCTACGGAGCCGCGGACAACTACAACAACGATTACTCCGGCCTGGGCAATACCAACAAGTACGGCTTCAAGGGCCAGGGCTCGAACCTTCAGCTTGGCGGAAGAGTGGTCGACAACCAGGCGATCCCCGAGCCGACCACACTGGTGGTTCTGGGACTGGGGGGGATGACCGTCCTGCTGCGAGGACGAAGAAACCTCTGCTGAGATGTCCGATTAAACAAACTCCTCAGGCGGCCCTGGTGGAACACGACCGGGCCGCCTGCTTTCATTCACCCCCGGCCGACCTTGCCTCCGGACCCCGGAGAAGTGTCAGTTCGGCCCCTTCGCACCTGCCGGCAAGCCGCTGCAGGAGTCTGCGGGCTGCGGTGCGGCCAACTTCCCGCCACGGCTCGACAAGCGATGCAGAAAGCCTGGCAACCGTCTCGGCGAAACGGCGCGAATGTTCGGGCAGGATGCTGGCGGCCACGCGGAGCTTGTCCGGCCGGAGCAGCCCGGCCGCATCCAGGCCGGCAATCAGCCCGGGCAGAAGCTCAAAGTCATCGCAGACCACTCCCAGCGGCCCGGGGGTTTCCGAGACCATCGCCTCCAGTTGCCGGCACGTGCCCAGGGTGGCTCCCACATCCTCGCCCATCAGGAGTTCCTCGTCTTCCAGGCCGGCGGAGAGAACAGTGTCGCGATACCCGCAACGGCGATAACGCACCGAATGATCCCATCCGTAAAGGCTGCGATTGCCCAGGTAGATCAGGCGGCTCGAACCCTGCTCGATCAGCAGGGAAGTCAGCCGGCTGATGCCTTCGCGTTCGTCCCAGCTCACGGTGTCGCAGGCGTCGTAACCGCCATAGCCGATGTGCACCGCGGGGATGTTCTCAAGACCCAGTTGGCCCGAAGCCTCGGCCCAGTGCTTCCAGCGGGAGTAGAAGAAGACGCCCGGGCTGCCTGGGGGAAGCTTCACCTGGATCGATCTGCCCTGCTCCAGCGAATCTCGCAGCGGGTGCACGAGGCACTGCGAGTCGTGTTGGCCCAGAACATCCGAGACCCCTGCGTAGATTTCATCATAGCTGGCCGTGAAGAGCTGCAGAAACAGGAAGGTCTCGTCCCGGATCTCAAAAGCGCGGCGGGCAAGGTCCTTCATACGCCGGCCCAGAACGTACTTGCCTCGTCCGACGCGCTGGAGGTATCCGCTGCCGACCAGGCTGGCCAGGCTTCGCGTGACGGTCGCCGGAGCAATGCGCGTCTGGTGCTCCAACTGCGTCGGCGAAACCGGGTGGGGCTTGCCGGCCACATGCTCCAGAATTCGCATCCAGGAATCGCTCATGGGAAACCTCAGGCAATGGCCGGGCCTTACTTGGGCCCGTGGGCTTCGATGCCCCCCGTGGCCGGAAGAACGATCAGTCCATCCGCCACGCACACGATCAGCGGCGTACCCGACGCCGAATCATGAGGCCGAGAGCCCAGCCGGCTGCCCATGTCAAACGCCCAGATCACATCGGCCCCGCTGTTGGCTACATGTTCGTCCAGCTTGCCCGGGTCCTGCCCCGCATCCAGTTCGATCAGCGCCGGTTCATTGTCCATACCGTCGTTGCCGTCGGTCAGTCCGTCCAGGTCCAGACAGCAGACCACCCCGGCCGAGGTCAGAACATAAAGGCGATCGCCTTCCTGGGTCGGCTGTGAGACCATCCCGTAGCCTCGCGAGCGATGGATGAAGCGCCAGAGCACCTTGCCGGTCTCGCGCTGCAGGCACCAGAGAATGCCATAACGGCTTGTCTTCTCACCCTCGGGCATCTCGCTGCTGGAAAAGCACCCGCCCCCCGTTCCCAGCAGAACTTTATCGCCGATCACCATGGGCTGGGCAAAGATGTTTCGCACGCGGAAGTCCACCTCCCATTTGAGGGTTTCTTCCGTCAGATCGGCCGGCAGGTCCTCGGCCTCATGGGCCATGTTCCGATACGGATCGTTTCCCCACTGTTTTGCGGCGCTCTGCCCCTGGACAGGGGGACTCGCCCAAATGCCAAGGCCAAGTGAAGCCAGCAAAAACAGACCTGTATTCTTCATCGCATTGCTCCTGGTTCCAGTGTTCCGCGAGGCCTATCCGACTCCCCGCAGTCTCTCAGCCTGTTTAACCTGCGAGACGATTCAATGTTTTGCCGCTTCTGATGGCGAAATTACGCTATCTTTCTGAGGTTTTAAATAAAGACATCTCCGCTGCAGGCCTATTGAACATATAAATCATATTTGAGTGTATTTTCCCTCGGAACAATCCGCAACAGGCCCTGCTGGATCTGGTGCACTCGAGAACCTGCTTTGCCCGGTGGGAGTTGCATTTCCTCCGCCCAACGACGACAATGACTTCATGGCCCAACCCCAAGCGCCGGAGAAGGTTGTCTACATCTGCTCGCTCCTCGCCGCAAGCGAAGAGGCCCTGGCCCAAGCGCGGGATCGGCTGACGAAAGACCTCGGGCCCCTCGAAGAGCTCACCCCGCCCGGCGTATTTGATTTCACGCAATACTACACCCCCCAGATGGGCCCGGAGCTGCTGCGCCAGTTCGCGGTTCTGGCCGGGCAGTTGGAGCCTGGAGACCTGGCTGAAGTCAAAATCGCAACCAATCGGATCGAAGCCGATATTGCCCGCTCGCTCGGGCCACGCCCGCCCAGGCCGGTGAATCTGGACCCCGGCTATATTGAACCTTCCAAGCTGGTCCTGGCGAGCATGAAGAACTTTTCGCATCGGATCTACCTGCATGGCGGCGTCTACGCCGAGGTGACGCTGCAGTGGCGAAAGGGGTGGCAATCTCTGCCATGGACCTTTCCCGACTATGCTTCAGGGGCCTATGATGACTTCCTCCGGAGAGCCCGGGATCGACTCACCGGCAGAAAGGATCACTGCACATGATCGGCTGGATAATCGGTGGCATGCTCCTGCTGGCCTTCCTCCTCAGCGCTATTGGAGGGCGGGTCTTCATGTACGTCGCGCTGCGGACGGGCATGCTCGATCGGCCCGGGGCGCACAAGGCCCACGGACGCCCCACCCCTCTGCTGGGGGGCAGCGCGATTTTTGCAGCCATCCTGCTGCCCGCCCTGGTTGCCCTGGTGGCGGTGATCATCCTCTCTCACTCGGGCTGCACGGACTGGGTGCCTCCGTGGATCCGCATCCACCTGCCCGGGGCGATGCAACGACTTGGCATGGCCATCGGAATTCTGGCGATGGCCCTGCTGCTGCACATCATGGGTCTGGTGGACGATCGCAGGGCGCTGGGGCCCTGGCCCAAGCTCGCCCTTCAACTGACAGTGGCCATCTTTACCGCCGCGGTGCTGGATGTTCGCGTCATGCACTTCGCCGGGCCTATCGTCAGCGTTGGAGTTTCGATCCTCTGGATCGTGGCCATTACCAACGCCTTCAACTTCCTGGATAACATGGACGGCTTGTCCGGGGGCGTAGCGGCCATCTGTGCCGGAACGCTCCTACTGGCCGCGGCCCAGGTCGGGCAGATCTTCGTGGCAGGCTGGCTTGCCCTGCTGCTGGGAGCCCTGCTGGGGTTCCTGCCCTATAACTTCCCCCCGGCCCGAATGTTCATGGGCGACGCCGGGTCGCTCGTTGTCGGGTACCTCCTGGCCGTGCTGAGCTGTCTGACCACCTATACCTCTCCGGAGTCGGAGACCCATTTTCTCTATGGGGTCTTCGCCCCGCTGGTCCTGCTGGCCGTGCCGATCTACGATACCCTCAGCGTCACCGTGCTGCGACTGCGGGCAGGCCAGAGCCCCATGGTCGGAGACCGGAGACACTTTTCGCATCGGCTTCTCCGGCGCGGGATGAGCGTCAGAAAAGCTGTCCTGACCATCTGGCTCTGCACGCTGACGACCTCGACGGGCGCGCTGGTCCTGGTCCGGGCGGCAGGGGCCGTCCCCGCCACGCTCGTCTTCCTGCAGACGATGGCGATTCTGGCCATCGTCGCCCTGTTGGAATCCGGGAGCTTTGAGGAATGATGCCTGTTTCCGCACCAAACCCATCTGCTGCCGGATCTCCGGGAAGGACCCGAAAGCGAATCGCATCGGGTCTCGTCCACGCCTCGCTGATCGTGATTCTCACCGTCTGCATTACGCGCCTGTTCCTGCCGGAAACACCGATTCGTTCCGGGCTGATCCCGCTTTCCGAGGCTGTCCAGCTGCGCGGCAACGCGCAGTTGCTCAGCCAGGAAGAGGCCATCCCCCGGACGGATCGGATAGATCTGGCCAGGGCGAGTTTTGCAGTTCTCCTCATGGCAGGAGGATTGATGGGCCTGGTGGGACTGGCCATGCTCGACCAGTGGAAGCCCGCCTGGACGCTGATCCTGTGGCTGGTCCTCTGCTTTGCCGTAAGCGCCTGGATTTCCGGCCTGTCGGGACGAGCGGATCCCGCCACGGCCTCCCTGGCCTGGGCCGACGCGGTCGCCCCCATGCTGGCCGGGGCGGCCATGGTTGCCCTGTGCTCCAACCGTCGCAGGTTCGCCCTGCTTGTGGGGGTGCTTTCCGCGGCGGGAATTGTCCTGGCCATCCTTTGTATCTGGCAGCGGACGGTGGAGATCCCCCAGAACATCGCCCAGCTGAAGGCTGATGAAGTCCGTCTTCTGCAACAAGTCGGGTATGAACCCGGCAGCCGCGAGGCCCAGCAGTTCCAGGCGAGAATCACCGACAAGGCCCCAACGGGCCGGTTCGGACTGGCGAATCTGCTGGCCTCGGCCCTGCTGATTCTGACCGGCCTGACGATAGGGCTGGTTCTGGACCGTTTTCAAGCGGCCTGGCGCACGCGAAAGGCCTTCCGGCTTCGCTCGCCCAAGGGAGAAGTTCACCCGGCCACGCTGCTTGCGGTTCTGACAGCCTTGGCCGGGGGGGCCATGCTCTGCGTGATTGTCCTGACCGAAAGCCTGGGCGCGATCGCCTCTGCGGCCTTGGGAGCCCTGGCCATGGCGGGGATCTGGCGGTTCCGCCAACGCCTCTCCCGCCGGTGGAAGCTCGCTGTGGGCCTGACCGGGGCACTGTTCGCCCTGGCCCTTGCGGGGGTGGTCGGATACGGGCTGGCCCGCGATCGCCTGCCCACCAAGACGATGACCTTTCGGTGGCACTACTGGCAGGGAGGCATGTCCGCCCTTTCCGAGAGGCCCCTGCTGGGCGCGGGGCCCGGTGGTTTTGCCCAGGCGTACCTCCAGCACCGCAGGCCCCAGGCAGAGGAGGACGTCAAAACCGCTCACAACGTGATCATCCAGAGCCTGACCGAATACGGCTGGATCGGCGGCTCGCTTCGTCTGGTCGTCCTCATCTCGGCGATGGTCCTGCTGGCCAAACCGCGACACCGCGTGCCCTGGAAGGCAAGCGACGCTTCTCCGGGCACAGGCTTTGTCAAAATCATCACCGGCGCGGGAGTTGTCCTGGGGCTCGGGGCGCTGCATGCCTGGCTGGGGACGGGTCAGTCGCTCCTGTACGCCGGCGGGCTGGCTCTGCTGCTTGTCAACAGTCTGTGGAGGATAGACCGCAATCGCCTGGCCGGGGTTCGCGTGGGCCTGGCGGTGGGGCTGGCCGCCATGATCCTGCATAACATGGTCACCTTCAGCCTGACCTGGCCGGCCACGGGGACGCTTTTCTGGATCTGCGCCGGTGCGTGCATCGGCTTTGCCCGGCGGGGCTCCTGGGGCAGCGGGATCGCCGCAAAGCAGACCGGACGCCTTCGCATCACCGGACGCGACGCGACGGTGGGCCTGGCCATGCTCGCCCTGGCGGTGCCTCTGGCAGTGACCATCGTGCAGATCTGGGCCCCCGCCTACCGAAAAACCCATCTTCTGGACCAAGCGATCCGGAAGTACGTGCGTAACCAGCAGGCCGCCTGCATGGACCTGCTCCAGGATGCCGTCGACATCTCCGGAGATCGCGATGAGCTGCTGCGTTACGATGCCTCCCGCATGGCCGTTACCTGGGTCAACCGCTTCTACGACCGCCAGGGCAGAGAGCAGATGGTCAAGGCCTACCAGATGCTCCGCGACGCGACCGGTTCTGCCCGCAATGCCTCCTGGGCGGGCATGCTGGCCTTTGACATCGGCAGTCGGGATTTCCACCTGATGCGATGGCCCGAGTCAGCCGGGGCTGCGCCGATCCGGCTCCGGCAGATCCAGAAATCATTGACCCAGGAGGACTCCTTCAGCCCGGCAACGATGGCTGCCCTGGCCGGGGCGTACTACCAGCTCGAACAATACGACCAGGCCATCGGGCAACTCGACCTCCTGCTCTCGCGGGTTCCTGGTTGTGTCACAGCCAGGCTGCGACGCGGTGATGCCGCCTGGCTGGCCGGAAAGAAAGACCAGGCCCGCAGGGACTGGCAGCAGGCGACGCAAGCCATCCAGGCCGAGACCTCCATCCAGGGCCCCGGCGTGCAGGAGCTGCCCCCCGGCCAGGCCCTGCCCGATTGGATGAACAAGGGACTGGCCCACTGGGCCGACGCGATCCGGTTGAATCCACAGGACGCGACGATGCGAATGGACTACGCCCGCACGCTGGCCCGGCGAGGAATGTGCAGCCAGGCCCTGGAGCAGATCCAACGCGCTCGACAGCGAAACCGAAGCCTCGATTCCGACAGCCTCCACCGCTTCACCGAGTACCAGCAGGCACAGGCAGACGTCCTCGAGGCCAGGTGCCGGTACCTTGCCGGCTCGCCCGGCCGAACCTCCGAGCAATAGGGGTGCAACGCGGGCGCCGGATGCTATAATCGCCCGCTGTTTTCTGCGACCCGAAAGGACGCTTTATGATCGATATCAAACTCATCCGACAGGACCCCGACAAATATATCCAGGCGGCCAGGCAGAAGCGCTTTGCCGTGGACATCCCCCGGCTGCTGGAAATCGACAGCCGGCTCCTCTCGGCCAAACAGGCCCTGCAGGACATGCGAACCCGCCAGAATGAAGCGGGGAAGACCATCGCCAAACTCCAGGGCCCGGAGAAGCAGACCGCTATTGCCGAGATGGGCCGGCTCAAACAGCAGGTCAAGGAGCTCTCCGAGCAGGTCGACCAACTGGAACCTGCCTTCCGCGAGCAGATGCTGCTGGTCCCGCAGGTCCCGGACGAGGAAGTCCCCGTCGGCGAAGATGAAGAGGACAACGTCCTGCTCCGCGAGGAAGGCAAGATCCCCGAATACGACTTCGAGCTGCGCGACCACGTGGAGCTCGGCGAGACGCTCGATATCATCGATATCCCCCGCGGGGTGAAACTGGCCGGAACGCGGAACTTCATCCTCAAGGGCGCCGGGGCCATGCTCCACCAGGCCGTGCTCCGTCTGGCCGTGGACCAGATGACCGCCAAGGGCTACACCCTCCTGACCGTGCCGGTCCTGGTCAACGACGAGGTGATGTACGGAACGGGATACTTCCCCGTGGGACGGGACGATGCCTATCTGTGCCAGCGCGACGGGATGTCGCTGGTCGGCACGGCCGAGGTCCCCGTCACCGCCTATCACAGCGACGAGATCCTGGAAGAAGCCGACCTGCCCCGGAAGTTTGTAGCCATGAGCACCTGCTTCCGCCGCGAGGCCGGCGCCGCAGGCAAGGATACGCGGGGCCTGTATCGAATCCACTTCTTCGACAAGGTCGAGCAGGTGATTATCGCGCCCAACAATGTCGAAGCTTCCAAGGAGTTCCACCAGGAGATTCTCGCCAACGCCGAGGACATCCTCAAGGCCCTGGGGCTTGCCTACCGCGTGGTGCAGGTCTGCACCGGCGACCTGGGGATGGGCCAGGCCTGCAAGTACGATATTGAAACCTGGATGCCCTCCCGGGGCAGCTATGGCGAGACGCACTCGGCCAGCCGTTTTTACGAGTTCCAGGCCCGCCGGCTGAACATGCGATACCGCGACAGCCAGGGCGACCTTCAGTTCTGCCACACGCTCAACAACACGGTCATCGCCAGTCCCCGCGTGCTGATCCCGATCCTGGAACTCTACCAGCAGGCCGACGGCAGCGTGGTGGTTCCCGAGGCGCTGCGGCCCTACATGAACGGCCTGGAAAAGATCAGTCCGCCGGCCTGAGCGGCAGAGCAAACGAAAAAGGAGTCGGCGAGATGATTGTCGTAATGAAACCCGGAGCCACTCAAGAGCAGGTGCAGCACGTGGTCGATCTGGTCCGCGATTACGGACTGGCCGATCACGTGATCCGCGGCACGGACCGGACGGTGGTCGCCTGCATTGGAGATAAGCGGTCCGTGGACAAAGGCGCCATCGAAAATGCTCCCATGGTCGAACAGGTCGTGGCCATCCTCGCCCCGTACAAGATGGCCTCCCTGGAAGTCAAGGCCGAGAAGACCGCCGTCGCCGTGGGCCCATCGGGCTTCGCCTTTGGGGGCAGGAAGATCGGCATCATCGCCGGGCCCTGCGCGGTCGAGGATCGCGACAGCCTGCTGCGTACCGCTGCCCGGATCAAGCAGGCCGGCTGCGTCGCCCTTCGCGGCGGAGCGTACAAACCCCGCACCAGCCCCTACTCCTTCCAGGGCCTCGGGGAAGAGGGGCTCAAGTACCTTGCCCAGGCCCGGGAAGAAACCGGCCTGGCCATCGTCACCGAAGCGATGAGCGTCGAAACCATCGAGCAGGTCGCTCACTATGCCGACGTGGTCCAGATCGGCGCACGGAACATGCAGAACTATCCGCTGCTCGACGCGGCCGGGAAGATAGCAAAGCCCGTCCTGCTCAAGCGGGGCCTGGCCTCGCAACTGGATGAATGGCTCCTGGCAGCCGAGTACATCATCAACGGCGGAAACAAGCAGGTCATGCTCTGCGAGCGGGGCATCCGGACCTTCGAGAGCTACGTGCGCAACACGCTTCCCCTGGCCTCGATTCCCGCGCTGTTGGACAAGACGCACCTGCCGATCCTGGCCGATCCGTCCCACGGCACGGGCCATGCCTCGATGGTCCCGGCCATGAGTCGCGCCGCCATCGCCGCCGGCGCCGATGGCCTGCTTCTCGAATGTCACCTGGATCCGGAACATGCCCTCAGCGACGGGGCTCAGTCGATCCGTCCCGAGACGCTCGAAGAACTCATGGAGCCGTTGCGACGCATCGCAGAAGCGCTGGGCAAAGATCTCTAGCAACCGCCGGCAGGGAACGGGCTGATGAGCCAGCAAGCCGAGGCAAACGGTTCCAGACGTTCGTCCCGGGAATCCAGTCGCCCCGGGCGACTGGTCCGCCTGCCCCTCGTGCCACCCGCCCTGGCCATGATTCTGGGAATCGCGGTCAGCACACAGATCGAATTGCAACTGGAGGCCTGGCTGCTGGCGGCCGCGACCATGCTGGCCTTGGCGCTTCCGGCCCAGCGATATCTGGGCAACTGGGCAACCGGAGCCGCGATTCTGGCGGGTGTTTTCTCGACATCGGGGGCCCTGGCGCGCCTGCAACTTCATTCGGTTCCGCGCGGCCACGTGAGCAGCTTCGTCGGCCGATCGCAGTTGACGACGCTTCGCGGAACGGTTGTCTCCCTGCCGGAGGTCCACTCGCCGGTGACCTCGTGGCAGCAGCCCCAGACCTCCTTCCTGCTCGAAGCCGGGGCCATTCGCACCGGCCCGGACTGGACGAAGACCACCGGCCTCGTCCGCGTTTCGGTGGAAGGCGTGGTCCAAGACCTTCCCCCCGGTACGCGGGTGAAGGTGCTGGGAAGAAGTGGCCGATACGGGCCTCGGGACAATCCGGGGCAGTTCGATCCCGTCGCCCGGGCACAACTGGAAGATGTGTTTCTCTGGTGCAGAGCCCCTGCCCCTGAGGCGGTGAAAAGACTCGGCCCGGGGCGGCTGGGTCCGCTGCGCAGGCATCTGGGACGCCTTCGGGCCATGACACGGAGCCAACTGCTGCCCGAGACGGATCAACCCGGCGACTCGCTTGTCCAGGCGATGGTCGTCGGACATCGAAGCCGAGGCCTGGCCAGACTCAACGACCTGATGCGCCGCAGCGGGGCCGGTCACTTCCTGAGCATTTCAGGCCTGCACCTGTCGGTCCTGTTGGGACTGGCCTACCTGCTCTGCCGCCTGGCAATGCTCACCCGTCGCACCAGCGCGGTGGTCGTGCTGATCGTTCTGGGACTCTTCCTGCTGGTGGCCCAGCCAAGGCCCGGACTGTTGCGGTCTGCGGTGATGGCGGCTGTGCTGTGCGTGGGGATCATCTCGGCCAGGCCGGCCTCGGCTCTCAATGCCCTGGCGGCTGCAGCCATTGTGCTGCTGGCCCTGGATCCGGCCCAGCTTCTTCGGCCCGGGTTCCAGATGAGCTTTGCCATCGTAGCCGTCCTCCTGCTGCTGATGAATCCGATGAAGCAGTTCCTGCTGGGACGGTA
This sequence comes from uncultured Planctomycetaceae bacterium, assembly GCA_964583095.1. Classification (GTDB taxonomy): domain Bacteria; phylum Planctomycetota; class Phycisphaerae; order SM23-33; family SM23-33; genus CAZOVB01. The sequence goes on from CAZOVB010000040.1 coordinate 17,817, forward strand.
CCTCAAGACGCGCGGATTGCGCGTCTTCCGAGACGACCAGGCCTGGAAGCGCTGGCTGTATATGCGCGGGCCGGAAATCGCCGGCGACTACCTCTGCCTTTCGATCCTTGCCTATCTGGCTGCGGCGCCGTTGACGGCCTGGCATTTCCAGATCTTCAGCCCGTACGCGATCCTGCTGAGCCTGGTCTTCTTTCCGATCGTGGCGGCTGTGCTGATCCCCGGCTATCTCTCGATCGGACTTGCCTGGCTTGCGCCCAACCTGGCCGACAGGCTCGCCGAGGGGGCCAACGCATCGGCTCACCTTCTGGCGGGAATGGTGGAGATGCTCGAATACCTGCCCCTGCTGAGCATTGATCTGTATCCGATATCCTTCTGGGTGGCGGCCGGGTGGCTGGGATCAGCCATGCTGCTGGTCTGGGCCCTGGGCAATCGCAAGCTGCGCTGGGCGGCTGTTTCGGCTGGGGCGATGACCGCAGCAGCCCTGGCGGTCAGCCAGATGCCCGCCCCGGCCCCGGAGACAGCGAACCTGTATGTCCTGGACGTCGGCGCGGGCCAGACCGCCCTGCTGCGGACGCCCTCGGGGTCAACGGCGCTGTTCGATGCCGGCGGACCGGCCGGTTCGCAGGTCTACGCCCGCGTCCTTCGCCCTTTCGTGCTGGATGGGAAGCTGCCCTGGCCTGAGGTAGCCTTTGTCTCGCACGGCAATGCCGACCACTACACCGCCCTGCTGGATCTGCTGGATCGAAGGGCGCTTCGAACGCTCTACGTCAGCCGGCACTTCGGCCTGGAGGACCCCGACGGCGGAGAGGCCCTGTTGCTGAGAAAGCTGGCCAGGAGCGGAGGCAAACTGATCAGGCTCCAGACCGGAGATGTCGTGGAACTCGATGATCGTACAAGAGTGGAGGTGCTCTGGCCCGACGAAATATTGCCCGAGGACCTTCCCCGTCGCGAAAACGAGACCTCCCTGGTACTGCGAATCGTCTGCGACAACCGATCGGTCCTGCTGCCGGGCGATGCCCAGTCGTTCGCGCAGAGCGCCCTGCTGGACCGGCATCCCCCCGCGCCCGAAGCTGCTGAAGAACTCGCCTGCGATGCGATGCTCCTGCCCCATCACGGAAGCTGGGATGCAACCCTGCCCCTGTTCGTTTCGCGGATCAACCCGCAGATCGTCCTGGCCTCGCGGTCGGGGCCCCTGCCCGCATCGGGCCAGGCGGGCAGCTTCTACGCCGACTTGATCTCCACCCGCATCGTTCGAACCACCTCCCGCGACGGATGCCTGCTGCTGCGCTTCGGATACGGCGTGCTGGAAGCTGTTTCGGCCACCGCCGGGCCAGAGCCATAGCCTCCCTACTTTTCCAGTGCTTCCAGCAGGTCCTGCCTTTGGTTTCGGTAGCTCTTCAATGCCTGGCCGAAGGGAGTGTCGGCCTCGGTAATCTTCCTCAGATCCTCCAGGTCGCCAGGAGCGTCATAGGTCAGTCGGCTGATGCGCCGGCTGAGGATTTTATCGAGGGTCACGCCCACCGCCCGGGCCTTTTGCAGCGTCTCCAGGAGTTCCAGGTCCATCATCAAGGGCTCCAGCTCGGGCACGTCGATTTCTTCGGCCGTGGGAAGCTTGGCGGTAAGTGCACGGACCTCGCTGCGGATCTCCGCAAGTCGAGAGGCAATCTCTCCCGGGGCAGCGTCGGCCATCACCCGGTGGACCGCCTGGGCCTGGCTGGCCTTTTCCTGCAGGGAACGTACGATCCGGTCGGTCCGATCCAGCAGAAGCTGCTCTTCTTCGAGCAGCTTCCATCGCATGGGCTCATCGGTGGGAATGCGGCTGTATATCCAGCCACCCCCAACCGCGAGACCCGCCAGGAGCAAAGCCCCCAGCCCCCACTGCCATGGTTTGACGGACTCCTTGCGGACAGGGCTTCGGCTGAAGATCAGCCCGATTGCCAGCCCGCCGACGAGCCCGCCCAGGTGGGCGGCGTTGTCGATCATCCCCGACAAAGCCCACATCAGAACCGCGTTGTAAGCCAGGATAGTCAGCAGCCATTTCCAGATCGCCTTTTGCAGATGAGGTGGGAAGTCCCGCCGATGGCGAATCAGCAAGGCCGTGACCCCACCGATCAGGCCGAAGATTCCCCCCGACGCCCCGGCCGATGTCACCGTCGGGTGCCAAAGCAGACTTCCCAGGGCGGCGGTGACCACGCTTACCGCGTAGATCAATCCGACTCTCCCCCGGCCCTGAAGACGTTCCAGCAGCGAACCAAAAACGCCCAGGGCGTACATGTTAAAGATCAGGTGAAGCGCTCCAATGTGCAGGAAAGCCGAGGAGAGAATCCTCCACCACTGTCCCTGGCGTATCGACGGGCCATGCAGCCCGCCCCAGTCGTAGATGACACCTTCCCCCGGTGCGGTAAGCACCCCGGGCCCCTCGACAAGGAGCATTGCGGCAAAGAGCATCACGCACGCGCCGATCAGCGTGTAGGTCAACGTGGAACCGGGTCGCACAGCCGACCGGTCGGCGCGGTCATAGAAGTTCTGGGAGGCCTGGAGTTCCTCCAGGTTGCGCTGCAGGGCCGCCTGGCAGGTCGATGCGGTCATACCCTCCGGGGGCTCCTGCTCGAGCAGACGGCGAAGCTTCCGCCTGGAAAGCACCTTGGCCGTCGGACCCCGCCGACGCACCTCCACCGATTCTCCCGGTGTCCGGATCCAGGCCACGGAACCCGAAAGCTTCTCCGCCCGGAACGGTTCGAGTTCTTCCCCGGTTCCCACCAGGACCAGCCCGCGCGGCACGCGCGATTCGCCCAGATTCTCCCACACGTCCAGCAAGCCCGAGTTCATCGCCTCCGAGGCCAAGGCGAAGATCACCACGTCCTGGCCCTTGACCATCACCGCATAGGGCAGAGGCCATTCGTAGGGATTGCCGCTGACGTAGCTGTACCCGTTGGACATCATGTGACGCTGCAGGTCGATCAAGACCCGCTGCGGGCCGCGCACTGGCTGAGAGACTGACTCTGTCATGAGAACTTTCGTTGAAGGTATCTACTGAGCGTATCGGATCTTCGCCCGACAGGCTCCAATCGGCGAGGAAATTCTCTCGATGCCGTTGGGGCCCTGCCCTGCTGATTTGTATAATAGGGATCTATGGCCCCAAAGCGAGCCGCCAGCCTCGAAGCCCTCCGGGAGAAAATCTCCCAACTGCCCCAGCAGCCCGGCGTGTACCTCTTCAAGGACGCCGCGGGACGGGTGATCTACGTCGGCAAAGCGGGGAATCTCCGCAGCCGCGTGGCCAGCTACTTCCAGCCGGGGGCAAACCTCATCGCCAGCCGAAACGAGCGCATCGACCGCATGGTCCAGACGATGGTCGAAGACGTCGATCATCTTACCTGCCAGAGCGAAGTGGACGCGCTGCTGGTCGAGAATCGTCTCATCAAGGACATTCGGCCGGAGTTCAACGCCCAGCTCAAGGACGGCAAAACCTACCCGTACCTTCAGATTACCACCGACGAACCGTTCCCACGGGTGAGCATTACCCGTCAGCCGCAGACCAAGGGCGCCAAGCTCTACGGTCCCTTCGTTTCGGTTTCCGAGCTGCGCGGGGCCCTGCCGCTGCTCCAGAGGGTCTTCCGCTTCCGGACCTGCAACCTGGATATCACCGAGGAAGACCGACGCAAGCGACGCTACCGCCCCTGCATCCTCCACAACATCAAGCAGTGCACCGCTCCCTGTGCGGGGCGGGTCAGCCAGGAGGACTACACCCGGCAGATCCAGCGGTTCCGGCGGTTCCTGGCCTCGAAGGGCTCTCAGCTCCGAAAGGAACTCCAGGACGAGATGAACCAGGCCGCTGCGAAGATGGACTACGAACGCGCTGCCCGGCTTCGCGACGAACTGCGCGCGTTGGAAGGGCTCCAGAAGAGAGGCATCGTCTCCGAACACGTTCAGCCCGAGGCGTTTTACGTGGACCCGGCCGATTCACTGGAAAGGCTGGCCGAGGTCCTCCAGATGCACCAGGCACCCCGGACGATGGAAGCGATCGACATTGCCCACCTGGCCGGGGGGGAGCTGTGCGGCTCGCTGGTGGTTTTCATCGACGGCAAGCCCTTCAAGGACGGCTACCGGCGGTACAAGATCAAGACCGTCGAGGGCAACGACGACTTCGCCTCCATCCGCGAGGTGGTCTGGCGGCGATACAAGCCGGCCGGCATGAACAACGAGTTGTTCCCCGACATCATCCTCATCGACGGCGGAAAGGGGCAGCTTTCCTCGGCCTTGTCGGCCTTTGACGAGCTGGAGTTCCGTCCCCCGATGCTGGTCTCGCTGGCCAAGAAGGAAGAGGAAATCCACGTCTCGGGCAGATCCGAGCCGCTGCGCCTCTCGCGTCGCGACCCCGCCCTGAGACTGCTCCAGGCCATCCGCGACGAAGCCCACCGCTTCGCACAGCACTACCACCACATCCTTCGCAGACGCTCCATGCTGGAAACCACCCGAAAGCCCAAGAGCAAACGTCCCCGCCGAGGGAACCGCAAGGGTTCCTAGCAGGGATCAACCGGGGAGGTTTTTCTCATCCAGGGCATAGAGAACCTTCGTGAACTTCTGGTCTTCCTGGACCTCGCCGCTCAGTGCCCGCCCCACGTGCGATTCCCTTTCCCTCATGACCCTTCGCAGAAGGATAAGCGCGACGGTCAGTTGGACCACTCCCGCAATCGTGACGACCAGGTCCAACAGGTCCAACCAGTAGCCTCGACTCCTATAACCAAAGCCCCAACCTGTCACTCTCGCCAACAGATACAACAGGTATATGACGAAGTACGGTAACGTGCGTGCCAGCATCTTCCGCAGCTTGCGACGGTTGTAGGATTGGAGCATCGAACGCAGACGATCCGCGGATGCAGGGGGTTTCGCACCGGAAGGAACGACCAGCCACCCACCCTCCAAGCCCAACTCCAAAGCCATGGGAGACGCACGCTCAGCCATGTTGCAAAGCAGGGCTGCATCCGTTTCCAAAGATGCAACGCGCTTCGTGCGGCCCTGGGCGTGGAGATCCACGCTCACGCCGCCCTGGATGGGCGCCCAGGCAATCCATTCCACCCCGACCAACGGGAAGCTACCCGTAGCGTCTGGCGTCAAGTCGTCCAGACCCTGCGGGGTCAGGAAGAGGCCTTGCCGGCGCCCCACTGCCAGCGACCAGAGCAACAAAATCGGGGCGCCTATGGCTATTGTCAGCAGGGAGATCCCACGCAGATCCATTGACAACGCCAGGACCGCCGAGACCGCCAAGCTAACGGCCGTCGAGAGCAGCGAGAAAAGCTGCGAATCCACCGGCAAATGATGGGCCGGGGGGCTCAACGGCCGCACCCCGCTCCCGGTCAACGCTTGTCGCCAGGCCTCGCGGAGTCGGCCAAAGTCGGGCTTCACCGCCCGACGACGCAGTAACCACGCGCCCTGCCGGCTATGGATCACGATCAACCATCCGACCTGTTCGATGCGCGAAATGTCAATCAGATCCATTCGCCTGACCAACGGGCCGTAGCGTACCTCCAATGCATCCCCCTCCAGACGAACTGCTCGAACCAGCACCGCCGCCCTGGGAATCCACACCCGGAGGAACACGAAGACCGAAACGGTCACCAGGGCCCAGGTACTCCAGTCCGGCGGGTCCAACAGATCCATAAGTTCTTCGCAGATCGAGAAGTGTATCGCGCAGGCCAGAATCAAGAGGCAAGCGGAGATCATGACCGCCAATGTCATTGCCCCCAGAAGTCGCGGCAAGAAGCCTTTGGCAGACTGGCTCTCTTCTCGCTTGACCACAATGAAATGCTCTCCCGCCATGTGAGGAACTATCGGCCAGGGGTCCGGCGTTGTCAAGCGCCGGCTGAGGTCGGCTGGGGGGTTGAGGTGCTCTGCACGTCGGGAAGGGACTGGTGGATGTTCTGTTCGGATCGCCGGTAGGCCTGCCAGATCCAGAGCAGATGCACGCCCCCGAGGACCAGAACGGCCAGGAAAATCAGCGGCACGTATCGTCCCGCCTGAACGGGCAGGGCAGAGACAAGCAACACCAGCCCAACGGCCAGAGCGACCGATTCGGCAACCGACCGCGCCATTCGGCGACGGGACAAAACTCGAAGCCGGTCACGAATCGCCTCAGCCAGGGCCGATGATACCTCCGGTGTCCGAGGCCCGGGATGGGCCCTCCCCTCGGCCAGGTCCACCTGCAGGGCCCTCGGGGCGTTCCACTGCAGAAGGTTGCACAGCAGAGCGCCGCTCTGGTGGGAACAGCGCAGGCGATGAAGACCTGGCCCGGCGTGGACCTCGATCTGCACTCCACGGCGGCCGCTTCGCCAACCGAACCATTCGACACCGCCCAGGGGTGTCCGGCGCGTCGTGCCCCACCGGCGGGTGTGCAGTGTCCGAGCGGTGACCCAGTGGCCAGGCCGTGCGCTGCGGCCCAGGAGCCAGAGGCCTACCAGCGCTGCCGGAGGCAGCGCGCGGGCGGCAAGGTCTTGGCCCCAGCCATGGGCGTAGATCCAGTAGAGCGTGAGACCCGCCCATGCGGCCACGGCCCCGGAGGATGTGCAGACTCTCCCCAGGCCCACCGGCCTGGAGCCTGCCGACGACAGAGCCCGGAGACCGGATTGACGCAGCACGCGGCGCCGGCGGATCCTGAGTTCTTCACCCGGCAGGGACAGACGGTTGGCGAGCAGACCGCAGGATCCGCCCATCCATTGGATTTCAACCAGGTGCTCCCACAGGTGGATTCCGGAGATCCTGCTCAAATCGATCTGCCCAGCCCTGCCTCCCAGGCGGAGGGTCAGGTGCCTGCCTTTCAGTTCGCCACGCCGATACCGCAGGGCGAAAGCGGGAACCATCAATCCCCCCACGAAAAAGCCCGCGATCCCAACCAGGATCGAAGCGACAGGTTCGAGCTGCCACTGCCTGCAGAGGGCGAGAAAGAATCCGCTGACGGCTGCGATCGCAACCGACACGCCCGTAACCAGGGCCGGGTGCCACGAAGTCCCCGCCAAGGCGGAGGGGCGATGAATGCTGGGGGTAGCAAAGTGCGCTTGGCTCATCGAGTCTCGTGAATTTCCCTTTCTTATGGATATCGGCGGGAAAGAACGGAATTCTGGAGCGCAAAGCGGGGTTTTGTCCGAGGCAGGCATTTCCCAGGCAGGGATTTCTCTTCAGCCCCGGGGGATGTTTCGTATAATCCATACTGGCACGTCGCTGCCGCATCTGGCGGGTGAGGCGTGCCGGCTTGCCTCCAGCGAGCCCGCCGACAAGGCGTATTGGCCCCCGGTGACGGGCCGGGGCGTGAAATCAGCTACACCCGCGGGCCGCCGCGGAAACATATACCGGAGTCTTCTATGCAGGCCCCCCGACCTCGGCCCGACAACGAGCCGCAGGAGCCGGATGGTCCCTCCCAACTGTCCCAGCAGGAGGATCCGCAACAGGATCAGGACCCCCAGCAGGACCAGGCTTCCCAGCAGAGCCAGAGCCAGGATGGACCGCCTCGACTGATCGCCCGCTACGGCAGAACGTTCCGTATCGGACAATTCCGCCACAACCTCAAAACGACCCCCAACCCGGGCAACAAGGTCGTTGTGCGAACCGAGAGGGGGGTGGAACTGGCTGAAGTCATTGCTCCCATCGGGGGGGATAGCCCCTTTGCCATCACTTGCGAGCGACTCGATGAGTACCTCAAGGAAAACGGGCAGGACTACCCCTTCCAGCGAAACGGACGGGTGCTCCGACCGGCCAACAACCAGGACATCATCGACCAGCGTCACCTGGACTCCTCGGCCGGAGAAGAATACACCTTCTGTCGCAAGCTCATACGCGAGCTGAACCTGGAGATGAAACTGGTCGCCGTCGAGCACCTTCTGGGCGGCGAGAGGATCATCTTCTACTTCACGGCTGAGCATCGTGTCGACTTCCGGGAGCTGGTCCGTCGCCTGGCCGGCCAGTACCGCACGCGCATCGAGATGCGCCAGGTCGGTGCCCGCGACGAGGCCCGCCTGGTAGCGGACCTGGAACGCTGCGGCCAGCGGTGCTGTTGCCAGCAGTTCCTCAAAGAACTCAAGCCCGTCTCCATGCGCATGGCGAAGGTGCAGAAGGCCACGCTGGACCCGACCAAAATCTCCGGCCGCTGCGGAAGGCTGATGTGCTGCCTTCGCTATGAGGATCAGACCTACGAGAAGCTGCGCCGCACACTGCCCAAGAAGAACGTCTGGGTCCGAACCGAGACGATTACCGGCAAGGTGATCGGCACGCAGATCATCACGCAACTGGTTCGCCTGGCCCTTCCGGACGGTTCAATCGCGGCGGTGGCCAACGAGGAAATCGTGGAGCGGAATCTGACCCCGCCGGCCAGCAAGGAAGAAGCCGCCCAACTGGCTGCGGAGAATGCCGCCAACCTTCGCACGGCCAAGGAACAGCTTGACCAGGCCTTGGAGAACGTTTCGGTCAGTCCCGAAGCCAAGGCCGAGACCGCCCAGGACGACAGCGACCCAGGCAAGGAGTCCGGCAAGAAGCGATCGCGCAAGCGAAGACGTCGCAAGCGCAAGAGCGGCGGCTCGGAAAAGGATTCCAAAGCCGGAAGCTCCCGGAAGCAGTCCAAGGGCGACGGGAAGTCCCAATCGTCGGCCAGTCAGAAATCGTCCAAGGGGTCCGGCTCGTCCGGCTCCCAGGGATCCTCCCAGAAGAAACGCCGTCGCCCCCGGCGCCGCAGGAAGAAACCCACCGGCCAGGGCAACTCGGGCTCGTCCAAGCCCTCTTCAGGAAGCTGACTGCCTCGTAAGATCAGTACCAGCGAACGTGGAAGCCCCCCCGCCGCAAAGCGCGCTTGAGGGTCTCCACGCCTTCGCGGTCGGCTGAAAACTTCTTGACCTCCCAGTCCGGCGTGCGGATACGAAGGTGCGGCTTGGCGCCCTTGCGCGTCCATTGCAGGTGCAGCGGGTAGTCGGCCGGGGATTCGTGATGGCGGTACTGGCAGTGGCAGATGAATCGCTGGTTGCTCACCAGCAGGCCGTACATCCCGTCTTCCGTGTGCGTTCGGTCGCGGTCCGGAACATAGGCGATGAACTTCTCGTTGGGATTCTTTTCGAACCAGCCCACGATGCGGTTCCGGGTGGCCGGGGGAAGATCGGACCACGGATTGTTCCAGCGGGACCGGATCCGCATCTGGATTTCCGCGTGCTCGGCGGTTCCTTCGGCCCCGGTGTTGACCAGGAACTTCTCAGCCACACGGAGGTTCAGGATCCGCAGGCGGCATTTGCCCTTGCCGGTGGTGCGGTTGATATTGGCCTGTCCGGAGATGGTCCCCACGCCGGGACAGTCCGGACAGAGCCAGTAGAGCATCGGTTCGTTGGCGGGCTCGGGGACGTTGGGAACCTTGGCCATCTTGGCCAGGAGTTCGTCGTTCGTCTTGCCCCGGGCCTCTTCGGCACTGATCGCCAGTTCGCCGGCGCTGTGTTCGGCCTCGACACTCATCGAGTCCTTCAACTGGGGAGAGAAGATCACCACATGGGCCGACAGATCCGTCCGGGTCTCGCAGCGGACGCACAGGCGGGGCATGGATCCTCGAAACGGGGTATCCAGCAGCCTTGAGGCGGGGAATTCCAGCAAGGCCCCCTCGGCCCCCACGCGGACCAGGCGCATCGCGGGAGGCTGATCGCTTTCGGTATCCACAAGAAACATCATGGATTCCTCGCGCGGATCCGGCGGAGGCGAGGTCCCTGCCGAAGCCGGCTGGGCCGATTCTTCATTGTCCGGATCTTTATAGAGCCAGCCGGCGATGGCGTCGGAGTTGACCGCCATCTTGGCCGGGAGCTTGAAACGGCTCTTGCAACGCCCGCAGCGAACGGCACAATTGGCCGCCTCGGGAGGCGCATCCAGAAGGGTTCCACACACCGGACATGCGATCAGACATCCGTTCATGATCTTCTCCTGAGACTGTCGATTTGCGTCGGATTTGCTCCCGTCCCCGCCAGGCAGCTTCCAGGATCGGATTTGGCCGCTTTGGAAATGCGTCTTCCATGGGTCATTCTAGCCCATGGGCTTCCAACCGGACAAGCCGCCGGCGCGGCGAACACAAGGGGCCCAGTCCTTGACAACCGTATACCCCTTGAAATTGAACAGCGAGCGAAAGCCGACAAGCTTCCGCTTGAACCATCGGTTATTTAACGTATGATCTTTGCTTTGGTTTCTCTCTAAAAGGACCCCCATGGCCTCTTTCCGCCTGAATATCGCCCGCATCCGTAATTGCCCCGAACCCGAACAGGTCCGACAGGCCATGGAGGAGTTCGGCCTGCCCGAAACCGAGGAGTTCGGCGTGATCAGTTCCTCTTCGACCGGTCCGGCGGCTTTCGGCTCCATTGTCCGAAAAACCCAGCAGACCGTTCAGAAAGTCGAGCCCGACACTAAGCAGGTAATATCGGCCCCGGTCGAGAAGGTCCAGTTGATGCCGTTCGCGATTCGACCCTCCAGCGAAACGCTCGAAGTCTACGCGGGGGGGGTCAAGGCCATCGAGGAGGTAGCGACCTTCCTGGCAAGCTGTCTGGCCTTGCCTGTGATCATCGATCCGATCGAGGTCGACGTCCCTGCCGCCATCGACAAACTCCTGGCCAATGCCGATCGCGTCCAGCTTCGCAGCGTCCGCATCAGCGAATACGCCCACAATTCCTTCATGTCGGGGCCCTACGCTCCCAAATTCCTGGACCATCAACACGGCATGGAGTTCCTGGAGAAATACACCGATTTCGTCCAGTCAGCCAACCTGAGGTTCAAAGCCCCGACCGGGAATGCAACAGTCACCCTTACCCCCCGGGCCTGCTTCCGGTTCTCCTGCAACGAAGACGACCAGCCTCCGGTGCAATCCATCCTCCGAAAACTGCCCTGACGCGGCTAGACCAGCCCCTTCCACACAAAGGCTGCACAGGCGGCGAGAATCAGAATCGTCTCGAAACGCGCGGTCTGCACGTCAATATCGCTTACCCGCCGCCCTGCCAGTATCGCGCGCAATGGACGAGCCAGCAGAACCAGCAGAAACGGGCTGAGCACCAGAGGCCAGGGAGCCACTTCCGTCAGCGACAGCACGGCGAGAATGACCACGGCTGAAACGGTCAGGCCGGCGTAGAGCCAGCCAACGCCCCGGGACCCGATGACATGGGCCAGCGTGTGGATCCCCGCCTGGCCATCCTCCACGTGGTCGCGGAAGTTGTTCCCGGCCAGGATCGCGCTGGTTACCATCCCGATCGGAAGGGAGATCAGCAGAACATTCCATTCCAATTGACCCGTCTGTACCTGGGCCGCTCCGAGCATCAACAGCGGGCCGAAAACCACGAAGACCAGCACCTCACCCAGCGCGTGGTACTTGAGCTCCAGCGGCGGGCCGGTGTAGGCCTGGGCGGCCATCAAGGCCGCTGCGGCATACCAGAGGATTTCCGCACCGGTCCGGCTCAGTACGTAGCCCACCGGCAGCGCAGCCAACAGCAGGCAGACCATCGCTTCGGCCAGGACCTCCCGAGGGGTCAGTTCGCGCTGGACGAGTTGACGCCCCGGGCGGCCGGCGTCTTCTTCCAGCCGGTCGACACCCTTGCGGAAATCGAAATAATCGTTGAGGAGATTGCCCCCCAGGTGCAGCAGTCCCGCCCCGGCCGCCGAAGCCAGCAGCAGGGGCCAATGCCATTTACCGATGGGCAGCGCAACGGATGCAGCCAGGAACACCGGCAATATGGAAATGGGAAGCGAAAAGGCCCGCAGGGCCTTGAGGAGTGTCTTGAGCTTTGCAAGGCGGTTTGAGCGGGATGCCTCAGGCATAGTCGTCTCCGAGCCGACAAGGAAGTATAGCAGCCGGGAGAGCACAAATCCGCCGACGTCTGGAGCTATTCCTCGTTGACCGGGGCCATCTCCAGCGACTCGGGCGTGAAATCCTCGTCGCTCAGGGGCGGGTTGAACTTGACGTCCTGGTAGACGTAATTGGCCTGGAGGGTTCCATCGGTTTCGTACGCGCGAATGCAGAGCGGGACCAGCCGCTGGGGATCCACGTAGATTTCCGTCACGGGCGCCGGGTACTCGGGTTTGTCGGGGAGGATCCGCTTGAGCAGCAGCACGGTTCGGCCATCGAGTTGGGCATACCCCTCGAACCGAGCATCCAGTTCGCCGCCCTGCCGGGCTTGTCGGTAGATCTTGATCAGGTGGATAAGCCCACGCTTGAAGCCGAAACGCGTCACCGGGCGGAGGGTCTTTTTCATGACATCCTGGGCTTCGGGGTCCTTGCGGATTGTCAGCCCCCGGGCCAGGACGAAGCTGGGGCGCACGATCATCTTCCCGTCGTACTTGCCCTCGACATAGAGGAGCCGATCGGCGGCCGGGGCATTCTCCAGCCACTTCATGGCCACTGAGAAAGGCTCCTCGCGAAATCGGACAGCCACCTCCTGCTCGGATCTGAGGGTGCCGTCGAGGCGTTCCTGCTTTCGGAAAACGCAGGTGTAGGCGTGATAGTTCTTCCGGTAGTGATCCAGGCACTTTTCCAGAAGGGCGATGTGGTCGGTCCGGGCGAGTTCTTCCAGGGAAGGTGGAGCGGCAGCTGCGGCCGGTGGAGTGATTTTGTTGGGCGCTTTGGTCGCCTGGGCCTGGCAACCGATGATTGCCAAGCAAGAGAGGACGGTCAAGCAAAGCAACAGGACCGTCTTTGCCAAGCCCCGAAAAGACTTACATGTCATTGGCTGCCTTGGTGAAGCTGTCATCTCCGAGGCCGACATTGAACTCCAGATCCCGGTAGATGTATTTGCTGATGAGATGGTTCTCGCGGTCGAAGCCCTTGATGCACACCGGCAAGAGGGTCTCGATGTCAACATGCGTTTCGGTCAGATAGGCCGGGTAGTCGCCCTTGGGGGGCAGGTATCGCAACAGCCTCACGCACTTGGCCCCGAAGATCTCGGTGAAACCACCGAACTCGATTCGCAGGTCGCCGGCTTTGTCGGCCTCTTCGTAGACCTCGATGAGATTGTCCAGCCCCCGCTGGAAGCCGAAGCGAGTCACCGGGTTGAGCGTGTTTTTCATGACCTCTTCGCCGGAAGGGTCTCGGGAGACGACCATGCCGCGAAGGAACGGGATGTTGGCCCGGACGAACATCTCGTTGTTGTTGCTTCCGTGGACGTAGAGAATCCGGTCGCCGCGGGGGGCGTTTTTCTCCCAGGCCATCGCAACCGAGAAGGGAGCCACACGATGACGGAAGCGAATCACCTGCTCATCGCGCAGAGAGCCATTGATCCGCTCCTGCTTGATGAATACCCCCTGGTAGTCTTCGTAGCGAGCGGCCTGGCGTCGGGACATCTCCAGCAGGGCTACATGGTCGGTCTTGGCCAGTCGGACCAGTTCATCGACCATTTCCGGGGAGTTCAGGGCGAGGTGACGACGGTCCAGCGTACGGACATAGTCGTTGGAGACGGCGTCGGCATCGCTTTGGGTGGCAAGGTATCCGGCCAGTCCGGCCAGGAGGAGACCCACCATCAACCGAATGCGAAGGTTCGAGGGGCGTGCAATCAGGCGGCGTATCATCTGGTTTCCTGCGCGGGCCCTGACAGGCCGGCCCGCTGTTTGTGCCTCTTAAGGCAGTAGCGGCTGACTGTGATCGACTCTGCTCTTACATCGACAGAGTTTCGGGGGATCCTTAAGCAGTTTCCGGCGGAGTCCTGCAGGGCGGTGGGTGGCGTAGCCGGCCGGTACGGGGCAGGGCGTTTTCCATGACCCGCCATTTTACCGTCCCTTCCACCAGTATCCAATACGCATTCGGGGCAATTTTCAAGGTTGCCTCGCGGACTTTCCCGACCTCCAGTAATTCCGATCGGATTTTAAGGCGTATCCACCAGTTATCTTATTGATCCGTCCTCCCTATTTCAGGAACGATGCCTTTTTTCAGGTCTGGAAGTCTTTGCCCTTTCTCAAGGCTGTCCTGGCCTCCTCAAGCGTCCCAAGATCCTTGACTTGACATTGCCCTCCAGCGTAGAGTCTTGCTCGTAATCCACCCATGAAAAAAGAAACTCTTTCTGCACGCAAAGGGATTCGAAATGAATCTGATCACCGGCGCGACCGGACTGCTTGGAAGCCACATCGCCGAGAAACTCACCGCCCAGGGACAGAAAGTCCGTGCCCTGGTCAGGCCCAGCAGCGATACCACCTTTCTGACCTCCTGCGGCGTAGAGCTGGCCGTGGGAGATGTGACCGAACCCCAGAGCCTGAGACAGGCCATGCAGGGCGTCGATACGGTCTACCACGCTGCAGCCCAGGTCGGCGACTGGGGCAAGTGGGAGAATTTCCAGCGCGTAACCATCGACGGGACGGTCAACATGCTCGATGCTGCCGAGCAGGCCGGCATCAAGCGGTTTCTTCACGTCTCGTCGATCAGCGCCTACGGGCACCCCGACGGCAAGGGCCTGGTCCTGGATGAGTCCGCCCCCCTTGGACAGAATCTGCACAAGTGGAGCTACTACAGCAGGGCCAAGGTGGAAGCCGAGAAGCTCGTCTGGAAGGCTCATGAGGCGGGGAAGGTTCCGGCCACGGTCGTCAAGCCCAGTTGGCTGTACGGAGAGCGGGACCGGGCTTCGATGCCCCGGCTGATCCGGGCCATCCGGGCGGGCAAAGCCAAGCTTCTGGGCGATGGAAGCAACCGTCTGAACCTGACCTACGCCGGGAACGAAGCCGAGGGCTGCATCCTGGCCGCCACGAAGGATATCGCCCTGGGCGAATCGTACAATCTCTCTTGTGACGGGGAGATCACCCAGGCCCAGTACCTCAACAAGATTGCCGAGTGCATCGGCGCCAAGCCGGTGACCAAAAAGGTCCCCTACAAGATCGCCTATCGGGCGGCTTTCCTGATGGAGCTTTTCGGCCACATGCTGGGAAAGAAAAAACCCCCGCTTGTCACGCGATACTCGGTATGGCTGATCGGGCGTCAGTGCTTCTTCTCGCCGGCCAAGGCCCGGGAGCAGCTTGGCTGGCAGCCTACCGTGAGCTACGACGAAGGTATCGAGCGGAGTGTACGCTGGTGCCTGGAGCACGCCGACTGCTGAGCTGCCCGGGCGATATGAAGAACTCATTGAAAAGGGCCCCGCTGCCGGGGCCCTTTGGTTTGCTTGGGGTATTGGAGGGCTCAAGCGGGTGCGACGGCCTCGATTTCCTGAAGAAGCCTGTCGAAATCCAACGGCTTGGAGAGGCAGATTCTCGCGCCGCATTCGAGGATGCGGGATTCGTTTTCCGGGGAGGGATAGGCGGTCATGGCGATCACCTCGGCGTGCTTGGTCTGCTCCTGGCTCTTGATGAGCTTGCAGACCTCGAAACCGTCCATGCCCGGCATGCGGAGGTCCAGGATGACAATGTCGGGCCGAAGCGTCGCGACCACCGTCCCGGCGCGGAAGCCGTCGTTGGCCTCCACGACCTCGAAATCACCGTGGGCCGAGCGGATGGCCCTGCCCACCAGCTGGGCGACAGCGGGCTCATCGTCGACGACCAGCACGCGGATCGGCGGGGCTTCCAGTTCGGCTGGAATCGGCATGCGATGCTCGCGCAGGAACTGCACGAGATCCTCGGCAGCTACCCTGCGATGCCCGCCGGGGGTCCGGTGAGCCTTGAGCAGCTTCTGATCGATCCAGTTGGCAACCGAGCCGGGGTCCACGTGGAGCATGTCGGCAACGGCAAATGTCGAGAGGTTCTTGGCCATAGGTTTCTTCCGTGTCAGCAGTACATTCATTTCCATTCCGTCCTCTGGATTATCCGGATTGCTAAGGGAATGATCAAGATCGGATCTCAAAAATTCCGGACCTTCCGACTTTGATGGCCTTTACTGCGGCCAAAGCACGGAAGCTGGGTAAACTATCGCGTTTTCGAGCCGGGCGAAGAACCCTGGTATGCGAGCCCAAGTACACATTGCACACACTTGGAAGCATCGGATTTCTCCGGGACCTTTCGACCGAGCCGACGAAAGGCGAGCATTGAACAAGCGAGCGATGAATATATCGGCAGGGGGTTTGACAGATCCTTAAGAGAATCCGGGCAAAATCCGAGATTTCATTTCACCATCACCGACAGAATTGACCCTTGCCGGGCGAGGGCGCATAATCGTTGCCAACCCCAAAGGAGCAGAGAAGAGATGAATTCAAAACGTGTTGCGCTGGTCACGGGAGGCTCGCGGGGGATCGGAGCCCGAATCGCACAGGCCTTGGCCGAGGAGGGAATCGCAGTGGCTGCGCTTTCCCGCAGCGGCTGCGAGGAGACGGTCGAAAGTATCCGAAAAGCCGGCGGTTTGGGCCTTTCCATCGCCGCCGACGTGAGCGACCCCGATGACAGAAACAGGGCCCTGAATACGATTGAAGACCAACTGGGCCCCCTGGACATCCTGGTCAACAATGCCGGGGTAGCCCCCAGCCAGAGACTGGACCTGCTCGAAGCCACCGAAGAAAGCTACGACCGGGTGATGGCCATCAACCTCAAGGGGCCTTACTTTCTGACCCAGCAGGTCGCCAGACAGATGGTCCACCGCTCCGAGGTGTCGGATGAACCGGGGATTCCGCGGGCAATCATCAACATTTCTTCCATAAGCGCCTACACCGCAAGCCCTTCTCGGGGGGAGTACTGCGTATCCAAGGCGGGGCTGTCGATGGCGACCCAGCTTTTTGCAGCCCGATTGGCCCAGCACGGAATCTGCGTGTACGAGATCCGACCCGGCATCATCGAAACGGATATGACCAGCGGGGTAAAGGACAAGTACGATAAGCTCATCGCCGAAGGGCTGACCCCCATCCGCCGCTGGGGAACCCCGGATGACGTCGCCCGGGCGGTCTGCGCCTGCGCAACCGGGGCCCTGCCCTTCTCGACCGGCGAGGTGATAAACGTCGACGGCGGATTCCACCAGCGCATCCTGTAGACTTGCCCGGATGGCCACGGGCGAGTTTGACTCCCACCATCAACCGACCTACGATTCTGGCGTTGCATACCTTTGCAGGCCTCAGCTTGGCCCAGGAAAGTAAGGAGAATCCCCGTGGAGCAATGGATGCTTCAGACATCCCCGATCGTGTTGGCGCTTCTGGCTACCCTTTTTACGTGGGGGGTCACAGCCTTGGGAGCCTGTCTGGTGATCTTCACCAGGAACGTCTCACAGAAGGTGCTCGACGCCGCACTGGGCATGGCCGCAGGGGTCATGATCGCCGCGAGCTTCTGGTCGCTTCTGGCCCCGGCGATCACCATGGCCGAGGAAGAAGGCTACGGTTCGCTGGTCTGGATTCCTCCGCTGGTGGGCTTTCTGCTGGGAGCCGTGTTCCTGCGCCTGGCCGACCGTCTCCTGCCTCACCTGCACCCGGGCATGGTCAAGTCAGAGGGGCCCAAGACCCGTTGGCAGCGCAGCACCCTGCTGGTCCTGGCCATCACGTTGCACAACATTCCCGAGGGCCTGGCTGTGGGGGTAGCCTTTGGAGCGGTGGCCAATCTGTCCGGCGCTGCCGCCACCAGCCAGCTCTGGGCTGCCTTCGCCCTGGCGGTGGGCATCGGGCTCCAGAACTTCCCGGAAGGCTCCGCGGTGGCCCTGCCTTTGCGGCGCGAGGGGTTCTCCCGGAAGCGAGCCCTCTGGTACGGACAACTTTCGGGAATTGTCGAGCCGGTCGCCGGGGTCGTCGGCGCAGCCGCCGTGCTGTTGGTCACTCCTATTCTGCCCTACGCACTTGCCTTTGCCGCCGGCGCGATGATCTTCGTCGCTGCCGAGGAGTTGATCCCCGAATCCCAGTCAAATGGCAATGTGGACATCGCGACGACCGGCGTGATCGTCGGCTTTGCCGTCATGATGACCCTCGATGTGGCCCTGGGGTAAGACCCGCCCGAGAGGAAGGTCAGGCTGCTGGAGTCTCTGCCGGAACCTGCCCCTGGAGAACATCGCGGAAGCTGATCATTCCCACCAGGGAGTTCTGCTCCACGACGGCCAGGTGACGGATGTGCTCGCTGGAGAGGATCTTGCGGGCCTCGTCCAGCGTCGTCGAGAGCGAGACGCTCTTTACCGGCGTGGTCATCACGTCTTCCAGGCAGGTCCGATTCGGGTCTTTGCCGGTCGCGACCACCTTACGAAGAAGGTCCCGCTCGGTGAAAATCCCGCGCGGTGCGTCTCCGTCCTTGACGATCACCGAGCCGGTATTGGCCTGGGCCATCATCTTGGCCGCGGTCATGACGGTGTCATCGGCCGAGGCGATGATCACATCCGGCCCCTTCTGCATGAGCAAATCTTCGACGGTTGCCATAGCTGAAATCTCCTGTTGGCGTTCCCCTGACTTTTCGGATTTGGGCAGGTCCAACTTCAGACAAAACCTCCCCGCGTTGCTCTGAAAGGCCCTGCTTGAGGCTCCGGCGTTGCCCGACAAGCCCGGTCTGCGGTATGCTGCCACGCCGAGACCAGAAAGGATTGCTGCAGATGCCTCTCTACAAAGACACCCGGGCGCGGCTGGATGATCGCGTGACAGACCTCCTTGGCCGAATGACCCTGGAGGAAAAGACCCAGCAGCTTGGCGCCGACGCACCGGCCAACGACCGACTTGGCATCCCGCTGATGAGGCACGGGGAAATCCTTCACGGCGTGCTCTGGAATCCCGGGTATGTCCAGGAAGATCCCGATCGCTACCAGGGCGTCGAGCCGACGGTCTTCCCGCAGACACTCGCCATGGGCTGCACCTTCGATCCGGAGCTCGTCGAGCGTATGGGTTCTGCCATCGCCGCAGAAGCCCGCAGCCTGGGAAGGCATCATTGCTACAGCCCCAACCTGGATATCGCATGCGATCTGCGATTCGGGCGCGTTGAGGAGAATTTCGGGGAAGATCCTCACCTGGTCTCCCGCCTGGGCGTGGCCATCATCCACGGCTTCCAGGGCCGGGGGGACCAGCGGTTCGACTCACAGCACGTCCTGGCCACGGCCAAGCATTTCGCCGGTTACGGCCTGGTGCGGGGCGGGATCAACGGCAGCGAGGTACACCTTGGCCCGCGGGACCTGCGCGAAATGCATCTACCACCCTTCGAGGCAGCGGTCCGCGAAGCCGGTATCGCCTCCGTCATGCCCAGCCACCATGCCATGGACGGGGTGCCCTGCCACGCCAGCCGAGATCTGCTCGAGGAGATCCTCCGGCGCGAGTGGGGGTTCGACGGGTTCGTCGTCAGCGACAACATCGACGTCTTCCGGCTCTATTCGATGCAGAGGGTGGCAGGCAACCTGGAGCAGGCAGCCTGTCTGGGGCTCCAGGCGGGGGTCGACCAGGAGCTCGTCCTGGGACGAAACGAAGACTTCTTCTGCTATCGACACCTGCCTGAACTGGTCCGGCAAGGGCAGATTTCCGAGGAGACCCTCGACCGCAGTGTCAGACGGATCCTGCGGGCGAAGTTCCTGCTGGGCCTCTTTGACACACCCCGGGAAAGCCCGGACCCCCGGACGCTTTGCAACAGCTCTGCCCATCGCCGGATCGCACTGGAGGGGGCCTTGGCCAGCCATGTCCTGCTGGAAAACGACGGCCTGCTGCCCCTTTCTCCCCAGGCCGGAGAGAGAATCGCCCTGATAGGTCCGCATGCAGACCTTTGCGAATACGGGGGATATGTGGGGCAGATCACGCCCGAGGGCATCACGCCGCTGCAAGGCATTAAGGAGGCCACGGACCCGGACGTGGAGATTTGCCACGAGCCCGGCTGCACGCTGGGACTGGAAGAAGAAGCGGACGACGAAGACGCGATCGCCCGGGCCGTCCAGGCTGCCCGCGAGGCCGACACCGTTATTCTCGCCCTGGGCGGGACCCGCAATACCTGTGGCGAGGGACGCGACAACGCGGATCTGCGGCTTCCCGGTCGCCAGCATGAATTGGCCCATGCCGTGCTGGACTGCGGCAAACCGGTTGTGCTGGTTCTCATCGGGGGCAGGCCGTGGGCGATCGGCGATATCGCCGGCAGGTGCAACGCGGTGTTGCTGGCCTGGTACGGAGGTGTCGAAGCGGGCCGGGCCATTGCCCAGAGCCTTCTGGGTCTGCACAACCCCGGCGGGAAGCTCTGCATGTCCTTCCCCCGAAGCACCGGTCACAGCCAGTGCTCCTACCTGCACAAGCCCCTTTTCAACGGCTCGGGGTCGGGCCGATACCGACAGCATGAGAACCGGGCGCTGTATCCGTTCGGCTACGGACTCAGTTACACGCGCTTTGAGTTTGGCCCCGTTGAGCTTTCCTCCACCTGCGTCGGCCCGGCGGGGAGCGTCCAGGCGTCCGTGACAGTCAAGAACGTCGGGCAGGTCCCCGGCGACGAGGTCGTCCAGTGCTACGTCACCGACGAGTTCTCTTCCGTCACGCAGCCTCTCAAGCGCCTGCGGGGGTTCCAGCGGATCCGCCTCGAGCCGGGCCTGTCACGAAAAGTGGATTTCCAACTGGGTCCCAAAGAACTGGCCATCTGGGACGCGCGCATGGAAAGAACCGTCGAGCCGGGCTGGTTTACCGTGCAGATCGGCCCGTCCAGCCAGGAGGGATCCGAAGCGCGTTTCGAAGTACGAAAACACGGTTCGCCCGGCGACCAGAGCCGAAGGACGCAGGTCCGGATCGGCAGGGATCTGGACATGGAAGCCCCCCAGTAGCCTCTGCGAGATCAGTCCTTCTGGGGCTTGGCGCTGAGGCCTCGCGACTCGCGGAGGTCTTCGATCTTGCGCAGGGGCCTTTCGAGCATGTTTGTCCGCGTCGTGCGAACGTGCTGATAGTCCCGCGATGCCTGGTCGATCCGCTGGCCCAGCTTGTCCAGCGCTTCGTTGTAGGTGTCCCACTGTTTGTGGAACTCTCCCAGAAGGTCCAGAACGGTATCTGCCGTCTTGGCCAGGTTCACGTTCTCCGCGGCCTGGCGGATCACCGCAAGCATGGCATAGAGCGTCAGCGGGCTGGTCAGGACGATCCGGCCTGACAGGGCCTGGTCGATCAGGTCCGGCTGGGCCTGAAGGACCAGCGAGTAGATCTGCTCAGAGGGGATGAACAGCAGGACATAGTTGACGGTGGGTACCGAGGAATCGATATACCCCCGCGAAGATACCGCACGGATGTGATTCCGCACCGCCTTGACCAGTTCCTTGAGTTCGGCTTCCCGCTCCTGCTGGGTTTGGGCGTCCAGCAGGGACTTGTAGCGTTCCAGCGGGAACTTCACGTCCATGTTGACCTTCAGATCGTTGGGCAGGAAGAAGGTGAAGTCGGGCTTTCCCGAATCGGCATGCTCGCCGGACTGCTTGGTGTAGTTGATGCCCTCCTGCAGGCCTGCCAGTTGGAGCACATCTTCGGCCATCCGCTCGCCCCACTGCCCGCGCCGCTGAGTGGAAGCCAGCATCCGATGCAGCTCGTTGGCACTGGTGGTCAGCGAAGAGACCGAACTGGAAAGCTGCCCGAACTGCTCCTTGCGCTGGCTCTCGATGCGCGAAAGCTCCTGCCGGATCGTCTCCAGGCGTTCGCCGACGGACTTGACGGACTGATCGATGAGTTGCTTCTTGGAATCCAGAGACTGGGCGGACTGCTCAGCCAGACGTCTGGCGTTGACGTCCAGGGCTTCGGAGGCAAGGGCCTGGAACGTGTCGCGCATCTGCTGCTGGAGCTGCGCCTGGTTCCCGGCCGCTGCCCGCGCCTTGAAGTAGCAGACCGTCAGGGCAAGCCCCGCCCCGACAGCCGCCCCGATCAGAAAACCGATCGCAAATTCCATGGCTCCTCCCGAATCTCAGACCACCTTGAGAATGTGATAGCTCTTCTTGCCCTTGCGCAGAATGATGAACGACTCGCTGGCCAGGTGCGAGCGGTCCAGACTCTGAGCAGAGTCCTCTACGCGGACATTGTTGATGTAGACCCCCCCGGACTTGAGTAGGCGGTTGGCCTCGCCCTTGCTCTTGCACAGACCCGTCCGGGCCAGAACGCCAGAGAGCTCCAGGCCTTGTTCCAGCTCGGCCGCCGGGATCTCGCTGGAAGGCACGTCGGAGAAGACGGCCGCAAGCGTGCGGTCGGTCATGTCCTTGATCTCCGAGCCGTAGACCACCGTGGCCGCGTGGGCCATCTCGTCGGCAACGTCCTGACCATGCACCAGGGCAGTTACCGCCCGGGCCAGGGCTTTGTGGGCGGCGCGTTTTTCCGGCTCGGCCTGGAGGGATTGGGCCAAGGCGTCGATCTCTTCCATTTCCATGAAGGTGTAGATCTTGAGCAGGCGGATCACGTCGCGGTCATCCTGGCGGATGAAGTACTGGTAGAAGTCCCACGGGCTGGTCTTCTCGGCCGAGAGCCAGACGGCGTTGCCGGCCGACTTGCCGAACTTCTCCCCCGCAGCCGTCGTGACCAGCGGACAGGTAAGCCCGTAGACGCTCTTGCCGTGCTTCTTGCGTACCAGGTCGCATCCGGCGGTGATATTGCCCCACTGGTCGCTTCCGCCGACCTGGAGGGTGCACTGGAAGTTTTCGTAGAGGTGCAGGAAGTCGTAGGCCTGCATGGTCATGTAGCTGAACTCGGTGAAGCTGATGCCCGAGTCGGCCCCGATGCGCTGCTTGACGGACTCCTTGGCGAGCATGTAGTTGATCGTGAAGAACTTGCCCACGTCGCGCAGCCAGTCGATAAAGCCCATCCGGCCGATCCAGTCGTAGTTGTTGAGCAGTTGGGCGGGGTTGTCTCCCTGGAAATCCAGGTACCGGGCGAGCTGCTCACGCAGGGCCTCTGCGTTGGCCTGGACCTGCTGGGGGGTCAGGAGGTTTCTCTCCTCGCTCTTGCCGGATGGATCGCCGACCATCCCGGTAGCCCCGCCGACCATGGGCAGGACGCGATGCCCCGCCCGCTGAAGATGGGCAAGCATCATCACCGGCAGCAGGTGCCCAAGGTGCAGGCTGTCGGCCGTCGGGTCAAAACCGGCATAGACGGTGACCTGCCGGGTCTGGAGGATCTCGTCGAGTTTCTCGTCGGTGACCTGATGTACGAACCCGCGCGCAGCGAGCGTTTCCAGAATCGAAGGCATCGT
>CAZOVB010000041.1:0-40338 GCA_964583095.1 uncultured Planctomycetaceae bacterium
CATCGGTCGATGCGGGAGTATGCCCTGGCCTTGCAGCCAGGGCTTCCTGGTGGCCGGCGCGTCGAAGGATGTATTCGGACCCGAAGGAGGCACGGACTTGCTTCGCAGGTCCGTGGCACCCGCGATGGGGGGGCGGGGCGATGATTGAGTAGCCCCGGATCGCGGAGCGCATCCGGGGGCAATGAGCGTAGCTCCTCTTCCCTCCCACCCCGGACGGGGTGGCAGAGAGGAGCGGAAAGGAGCATTTATCTAACGACTCTCACCCCTCCGGGGTGGGTAGGAGAAACGTAAAATGGGAGATGATCGTGTGTCCCCGGATGCGCTTCGCGATCCGCGGCTAACGAGTCTCACCCCTCCGGGGTGCGAACAGGCACCGGTTTTACGCCCTGAGGGAGCTTCCTGCACGCCTGGCAGAGCATCCGCAAGAGGACCGTCCGGTTCGGGCCGCCCGCGAGGCGAGAGAAGCACTGGGGCTGGGCGAGGATGAGCCGATTCGCGATATCTGCGGTCTGCTCGAATCGGCCGGGGTGAAGGTCGGGCTGATGCCGGTGGAAATGGAAGACTTCTTTGGCCTGTCGATGGCCGACAGACGCCTGGGGCAGGTGTCCCTGGAGCGGCTGTTTGTGGATTCCCTGCTGCTTGGCTCGGCTGGGTATATCGCAGCCTTTGCGGTGCTGAAGATGGCGGACCTTCGGTTTCTGCCGCCGGTGAACGTGGGCTTCACTGTGGCGGTTTTCTACTATGGCTGCCGGTGGATGCGTCGCGGTGTGCCTGCGGTATCCGGCCGGTGGAAGCTGTGGGGGCCTCTGTTGGGGGTTCTGATCGCGTGGATCGGTCTTCGCCTGGCGGTGCAGGTGACGGGGTTTGCGGGGCTTCACCGGTACCGGCGGGGCTGGGTGCCGAACCTGCGGATCGTCTCGCAGCACAGCGACGTGCCGGTGATCTACGTCTACCCGGAGAAGGACACGACTCCCGAGACGGGGCCTCTCAAACCGTACTTCCTCAACGCCGCGCGGGTTTGCATTGGCCTTGAGTTGCCCGAAGGGGCCGGCCCGGTGCACTACGCCTACCTGGACCTGGAGGGCCGCTTTTCAGGACGCGACACGCTGCCGGGCCTGGACGTGGAGGTGCTCCAACGTCCGCCGGGATCGGGGAGGTACTTCCTGTTCGTTCCGCCCCATGTGGAGGGCTTTGCCTCTGCGATGAAGGAGCGTTTCGGCCTGGAGGTGGTGAAGGTTTCGGACTTCGGCTTTCGGGACGACTTTGTGAGGCAGATCTGGGCGCCTGCGGACTTCGCAGCGCAGTTGGAGTCGGAGTAAACCGGGGCGGGCGGGGTATAATGAAAGGTAACGCAAGCCGAAAGGAGCGTGCATGATGCGCGGATTTGCAGGCTGTCTCTCTCTGGGAATGGTCCTGGCTTTGGCGGCGGTTCCGATCGCCTGCCAGGACGCAGATTCCAATGAAGCTTCTTCCCCTGCCCGGCCGGAGGAGAATGTTCAATCCGACCCCCCCTCCGATGCGTCCGAACCGGAAGGGGCCTTTGCCTTCTCCGCCCGGAGCATCGAGGGTGAGCCTGTGGAGCTCTCGCGCTATCAGGGCAAGGTGCTGCTGATCGTGAACGTGGCCAGCCGATGCGGCAACACCCCCCAGTATGCGGACCTTGAAACGCTCTATGAAGAGAAGAAAGACCGGGGCCTGGTTGTGCTGGGTTTCCCCGCCAATGACTTCGGCTCGCAGGAGCCGGGGACCAACGCGCAGATCCGTCGGTTCTGCACCAGCAAGTATGGCGTGAGCTTCCCGATGTTCGCCAAGATCAGCGTCAAGGGCCAGGAACAGCATCCGCTCTACGCCTGGCTGACCGATGAGCAGAGACACCCCGAGACCGGGGGGTCGATCCGCTGGAACTTCGATAAGTTCCTCATAGGCCGCGACGGAAAGGTTATCGCCCGCTTCAGTCCGCGCACCAATCCCTCGTCGGACGAGGTCGTCGCTGCGGTAGACGCCGCCATCGGCTCCCAGGGCTGACCGGAACAAGCTGCGGCTGGGATATCCGCTCCAGGCCGGCGGGAAATCCGGCTTTAAGGTCATATAATCAAGCCGAGAGCGAAACCTCTTGTTTCCCTGCGCATTTCAGGACCATTGCGGTATCTCCGCGCCCTTTTGTCCAGAATCCCAGAGGAAGCCATGTATGTCGTTACAGCCCGACGTAGCCTGCTTATCGCCCTTGCCCTGCTGCTGACCGCGTGCCATGGGGGCCTTCGGGCCGAGGCCGGGGAGGACCTGCTGGGCTATCGCAAGGGCGAATCCCTCCAGGCCACCCTGGATCACTGTCTCAGGGATCTGGATGCGATGAAGCCGGAAATGGGCGAGCTGCTCTACCTCGGCCCCTTCCAGGTCGATCAGAAGAAGCTCGACCCGGCCAGGCCTGTGAACCTGAAGGGCGCCTATGACAGCCAGGTTGTCCCCGAGGCCACTTGGAAGCCGGTCCCGCCCAATGTGCGCAACCGCGACGGGAGGGTCTATTTCGCTCCCACAGCGCCGAACGGGGAAAGATGGATCAGCCTGTATTTCTTCCGGGAGATCCGCGCCCACAGCGACGGGTGGGTCCTGTTCCAGCCGGATATCAACGGCAACTGGAGTGTCTATCTAAACGGCAAGGCCGTGCCGAAAGTCACCAGCAGGGATTACCGACTCGATCTGAAGAAGGGCCGCAACGAACTGCTCTTCCACGCGCGGCGGTACCCGGGCACGCGGGGACGGATCAACATGCCGCTGAGCAACCCGCTCGATCAGATCCATCGCCAGTTGACCCGGGATTTCGGCTCCTTGGCCGCTGAACCGCTTCGCAGCTACCGTCGCCTTCGCGATGCCGAAACCACCCGCGATGAAATCGCCCGCGAGGCCCTTCATCCCGCCTCGGTGGTCCACAAGCATCAGGACCCGCTGGACATGCTCCTGGTCCGCACACGCGCTTTGGCAGAGGATCTCCAGCAGATGCCATCCGGGCCGGATCTGAGCGATGAACTGGACCGTTTGGATGCGATCCAGGCCCAGGCCGAAGACACCGAGCCGGAAAGTCCCGGGCGCCTGGCCCTTTTCTTCCGCGCCCATCGCCTGCGTCGGAAAATCGCTCTTGGCAACCCGTTGCTGGACTTCGATGAGCTCGTCTTCCTCACGCGGCGATACTCCAAGCTGCACCACATGTGCGACCAGTACTTCGGATACGGGGCCGTGCCCGGCGGGAGCATCTATCGCCTCGAGGACATCTGGAGCGACAAGCCCCGCGCGGTGGACCTGATGGCCGGGCGGAAGGTCACGTCGGGCCGCATGAAAGGCCGCGAACTCGACGGCGGCTCGTTCGTCTCTCTGGAGCTTTCCTACGACGCCGGGCAGATCGCCTTCGCCTGGACGCAGGGCCAGGGAGAGGGAAGAAGCTGGGGACCTGAATCGACCTTCCACATCTTCAAAGCCAATGCCGACGGCTCGGGCCTGGTCCAGTTGACCGACGGGCCCTGGAACGACTTCGACCCGTGCTTCCTGCCCGGCGGGCGGATCGCCTTCATCAGCGAGCGTCGGGGCGGATTCGGTCGCTGTCACGGCCGACCGGTTCCCACCTACACCCTCCACAGCATGCTCCCCGACGGGGGCGACATCATCACGCTGAGCTTCCACGAGACCAACGAATGGCATCCCAGCGTGACCCACGACGGCATGATCCTCTACACCCGGTGGGATTACGTGGACCGCGACAGCGATGTGGCCCATCATCCGTGGATCTGCTACCCCGACGGCCGGGACCCGCGGAGCTACCACGGCAACTACCCGGTCGATCGCAGGGCCAGGCCCTGGATGGAAATGTCGATGCGTGCGATTCCCTCCTCGCAGAAGTACATCGGCGTTGCAGCGCCGCATCACGATCAGGCCTACGGCTCGATCATCCTGCTGGACCAGCGGATCCCCGACGACGACTACCGCTCGCAGCTCAAGCGGGTGACGCCGGAGGTGCGTTTTCCGGAATCCGAGGGTTCCTGGCGAAGCAACAAGGATTACGGCACCCCCTGGCCGCTGAGCGAGAAGTATTACATCGGGGTCTACGACGACCAGGAGACGCATCACGACCTGTACCTGATCGACGCCTTCGGCAACAAGATACTTATCTACCGCGACGAGCAGACGCCGGCGCTGGATCCGATTCCGCTTCGGCCTCGCCCCAGGCCGGCGGTGATCCCCTCGATGACATTGCAGGCGGTTGAGGACCGCGCGCCGGGACAGGAGATGCCCGAAGACGGCACGGTGGCGGTCATGGACGTCTACGACAGCGCTTTTGCCTGGCCCGATGGGGTCAAGGTTCAGAGCCTGCGGATCGTGCAGCTTTTCCCCAAGGCCACCGCCAGCCAGAACAATCCGCGCGTCGGTCACGGCCTGCAGTCGCTGGTCCGCGGCGTGCTGGGGACGGTTCCCGTCGAGGAAGACGGCAGCGTCTACTTCCGCATGCCCGCCGGCGTGCCGGTCTACTTCCAGGCGCTGGGGCCCGACGGCACGGCCATCCAGTCGATGAAGTCCGATACGTATATTCACCCCGGCGAGGAGATGACGTGCATGGGCTGTCACGAACCCAAGCATCGCTCTGCGCCTGGGCGCTCGGCCAGGTCAACCCCGCTGGCCCTGCAACGGGAGCCCTCGCCCATCCAGCCGGAACTCAAGGACCAGGGCGCCTACCCGGTCTTTTTCCCCAAGCTCGTCCAGCCGGTGCTCGATGCCAAGTGCGTCTCATGCCATGCCAAGCACGACAAAACCCCCGCGCTGGATGGCAAGACCGACCGGTACGGATGGTCCCGATCCTTCCACCGCCTCAAGGATTTCGCCTGGGCCAAGCACGGCGGCAACGGCTCGCTGCCCAAGCTCAACAAGACCAGTCGATCGATTCCCAACCAGGTCGGCGCGCGGGCATCGAAGCTTTACCAGATGCTCCGCAAGGGGCACCACAAGGTCAAGCTCACCGACGAGGAACTTCGCCGGATCACCTTGTGGCTGGACACAAACTCCAACTTCTACGGTGCGTATCTCCAGACCGACCTGCAGCAGCAGGGCAAGCAGGTCATGCCGGAGCTGGAATAACCCCTCCGCGCCGGGGGCCCCGGCGGCAAAGCCAGGGCCCCTCGGCGCAGGAAGATCTCTCCCATCAGGGCTGAACTTCCAGGGCGCCGGCGTCGCGGGCGGAGCCGCTGATCTCCCTGCCGGCGAAGTCGCGAAGGAAGGGCCCGTCGAACTGCCACGCGTAGAGTTCTTCGATGGTGGTATCCGAGGCTTCCAACGTGGAACGCGCCACCCGCAGGTAGTCGATCGCCCCGGCGAAGTAGCGGTCCTTGGGGCCCTTGCCGACTAGGAAGTCCCCGGCGTTGGACAGGGAGAGCTCCCGGTAGAAGCCCATGAGGGAGCCCACGCCGGCCAATCGGCCATCCACGTAAAAGCGCAGCTCGCCCTGGCCGCGGTCCACCTCGCAGATCAGGTGATGCCACTTGCCGTCGTTGACCTTGCGCGTCGAGGCGGAGGCTTTCTCGAATTGCCCCGAAGCCAGGCGCATCGTCACGCCGCCGTTTTGGTTGACGGCCAATTCGTATCCGGCATCGCCGTTGGCCTTGGCCACCAGCACCCCGCCGGTATGCCCGGAATCGGTCCGGAAGACCAGTTCGATCAAGAAGTCATTGGTCTGCATGTCCAGGGTCTTGCGGTCGGCTCCGCGGAAGGAGCCCTCGATCTTCCGCTGGCGGTCGCCGCCGCCGAAGCTGTAGTCGGCCGTCATGTCCTCGTGCGTCATTGTGCAGTAGCGACTCTTGCCGTCAAAGTGCAGCGCGCCGGGCACCCAGTCCTCCAGTTGCCCGTTGATGTAGTCGTCGGCCTCGGTTTGCATCGCACGCAGGTCCCGCAGCGGCACAAACCGGTACATGCTCCGATGATAATACTCCTCGGTCATGTACCAGTTCTCGCCCAGGACCCGCTGGGGGTTCTGGGGGTGACGGTAGAAACTCCACTCGCCCACCACGGCTGCAAGCGACCAGGGGACGAAGAACTTCACCCCGCCGTCCACGGCCGGGCTGTCCGGATCCAGGCGGAAATCGTGCTCGCCGGCCTTGGGCATGGGCGGGCTGTCGACCATCGTGCCCACCTGGCCCGACAGGGCCTTGCGAGCCTGAACGGCCTTGCGGAATTCCTTGAGGCCTGGATACACCTTCCCGATATGCTCGAAGAGGCCGAAATCCCTCGCCTCTCCGTGGAAGATATTCCGGGCGTAGCCGAGGGTTTCGTATTCGTAGACTTCCGCTTCCGGGTCGCCGGCGGCGAATTCATCTGCTGCATTGGCCTGGCTGGGCGCTTCGCGCGGGTGAGCATGGCGGATGAAGAACTCGCCCATGTCCTGGAAAATGTTGCCCAGGTAGTAGCAGCGGCCGGCCATGGGGGCCTGGCGTCGCGAGCCGGCTCCGAAGCGATAGAAGCTGTTGTTGAAGAAGGCGTTCATGAACCCGATGATTTCCTGCAGCGCGCATGTGCTGGTCAGCGGGCTGCCCAGGTCGCTGCTCTGGCCCCAGGCGATGTTGTTGAACAGGTACGTCTTGAAGCCCCCGTCGAGGTAGTAGGCAAAGCCGAACCGCGCGGAGGTGTGGCCTCGCCGCTGGGGGTCCCTTTGTGCGATATGACGGTAGTGCCAGTAGCCCCCCGGGGCGCCCGAGACGTTGTTGTAGACGTAAAAGGGCCCGCTCTGCCACATCTCGATACCGCCCCAGTCGTTGGTCCGCAGCAGGGGGTAGGTGACCTTGTTGTGGTGCACGATCATCCGCGAGAGCGGCGCGTCGTGGGTCTCTCCAAAGCCCTTGGCTGCGAAGAGGAACAGTCCGGCCCCGCCGCTGCGATGAAGGATGTTGCCGGCGATATGGGCCGTCCGCGCGTAGGCGACGCGCACGGCGTGGCCGTGGTGCGCCCGGGCGGGCCTCATGCCGATATCCGTAAACCGGTTGCGCAGAATGGAGAGCCTCTCCAGCAGGCCGATGTCGTCGCCGCTGCCGGCGCCCTGGGCGGCGTCGATGGCCCCGTAGTCCGTATCACGAACGTCGTTGTCGGTAAAGGCCACGTCCTTCATGTGCGTACCGGGAGAAAGCGGCGTAGCCTGGAACGCCCGGGGGACGTGCTCGAAACGGCAGTGATCGATCCTTACCTGCTGGACATCATCCAGCAGCGTTACGCACGAGGCATCCAGGTCGGCCCGGTTCCACCAGCGGTCGTACCAGTGGGCCACGTTGCCGAAGCGGAAGACCAGCCCGCTGACGCGAATATGGCTATGCCCGCGGATGGTGAGGAACTTCACGTGACGGGCGAGTTCCAGGCCCCGGCCGTTGGGCTCAACCCCGCCGGGCATGCGGACATACAGGCGCCCCGCGAATTCGCCCTGGTCGGCGTACCAGTATTCGCCGTCGCTGTCGAGCAGGGCAGGAAGGTTCTCGATGTAGTATCGCTGGTTGGCGTCCGGGTGTCGGCTGGCGCTGCCCCAGGGGCCCGAAAAGCGGATCTCGCCGGTCTTGGGGTTCCAGGCCTCGATTTGGTTGGCGTAGGGCGAGCCCATGACCCCGGAGTATTCCGACCAGACGGTCCCGCCGACCGGTGAGGCCTTGCCGAGCTTGGAAAGATTCTGCGCATCGCGCCCCCAGACACGGGTGGCCGGGTTGCCCCGGATCTCTACTTCTTCGGTGCGGGTGTGCTCCCAGAGCCACCACTGGCTCATCACGTCGTTGACGTCCACGGCCTTCCAGTTGGGAGACCGGGCCAGGTGGATCCGCTCTGCGCTGCCGTCTTCGCGCTGCAGCCAGAGGCTTCGCGGATAGAAGTCTCGTCCGATGTCCATGTACCAGACCTTGTCGGTCTCGGGCATGGACTCGGGAACATCCTCGCTCCGGCATCTCCGCCAGCCCTTGTCCAGGCGGAGAGAGCCGTAGATCATGGCTTCTCCCTCGCCCCAGGAGGGGTCGCTGGTCAGGTGGATGGGCTCATCGGCATTGCCCGAGGAGTTGGCGATCAGTTGGCCTCGATAGACCACGCCGCGTTTGAAGACGTAGGTGACCGGGCCGGTCTGGTTGGCCGCGCTGCCCCGGGCCTTGGGGTCCCAGGGGTGGTGTTTCCAGGGCTCTTTCCGGGTTCCGGGGCCTGTGTCGTCGCCGTTTTCGTAGTCGATGTACTTGACCTGGCTGCCGGGCTGATACGACCAGTCGACAGGGGCCCATTCCAGGTCCCCCTTCGGCAGGACACGGGCCTGGTCCTCCTGCCAGGCCCAGCGGGGCTCCTGCCCAGAGGCCAGGGGGGCCGGCAGGGCAAGTGTCAGCAGAATGCAAAAAAGCCTGCGAGGTGTCGAAGCGTTCATTCGAGCTTCTCCTTCCGTTCGAGATTTGTGGGACATCGGGGTTCTTCACGACAGGTCAAACGATTCTAGTCCCAGCCCGGAACACTTTCCAGAGATGGCGGGGCTGGGCCTGGGGAATCGGAGGTCTGCTCTTCTCGGCGAGAGGCAGAATTCCCCAGCGTCCACAATGCATGTCGTTCCATTGCTCGCTGGGACGATTGACTTGCAGGTGATGTGATCCTAAACTACATCCATCGGGTCCGTTGGCCCATCAGTGAGAGTTTGAGCATACGAGACGAGCATCACCATGCGTGGAAGAATTGCAGCCTTCTTTCGGGGAATGGATTCCTCGATAGATCTGACGGCATCGTCCCGCCGGGCGAGAGTCCGCCCCGGAAGGAGAATCCTGAAGCAATCAGGCTGGGACGCCTTGAGCGGCGACTGGCAGAAGGTTGCTGAGGACTTCAACTCCGCGTTTTCCAAAACGATAGGGGACTTCGAGAAGCATGACTCGCGAGAGTGACGGATTGGCTCACGGGTCCGGATCTTCTGAGAATCAGCAAAAAGCAGATTCGGATGACCAGGAAGGACAGGTTTCCGGGCCAATGGTGGCCATGCGGGCTCAGTTCAGCGGTCCGTTGCCCCCGCCTGAATACTGAAGCGGTAGGAAGAAATCCATCCCGGGACTGCTGAAAGGGTTCTTCAGCAATTTGAGCGGGAGACTCTTCATCGACAATCCGTCGAACAGAAAATCGTCGAGGCACAATTGGAATTCCAGCGTGCGGAGATTCCTTCTTTTCGATTGGGGGCAGATCTTCGGGCTGGTTATTGCTCTTACCGGGATCGTGGCAGGTGCCATATGTGTGGTATTGGCACCGACACCGGGACATGCTTGGGCAGGTGCGGGCATCACGGGGGGAAGTCTCGCGACGCTTGTGGGAGTCTTCGTCTACGGGCGAAAAGTCAGGGTAGACGACATGGACGACAAGGCCAACCCATAGATAGACTGACTCCTGGTACCTTTCCATCAGCGCAAAAATCAGGCCGGCTGCATCCGGGGGGAGCTGCAGACGGCCTGTGTTGCTGAGATTACACCGTGTAGGACTCGAACCTACGACCCGCTGATTAAGAGTCAGCTGCTCTACCAACTGAGCTAACGGTGCACGTTCCTTTCCCGCAGGGGGATTAGGCATTTTACCGGCTGGGCGGTTTGGGTCAAGGGGTTTTCGCGGGAACTTTTTCGGCGGGTCTTCGCCGGATTGCAGGGCTACGGGGCTGGGTGCGAGAAGTATTTCGTTTCCGCGAAATCCTTTAGCCGCACAGAGCAGGAGTCAGTAGATAAGATAGCAGAGGTAGAGCGGCCTGACTGCCGTAGCTTCGCCAAGGCAGGTCTCCTTACTACTCTCGACTTTCTCCGAGCGGCAACATCGTACGAGAAAAACACGTACGACCTGCCATCAGGAAATGCCACAGACCAGGGCTGCGGTCACCGTCGGGAAAGCCGGACCCTATGTAACGGGCGGCCCCGGCTGGGACCGCCCGTTTTGGAAGACTGCCGGCGTGGAATGACGCGGGTTACCTGCGACGGCGTTGGCGGAGGATGGCCAGCCCCGCCAGGGCCAGCAGGCTCAAGGTTCCCGGCTCGGGAACCACAACGTCCACGTATACCAGGCGGTGGTCGCTGGAAAGATTGTCGTGGACCAGGCCGTAGAGTTCATCCGTGGTCTCGGGCCAGAATACCCCTGCCTCTTCCAGGTCCATGTTGGCCGAGGGGAGGCAGTAGTCGGCCCGGAGATTGCCCGAGCCGCCGCTTCCGTCCCACCAGTCTGCTGTGTCGAAGGCGGGCTCGCCTGTCTGGCCGACGTTTACGCCTCCATCGAGCAGGGAGGCTTGGATACCGCCTTCGCTGTCGGGGCTCAGAAGGGTATTGATCAATTCGCAGGACAGGAGCATACCGGCCGGGTTGCCCGTGGAGTCTCCATCGTTGGGGTCGGCGTTGAGATCGCCAGCGATGACGAATTGTGCACCCGAAGCCAGTTGTCCCTGGGCGCCTTGATCGTCGTAGATGTATCCGCCCTGACCCGGGGTGACATAGTCGGCCCAGAATCGGATTTCATCGTGGTTGCGTCGCCCGTTGCGATCTTCGGGACCATCGAAGACCGGCGGCGTCGGATGCGAGGCCAGCAGGTGGACGGTCCGGCCGTCGATCTGCACCGGCAGGTCCACGTGGTTTTTGCTGGAGAGTCGCAGGATATCCTGTTCGTCCTGGGAGTAGAAGTCCGCCGGCAGCATGGAATTGGGCATGTCCTTCCAGAGGAACTTTTGGAACGTGCGGATGTTGGCGGTATCGATGGGGTGCTTGGAGAGGATGGCAAAGCCGTACTGACCCTCCCACCAGCCGTAGCCGTGGGCGTCGTCGGCCCCGAAGACCTTGCCGTCGTTGTTGAGGTCATGCCCGGTGGCAACACCGGTATTGGAGGTGGGAATGTAGGCGTAGTCGTACCGGACAGGTAAGGTCGGGTTGCCGCCGATGGTATTGTCCTGGGCTGCGCCGAGGTAGTTCTGGCGGAACAGCGAGAGGGCTTGGCCGCTGGGGTCGTAGTCAAACTCGTTGAGCAGGATCACATCCGGATTGACGCGCTGGATGATTTCGGCCACGGCGGCGGCCTGGGGGTCCCCATTTTGGAGGTCCTGGGCAAGGTCGCCGGGGTTGTAACGGTTCAAGGCACAATTAAAGGTTGCAAAGCGTCTGGTCTGGGCCTGCAGCGACGAGGCCAGGGCTGCAACGGCAATCAGTGCGATGGCAAGTCGTTTCATGTCGATTCTCCTTGTTGAGATGAGGCCTCAGCATCGGCGGCGACGCAGGGCAGCCAGGGCGCCCAGGGCCAGGAGGGACATCGTGGCCGGTTCGGGGATCTCCGAGGCGCTGACGCTGAGGGTGGGGCCATCGGCGCTGTAACTGTTATAGCCGGCGTAGGTGGCGGCCACGTCGGCGTCCCCCTCACGAAGCACGAGGGTGACGGTTTGGCCGGCGAGGATTTCGGCCGCTAAGCCCGGGTCGGTGATGTCGTGGACTTCCTCGTAACCGCTGCTGACCTCGGTGAAGCGGTAGGATGCGAGTTGGGTTTCCTTTCCGATCGTACTGACAGGCACCCGATAGGCCAACGATTCAAAGGGCGTCGTGTCATCGTCGCTGAGCATCACGTTGACATCGCCGTTGGTCGTGAAGTACGCATTGGATTGGTAGAGCAATAGGTCGACGCCGTCGATCTTCCAGTTTCCCGCTCCGTACTGGGAATCGAAGGCGTCGCGGATCCCGGAGGTATCGAATCGGGCAATGCCGAAGGCTGCATAGCTGCTCTTGTTTGCACCCTCGATATTGAAGAAGTGCGGCTTGTCGGTGGGCCCACTCATCTCAACGGTGGCGTTGTCGTAGGCTTCGGTTTTCTGCGGGGAGGCCAGGGCCAGCGAGGCCGAGACGACTAAAACGGCTGCGAGGGTCATCAAACGTGGCATGGTACATCCTCCGTGCAAGGGGTTCGAAGCGCGACGCCCCAAGGCACCTTGCCTCTGGGCGGTCTTCCGCGCGAATTCCTGTTGGCCGGGCAGGGCGCCGGGCCGGATCGGATGATCCCGGCCTGTCGGGGGGAGTCTCCCGGGGCGGCTGCGACCCCTGTCCAGCCTTCGGAGGCACGGACCTGCCCGCGAAGTCTTTCCCTCCGGCGGGCAGGTCTGCCTGATTCAGTTCCGAGAATTGCCTCCGATGGGGCAGACTCTAGGCATGGCGCGCACAGAGAGCGCTGCTATCGCGCTAATCCCGTTTGAAGAAAACTTCGCTGTTCGGACCCACCTCCGCAGAGAGGTTCAGAGCGACAACTCCGTCACGAAGCCTCGGTGGTGGTCTTCTTGTCCTCGGGGACCTTCTGGTCGATCAGGGCGACCAGGGGCTTCCAGTTGACCAGGTGAATTCCGTGGAGGCGGAGTCGCTTGTCCTGGCCGTAGTAGAGGTCCAGGATCTGCTTTTTGGGCAGGCGGGAGGCATCGAGTCGGTTGATGTCCGGCCAGGCGATGCGGACAGCGCCTTTGCTGATGCCTTCCTGGTCGGCCACGACCTGCATTTTGAGGGTTTTGATGGCCTTGGCGGCGAAAAGCAGGCTGATCGGGATGGCAATAAACGGCAGGAAGTGGTTGAACGCCCACTCGAAGTACGCGTTGAGCGTTTCGGTGCCGAAGGGCTCATCGGGCTTGGGATATTTGTGCCAGTCCAGAACGCACCAGATGGAGGCTCCCAGAAAGATGGCCGTGATGATGAAGTAGCGCACCACGCTCTCCTTGTTGCCCGGGCAGACGACTTTCTGCGGGGCCTGGGCCTGCGAGGGCGCTTCGGAAGGCTCGTGGGGGGGCTCCTGCTGGTTCCGGGGCTCTGGGTTCTGGTTCTCTTGGCTCATGGGCGTCTCCCGCTTCCACCTGAAAATAACGTGTACTGACTTCGGGCCCCTATAATACCCACAAAAGATTACAGCGTAAGGGGCGAATCCCGAGAAAATCGAAAACGTTTCCCGGGTTTGTGGATCGTAGCCGGGCCGGGCCTGCTGGAAAGTTCCCGTTCTCCGGGCGTTAAAAGCAGTTGACAATGGCCCCCGGGATGCATACTCTGGCTGGCTCTCAAGGCGGCCAGGGGAGTCCGGCCAGAGACCGGCCCCAAGCTGCTGCCGTATCGCAAGGACTGTTTGCCACACGAAATTTTGGAAAAAAGGAGAAATCTCCATGGCTGTCAAGATTGGCATTAACGGCTTCGGCCGCATCGGGCGCCTCGTCTTCCGCGCAATGATGGAACAGAAGGGCAAGTTCGAGATCGCGGCGATCAACGACCTGTCCGATGCCGCCACGCTGGCGCATCTTCTCAAGTACGACTCGACCCAGGGCAAGTACCCCGGGACCGTCGAGGCCAAGGGCGATGAGCTGCTCGTCGACGGCAAGAGCGTCAAGGTTCTCAGTGAGAAGGATCCGTCCAAGCTGCCCTGGGGCGAGATGGGCGTAGAGGTCGCCATCGAGTCCACCGGCGTTTTCCGCGACAACAAGAAGGACGGCAAGCCCGGCTATGACAGCCACCTCGATGCCGGGGCGAAGAAGGTCATCATCTCGGCCCCGTCCAAGGGCACCGCTTCGATGATCGTCCTGGGCGTCAACGACGACAGCCTTACCAGCGACATCACCTGCGTTTCCAACGCGAGCTGCACTACCAACTCGCTGGCCCCCACGGCCAAGGTGCTCAACGACAAGTTCGGCATCATCAAGGGCCTGATGACCACTGTGCACGGCTACACCAACGACCAGCGCATCCTGGACCTGATCCACAGCGATCTGCGTCGGGCCCGCGCCGCAGCGGTCAATATCATCCCCACCACCACCGGCGCTGCCGTGGCTGTGGGCAAGGTTCTGCCCGAACTCAACGGCAAGCTCGACGGCTATGCCCTCCGCGTCCCGGTTCCCACCGGCTCGATCACCGACCTGACCGTCCACCTGGAAAAGAAGGTCACCGTGGAAGAGATCAACGCAGCGGTCAAGGAAGCCGCCCAGGGCTCCTTCAAGGGCATCATCGAGTACTGCGACGAACCGATCGTTTCCTCGGACATCGTCCACAACCCCCACAGCTCGATCTTCGATTCGGGCAACACCGCGGTCATCGGCGACGATATGGCCAAGGTGACCATGTGGTACGACAACGAGTGGGGCTACTCCTGCCGCACCGCCGACCTGGCTGAAAAGCTGGCCGGCATGTAAGCAGGCCAAGCGCCCCTTGCAGGCAACCAACGGGCCTGGCCGCTACGGTGGTCAGGCCCGTTTTTACTAGCCAGAGGCCCAACCCCAACCGCCAACCTCCCGGGAGGACAACATGGCCAAGAAATCCATTGCAGACGTAAACGTATCGGGCAAGACCGTCCTGATGCGCGTCGACTTCAACGTGCCGCTCAAAGACGGCAAGATCACCAACGACAAGCGGATCCAGGCGGCCCTGCCCAGCATCAAGAAGGTCCTGGACGAGGGCGGCAAGCTCGTGCTCATGAGCCACCTCGGACGCCCCAAGGGCAAGGTGAACATGGACGAATCGCTCAAGCCCGCCGCAGAACGCCTCGGCGAGCTGCTGGGCAAAGAGGTCAAGCTCGGACCGGCAGAGCCCATTGCCGGCGAAGAAGCCCGGAAGATGGCCTCGGATCTCCAGCCGGGACAGGTGCTCTGCCTCGAGAACGTCCGCTTCGACCAGCGGGAGGAATCCAAGGACGAAAGCGTCGCCGGGCAGCTCGGGGCCGAAATGGCCACCATGGGCGATGTCTACGTCAACGATGCCTTCGGCACCTGCCATCGCAAGCATGCCAGCATGTACGCCGCCGCCAGGGCAGTGCAGGAAAAGGGCGGACCGGCCGTGGCGGGATTCCTGGTCGAAAAGGAAATCCGCTACCTCCACGAAGCGGTGGCCGAGCCCAAGAGGCCCTTCGTGGCTATCCTGGGCGGAGCCAAGGTCTCCGACAAGATCAAGCTCATCAGCTCCCTGCTGGATAAGGTCGAGAAGATCCTCATCGGCGGGGCGATGGCCTACACGCTGCTCAAGGCACGCGGTCACCAGGTCGGCGCCAGCCGCGTCGAGGAAGACCAGGTCGATACCATGAAGGATATTCTCTCCCAGGCCGGGGACAAGATCCTCCTGCCCTGCGACCACGTGGGGGCTGAGTCGTTCGACTCCGACCAGGCCCGCGAGGTCAGCGATGTGGACATCCCGGGCGACCTGATGGGCCTGGATATCGGCCCCAAGACCGTCGAGGCATTCGGCAAGGAGATTGCCGCAGCCAGGACGATCGTCTGGAACGGCCCGATGGGTGTCTTCGAACGCCAGGCCTACGCCAACGGGACCCGCAAGGTCGCCCAGGCGGTGGCCGACGCGACCGACAGCGGCGCGATCAGCGTGATCGGCGGCGGCGACTCCGCCACAGCCGTCGAGGATTTCGGTCTGGAAGAGAACATGACGCACGTTTCGACCGGTGGCGGTGCGAGCCTGACCTACCTGGAAGGCAAGCCCATGCCCCCGATCGAGGTGCTCGACGAGAAGTAAACCCTGCTTCGGGCAAAGCGGCAAGAATCGCCAGGGCGGGCCGGGAGTTTTCTCTTCCGGCCCGCCCTGTTGCATCTATTACAGCGCAAACAAGAGGCCCGACGCTGGGACGGCGCCGGGCCTCACGGATCGAATTCGCCTGTCAGTTCTGCATTCGCCAAGGCAGAGGCGTGAAAGTTTCCTGACGACGCTCCGATCCGTCCGTGTAAGCGGGAAGGGAAATTCTCCAATTCTTCGAGCATTCTAGTTACAGACATGCCCCGAATATAGGGTAAACGAACAAAGGGATGGTAACTTCGTGCTCAGGATACTATTGGCCGCTGCGTCTGCGGCGGTAGTGTCCCGGGGTCATGCCCTGCTGGCGGCGGAAGACCTTGGTGAAGTAGCTCTGGTCGGAGAAGCCGGTCTCCAGGGCGATTCGCGCCAGCGACCAGTCGGTGCGCACCAGAAGCTCCGCCGCTCGCTGGACTCGCAACTGGGCCAGCAGGTCGGTAAACGTCCGCCCAGTCTGACGGTGGAGCAGACGGGAGAAATGCGAAGGTGACACCCCCACGGCCTCGGCCACCTGGTCACGGGAGACACCCTCGTTGCAATGGCGCTGCATGTATTCCAGGGCCTGGGCGGCGGTCTGCTGGTGGGCCGAGCGCTTCTGAAGCCGGATCGATTCCATGCAACGCTCGAGCATCTCGTGGAGCCATTCGGCCAGGTGGGCCTCGGTTTCGATGCCGGCCAGGACCGAGAGGGAGTCGAACTTCTGGCCCAGGAGTTCCTCGGCATTGCCGCCGGCCTCGACGGCCGTTCGCGTCATCATCACGATCAGCTCCATCAGGAAGCTCTTGATCAGCCCCAGCCGATGCCCCGCCCGGAAGTAGATGGCCGTGAGGAGTTGATTGAGAATCTCCCTGGCCGCGGGCAGGTCGTCGCGCCGGATGGCTGAGAGGAGCCCGGGCTCTTCCCGCTGGTACATTTCGCGCAGGTCCAGGTAGGGCAGGAGCTTGACCTGGTGGATGGCCTCGGCCCGGTGTCGCTCTCGCAGGGAGGTATTGCGGTGCTGGGCCAGCAGGGCCGCGTTGGTCAGGTTGCCCTGGCAGGCCAGCGAGAGCAGGTGCTCCGCGGCCTGGCGGACGTCGAGGGGCTCGGGGGAAAAGACCCGCGTTTCACTGGCGCTGGAGACCAGGGCCCCGGTGAGCCGGGCGTTGTGCATGAGGGGCACGGCCCAGAGCATGAGCGATTGGGGGCAGAACACGATGGCGGGTTCGCCCCATCGCAGGGCTTCGTTGACGGCGCCGGCACGGGTCTGGGCGCAGGTCGGGTCGTCCCGGCAGTTGGCTGGGGCGGTCCCTTCCACGACCCGCCCGCGCAGGTTGACAACGTAGAGATCCAGTTGCCACCGGCGCCGGTACACCTCGCGCACGTGCTGGAAAGCGTCCTGGTCTGCTTGGCTAAGGGCCCATCGGCTCATAGCATACAAATACCCGACAAGCTCCCCCCGCTGCAAGCGGCAGCAGAACCGGACGAAAACCTTTGACCCCGCGCGGCTGGATGTGGAAAATACCCGGGTATTCTCCAAAGCCCACCTGAGACGGTGGGCTTGCTTGCATCAGGAAGGCAGACGATGACCGCCGAGAACACCAACCCGTCCGAGTCGAACCGCTGGAAGGGCTTTGCCCCCAGGGAGGGGCTCATTGCGCCTTCCCTGCTGGCGGTGGACTTCGCACGGGCAGGCAGCAAGATCGACGAGGTTTTCGCCGCCGGGGCCGACCTGCTCCACGTGGACATCATGGACGGGCACTTTGTGCCCAACCTGTCGATGGGTCCGGCCTTCGTGGAGAAAATCCGCCGCTACACCGACGCCCTGCTGGACGTCCACCTGATGCTCGATGACCCGGTCTACTTCGCCGAGCGTTTCGCCGAGGCGGGGGCCGACAGCGTCACCTTCCACATCGAGACGGTCCGCGAACCGATGAAGCTCATCGATCGCCTCCACGAGTTGGGAATCGGGGCGGGCATTACCCTTCGGCCCGGGACCGAGCCTGAGACGATCGAATCGGTCCTCGATGCGGTCGATATCGTTCTGGTAATGACCGTCGAACCCGGCTACGGAGGCCAGAAGTTCAAGGCCGACCAGCTTCCCAAGATCCAGTGGGTCCGACAGCGTCTTCGCGACGAGCAGAGGCTGGAAGTGGATGGCGGGATCAACCCCGAAACCGCCGAGCCCTGCCGACAGGCCGGGGCGGATGTCTTCGTGGCGGGCGAGAATATCTTCGGCAGCGACGACATCCCCGCAGCGGTGGCGAAACTTCGCAGGGCCATCCGCCGCTAAAGGTCGAAGGAAAGGAACTGCCTTGAAGAAGCTCTATGCGGTCAAAACGCCCCAGACGCTCCTGGACGAACAGGGGCGGGTGGAACATGCGGCCGGCTCGCCCCTGACCGACCCGGGCCTGGAACAGGCCCGCGAGATCGGCACGGAACTGGCCCAGCGGAGCGTGGGTGCGATCTACACCTCCAAGGGAGAATCGGAACTCCAGACCGCCCAGGTTCTGGCCAGGCAGACGGGGGGAAAAGTCCGCAGAGACGAGCGCCTGCGCGAGCTGGACTACGGCCTGCTTCAGGGCCTGACGGTGGGGGAGTTCAAAAAGAGACACGCCAAGATCTTCAAGCTCTGGCGAGAATCCCCCGAGGGCTTCAAGGCGCCCAGCGGTGAGACCCTGGAGCAACTCCGCGGCCGGGTCATCGACGCCCTGCGCGATATCTCCCGCAAGCAGCGGAGCAAGCCGCCGGTGCTGGTGCTGCGTCCGGTCGCCCTGGCTGTGCTCGAATGCATCGTCCACGGCGAGGATGTCTCGATGCTTTGGAGCCACATGGACCCCGAATTTACATGGACCAGCTTCGAGATCGCCTCGGAGCGTTTCAGGAATCACCAGGTGTAAGCATGGCTGAGCCGACCCAACCTTCCCGATTCGAAACCGAAAATCCCACCGGCCCCAAACCGGGCCAACGCCGCGAGATTCCCGATGGCCTGTGGATGCGCTGTCCCCAGTGCGAATCGATGCTCTATCGCAAGGTGGTCATGGAGAACCTGGAAGTCTGCCCGCAGTGCCGACATCACTTCCGCCTGGGCGGACGCAAGCGCGTAGAACAGATGGTCGATCCGGGAAGCTTCGAGGAACTCTTTGACGAAGTCCGCGGAGCCGACCCGCTGGAATTCGAGTGGAGAGGTCGAAAGTACAGCGAGTATCTCCAGGAATACCAGAACAGGACCGGAACGAACGAATCAATCCTCACCGGCATCGCCTACATCAAGGGCCGACGCGTCGCCCTGGGCGTGATGGACGGGGACTTCATCATGGGATCCATGGGCTCAGCCACCGGCGAGAAGATCGCCCGTCTGGTGGAGGAGGCCGGCCGCCGCGATCTGCCCTTGATCCTGGTCTGCATGTCCGGCGGGGCCAGGATGCACGAGGGCATCCTGAGTTTGATGCAGATGGGCAAGACGGCCGCCGCCCTGGGCCGATTCGATCAGCAGGGGGGGCTTTATATCGCGGTCTTCGTTGACCCCACGACCGCCGGCGTGCTGGCCAGCTACGCCTCTCTGGCGGATATCATCGTGGCTGAGCCCCAGGCGCTGATCGGGTTTACAGGCCCCCGCGTCATTGCCAATACCATCAAGGCTGAGTTGCCCGACGGCTTCCAGCGAAGCGAATTCCTCGTCGATCACGGCTTTGTCGATCTCATCGTCCACCGCAAGGACCTCCGAAGCGAACTGGCCCGCATCATCGACTACTGCAGGCCCTGAGGTCCTCAGACAATAAATATAGCCCATACGGGATCGGTAGGGATGACCCCTGCGAAGCGGCTCCCACGCGCTGGCTGAACACGTCTTTCAACGCCCCGCCCCCCGGCCGTCTCGGGTGCCACGGACCTGCGAAGCAAGTCCGTGCCTCCACTGCGTCCGAATGCGTCCTTCATCGCCTCCCACGCGGATGACCCGGCGTCTATGGGGTCTCAGGAATCCTTGCCGTCGTTGTTGTCTTCGGATTCCTGCTTGTCCTGGCCGTCGGAGCCCTTGTCGGAACTCTTTTTCGTGGTCTTGCGGGTTCTCTTACGGCTGCTGGATTTTCTCGATCGCTTCGGCGTGGGTTTGCTCTCCTGTTCGCCTTCGCTGCCGGCGGACTTCTCCTGGGAGGATTCCTGCTTGTCCTTCTGCCCGGAATCTTCCGAAGAAGACTTGCTGCTTGAGGAGGTGCTCTTCTTGCGTCGGCGTCTCGATCCGCCCGACTTGCCCGAAGATCCCGACTCCTTTTTCTGCGAGGAATCCTTCTTCTGATCTGCGGACGAATCTTCCTTCTTATCCTCCTGCCGGTCGGAGTCCTTGCCGGAATCCGAGTTGTCGTTGCCTTCCGACGACTGTGAGCTCTTGGATTTGCGAGGCCTGCGCCGGCGCTTCTTCCGGGGCTCCGATGATTTCCGGTCGCTGGAATCCTTGGAATCCTGGCTCGAATCTTTTTCCTGCCCGGAGTCCTGGGATGAATCCTTCCGCTGGTCCTGCTGGGTCCGGCTGGAATCCTGGTTCTGGTTGTCGTCGTCCTTGCGGTTGTGCTTTCGCCCGCCCCGTCGGCCCCGGCGGCGCTTCTTGCTCTTGGAGGATGAATCCTCTTCCTCCTCCTGCGGCTCCTGCTGCTGGGAGGATTCCTGCGGATCGCTCGTCTGCTGCCTGGGAGATCTCTCCCTTTTCTCCAGGTCCCGAAGGTCTTCCAGTTGGGCATCGGACTTGCCCGGGCGGTTCTTGCCTTCCCAGTTGATCACAGAACCGCGATGGTTCTTGCAGACGATCTG
This sequence comes from uncultured Planctomycetaceae bacterium, assembly GCA_964583095.1. GTDB lineage: Bacteria > Planctomycetota > Phycisphaerae > SM23-33 > SM23-33 > CAZOVB01. Next base: position 20,331 of record CAZOVB010000041.1, read on the forward strand.
CATCTCTTCCCCGGCCAGCGTGTCGTCCATCTGGATGATAATCCGGGCCGAGGCTTCTTCTTCCATGGCCGCCAGGCGGGGCCTCTGGAAGTTCAGCAGGTGATGCGCCACTTCCGGGGTCACCGAGACCTCGACACGGTGGATATCCTCCACGGCCGTGGCACGCTGCAGGCTGCGCAGGACCAGCAGGGCCTGGGACTCCTCGCTCTTGATCAGCCCCATGCCGCGACAGCGCCTGCACTCGTTGTACATGGCGTGTTTGAGGCTGGGTCGAACCCGTTGCCGCGTGAGTTCCACGATTCCGAAGCTGCTCATCTTGAGAACCTTGGTCTTGGCCCGGTCCTTCTTGAGTCCTTCGCGGATGATCTTCTCGACCGATCGGCGGTTGCGCTCCTGGCGCATGTCGATGAAGTCGATGACCACCACGCCCCCCAGGTCGCGCAGGCGAAGCTGGCGGAGGATTTCCTCGGCCGCTTCCTGGTTGATCTTCAGCGCGGTGGTTTCGGCGTCGGAGTGGTCCTTGAATTTCCCGCTGTTGATGTCGATGGCCACCAGGGCTTCGGCCTGGTCGACGATCAGGCTCCCGCCACTCTTGAGTTCCACGCGCCGGGAGTAGACCTTCTCGATCTCCTGCTCCAGGCCGAACTCGTGGAAGAGTCCTTCGCGCCCGCGGTAGAGCTTGATGGTCTGTTTGCTGCGGGGCACGGCCATGTCCAGGAATTCGCGGACGCTGAAGGCGACGTCTTCGGTATCGCAGATGATTCGCTTGATATTGGAGTTGTATACGTCGCGGATGGTACGGATGACCAGGTTGGATTCCTGGTAGATCTCGGCCGGGGCCTTGGCGCTCTTGATGCGCTGCTTGACATTCTTCCAGAGTCGCAGCAGGTAGTTCAGGTCTCGCTGGAGGTCTCGCTTGGTATGTCCCACACCGGCGGTCCGGACGATGAATCCCATTTCCGAGGGAAGCTTGAGATCGTTGAGCGACGCCCGGGCCTTGTTGCGGTCTTCAGGATCTTCGATCTTCCGGGAGACGCCCAGTCGGCTCATGCCGGGCATCATCACCAGCAGGCGTCCCGGGATGGACAGGTAGGTCGTCATCGTCGGGCCCTTGGTGCCGATGCCCTCCTTGGTCATCTGGACGACGACTTCCTGGCCTCGGCGGAGGCATTCCTGGATGGGAGGTCTTTCCCGGTGGGGGCGTTTTTGTCCGACCGCTTCGTTGACGTTCTTCTTCTTGTTGCCCGGGAAGTGCTGGGGATGCACGTCCGAGATGTGCAAGAAGCCGTTCTTGGAGCCGCCGAAGTCGATAAAGGCCGCCTGGATGGACGGTTCGACGTTGGTGACGCGTCCCTTGTAGATATTTCCCACGTGGGAGGCGTTGCTGGATCGCTCGATGTAGAGCTCTTCCAGTTCGTTGTTGTCGATGATTGCGATACGGCACTCCTGTGCCTCTCGCATGTTGATAAGCATGTCTTTTGCCATGTGAGGTTTTCCTTTTGTCCCCTGCCGGGTTCGGCGGGGGCCTCACAGCGTTCGGCGCGTTTCTTCAGTCTTGGAAGGCGAAACGGGATTGAACCCGCTTGAGCCGGGCCAGGTCAAGGGACTCGTCCAGCTCCAGGATCCGCAGAACCTCCTGGGGTTTGGCCCATCGCCCGTTGTGGGCGATCAGGTCAAACTCCAGACTTCCTTGTTGCAGTTGGATCCGTGGAAGATGGGGCTTGATGTCGATCTCGACCGACCTGGGTTTGGTGCGGGTCCTTCGACCCTTTGCCTTCTTCCTGCGTTGGATGAGCCATTGAGCCGGTTGGGCAAGATGGTCCAGGCGCTGGCTGAGTTCTTTCTGTCGGGCAGGACCCAGGTCGAGTCGATAGGAAAGCTGTGTCGGCTCGGTCGAGGCCTTTTTGTCGATGGGTTTTGCCTGGACGAAGCTGAGCCCCTGCGGTGCGGACCGGTTGAGCCTTTCGCAGAGCACCGGACCTTGCGGGGGGTCAGGATCGTCCAGGCGGATTACCAGCAGATCGTCGAGGCTGGCAACGCCCACGGGTCGCGGACACGGCAGCGACAGAATCGGATGCGGGTTGAACCCCTGGCTGTACTGGAGGGGAATCGAGGCCCGAAGGGCCGTTCGCTCCGCCACGCGCATCATGTCGCGATGAGACAGAAATCTCAGGTCGCCCTGGACCATCATTCGAATGGCCCATCGTTGCGGCAAACGCTGTGGGTTGTCCTTTCGTGTTGTTTGGGTTGAAATCGTATTTTCTCCACCGCGCCGAACTCATCCGCCCGGTCGGTGATCGTTGTGTTGTGGAACGTGGCGGCCTATGCCGCGGCTCCCGCCGGGAAGGTCCGATAGGGGCCTCGGCCGGCAACATGTTCGCTAGTCTGTATACGCCTCGGGAAGGATCTGCCGGGTCTGCACCCGAAGGTAGTTGATGATTTCCTTGTCCGAGTCGAACTGCATCACCCGCCGCGCGACCTTGCGCGCCTGTTCCATGGTTACCGAGCGGATGACTTTTTTGATTTCGGGTATGGCCGGTGGCGAACAGGAGAACGTTTTGAGCCCCAGGCCCAGCAGCAGCAGCGTGAACTGCGGGTCGCCGGCCATCTCGCCGCACATGCTCACGGGGACTTCGTATTGCTCGCCGGCCCGGATGACCTGGCGGATCAGCCGCAACACCGCGGGGTTGGCCGCGGTAAACAGCGATGCCACCCGTTCGTTGCCCCGGTCCACCGCAAGCGTATATTGTACCAGATCGTTCGTTCCCAGCGAGAAGAAGTCCGCCTCCCGGGCAAAACGGTTGATCTGGAGAGCGGCCGCGGGCGTCTCGACCATGATTCCCACCGGAAGATCCCGGCGATGGTCGATGCCTTCCTCCTCCAGGTCTTCCATCACGTCGCGGACGATCGTCCGTGCCTGGCGAAGCTCCAACAGGTTGGTGATCAGGGGGAAGAGCATGGCCACATCGCCGTCGTAGCTGGCCCGGAGGATCGCCCGGATCTGCGTCTTGAACAGGTCCAGGTTCTGCAGGGCAAAGCGGATCGAGCGGCAGCCCAGAAAGGGGTTGCGTTCCGGCGTGCGGGCGCGGCTCTGGGTGTACTTGTCCGCTCCCAGATCGACGGTGCGGATCACTACGGTCCTGCCCTCGCTGGCTTCGATGACCTCCCGGTAGGCCTCGTAGTGTTCCTCTTCGGTCGGTTCGCGGTCCTTGCCCAGGTACAGAAACTCCGTGCGGTACAAGCCGATGCCTTCTCCCCCTTTCTGCGGGACGGTCTGGGCCTCGGAGGGAAACTCGATGTTGCCCACCAGTTTGATGGCGTGGCCGTCCTTGGTCACCGCGGGCAGGTCGCGCAGGGCGTCGAGGCTGTGAATGAACTCCACCTGCTGACGGGCGAACTGCTGATATTCCTCGAGGCTGGGCTGGTCGGGATTGACCACTACCACACCCCGGTTGCCGTCGATGACGATCACGTCCCCGCCGGAGATTTCACTGGTGACATCGTTGAGACCGACCACTGCGGGGATTCCCAGTGCCTTTGCGACGATGGCGGTGTGAGAGGTCTCGCCGCCGGCATCGATGGCCAGGCCCTTGATGTGCTTGCGATCCATGCCCGCCGTCTGCGAGGGCGTCAAGTCGTGCGCGGTGACCACCACGTCCCGGGTCAGGTGGGTCAGCGACTGATGCCGCTGTCCGGTGAGATTCCGAAGCAGGCGCTTCTCGATGTCGTAGATGTCCTTGGCCCGGTCGGCCAGGTACTGGGGCATGTCCAGGAATTCTTTGGCATAGCCGCGGAGGACCGTGGCGACGGCGTACTCGGCCGTCACATGCCCGCCGAGGATCGTATCGGCGAATTTCTCATCGAGGACCTTGTCCTGGAGCAGACCCAGGTGGAAATCGAAGATGCTGGCGGCTTCTTTGCCGATCCTCTCGACCGTCCGCTCCTTGAGATCGAGGATCTCCCCTTCGCTGACCTCGATGGCGTTTCGGAGTCGATCCAGTTCGCTCTGGGCGTGGTCGACGGGGACATGGCGCTGGGGGATGTCGAATTCTTCGGTATCGACCACCACCGCCGGTGCGATGGCCACACCGGGGGATACGCCTATTCCCTTTTTGATTCTCATTATAGTTTCTTATCGGTCTGGGGCCGCTCAGCCCTGTTCCATTTCTCCGAAGCCCGAGGCGACCAGTTGGGCCAGGGCATCCAGGGCTTCCTGGCTGTCGCTGCCGTCTGCGGTGATCTTCAGGACGGTTCCCTTGGTGGCGGCCAGTCGCATGACCGACATGATGCTTTTGGCATCGACGCTGAGAGTTCCATTGGAGACCTGGATCTGGCTGTTGTACTTATTGGCCACTTCGACGAACTGCATCGCCGGTCGGGCGTGCAGGCCGTATTTGTTTACGATTTCGGCTTCTTTCTCCAGAGTGCTCACGGCTTGGTCTTCCTCAGGGACTGGGTCGAGCAGACAGGGTCAGCCCAGCTCGTCGGCTTCTTCGATCAGTTCCACGATGGCTTGCCGGGTTTCGCTCTGTCGGAGGAACTTTCGGAACATGTCGCGTTGCACGTGCTTGAAGATCGTCTCCATCGCCTGGAGGTGCTCATCGGGGTTTTCCGGGCTCGATAGCAGCAGGATGATGGAATAGACGGGCTTGGAATCCAGGGCGCTGAAGTCCAATCCTTCCGGGCTTCGCCCGATGGTTCCGATCGGCTTGCGAATCCCCTTGAGTTTCGCGTGGGGCAGGGCGACGCCCTTGCCGATACCCGTGGTGGCCTGGCCTTCGCGGTTCAGGACCGCCTGGGTGACGTCCTCGACGTCCTTTTTGGCGATGGCGCCCGCATCGGCCAGGGCCTGGACCAGTTCCGCGATGGCCTCGTCTCGGGTCTGAGCCTTGATATCGGGGATAATCGCGTCGGAAACCATGATGTCCGAAAGCTTCATGCGTTACTCCTGCAGTCGGGTTCTATTCTTCGGGGTCGGGTCGCCCGGCCTGGCCGGCGGTGGTTCTACCGCTCAGCCAGGGGCTGGTGTCGCTCAGACTGCCTCTGCGCCCGAGCCGGGGGCATAAAAAGCAAGGCCGCTCACAAATCGCGGACCCCAGAGTGTACCGTCGGGGCCCCGGCGAGGCCAAGCCCCAAATTCTCAGGAATTTTCCTCCGTTTCCTCGGAGTGATTCATGGCTTCTTCCAGAACCTGCGAATGAGGCTGGCCCTGTCGTTTGCGGACCTTATCCTTGAAACGGCGGACCTGCTGGGAGATCTTGTCGACGCAATGATCGATGCAGGCATACATGTCCGGATCGCTGCTGTTGGCGACAAATGTGTGCTTCTTGCGGGCAGTGACAACAATTTCGGCTGTGGCGTTGTCCGCTTCATGGTCCAGGATGACTTCCACGCTCTGTATCCCGTCGTAGTACCTCTCCAGCTTCTCGCACTTGCCCTGGACGTACTGGGTCAGGGCGTCGGAAGATTTCATGTGCCGCGTCTTGACAGTAATGTTCACGTCGCGTTCTCCTTCGTCTGGAGCGGCGGGATCCGCCCAAGCTTGATCTTCTCCAACTCCTTCGGAGAAAACTGCTGGTTCGGGGGGATCACCACGCCGCCGCTGATAGTGAAGCGTAAGGCCTCATCTATGGTTATCGGCAAATCGACGATTTCTTCTCGTCGTACCATAATTGTATATCCGGTCACGGGGGTGGGGCTGGATGGAATGAAAACCGTCATGAACTCGCTGCCCTGTTCCAGAATGAGGTTCCGCATGCCCGGGCCGGTTACCAGCCCCAGCGAGTACATTCCTTTGCGTGGGTACTCCACGGCGACCACCCGCGAAAAATCGATCTTTTTCTCAGAAAACATGAAGTCCGTCACCTGTTTCACGGACGGGTACACCTGTTTGATAAACGGAATCCGCGTAAGGATCCGGTTGAATACCTTTGCAAGGCTGTGACCCATGAACGAGCCGATGCCCCTGCCCAGCAGGTAGATGCCCACGATGGCCAGCAGGAACCCCACCCACCAGAGGTTTTCGACCCAGTAGCGATTGAAATTCGCCAGCCAGATCTCCAACTCGGCATCCGGCGAGGCCTTGAGCGGGTTGGCGCCCTTGGAAATCCGGGCTATCCAGTGCACCAGCGTCATCGCACCGGTATTGATGTAGTGCCCCACGTACCGGTTGATCAGGCGCACCACGTAAATCACGATGGCGATGGTCAGTACGGTAGGGAGAACCGCCGCCAAACCCCGAAAAAAGAAGCGTTTGAAATCCTTCCAGAAACTCTCGGCCAACGCAGTACTCCTCACCCGCCGTGCCGGGGAGGGCATCGGGCGATTAAGATAACGCAAGTCTAGTCGATGGCGAAAGCTCCGTCAAGGTCCGCATCGGTTCGATGCGGGCTTGACTTTCCCCCGCCCGCGCTGTACCTAAGATCTGCCACGGCTGGGGATCTCTCGCGACCCCGCCCAAGGCCCCGGGAGACCTCGATCATGCCCAACCCCGCCGGAGATCCTCCATGAAAGTATTTGTCGTCAACTGCGGCAGCAGTTCCATTAAGTACCAACTGTTCTCCATGACCCATGAAAAGGTCCTGGCCAAGGGTGTCATGGAACGCGTGGGAACGGCCGAAGCCGTGCTCAAGCACACCGCAGGCGAGAAGAGCCACGAACGCAGCGCCTCGGCCCCGAATCACACCGAGGGGCTCAAGATGATCATCGAGGCCCTGGCTGACGAGAAGATCGGCGTGATCGAGGACATCGATGAGATCCAGGGCGTGGGCCACCGCGTCGTACACGGCGGAGAGGAAATCACCGACTCCTGCCGCATCGACCGCAAGACGATGGACACCATACGGCGGAACTTCGAACTGGCTCCGCTGCACAATCCGCCCAACCTCGCCGGCATCGAGGGGGCCATGACCGCAATGCCCGACGTGCCCCACGTGGCCGTCTTCGACACCGCCTTCCTCTCCACGCTGCCCCAGAGGGCCTATCGATACGCGGTGCCCGACGACTGGTACACCGACTACCACGTCCGCAAGTACGGTTTCCATGGCACGAGCCACCGCTGGGTCACTGCCGCCACCGCAGAACTGCTCTCCAAGCCCGTCGAGCAGACGAGCCTGATCACCTGTCACCTGGGCAACGGCTGCTCGATGACGGCCGTCCGGAACGGCAAAGCCGTTGATCATTCCATGGGCATGACGCCTTTGGAAGGGCTGGTGATGGGCACGCGCAGCGGAGATATCGACCCGGCCATCGTGTTCTACATGATGAACCACGCGGGACTTACGGTTGCTGAGGTCGACAAGGCCCTCAACAAACGCTCCGGGCTGCTGGGCATCAGCGGGCTGAGCAACGACATGCGCGACCTGCTGACCGCTCGGGAAAACGGCAACCGGCGGGCGGAACTGGCCGTGGAGATCTTCGTCTATCGCCTGCTCAAATACATCGGGGCCTATTACGGGGTCCTGCCCGAACTGGACGCGATTGTCCTGACCGGCGGTATCGGAGAGAACTCCATTCGCGTCCGCGAGCGTCTGGTGAGCCAGCTTTCCCGCTTCGGCATTGCCCTGGCCGAGACGCGAAACCAGGAAACCCGTCGCGGCAAAGCGGGGCCCATCAGCACCGACGATTCATCGCTGCCGGTCCTGGTGGTCCCGACCAACGAAGAACTGATGATCGCGCGGGATACCCGCAGGATCGTCGAGGGCAAATAGAAACTCCTCGCAGTTCGCCTCCAGAGGCGAAGCGCACCGGGCCGATAGGGTATTTGCGAGACAAATCGCGGATCTGTGCGTCTTTTTCTGCGCAATGCCCTTGCTGCGTCGTATAAGCTATGCGCCCGAGGCAGGGGCTCAGACGCGTGCCGACCACAGGGAAAGCTGTCGGATCGATCCTGTTAACCCCGGGCTCCCGGCGGTACAATACAATCGGGAAGCAACCAATTCTCCTTTTGATGTGAAGGAGTTCCAACTATGCGAACAGACGTCAAAATCGGCGTAGCCGTGGGGCTTTGCTTTGTGATCGCGTTTATCTTCTACTACGTGATCGGCGGAAGCGACTCCGAGCCATCCGAATCCCAGAACGACCAGACAGAAATCGCCAGGAACGACGACGAATCCGACCTGGGTTCCGACGGCTCACCCCTCAGCGGTGACAGCGGCACGGATTCCTCCTGGCCGGCCTTGGAGGATCCTGACCCTTCCCCGTCTGGCTCGGGAACCAGCGAGGGCAGTGACACGGACATCATGGGTGGGCAGGACGTCGCGGGCACGATGACCCCCGGGTCCGAACCCGGCAGCACAGAGGATCCCGACGACGTGGTAACGCCCAGGCTGGGCGGCAGCGGCGACGAGACGGATCCCGGCTTCCCCTCGCCCTTTGGCGATGATTCTTCGGATCCTTCCCCGAGCCCGGATGACGGGGCCAGAGTAGCCTCTCGGGATGACCGAGACGATGAGGACTCTACCTTTGACACCGGCTATCGCGATCCCTGGGCCCGCAGCGGGGACGACGGTGACCAAGACGTTGCCTCGCCGCTTTCCCGAGGGGGCGAGCCGGCCGAGATGTCCCCCAGCGATTCGGAAATCCGCGACAGCGGGTTGCCCACCGACGAATACACCTGGCACGAAGTGCGCGAAGACGAAACCCTTTCCTCCATTGCCAAGTCCTTCTACGGAGAGGCCAGATACTATCGGGCCATACTCGAAGCCAACCCGGAGGTCGAGGAATACAATCTTCGCCCGGGCAAGCGCCTTCGTATGCCCCCCCACAGCCAGGTGGTCAACCAGGTCTCGGGCAGTTCCGGAACCGCCGGATCGGCGACCAGTGGCCTTTCCCTCCCTGCCGGCTGGAAGGCCCACAAGATCGTCTCGGGAGACCTGCTGGGAACCATCTCCCAGAAGTATTACGGCAGCACGAAATACTGGCAGGCGATTCAGTCGGCCAACCCGGATATCAACCCCCGGGCGCTGCCGGTGGGCAAGGTTTTGAAGATCCCTCCGCCGGAAGAAGTGATCCAGCCATCTGCCCGAACTTCGAGCGGTTCGTCGGGTTCGGGAACCCGCCGCGGATCGTCCCAGCCTCCCATTCAGGTCCCTGCCGGCTGGAAGGTCCATGTGGTCCAGGAAGGCGACATGCTCAGCACGATCAGTCAGAAATACTACGGCACGAGCCGCCACTGGGGCCTGCTCCAGGACAAGAATCCCGATATCAACCCGAACAACATGCAGGTGGGCCAGCAGATCCGCATTCCTCCCAAGCCGGCCGGCGGATCCGCTCCGGTACCTGTCCCGTCCCGAACGGCTGGGAGTTCGGATACGCCCCGCTCGACCGATCCGGACGAGTACCGGGCGCCCATGCCGGACTTCGGCGGCTGAAACCATCCCGCCTGAGCAGCAAAAAGAACAGGCCACGTCGCAGCGCTGCGACGTGGCCTGTTTCGTACAATCAGTTGTCCGCAGTCAAGGTCCTTCCCTTGGCGGCGGGCCCTGGGTGGAGGAAGCAGAGGCCGAGCCCGACTCGGCGTCGGCGGTATTCTGGTCGGTCTTTTCCGGGCTGACGTTGTCTTCGATGAGAGGCCCGGCCCCGAAGAACCATCGGCTGTTCTGTTTGGAGAAGCCATAGGCCGGGCCGGAGGCATAGAGGAACTTTCGATCTTCCCTCTGGTAGACCACGAAACTCACCCGCGTCCCGCCGCTTTGCTCGACGGACTTGAACGCCGAGGCCTCGGGAAGCGGAATGGTGCCCCCCGGGGTTGGCAGGGCGGTTTCGGGGATGCCCAGGACGTAATCGCTCCGGTCGACTCCGACGGCTCCGCTTCGGAGTTCCATCACATGCGAGGCCTGCTCGGGCTTGTCCACGAATCGGATGCCTTTTTCCATGCCGCGCATGCGGATTGTTGCGACCAGGAATGACTTGTCCACCCGATCGACGAATTGATCATCCAAAAAGACCTCCTTGCCCGTGAGTGGGTCGTATTTCAGTTGGGCACAGGCCTGATCGACCGCTGCCGAGACCAGCAACTGCTCGCTGGCGGTTCGGGGCGTATCGGTGAATCGACGGGTACCGCAGCCTGCCAAACAGAGCAGCGCGGTTGCGATCGAGAGTACCAGCAGGTTACGCATACAGCTTTCCTCCAGGGATATCAGGATGCCCGGTCCATTGCCGAGCCGTTGGAATCCTAGCACCTTTGCCGGGAGATTTCACGAACGCACCAAACTTCCCGAGCGAGCGGTCGGAGCGGGATCTTTCGGCCCGGTCTGAGATTCGATACAATCGCTTCTTCCAGCCGGCGTCACAGGGCGTCGGTAGGTTGCGACCGTTCAACCCGTCAGAATCACGGAAGGAGTATCGATGCCGGCCAAGCCTAACATCGTTGTCATCGTGGCAGATGACGTCACGCCGAATTATCACAGTTGCTACGGGGGGCCTACGCCCACGCCCAACATCGACCGGATCGCCCGAAACGGCGCGCGGATGGATCGCGGCTACTGCTGCGCCTCGCTGTGCTGCCCATCCCGCTGGACGCTGTTTACCGGCCAGTTCACCGGCAGGAGCCCGTGGGCCTACCAGGACGTCCCCGAGGACGAACCGTACCTGATCAGCCAGAACGGTATGCTCTATCCCGAGACGCCGACGCTGGCCAAGACCCTTCGGTCCTCCGGCTACAACACCGGGCACGTGGGCAAGTGGCACAGCCGATTCGATACGGAATTCATGGGCGAGGACGAGCCGATCATGCCCAAGGGCGACCCGGACGATCCGGAGGTCGACGCGGAGATTCGCCGGCGACAGGCAATCGCCCAGGAGGTGGTCAAGCAGACGGCGGGCTTCGAGCACGTCGACCGCGTGCAGTGGGGCAACATCGGCGGTGTCCATCCGAAGCTGCGCGCCCACAACATCGCCTGGATGACCGACGGGGCGCTGGACTTCCTCGATTCTGCCTCGGGCGACGACAGGCCCTTCTACCTGCATCTGGCCAACAGCGTTCCGCACAGCCCCGACTGCCTCAAGTCCCTCAACATGGACCACCGGTACACCTGGGGCGGAAAGCTCGATGAGGCGCCTTCTTCGCACCCGGCCGATGATACCGTGCTCGAGCGTCTCAGGGCCTCGGGCCTCCAGACCGAAGGGCCCATCGCCGGTGTCAACGCCGGGATGATCATGATCGACGACCAGGTCGGAGCCGTCCTGAGCAAGCTCCAGCAGATGGGCGCCCTGGAAAATACCATCGTCATCTACACCGCCGACCACGGCATCCCCGGCAAGGGTTCCTGCCACGTCCAGGGCCAGCACCTGCCCTTTGTCATTCAGTGGCCCGCGGGCTTCGAGGGTGGGCAGGAAATCTCCGATATCTTCTCCTGGGCCGACGTCGTGCCCACCCTGGCCGATGCCTGCGAGGCAGCCATGCCCGAAGATCACACGCTCGATGGGGTGAGCGTTCTGCCGGCCCTGAAGGGCCAGGCCCCCTGGCCCCGCGAGGCCGCCTATCACGAGATGGGCTGGTCGCGGTCGATTATCAAGGGCCGATGGCAGTACATCGCGACGCGCTATCCCTCCTGGGCGATCGAGGAACTCCAGAAGGACCCCGACCAGCGCGAGGTGGAGTTGGGCATCGGGGTGGCCTTCGACAATCTCAACGCCCCCTTCAAGCCCGGGTACTTTGAGGCCGACCAGCTTTACGACCTCCAGACCGATCCGGACGAGGAGTACAACCTGATCGACGACCCGGCCCGGGCGGACGTGGTGGCAGACCTCAAGGCCGAGCTCAAGAAGATCACCGACACGCTGCCCAGGCCCTTCCCGGCCGAGCCCAGCGAGTTCCGCAAGACCGATCGCTACAAGAAACTCCTCGAGCAGCGCAAGGCTCAGATGGCCGCCATCGAGCATTACCCCCCCGGCCACGCCGCCCACATCTGGTTCGCCAACCTGCGAGACCCCTGCGCGGCAAACTGAGCCTGTCTCTTGAGCTGCGACCCATGAAAAAGAGCAACGGATGCCACCCTGCCGGCATCCGTTGCTCTTTTCTGTTGCGCCGCGAGTCTATCGGGTCTCGATGGCCCCGGCGTCGCGCTTGGGGCCTTTGGAATCCTGCCCGCTGAAGTCCTTCAGTTGCGGCCCGTGGAACTGCCACGTATAAAGCTCCTGGATGGTTGTTCGAGCATCGGCCAGCGTTCCGCGACTCACGCGGAGGAAGTCGATCTTCCCGGCCAGGAACTTGCCCTCACGGCTTCTGCCCACGACGAAGTCGCCGGAGTTTGCCGCCGAGGCCTCGGTGGATAGGGCGATCTGATTGGCCGACGATTCCCTGCCGTCAACGTAGATTGTCGTCTTCCGGTTGGCCCGGTCGACCTGGGCTATCACGTGATGCCATTTGCCGTCGTTGACCTTCTGGGCGGTGAGGGCATGTCGGCCCTCGGGGGTTTCCAGACGCAGGGTCACACGGCCCAGGGCGTCGATGGCCAGTTCGTAGCCGGCCTGATCATCGGCCTTGCTGATCAGCCCCCCGCTGGTATGTCCTTCTTCTGTCTGGAAGTACATTTCCAGCAGGAAGTTGTTGGCCTGCATGTCGACGGTCTTCTTGTCGGTTCCGGCGAAGGTTTTCACCTTGTCCTTGAGCTTGGCCGACCCCTTGCCAAGCTGCACCGTGTAGGGCTTGGCCAGCGTCTCCTGCGAGAGGGAAAAATACTGGTCCTTCCCGTTGAGACGAACCGCACCGGGAGCCCAGTCTTCCAACGCGCCGGTCACGAAGCTGTCCGCCTCGATCCCGTTGCCCACAAGCGGATACCGCGGGGCGGTCTGATACATCGAGCGATCCACGTACGCTTCGGTCATGTACCAGTGTTCGTCGATCACGACGGATGGGTCATCGTTGTTGCGAATGAAGTGCCACTCGCCCACCACGCGGCTCAGGGCCCAGGGGACGAAGAACGTCACGCCCGAGTCGATGGCTGCACTCGAGTCGGACAGGCGGTAGTCCCCCCCGGCCGCGTCGCGAAGCGGGTCGGGAACGATCTTGCCGACCGTCCAGGCCGATGCGCCGTAGTTCTTCAACGCTTCGGCCATGGCCTCGACGCTGTCGTACTGCTTGCCGGTCTGGCTGATTGCGCCGACGCTCTGGCCGGGGCGGGTCATGAAATTCTCCGCATAGGCCATCGCGCGGTAGTCGTAGCTCTCTACATTGTTGAAGTGGGCCGCCTGGACGTCCCCCTTGCCCGAGCCGTGGACGAAGACGGTCTCCGAGATGTCCTGGAAGACGTTGCCCAGGTAGCGATGGATTCGCGACCCGCCCGTGCCCTGGCGCTTGGTACCGTTGACGAACTTGTAGATGGTGTTGTTGAACTTGGCGTTGGCAAAGCCGATCAGCGACTGGAAGGCTGCGTTGTTGGCGTAGAGGCTGCCCGGCTGATTGTTTTTGCCCACGGCCAGGTTGTTGAAGTGGTAGTTCTTCGAGGCCCCGTCGGTGTAGAAGGCGAAGCCGAACCGCGGCGTGCCCGACTTCTTGTCCGGCTTGTACTGCCAGTTCATGATCCCGCCGGGATTGGCCGAGATGTTGCTGTAGACGTAGAAGGGGCCTCCCTGCCAGGTTTCGATTCCGCCCCAGTCGCTGCCGGCCAGAAGGGAATCGACCACTTTGTTGTGATGGATGCACCAGCGGCTCAGTGGGGCATCGTGCGTCTCTCCACTGCGCTTGCCCCCATAGACCTCGATGCCCTGCTCAGCGGTTCGCGTGACCACGTTGCCGGCGATCTCGGCCGTGTTGGCGCACTCGACCTGAAGTCCGGAGGAATATCGGCCCCGGGCGTTGCGGAAACCGACGTGGTGGATCCGGTTACGCATGACCCGGGCATCGAGGACCAGGCCGAGCTCTTCGACCATCCTGCTCTTGTTGGAGATCAGGCACCCGCCCTGGTCGGCGAATTCCACCTGGTTGTCATTGAAAACGACGCGGTCGATGGTCTTGCCCGCGTTGGCTTCGGCCCGGAGACCCATGTGCACGTGCCTGAACGCGCAGTTGCGCACTTCCAGGCTCTTCGCGCTGCCGCGCAGCCGGATTGCACCCACATGGACTTCCGGCGTGACGAATTGCACCGTGTCCAGGTCCCAGAGAACGTTGGTGAAGCGGAACTCCAGGCCCGAGACGATCAACTCCCCGACATCCGTGGCGTTGATTACCCGAATTCGCCTGGCCGCTTCGATCGTCACCTCGGCTGGGTCGCGGTCTTCGGGCAGACGGACATAGAGCGTCCCGCCCTGGCCTTGGCGGTCGAACCAGAACTCACCGGCCTGGTCGAGCCACTGGGGACGATCTTCCAGGTAGTAGCGGTGGCCGGCGAAGATCATCCCCCCGGGGCCGTCGAACCACGGGCCTCCAAAGGCGATGCCCTTCTTCTGGGCGTTGTAGGCCCGGATTCTGGCCGGGTAGGCGGTGTTGATCGTGGGAATGCCCCATTCGGTCCAGACGTAGCCGCCCACCGCGTCTTGGCCGATGTCGCCGAGTTTGTCTGTGTCGATCCCCAGATGCCACTTCTTGCCGTCAACCTCCATGAGGTTGGGGTTCTTGCCCTGAAACTGAAGCCAGAACTGGGGCTGATCCCAACTCCACCACTGACTATAGACGTTGTCGGGGTCTTCCGGCTCCCAGTTGGGCGTGCGGGCGAGCTTGAGACGGCTCACGCGGTCCTCTGCATCCACCATCCAGACGTTGCGGGGCAGGTAGTCGAGCCTGGCGGCGTAGACCGTCTGGCCCGCGGGCATCTTGGGATGCGATTGCTTCTTCCAGTCCCTAACCTGCCGGGAGGCGTAAATGCGGGCCGGGCCCTTGCCCCAGGACGGATCGCTGGTCAGCAAGGCCGAGGCGCCGGCGGGTACCTCCAGTTGTCCACGATAGATCACGCCGCCCTTGAAGACATACGTATCGGCCTGGCCCCCGGCGGCCTTGTCCGTCGCTGCAGGATCCCAGGGATGATGTTTCCAGGGGTCCTGCCGGGTCCCGTCGGCGGAGTCTTTGCCGTTCTCGTAGTCGATATGGACTGCTTTGCCTTTGGGCGCGAACGTGTGAGGCTTCGGGTCCCATTGCAGATCTCCCTGGGGCAGAACCTTTGCGTGAGGCTTCTGCCAGGAGAACTCCTGGCCAAAGAGGGTCGTCCCAGACATGGTCAACAGGATCAGAGCGCCCAGAAGGGCGGCACACGTGCGTTTCATCGAGAATCTCCTTGGCAGAAACGGTAACTGGAAGATGACAGCAGGGCCGGTCTCTCTGATCTGTAACCGGTTTTTCCGCGGGTGGTTTCGCAGTTTCGCAGGAATAGCCAAGGCCGTGGTGTTAATCGTTTCGATCAGTTGCTAGGATCAGGCCATGGAAGATTCCCGCTTTTCGGTAGAGGTGCAGCACGCAGCGTTGCAGCGTTTCGAGGCTCCGTGGCGCTGGACGCATGTCGATCCGCTGCTCAACTGGTCCGGGTACATTCTCTGGACCCTTCTGGAGGGCGGCGCGACCATGCAGGTGGGACGCGAGCGATTCGAGATCTCCGCCGGCGACGTGGTCCTGATGGACATGACGCTCGAGACCAACTGGTTCGAGGTCAAACAGGAACATTCTCTGGCGATCCTGGAGTGGATCCACTTCGTTTACGATCAGCCTCCCGAGAGGACGCCCCCGGTGCATCGCCGCATACGGTCATTGGGCTTCTGGGACCAGCTCATGCAGCGGGCGACGCATAACTTCTACGCCCAGCGGCACGGATTCTCCAAACGATGGATGGCTGCCCTGCTTCAGGAACTCTACCTTCAAGATCATGATTCCAAGCCGGCCTCGGGAAAATCCGGAGCGCGGGCCAAGAAGCTCCATCAGCTCTGCCGCGAAATCCGCATGAACCCCGGCAAGACCTGGTCGCTGGAAGAGATGGCCGGGAGACTGGCGCTGAGCGTGGGGCACTTCGCCCGGGTCTTTGAGGAGGTCCGGGGCACCAAGCCGGGGCAGTTCATCATCAGTGCCCGCATCGATGCGGCCTGCGAGATGCTGCGTCTGAGCAACATCGCCATCAAGGAAATCGCCCAGAGGCTGGGCTACTGCGACGCCTTCGCCTTCAGCAAGCAGTTCCGCGCCCGGACGGGCATGAGCCCCTCGGCCTACCGGAAGCAGCAGGTTTCTCAGCCATCCAAGCCCTAGCAGGCAGGGGCCCCACGCGGATAACCCGGGGCTTGCATGCGGCCGATGTCGGCAGGCGCGTGGGAAACGCTCGAAGGACGCTGTCCTTCTCGCAGTGTCCCACCCTACAAATCGCGTGAGGCGGATTCGAAAGTAGGGTGGGAGCCTGCGCAGCGGCTCCCACGCGGGGGCACCGGTGGGCAAGCTCCTTCTCCCGCGGGGTCTTCTCAGCGGATCTGCATGGTCGAGGCCAGCCGGATGTCGCGGCTGGAGGCGGCCAGGGCGATCTGGACGTTGCCCGGATCCACGCGCCACTGCTGGAGGTCGCTGTCCCAGTAGGCCAGGTCGCGCCGGCTGAGGGTGAACTGCACGCGTTGTGACCGGCCCGGTTCCAGGAAGAGCTTGGCAAAGCCCTTGAGCTCCCGCACCGGGCGGGCGATGCGGCATTCCAGGTCCGAGAGATACAACTGCACGACCTCGGCCCCGGCAAGAGAGCCGGTGTTGGTGACGGTCAGCGAGACGTCGAAATCCTCCCCGATCCGCAGCACCTGGGGATGCTGAAGGTCGGAGTACTCGAAGCGGGTGTAGCTGAGCCCGTGGCCGAAGGGGAACAACGGCTCGATCTCCCGCAGGTCGTACCAACGATAGCCCACGAAGATGCCCTCGCCGTAATGCACATCGCGCCCCCCGGGGACCAGGCCGTAAGCGGGGGTATCTTCAATTCGCTTTGGAAAGGTCATCGGCAGCTTGCCGGAGGGATTGACCTTGCCGGTCAGGACGCGGGCGACGGCTCGGCCAACTTCCAGCCCGCCGTACCAGCCCTGGCAAATCGCGGGGACCTGGTCGATCCAGGGCATGGCCACGGCCGATCCGGTATTGATCACCACCACGGTGTTGGGGTTGGCCTGGGCGACGCGCTGGATCAGTTCGTTCTGGGCTCCGGGCAGCAGGAGGCTTTGCCGGTCCTTTCCTTCGGATTCATAGACGTCCTGGATGCCTCCGACGACGAGGACGGCTGCGTCGGCCTTGGCGGCGGCTTCGACGGCCGCCTGGATGCCTTCTTCCCGCTGGGCCTCGGTGGGGATGCGGGAGGCCATCAGTTTGCAGTGCGGGTACATCTGGACGGTGGGATTGCGAAGCTCCAGGACAAGGGTGTAGTCCTTGCCCGCCTCGAGGCTGACCCGGGCCGAGACCACGGAGTTGTACCCCTCGGGGGACTGGATTTTCACCGCGTCGTCCAGTACGCACTGTTCGTCCAGGGTCAGGCGGACGTTGCAGGTGTGGTCGATACCGAAGTAGTATTCGCCGCCGGTCTCCACGCGGAGCGTTGCGCTGAAACGGACACTGTAGGGCCCGTCCATGGGCGGACGCGAGCGGCACCACCAGCAGTTGACCGCCTCGATGTGTTCGGTCCTGAAAGGCCGGCCCTGGAGGTGGGAGTTTCCGAAGTACTCCGCCTTGAAGCCTTTCTCGCCCTCGCTGCGGACCCAGTCTGCCGGCAGGGGAGGCCTCATGTACGTATAGTTGTCGCAGCCTGGCTGGTGGAGGATTTCCGTCGCCTCGGGCATCTGCTCTGTCAGGCCCTGAAGGACCGAGACGACATAGGGCGGCTTGGCGCAACTGCTGCCTCCGCCGGAATGGAAGGTCGGATGGGCATTGGGTCCCAGCACGGCCAGGGTGCGGATGCGATCGGGCTCGAGGGGCAAAACGTCGCTGTCGTTTTTGAGCAGGACGATGGCCTCCTGGGCCTGTCGGCGAGCCAGTTCGTGGTGGGCGTCGCTGTTGACGGTGCTCCGGTAGTCCTTGCGGTCTTCGTGGTGGGTCGTGCGAAGGACCAGGCGGAGGATTCTGGCCGCGGCGTCGTCGACCCATTTCTGCTCGAGCCGGCCGTTCTCGACCTGGTCGGCCAGCAGGGCCATATCGTAGTAGAAGCCGGGCCCGGGCATCTCCAGGTCCAGGCCGCCCCCGATGCTTTCGGAGGTGGCATGGCAGGCGCCCCAGTCGGAGACCACCACACCGTCAAAGCCCCATTCGTCCTTGAGGATCTCGCGCAGGATGGTCCGGTTCTGGGCCATGTACTCCCCGTTGACACGGTTGTAGGCGCACATGGTCGACCAGGGCCTCTCGCGGGTAAAGAGCCTCTCGAAGCCGGCCAGGTAGATCTCCCGAAGCGTCCGGTCGTCCACGACGGAGTTGTTGCGGAAGCGTTCCTGCTCCTGGTTGTTGCAGCAGAAGTGCTTGGGGCAGGCCCCGACATTGAGCGACTGGAGCCCGCGGACATACGCGCAGGCCATCAGGCCCAGGTGACAGGGGTCTTCGGAGAACGACTCGAAGGACCTGCCTCCCAGCGGCGTGCGAATGATATTCATCGTCGGGCCAAGGACAACCTGGCCTCCCTTGCCGCGGGCCTCTTCTGCCAGGGCGCGGCCTACCTCTTCGATCAGATCGATATCCCACGTGGCCCCGCCGGCCGAGCCGGTGGCAAAGGTCGTGCAGAGCTGCCCCTCTTCGTTGCTCAGGTCGCCCGAGGAGAGACGTACCCCGTGCGGGCTGTCGGTCAGGGCGATCGAAGGGATACCCAGGCGCTCCAGGGCGCAGGTGGTTCCCGAGCTCGCCCCTGCCAGCAGGGAGCACTTCTCGGTCAGGGTCATATCGGAGAGAAGTTCTTGAATGCGGGATTCCAGGCGGTTGTCTTGCATGGGAAACTTTCGAAGCTTAGATCGTCAGGCGTCGCCAGTACTTGGAATGTTCGGGCATGCCGCGCGGGTCGGTCTCGTGGGGCACTACGTCGGAAGTCTGGACGTACCAGTCGAGCATGCGTGTCTCGAGCTGGTTCTGGATATCGGCCGTTTCGCCCCGGCCGTAGAGGTTGGTCAGTTCCCGCGGATCTTCCACCAGGTCGTAGAGTTCGTGCTCGCCTGTGGCGGGTCTGCGGATGAGTTTGTGTGTCGCGGTTCGGATCATCGTGGTGCGGGGGCAGGTTTCCGGCTCGTCGTGGGTGAGTTTGAGCTTGGGATAGTAGATTCCCCTGGGATCGCCCTGCCAGTTGCCAAGCTGGGGGTTGGATTCAAAGGCCAGCGGCTCGCGCAGGTCGTATCCGCCCTCGGCGAAGGCAGCCCGGTCCGGATCGCCCGCCTCGCCGTGGATCTGGGGTACCAGCGACCGGGCGAAATGGTCGTGTCGGGCCTCGATGCCGGCAAGATCCAGGACGGTGGCCATCTGGTCGAAAATCTCCACCGGCTCGGACACCACGTGTCCGGGCGTGCCGCCGGGGCTTCGGATCACCAGCGGAACGCGGACAAGGCAGTCGTCCAGGGCGGAGGACCACTTTTCCACCAGCCCGTACTCGCCGGGCCAGTCCCCGTGGTCGCTGAAGACGATCACGGTCGTATTCTCGGCCAGGCCGGTCTGCTCGAGCGTATCCAGCACCCACCCGAGCATCTGGTCGATCATGGTGATCGTCCCTGCAAAGACGCTGTTGATCTTGTCGAAAACTTCCTCGGGCACCTTGTCCAGCTCGCGTGTCTGGCGGATGCGACGGTGGAAGGAGGGCTTGCCCTCCAGCTCGGCCGGGCGGCGCGGGGGCATCTGGGCCGGATCGTACATGTCGTGGTAAGGCTGCGGAGCGGTGTAGGGGCAGTGCGGCGTGCAAAGGGGCAGATAGAGGCAGAAGGGCTTTTCGTGGTCGCGCCGGAGGAAATCCAGCCCCGCCTGGACCTTCAGGCCATCCACGTGCTGGTGGATGTCTCCAGGCGTGGCCTGGTAGAGGAAGCTGTAGTAGCCGGGCCGGCCGAATTCGAAGGCGTTCTGGATCGTGGGGGGCAGGAAGCCGGGATAGTCGTCGTAGTAGTCCACGCTGGATTC